>JAXGPX010000003.1:0-196878 GCA_040766745.1 Bacillota bacterium
GACAGGCTAATGTTTGGCAGTGGAGCAAAGGCAAGAAAGGCCAGGCAGGCCGCAAATCCAGTGAACAACAGGTTCTGCACGTATAATGGCCGTTCTAGCCAACCACGAAGGCCGGGTGGTTTATCGCACACCGGCTTGTGTACCTCGCACAAAGTAACGACACCTCCAAATCGGGGGGCGGTTTACTCCCGCCCCCCACACAAGCGTGTTTCCATACTCTCGGTACACTGGTATTAGTACAACCTGTCCGTGCTGTTCCTTGTTCTTGGCAACGTTCAACTGCTATCTAGTTCAACATATACACGACAACGAAACCGCTAACCGGCAAGAGATGCCAGTACATAAACCTATCTCAACATTCGCTGTACCCGCACGCTAGGCACTTCAGGCACCCTTCTACGTGAACCAGGTTCCATGTGCCGCAAGACGGGCAAAGGCTGAACTTCTTTCCCGGAAGAAGAGGCAGCTCATCCTGTCGTGGGTGAGATTCGCCTTCAGGCTCACCTTCCGGTTTTCTTATATGATTCACATACTCATCAATAAACTGGCCCATGGCATCAGGCACCGAGCGGACCCTGTTGGGGCCGAACCCTATGCTCCTTGAACCGCCTATGCCCATAAGCTGATCGGCAATTTCCTGGGGCTCCACTCCAGACCTAAGGGCTATTGATACCATTCTTGCAATGGCTTCGGTGAAAGCTGCCACATCACTGCCTGCTTTGCCAATCTGTGCGAAGAGCTCAACCGGGTGCCCTTCTAGAGTATTCAGAGTAAGGAATAATTTGCCCACTGGAGTCTCTTTAGCTGTGGTAAACCCTTCAAGGGTATCAGGGCGTTCAATTGGCCTGATCCTGCCCCAAACTCCGTTTACCCTGGCCTTCTTGCCCGACTCTAAAACCGAACCCGTTTCATCTTCCCCCTGCTCAGATCCGCCCAACCCAAGGGTGGAATCAGTCTTGGAATCTGCCTTGGCACCTACTGTCAGCACCTGCTCTTCCCGGCTGCCGTCTCTGTAAACTGTGACCCCCTTGCACCCAAGCCTGTAAGCCTTGAGGAAAACGTCTTTTACGTCTTCCCTTGTAGCCTCGCGGCTGAAATTAACCGTTTTTGAAACAGCGTTATGAGTGAACTTCTGGAAAGCCGCCTGCATCTGAACGTGCCACTCAGGAGTAATCTCATGGGCAGTAACGAAAACACGGCGTACCTCATCAGGCACTTCCGAAACATCATCTACAGTACCATGTTCTGCAATCTTCTCCATGAGCTCATCGCTATAGAAACCCATTGCCCTGGCTACCCTTTCGAACCCCGGGTTCACTTCCACCAATTTCTTGTTGTCAAGCACGTTTCTGGTGAAAGCTATGCTGAATAGCGGCTCTATTCCCGACGACGCACCTGCTATGATGCTTATGGTACCAGTAGGGGCAATAGTTGTAGTGGTGGCATTTCGAACCTTAATGCCTTTCTCGGCATAAATACTCTTCTCCCAGTTAGCAAACACTCCCCGGGTTTGTGCAAGCCCTTTGGACGCTTCAAGAGACTGTTTCTCGATGAACTCCATGACTCGCTCGGCAAGTTTGACAGCCTCTTGAGAATTATATGGAATTCCAAGGTCCAGCAGCATATCAGCCCAGCCCATTACTCCCAGGCCAATCTTTCTGTTACCGTGGGCCATATCGTCTATTTCCGGCAGCGGGTACTTGTTTGCGTCGATCAAGTTATCCAAAAAATGAACACCGGTCTTTACTGCTTCGCCCATTCCTTCCCAGTCTACAAGGCTTTCCGGCTTGATATTGGCTGAATCCGTTAGCTCCCAGATAGATTTTGTGAAAGCACCCAGATTAATCGAACCCAGGCAGCATGCTTCGTATGGAAGCAAGGGCTGTTCGCCACAAGGGTTAGTGCTCTCAATCTCACCTATCCCAGGCGTAGGGTTGTCCCTGTTCAAGCGGTCGAGGAACACAATCCCGGGCTCGCCGTTGCGCCATGCCTGGTCAACAACTTTCTCAAATACCTCTCTGGCATTGAGTTTGCCGGTAACCTTGCCATTCCTGGGATTGACCAGCTCATAATCTTCGCCTGCCTCAACTGCTTCCATAAACTTCTCTGTGATACCAACGGAAATGTTAAAGTTAGTAAGCTCTTTTGTATCAGTCTTGCAAGTAATGAACTCCAGTATGTCAGGGTGATCAATCCGCAATATCCCCATGTTAGCGCCGCGGCGCACTCCGCCTTGCTTTACTGCTTCAGTTGCCGAGTTGAAAACCTTCATGAAAGATACAGGCCCTGACGCCACTCCTCCTGTAGACCGAACAACATCGTTCTTTGGACGCAGCCTGGAAAAACTAAAACCGGTCCCGCCGCCTGACTGGTGAATCAGTGCTGCGTGCTTCAGTGAGTCAAATATACTGCCCATTGAATCGTCCACAGGCAGCACAAAGCAAGCAGAAAGCTGCTGTAAATCACGCCCTGCATTCATAAGCGCAGGGGAGTTAGGCATAAACTTGTGCTCAATCATAGACCGGTAAAACTCTTGTGCCCTTTCCAATATGTAATCCTGGTTAGCACCGGCAAGCTGCTTCATTTCATCCCAGGAGACTTTCTTTAATCCCTTTGACTCAAGCCTTTCAAATGCCATCTTCAAAGTGGCCCAGTCATTATCGGTTATACCTTGTAACCCGGTTTTCGAATCCTTAACACCGGAACCTCCCTTGTTGAGATCTGCTGCGGTTTCAGAATTGCCTGCAGCAGCATCTTTCGAGCCTTCGGATTCGGCCTCCTTAGTGGTTTTTGCTCCCCGGACCGCTCTGCTGCCTGTTTTATCACTCGAAGTGCCAGGCCCCTTGCCGGAATAAACCCGTGAATCGTAAAGCATATCCATTAAAGCAATATTCCTGGCTACCCGCCAGAACATATCATTTGCAGTCTCAATAGGTTTTCCAGTTGCGTCTTTGCGAAGATAGCGTCGCTGCAGCACAGCAATGGCATTTTCAGAAAACTCCGGTTCCAAGACTTGCCTCTTTTCCGACATTCAATTTCCTCCCAAGTAACTCAAATCTGACTGGGGCAGCAATCAGTTGCAACGAAGGCTTGTACAGATCCCTGATCAACATCACCCATATTCATGCCCTTGACCCTTTGCCCCATTTTCGGCATCTGGGCAAATCGATTGTACAAACTATTGTCCGCTGCGCCCCTTTTCTGCCAGGATCCGCTCCACTTCTTGCCTGAAGCCGTCTACGTCCCTAAATTCCCGGTAAACCGATGCGAACCTGACATAGGCAACGTCATCGATCACCTTAAGTTTCTCCATTACAAGCTCGCCTATCTCTTTGGAAGTCACTTCGCCCTTTCCGCTCTCCCGTATGGCTCTTTCCACCTCAAAAGAAGCCTGTTCCAATACCTCAAGCGGTGTAGGCCTTTTCTCACATGCCCTAAGCATGCCTGATAGAAGTTTCTGCCTGGAGAAGAACTCCCTTCGACCGTCTTTCTTTACAACTATCAGGGGTTGTTCTTCAAGCCGTTCATAGGTGGTAAAGCGCCTGCCACATTCAGGGCATTCCCGGCGCCTTCTCACAGCTGTCATTTCCTCGGTGGTACGCGACTCTAGCACCCGCGAGTCAAGGTACCCGCAAAAAGGACATTTCAAAAGAGCATTCCACCTCAGTGATAGATTCTGGCCTGTAATCCTTGCACATGAGCTCACAACCCGGCCCTTTCAAACACTCTGCGATTCCGGAGCCTGTCCCTAACTACTGCACCTACGGGCAAGGGGTACAGGTTGATGCTAAGGATCTTAAAACTACTTTGGACCCCTTAAGCCTTTCACCCAATACGCCCACAACGAAGAACCGGCTTTACTCAGGACAGCACAATCGGTGTGATTCAATGAGCCAGGCCGCTCATGCTGGGGGTTGCCAGAATCAAGTTATTCTCCAGATTAAGGCAACCCGAACATCTGTTGGCACTATATATGGGCCGTAGTTTAGCGTTCGACACCATATATGTCTATTCCTTGTGGATATCTGCCTTGCGAAGAGATTTTGCAGTGAATTTTTCTCGATGAACCAAGAACCTTTCGTGGATGCCTTCACCCACTTTTTCTACGTCATCGTAAGCTTCAACTTGAAACACAAGTTTTCTTCCTTCAACTTGAGTAAGTATACCAGTGGCTGTCACCTGAAGTCCAGGAGGTGTTGCAGCCAGGTGGTTGATGTCAACAAGTGTGCCTACTGTTGTCTCCCCTTCTTCAAGATAATCCCTGATTGCTTCAACACAAGCCTCTTCCATAAGGAGCACAAGATTAGGAGTGGAGAAAACGTCTACTGCACCGCTTCCTGTAAAGGAAGCCAGAGTGCTTTCGGTCACCTCGACAGATTTGGTACCTCTAGCCCCTATCGGAACTGGTTTCATGAAAACCGCCTCCATGGATCATGGTTCATATGTCATAACCTATGTCGATTGAAGCCTTGGCTCGACCTTGCCTACCTAGATTAACTCATTCAAGGCATGCCTGGAAATCCTCCAGGCCAAATCTTCCTAGACCGGAAATGCACCCACCAAGCCTACATTTTCTCATGACGCCGAAGTGGCCTATGTGGTAGGCCACTAAACCCTCCAAACCGCTGAAACCCAGCTGAAGTGGCCTATGCGGTAGGCCACTGGGCCTCACAAACCGGTGGAACCCTGCCGAAGTGGCCTATGTGGTAGGCTACTAAGCCCTCCAAACCGGTGGAACCTGCTGAAGTGGCCTATGTGGTAGGCCACTAAGCCCTCCAAACCGGTGGAACCCTGCCGAAGTGGCCTATGCGGTAGGCCACTAAGCCCTCCAAACCGGTGGAACCCTGCCGAAGTGGCCTATGTGGTAGGCCACTAAACCCTCCAAACCGGTGGAACCCGGCCGAAGTGGCCTATGTGGCAGGCCACTAAGCCTCACAAACCGCTGAAACCCAGCTGAAGTGGCCTATGTGGTAGGCCACTAAACCCTCCAAACCGCTTAAACCCTGCCGAAGTGGCCTATGCGGTAGGCCACTAAGCCCTCCAAACCGCTGAAACCCAGCTGAAGTGGCCTATGTGGTAGACCACTGAGCCTTCCGCCCGACTAAAATCAAACACAAATGGCCTATATCGTGGGCCACCTTACGCTTATGACTCTACTGATTCAGAGTATAGGTGAAATCACACTCAGCACTAAGCGACTGAACCACAGGGCAAACTCTTTCAGTAATCTTCAGGTACTTATCCAAAGCCTCTTCGATAAGGCCCTGGCAGCGAATATCGTACTTTATAAAGATTTTCGTATACTTCCTGGGACGTTCCTGGTTCTTTATCCCTTCAACAGTTAGTTCCAACTTCTCGGGACTCAATCCGTCTCGCTCAAGTAAGGATCCGAGAGTAAGCCCGCTGCATCCGGCAACAGCCATCAGGAGCAAATCCATTGGGCTTGGGCCCCCTGTCTCGATCCTAATTTCCTTATCGTCTGAATTGGTGTATGAGATACCGGCATGAGCTAAAACCGCCTTGACTTTTTGGGTATTGTCTGCCATCAATATGACCTCCCTTAAAATCCATTCAGAGAGAAACCTGAAAGAAACCTACCCGTCTTCAATGTGATAATGCAGGGGCAGAAAGCTGAAACAAATGCCGTTTAAGGCTATACTTAAGCTACATGAAAAATCCATTAAAGTACAGGTCCAAAGATATAAATGCGTTCTTTAGTTCTAAGGGCCCAATCACCGGGGAAGCCCTGGATAGACTTGTGCGCCTTCCGAGAGAATTCTATTCCCGCCACACCCTTGACGTCTGTCCCGATCTTCTGGGGCTATTGCTGGTTCATGAGGCCGGAAATGAAGCCGGCGGCAATACCTGTAATGGAAGCGACACTCGTAATGGCCCTTTAGCAGGAGGTGAGACCTGCAATGGCCCTTTAGCAGGCATAATCACCGAAGTAGAAGCATACGCCGGGCCCGAAGACAAAGCATGCCATGCATATAACATGCGCAGGACCAAGCGGAATGAGGTCATGTACGGCCCGCCAGGAATCGCTTATGTTTACTTCACTTACGGAATGCACTATTGCTTCAATGTAGTTGTGTCTCAAGAAGGAAGCCCCCACGCAGTTCTCATACGATCCATAGAACCGGTGCTGGGCGAAAGCCTCATGCTCAAGCGAAGAAAAGGCAGGCTACCTCTAGCGTCTGGCCCGGGCAGACTATGCCAGGCAATGGGTATAACAAAAAAGGAAAACGGAGCCGATCTCATAACCGGTAACCTCTACATCGCCGAGCCGCCCGCTTCTCACAAAGTAACCGGCGAACTCGAGATAGTCAGAACCCCAAGAATCGGCATAGGTTACGCAGGTGAAGCCAAGGATTACCTCTGGCGGTTTATGCTGCATCCAAAGGCCCTCACCAATTGTTAGGGATAAATACAGCAACCAACATACCTAGCCCAAAGCCTGACCAAGTTACACCCAATGCAAGTCTCGCTAAATGATGGGGTAGAAGGCGCCTGGCCTAAAGCCTGACCAAGTTACACCCAATGCCCATCCTGCTTGCTATCTCCAGCTCACGACCATGGCAAGAGAAAAGCAGAATCTGGTGGCGCTTTGAAAGATCAGCTATGGTTCCCAAAGCCCCTTCAAGCCTCTTGTCATCGTACTGGACAAACGAATCATCGAGAAAAAACGGAAACTCTTCCTTATTCACTATGAGTTCAGCAATGGCTACACGTAAGGCAAAGTAACACTGATCAATGGTCCCCCCGGAAAGGGCAGCAATAGGAGTCTGTTTTTTGCCCCCAGGATGAATCACGCTCATCTCAAGATCAGGCGATACCCTCACATCCAGGTACCTTCCGCCTGTTATCTCCTTCAAGATCTCGCCTACCCTTTCATTGAGAGCAGGAGCGAATTCCCTTCTTAGATTCCTGGAAAGATCCTCTAAAGTGCCCACTGCCAGTTCAAGGGCGTCCCTATCTTCAGAGAGTCTCTTCTCTTCTGCCCTCACTCTGGACAGATCTTCCTCGATTGCGTAAACTGGCCTGCCTTCACGCTGTCTGAGGTTGACCTCTTTCTCCATGGCCGCTGATTGTGTGCGTATCCCACCTAAACGCATTTTGATCTCATCCAGGTGCTTCAGGGCATCCTGATAATCCTTTTCAGACAAACTATCTGTACCGGCCTCAACTCCAACTGCAGCCGGAGAATTCACCGAAACCCCATCACCAACAGAATCTGCAAACAAAGACTGTGCATCAGGGCCAAGGTTACCCTCGAGTTCAGAGAGCTCAGTCTCAAGATCTTCAAGGCGCCTTCCAGCCAAAACGGCAGCAACTTTTTCCCTGAGGTGCCCAAGAGTATCCTGGCTTTTCGTGTACTCTTCATGAACGGCTATCTTCTCATTGAGTTCGTCTCTGGACATAACGCCGGCCAAATCCAAGAGCCGCTGTTCCTGCTGGAGGAAATCCTTCCTTTTGCTCTCAAATTGAGCGGCAACGCCGGTAAACTCATCTATTCGACCCACAAGGTTCTTCATTTCAGCAGTAAGTTCAGACACTTCACAAAGCTTGGCTTTCAGGGACTCAACAGCCTTATCGGTAATAGCCTGGCCTGGACGCAGACACCCAGCTGCAATTAAAGCTGAGGTCAACTGCTTTTCAACACCCGAGAATTCCTGTGAAGACTCGAACCAGTACCTGTGGGCTATCTCATACTGCTCCTTGGCATTATTCAGGCGGCCGAAAAACGAGGTGATTTCGCCTATCCTGATACGTAATTCCTCTACTGACCGAACGCCTTGAAGGGTAAGAAATTCCGATAGAATCTTCTCGGCATTAACAACCCTTAACGACTGCTCCTCGGCTAGGGCCTTCTTTTGGCTAAGTTCTTCCTGGGCCTGGGACTTTATGTAAAGCACTTTACGGTGCCGGTACGACCCAATCCCAAAAACCAGCAAGGATATGCCAAAAGCGGGTATGGCCGTAGAAAACCCCATTATGGTAAGGACAATAGCAATGCCCAATACACCGAGGGACAGTGCATATAGCCAGCCTATAGCACCAGATACACTGGCCTGGGCAACACCGGCCCGTGCCCTTTCAACTTCCAGGTCGCATCTGGACTTCTCTTTTTCAGCCAGGCTCACAATACTTTGAAGTTCTTCGGCCCGGGCTACCAGATTATCTCCTGCCTCATGATCAAAAGGGCTAAGGCCCCTACCCTGCTCTTCTAGCTTCCGCAGTTCTCTCCTTGCCTCAGTTGCATGCCTCTCACCTCTGGCAGCACTTGCCTTGCACGCAAGATACCTCGAGTGCAAACCCGAGACTTCGGCCTCATCAAGCCCTGTGGCAAGAACAGGCCTGTATTCTGCTATTGCCGATGAAAGCTCTTGCTTCTTCTCAGCAAGTTTCCCAAGTTCATCCTGGACTTCTGCGATTCTAGAGGCAATACTCTCCTGGTCTCTGTAAAGCCTGGCAGCCCTTTCTTCAAGGCCGTCAGGAATATCCTTTGCCCATTCCATAAGCTCAATCTTGTCCCGGAGATCCCTGATTTGGCCCTCGAGGACATGCACACTTGAAATAACCCTGCGGAGCAAAGACGCCCTGATACAATCAGCTCGAGCCGCCGCTTTGCCGGCTTCGTTCCCAAGTGCTTCTTCTTCAAGACGCAAATCACGAAGCTGGACCAAAGTAGCCCTTACTGAGGCTTCTCTTTCAATGGCGTCACTTAGCTCAGCCTCAAGTTCCGCTATCTGCTCCTGCACAACATCAAGCCTGGCACGAGTGCTGCGAGGAGTCTTGATCTTGCCCTTTTCCAAGTTCAAAGCCGAAAGAGCTTTAATGAAGGAAAGATCCTCGCCTCCGCCCTGAAGTATGTTTTCAAGTTTCCCCTGGATTTCGAGGCTAAGATCGCTATCCTGGGCACATTCAAGTTGGCCGATCCAAACAGTGTTGCGAAATTCCTTTGCGGAAAGCCCTAGGTGAGTCTCAGCAAAATCGTACTCTTTGCGGGAATCCTGGTTGAAATCAGAAGTTATTTCTTCGCCTGTAACGTCGTCGTATATCTTTACAGTATCCGGATCAAACCATCTTTCTACACGGTAAACCCGTCCACTGTCCTCATACACAAGAGTACCTCTGTACTCCTGGCCTGCCCACGGCCTGTATCGCTCGAATTCAGGGGTCCTGGATATTCGGGTCCTACCCTCTTTCTTGAAACCGTAAAACATGCCTGAGATAAACGCGCCAAGGGTTGTCTTTCCGCTCTCGTTATCACCTGAAATTATGTTAAGCCCGTCTTTCAGCACAATGGGCTCCTTCGCGTGAAATCTGCCAAAAGCAGTTGGCAGAAGGCTTCTGAGTTTCAACTCAAGCCATCCTCCTTCCGGTAAAAACCTCACCCTGCCTGAGGGCATCAAGGCCGTAGTACATAGCCAGGTTGGCTACACGGGCGGCCCGGGCATCCTCGTCTTCCCTGGCCTTACGCTCAAGTTCAAGCTGTTTTCGTACAAATCTGGCCTCAAGGCTCTGGTTTGAAGGGTCCATTAGGGGTTTTAGGTCATAATCAGGAATAAACTCAGACACCAATCGAAGGCAGAAGAAATCATCTCTGAACTCATGTTCAAGCATGTCCAAATCCAGGGCAAGATCAAGGTCAATTCTGCCGGTCAATACTACCTTCAACATGTCTCTCTTGCGCATCTCAGGACTGCCAACTGCTAAAATCGCATTTCTAATCTTCTCACCTGTATCAATGCCTGTTACATCAACCTCGGCCTTCCTTACCTCCCTAGAGGCCATTGGCACAAACTCGGCCGAAACACCGGAGGTTCCAGGTGACTTTGTGCCAGGCCACGTAACAAGGGAAATCCCCCGCTTTCCTTCATCGCCGAAGTCAAGCGGTTCAGGGCATCCAGGGTATACCACTTTTGATTGGCCAATATCCCTGAATACAGGTGTGTGGATATGTCCCAAGGCAAAATAATCTGCTCCTGAGCGTACAATATCAGACTGAGTCATTGGCAGGTACGCTGAGTTTTCATACAGATCTCCGTGGGCCAATACGATATTCAAGCGGTCCGGCCGCTCGACCCTAAACCCCTCAAGAAGACGGCTTCTCTCTGTATGAGAAGTCCACCCAATGCCATATACATCCACTCCAAGTTCATCCAAAGACACCCCGGTAGGCCTGGTAGACGAAAATACAGCCACGTTCTTGGGCCATTCTACACTGCGGTACAAGGAATCAGGAAGCAAGGGGTCGTGGTTGCCAGGCGATATGAATATGTGCGTCTCTGGAATCGTGGTAAACAACATTGAAACATCCTTCACCCACGAAGGGCGAGTATAACGGTGTTCAAAAAGGTCCCCGGCGATAAGCAAAATTCCGGCTTTTTCTTCTTCTGCAAACTCAACTATTCGCCACAAGCTTGTTTCTATTTCACGTCTTCGTATGTATCCTCGTTCTTTATCCAGTTCAAGGGAAAGGGGCCTTCCCGCATGTATGTCAGCAGCATGAACAATTTTGAGCATAGTCGTCCCCCGGCAAGGTTTCTTGTATTTCGATATCCCGCCCTACCAGATACGATAGTTCAGCCTCTTCAGGCAAAACTTCTTTGTAAGGCTTTGTGGTAATCTTACCACAGTCTATATCGTGTTCACTGAGGGTTTTATTGAAAACTCTGCCCAGCAGCTTGCTGCTGTCGCTTACCCCTTGGGGATACTGATAAGTCGTCCCATTTGCCGCATCGCGAACCCCACCTGGCCGAAAGCATGCCGTCTATTAGGATCTCCTGCATTTCGCAAGCATTGCCACAATCGTTACACACAAACCCCCTGGTTTGGGCATTAAGAGATGCTATCCTATCAACCTGTCGGAATTTGGTAGAGCCCTTCGTTTCAAAATACCTATCCCGGGCAAAAAGGGCCGCGCCCCAGGCTCCCATAACCTTGAAGTGAGGCGGCACTGTTATTTCACGGCCGATTTTCTGCTTGAAAGCCCACAACATACCTGAATTAGCAGCAACCCCGCCCTGAAACAGAACCCTGTCTCTAATAGGCTGGCCTCGTGCTACGTTTGTCATATAGTTAGTGGCCAGGGCAAGGCACAACCCTGCAATCAAGTTTTCTTTCCTGTATCCTAACTGTTGCTTGTGAATCAGGTCTGACTCGGCGAATACTCCGCAACGGCCTGCAATCCTTGAAGGGGAATCCGATTTTAGGGCCAGGCCTCCAAACTCCCCTATTGAAACACCAAGCCTAGAAGCCTGATGATCAAGAAAAGAACCGGTGCCGGCAGCGCAGACCGTGTTCATATTGAAGCCAACAGGGTAACCGTCCTTGAAGAATATGATTTTTGAATCCTGCCCTCCAATATCAATAACGGTACCTACATCCGGAAACATAAAAGACGCTGCCTTAGCATGGCTTGAAATCTCATTCTTAACAGTATCAGCACCTATGATAACCCTTGCAAGCTCCCTTCCTGACCCTGTAGTACCTACCATTCGGATTGAATCAATTAATCCTTGTTCCAGAAGGTTCTTAAAGCAGTTCTGAAGGGCAAGAATCGGCCCTCCTTCATTGCGCATATAATCTTCAAAAGCTACGTTCCCGTCTTCATAAATGAGTACTATTTTTGTGGTTACGCTGCCCACATCTACCCCCAAGAAACGGTTGATTTTACTCATAGTCCTGCTAAACTCTTTCTCCTTCCATACAGAAGATCACAAAACGCCTCCAGCCGTGTTCTCATGCCGGCTACACCGGTTTGCTCAGAAATCATCAGTGACAGAACCGGTATGTCCAGGTCATGTGAAACCCGTACAAGAATGTTCTGAGCGATAATTTCAGGCATGCACGTAAACGGAAACAGGTGAAGAACTCCATCCATTCCGGATTTCTTGGCAAGAATGGTTTCGCCTATGGATTCCTGCCCGTGGCCTCCTACGCTCACTGGAATGTAGTCATTGGCTGCCTTAACCACACGGCGGTGGCACAGGACCGCCCCCGGAGTCTTTAGCAAGTGGGAGCCCAGCCAACTGGTTACGTCAAGCCTCCTGTAGACTCTCACCCGTTGCTCCAAGGACCCAAGGATCTTCTCAACGTCCTTGTTAACAAAGGGCTCATTAACTACGTAAATCTCGCCGACTAATGCTATTTTCAAAGGTTCTTGTGTAATTAAGGGAATGTTCTTCATGTCACGGCTGTATCGCCTAAAGGCGTTATCTGAATCAAAGAAACCTGCAGCCAGGCGTAGTTCATGCAGAAACTCTTTATGCCTCCTGTCGCCTGATCCCCTCACAACCTCCCTTGCCCTGACTTCCCGCAAAATATCACCGGCTTTGTCAGCCATAGATTGTTTCCGGACTGCAAGGGCCGCGGCTCTGGCAACTGTCGAAGCCCTGGGTGCCCCTACAATTTGCTTCCACCGCTCCAGAAAGTTTCTGCCGTTAGCCCGCCATGGAAACGGTGAATCTGTAGCAAAAACCTGGACAGTAAACCCTGCCCGGTTTAGGATTTCCTCCATAATCTGGGCGTACCAACCAAGCCTGCACTTGCCCTTTCCCTGAACCATGATTATCCTGGAAACCCCCTGCTCAATTAGGGAACGCATCTGCCCTATGAGTGTAACCATGGGATAACAGATAAACTCAGGAGCTAATTCCTTTCCTGAGTTCACTATGTCGTCAGACAGGCTCCCTGCGATTTTCACATCTACCCCCAGTCCACCCAGGAGAGCTTGAACTGCAATATCAAGGTGGCCCATGTTGACAATACCTATAGGCTCGCGGCAAGGTGCGATTAGCCCTCTGGATTGGGTAAAGGCAGATTGCCGGTGCAAAGCCCTGGAAGAATCACAAATCGGCACATCTTTTGCTTGTTTGAATGCGTGCTGCCGCCCCTTGCAGGCATCCATGAACGCTTCCAGCCTGGTAATCAGGCCTGCTTCACCTGTATGTTCATCTACAGACAAATACAAGAGGGGGATTCTGTATTTGTCTGCTTCTTGCATAATGTAGTTCTCTATTATGGAAAGAGGCCCACAAGAGAAAGCTGTGGCCAGAATCAGCCTGTCAATTGTGTGTGTTCGAATTAAGTGGAGGCACGATCCAAGGATATGGCCTTCAAAGGTCCACATCTTTTCACCTTCAAAAATCGTTTCTGTGCACTTACGTGAACTTTCCCTCGATACCATCTCAGGAAATATAACAGGCCCGTGTTCTAATGCATACCGGATAATGGTCTTCCCGAAAGTATCATTCAATATATAGGCATGGCCCATTACGGCAGTCACAGGCCTGGTATCAACTTCGCTGCGAGTCCTAAACTCTGGCGCCGGCCTGGGATTGTCCAAAAAAGCACTTGCTGGCAGTAAAAATTGATGCATCTTCCTGTCCGTGCCTCTCCATGCTTCTATCCCTTTTCTTAATGCGCTGCGAACCTTCCGCTTGTTCCTTACCCCCATATCCATACCTGCTTGAATCCAAGTAGCCGGCCATGTGTAAGGGTTGTCTTTGAAGTCAATCAAAGGGCTTATCATCTGGGAATCTGAAAGTTCAAAAGCTGCTTTCAACATAGAAGGCAGGCCCATCATCTTTGGGCAGCAGTAGTTATCCCTCTCTATAGATACTACCGTTGGCACAAACAAGGCATCTACACCTTGTGCCAGTAGATTTGCAGAATGAGAAAAGGCTACCTTTACTGACACGCATGGCTCATCAGTAGGGCAAAGCCTGAGATTATCCAAATCCCTGAGCGTCGAAACAGAGGTTTCAGCAAAGTCGATCCCTAGTTCCCGCAAGAATGTGCGGTAAAAAGAAAATAGATAATAAAAACTTAGGCATCTCGGAACACCTACGCGCATGAGTTGTCACTACCACCTTCGGCCAATTGGCTTTCCCTATCCTTTGGGAACATATCCCAACAGTCTTAACGTAATATAACCACTTGGGCGCAGAAATACTCGTTAGGCCGCCGGAACAGCAGTAGGGTGCCCCAGAAAAAGTCATAGGATGAACAATGAGATAAGCATGAGGATGATAGGTGCAGATGGAAACCAGGCTCGGTCTTGGTGCGGCTATGGCGCCTTTCTAAGAGTTACCTTGCCTGCTCCGCATGAGACCTCAACATTAATTTTAGTAGAGGCACTTGAGTAATCTTTCGAAAACCATGAATTACCTTGTTTTACAAGGCCTAGGTTTCCAAAGTTTAGCCGTGTAACCAAAGGCGGGCCTGAAACAGTAACCTTTAGACCGGCCGTTTCGGGCACCTCCATCTCTACATTAGCTATACCGCCGGAAATGGCAATATCAGTCTCTTTGCCACTCAGCCCACACCTAATCTCAACGTTAGTCACCCCGGCCGCTACAATGAGCTTTTCAGCAAAAAAAGAGTCCAGGTCAAGATTAAGGTCTGCAACTCCACCGGATACCTGTATTGCTGCAGTAAGCGAGGGGTTGATTCGCAAATCCCAAAACTGCCTGCCTGCATCTTGCCCTTCTTTGCCAGAGGATTTTACAGTAACCTGCACTCTTTGGCCATTCTGGGACTGTGAGGCCTCAACTACCGGTTCGTACCTATCCCAGGAAAGATCCCCTATAGTTGCGTACTCAGAGCTACTCGCGCTTAATGCAGGATCACCTTGGGCTCTAAAATCAAGGGAAGGGGCTATCAGCGCCATTTCCAAGATCGATACTTCCGGGCCTCCCGGCACTTCAAGTTCCTTGGAGTATTGCAGAGGATTTCCAGTTGGGGCCCGCCTGAAGAACATCCTATTCTTCATGTAAGGCGAGAAGAAACCTCCTCCAGGGTACGGGTATAAGACTGATATTATCAATACAACAATTAGCGCCAGAGCCAGGCCCGGTACACGCCATTTTGAAAGAGCTACCTGGATTCCTAGCCCGATAATCAGTATAGGCCAGTAACCTACGGCTGCATCCCATACTGCCCACGGTAGAGTACCTGTCGTATTCATGAGGAGAATCGCGCCTACAAGTACGATAAGTATTCCATTGATCAGGCGGTTAAGCATAGCTTAATTGTCCCTCCTCAACGCACTGGCAATCAGGGCTATGCCCAGGGCAATTATCACAACGGGCCACCAGGTCCTTACCAAACGGAAAGGCAGGTTCAGCCAAAAGGAGGGAACATACTTCCTTACGAGGACCAGGGTTCCTATTGCTATTAGAAAATAGCCGAAGAACTGCCTGTTCCTATCGCGCTGGCTGCCGCCGGCTTCATGGCCAGGCGAAGTTTGAGTACTTGAACTGTCCCTACTTGACGTCTGCATGACAATTTCGTCAGCAGTGAGAGACTCATCCCCATTGGATACCGGGGTGCCTTCAACCGGGGAAGCCGCTGTACTGGGTTGCCCGCTAACAGTATCAGTGTGCCCAGTCTGAGTTGCTTGAGGCTGAGTTGTCTGAGGGCTAGTAGCTAATTGTGGAGCCTCAGGAACAATAATCCAGGCAAGAACATATGCCAAAACGACGTTTGGGAAAACCAACGCCATAACTGCAATTGCCAATCGCGTAATAGTAATATCAACATCGAGATACTCGGCAAGCCCACCCGCTACTCCACCGATAACTCTGTACCTTCTGGACCTGTAAAGTTTCTTCATGCTCTCTTTCCCCCGCTTCGTGAAAACCACAAATGTGTTATGAAAACTACTGCAGCTATTCCACTAAACACAACTACGCTCAAAACCTGAGTTGGTAATGCAATACCCAAGATCTCCAAAGCAGAAAACCCATCAGTCCTGAAAGCAGTAAGAACCTGCTTGAAAGTATTGACCAGCGCCCCAGACTGCAGCAGTTCAATAAAATGCTTTAGATCGCCCCAACCCAGAATGTAACTGCCCTGATTGGCAGGCTTAAAGTAACCGCCAAACCGCCATTGGAAGACCACACTTACGAGAATCAAGACAGCGCTTGCAGCCCAACGGATCTTCAGGGAGAACGCCGGTATACCAAATACCCGGTGGCTACCAGGGCCGGCCTTTGGATATACTGCGTCTGCCTCAGCCTGGTGCCCTGGTTCAGCATCCAATGGCATGTAAGCATCTGACATCCTGATCGATTCAACTATGCGGCTGCATAACTCAGAAGGAGCTTCTTCCAAAGGTATGTTGCTCAAGACTTGGTGGAACCTCCTGATTTCATCAAGGCGCTCCTGGCAATTTGAACATCTCTTCATGTGATATTCTAGAAGTTTTGTCTTAATTGGCGGCAGTTGGCCGTAAAAATACTCCTCTAGCTCAACCTCGCCTGGACATTTGCCAGAGTACACAAAATCACCTCACCAGCTAAAACCGTCTTCTAAGAGAATTTTTTTCAATGCCTGACGTCCACGGTATAGCCTGTTCTTGATCACGGTCGCTTTCATACCGGTTATCTCTGAAATTTCGTTGATTGACAGCCCTTCTACGTGGAACAAAATTATGAGTTCCCTGTATCCGTCCTTAAGTTTGTTCACCGCTTGTTTCAATGTTTCTCTAAGTTCCTTGTTTTCATAAATTTGGTCAGGGGCCGGCTCCTCGCTTGAAACCCTTGCCCTAGTAATCTCATTTCCATCAAGGGACTCCTCAGGTAAGCTTCGTCCGATTTTTCGTCCCCTGTCTGCGCACAAATTCCATGTAATCCTGTAGACCCAGGGCAAGAAAGGTTTCCCCAGTTGGAAAGAAGGAATTCCACGGAAAACCCTTAAGAAAGCCTCCTGGGTAATATCCATTGCATCTTCCCGATTTCCTGTTAACCGGTAAGCCAGGTTATATACATTGCGGTGATACTTCGTTACAAGGTCACTAAAAGCCTCATGATCACCGCTTTGGACTTTCTCGATAGTATCTGTATCTTGTTTCAGAAAGAAAGCCTCCCAGACATAACCGGCTTTTCTCTTTATAGAAGGAATACGCCGGAGTAGTTGTTTAGGTCACAAAACAAGGCTGTCTAGCCACCAAACAGCATACTACAAAATACTACTGTATAGGATGTTTGTCCTTCTAGTGGGGTTTGTTTGATCTAGTGCTGCCTACAATGGCCTTGATGACCGTTTATCCGAGCACTTTACCCAAGTCCTTTTGCAAGAGTATCCTTGATTATCTTGTCAACCCACAAAGACCGTTTCTCCCACGAGTTCCTCTCTGCCCAGGACTTGAACCGTTTCGATAGGCCAGGATTAGCAGTCGAATCAGCCAGAGCCTTCTCAAGCATATCTGCAAATTCTGCTGCAGTATTTGCTATTCTGGTTAAAGGACACATAGCCACTTCATAGATAGGAGATGATACAACAGGCTTTCCACAGGCGAGGTATTCGTACAACTTGATCGGGCTTGAATATTTGGTCATCTCACTAAGTTGAAAAGGTATTATCCCTACGTCGAAGTGGTTTACATAACGTGCAAGTTCTTCAAACGGTTTTTCTTTTATGAAGAAAATATTTTGCCCATAGGGCAGCTTATCTTTGGTGATGTTCAGCAAGGGCCCTATAAATACAAAGTTCCAGCGTGGAAGCCTCCTGGCAACATGATAGACCAGGTTCCAGTCAATCCAGGACGCAAGGGCTCCGTGAAAACCTGCAACAGGGCCGGGCCTCTGTGGGAAATCCCTGGGCCTGAGCCCTGAAATCTGAAACGCTTCGTAGTCGGCACCGTTTGGTACGTAATATACATTCGGATGGATGTTCCTGTATTTCTCGTACAAAAGGTAGCTGGCCGCGAACACAAGGGAAGCCTTGGAAAAAGCCCCGTCCAATCCCGGTTTCCAGTACTCAAACTCCTCTGTAGGTTCGTCACACAAATCAAAAACAAGGAGTTCTTCTCCATAAATTCCACCGGCCAGGCGGTGATGGTCTGGTAATGTAATCCACAAAACAACCGGACTCTGGGGCTGCACCACTGCTGGATTAGCATCCCGGCTCAAGACCGAGAGTCCGGGTTCAACTTCGTTTACAGGTGATTTTCGTCCCGAGGTACCGGGATCATGGTACACGCACTTATGGCCCAATCTTGCCAGATAGCGCAGCATCTGGTGGGGCCGTTGCCTGAGCCTGTGCCAGGGTATGGTAGGAGGGTAGAAAATTGTTGCCACAAAACTCACCCCTTAACCTTTTGCCTGTTGAATTGCGGCTGTACTGGGCGCCTGCTACAAGTTGCCTGTGCTCCACAGCCGGCCTGGAAATGCTCAAATAGCTGCCTGACGGCTGGGCCCTAGTACAGGCAATTCAAGGGCTAATATATGGGTATGCCACAGGGGTGGCTTTTGTTCGATACCGCTACTGAACTGAGCCGGCATCACATAGGCATTGCATAGATTTTTTCGGTGCTGCTTGGCCCTACACCCTGATCTTCTGCCACTTGTCGCTTCGCCAGCGCAGCATCATTAGGACGGCTCTTACAGTCCAGTCCACTGCCATAGCTATCCAGGCTCCTTCCAGGCCCATTCCAAGCCGCCTTATTAGAAGGAGCGCCAAACCTACTCTCAGGCCCCAGGCTCCGGCTAACGTCATCCCCAAAACTGCCCTGGTATCCCCCGCCCCTCGCAAGGCGCCTCCCATGACGAATCCTATTGATTCAGGAATTTGTGTATATGCCATGATCCTCATAGTCAAGTATGCATATGGGAACACCCTGGCGTCATCGGTAAAGATTTTCATGAATCCAACCGGGAAAAGAAAGAACAGCACCCCCATACCTGTCATTGCAATCCCAGCCATCTTCCAGCATTCAATGGCAGATACTTTTGCTGCATGAGGCTGCTTTGCACCAAGATTCTGCCCAACCATAGTAGAAGCCGCTGTCGAAAACCCAAAGGCCGGCATGTAGGACATGGATTCAGCATTGAGGCTTATTACGTGGGCTGCGTATGGAACCATGCCAAGAGACGCCACAGTCCGGGCATAAATCATAGACGCAGTAGACATTACCATTCTTTCGAGGGCTGCCGGAAACCCAATGGCCAAAATCCGCTTGATTAGCGGAAAATCAAGTTTCATAGTCTCTTTGAACCCACGCCATTTGAAATGAATAATGCTCTTAGGCCTGTTTGCAGCATAGAACATGGCAGCAAATGCGAACAGCCTGGCAATGCTGGTGGCCAAAGCAGCACCTGCCTCTTCCATTCTGGGAGCGCCAAGATTTCCCCATATGAAGACCCAGTTAAGAAATACGTTCAGTATGTTGGCCACGGCGTTTATCAGCATAGGGGTACGGGTATCCCCTGCGCCTCTCAACGACCCTCCCATTATGAAAGAGGACAGCATAAACGGAGCGCCAGGAATAAGCCACCTAAAGTAGTTTGTTCCGCTGGATAGGGCCTTAGCATCTGCTCCCATAACAGATATTACTTTGGGTGCATACACCCATCCTGGAACTACCATGAGCGCAGCCAGGCCCAGGCCAAGAATCAACGCTTGAAACGCTGCCCTGGAAGCAGTGTCTCTGTCACCTGCCCCAACTGACCTAGCAACAAGGACTGTATTTCCCATGGCAATACCGCCGAAAACGCCGTTGACAAGCATCATTGGTTGAAAGCTAAGAGAAATGCCCGCCACAACTTCGGCTCCGAGCCTGCCAACCATCGCTGAGTCAACCATGTGAGTAAGCATTGAAAGGATCTGCTCAATTATCACAGGCCATGCAAGCATTAGAATGGCTCGCCGCACTTTGGGACGGGATTCCATATCTTCCGGAGGTAGAATTGCCTTGGATTTGAAATTCTCAGCCTCTGCCGCCCTGGCCTCTGCCACCTGGGCCTCTGCCACCCGGGCATTGTCCTTTTTCTGAATCAAAGCGTCCGCTCCTTCCGTGTTAATGCTACATGACCTGCAGGATCAATGACTCAGTGCTGTGTTGGCAGGTATTACAGGTATTGGCGGTAAAGCAGTATGCACGAAATTTCTCTGCCTGCTGCGATACAGTCTTGTATCAATCTTATTTAATTCTAGCCACGAAACAATTATATTTCAAGCTGTCGGATAGTAGTCTGTTACAGGACAGTGATATGGCCACCTGCGGACTGGGAAAATGATGAGAGGAGAAGACATTTTTTCAGCACAAAAGAAACACTGAAAGTTTACGTCATGGGACAAGTATTGCAGGGGAAATCCACAATCGAGCCGGCAGCTGAGCATCTTGGCCCAAAAGGCTCAACCACAAAATAATTCGCACCCCCTCCAAACTAAGAGCATTATTGGCCCCAAACCGGCCAGGTTTCAGCCTAACCCGGTACCAGAATCGACCACCTTCGGACTAAACCTGGTATCAAAACCCGCCAGGTTCCAGCCAAACATGGCACTAGAATCGACCACCTCAGCCCAAATTCAGGAAAACAGCCCCCGTTTTTGCTCTCACGAAGGCCTTACTGGCCCCAAAACCGGCCAGGTTTCAGTGAAACCCGGTACCAGAATCGACCACCTTCAGCCCAAACCTGGTATCAAAACCCGCCAGGTCTCAACCAGACCTGGTACTAGAATCAACCAGCTAGTGCGAGTACCGGTATCAAGATCGACGATTCCCACTACAGAAGGAGACATTTTCACAGTCCAGTTATGGCATTCTAAGGTGACAGAATTACAGTTGGTTGACAGCTGTTTGATAGTAGCCTTACAAGGATTCAAAGGCACGGGACTAGAAATATTCCATATCCCTAGGTACATTATTGGCCGTCAAATCCACAAGGAGGATAGGTTATGCTGGACCTAATACTGAAAAACGGAACCGTAATCGACGGTACAGGCAGAACACGATTTGAAGCCGACCTTGGCATATCCAAAGGAAAAGTGGTTTCTATCGGAAACTTGAGTCAGGCAAAGGCCAAGAAGATAATTGACATATCAAATATGGTAGTGTGTCCTGGCTTTATAGACATGCATTCCCACTCAGACCTTTCCATACTCGCCCACAAGAAAGCCACCGGCTCAATTTCCCAGGGGATCACCACAGAAGTAGCAGGAAGCTGCGGCTGGTCTCTGGCTCCATGCAAAGAGGAAACAAGAAGCAGTGTGCTTGAACGACTGATTAAGGGCCTTATCGACGAAAAAACTTTCGACAGCATGCCATGGAATTGGAATTCTTTCGGCGAGTACCTGGATGCAGTCGAAGCCGCAGGAACCGGAGTGAACCTGGTTCCTCAGGTAGGCCAAAGCCTGATTCGCGCCCATGTGGTTGGGACTGAAAACAGAAAAGCAACGACCGGAGAACTCAGGGCTATGAAAGTAATTCTGGAACAAGCTCTTGAAGAAGGTGCCTGGGGAATGTCCACTGGAAGGAGCTACAAACCAGGTGGCTCAGCCCCTACTGAGGAAATCGTAGAATTGGCTAAGGTGCTGGCAAAGCACGACGCCATATACGCTTCACATATGAAGAGTGAAGGCGACACGCTTTTTGAGGCAGTGGAAGAAGTAGTAAGGATAGCAGAGGAATCAGGAGTAAGGGCAGAGATATCGCACCACAAAGCAGTTGGCAAGAAGAACTTTGGAAAAGTTAATAAGAGCCTTGATATGATAGACGAAGCAAGGCGAAAAGGCCTCCGGATCACTGTTGACCTCTATCCATATGAATTTGCCCAGGTAAGCGCTTTTATCAGACTACTACCCTGGGAACTATGGGAGCACCTTGAGGCTGTGGGCCAGCCCAACCAGGCCAAAGACGGCAAACCCAATGCAAAGCGCAAATCAAGGCCAGTGTTTCCGTCCAGTGAAGAAATCCAGGGAAAACTAAAAACCCCTGACATAGTCGAAAAGATAATGTCCTATCCCGAACTGGCCATGACTTTGGAACGAGTCAAAAACTACACCGTAATCAAATCGCCATCTGTACCTGACCTGGAAGGCAGGATCCTTGGAGAATACGCCGAGGAGAAACGGCTTGACCTTGCTAATTTTGTTATACGGCTTTTGGCGGCAGACGGATTCTCAGTCCATGCAGCCTGGCCAATCAGTATCGATGATGTCCATACAGTGATAAAAGCTCCATTCGCCTCTGTGGGAACCGATGCCTTCACCCTTGACAGACGCATAACCGAAGCCCCAATTCACCCAAGGCATTTCGGGACATTTCCACGGGTGGTAGGGCGGTTTGTCAGGAAAGACAACCTGTTTTCCCTGGAAGAAGCAATCAGGAAATGTACAGGGTTCCCTGCAAAAGCCATGGGAATACCTGAAAGGGGGCTTGTCGAAATCGGGTACTGGGCTGACCTTGTAGTGTTTAACCCTGAAACGTTCATAGACACGGCCACCGGCAAGGAGCCATATAACCCTCCGGCCGGCCTTGAGTACGTGATTGTAAACGGAAAAGTAGCCTTGGAAAAGGGAAAACATACTCCTGTGTTTTCCGGAAAGGTCCTCAGGCGAAAATAGCGTTTATATGTGTGATTATGCCGGCCACTGATACAAGTGAAGTGCATTTTTCATTGGCCGGCATAAGTTTGAGTCAAGTTTCTAGTACACCCACAACATCTGCGATATCTCTTAAGATTTCTTCCTCGTCCATGCCCAAAGGTTTTTTTGAGCCCATCTGGGCAAGTCCGGGAGTCCCACCGCCTCTAAGGCCCCACTTCTGGGCTAATCTTGAAACTACCAAAGAGGCATTTTTATCAGGGGAAACGTCGAAACCCTTTTTGAGCCTGGCCTCTTTACTCTTACATCCAGGGGCGTCCCCAGAATCTTTGTTGTCATTTGCCGGCGATGCAGCAACCAGTGAAAACTGGGGGTCCACTGAAAACAGCACAACCATTTTGCCTGTAAGATCTCCTATGGCTTTGGCCATGTATCTGAGCTCAGCCGGCTGCTTTCCGCCGCAATGCCGAACAGCAAAACCCCGCTTTTGGCCCGGCTGGCCCTCCTCACCCTCCTGCGTATACAAGACTCTGTGACCATCTGATCCCATAATGCACTCATCAATATCAACTGACTGAATCTCCCGGGCAATGCTTTCAATCTCGTATTCCATAAGTTCCTTCTTCAACCGGCCTGTTTCTTTGTCCAAATCAGCCACCTTCTGAGACAGTAAAACTACCGCCTGAGAAAGATCCTGATAACCTACTGAAAGAGCCCTGGCCGTATCTCCGAGTATTCTTTCCTTTTCCCTGAGATCCAAGAGTGCCCGCTTTCCACATCTGAAGAGCACCCTGACTCCGCCATGGGACCTGTCCAACTGGTTTACCTTGATGATACCAACCTCGCCTGTAGAATGTACGTGAGTTCCTCCGCAAGCACAAGCATCGAAATCCCCTGCATAAATAATTCTCACAGCCCCGGACTCAGTTGGAATTCGCCTGCGAATCTTGTCAGGCACCTGATGCTGTTCAAATTCCTTGACTTGAACCGGAAGGTTCCTGAAAACGATTTGGTTGGCCAGATCCTCTACCGCAGCTAGACAGCTGTCGTCAATCGAGGAGACATCAAGATCTATCGAAACATAATCTTTACCCAGGTGGAACCCGACTGTGCCGGCGCCGCATATTTCTTCGAATGCCCGTGAAAGGATGTGCTGGCCTGTGTGCTGCTGCATAAAGTCAAACCTGCGTTCCCAGTCAATTTCGCCGTGAACCGTCTGGCCTTTTCCAAACCCATGGCTGCAGTTGGCCAGGACATGGATAATCCGGCCATCCTGTTCGAATACATTGCTGACTTGATACTCGGAGCCGGCGTCATGGCAGCAACCGGGTATTCTCTGCAGGCAATCCTCCCGGAGCAAGACGTCAGGGACAATCACCCCATAGTCACAAGGCTGCCCTCCTCCTTCGGGGTAAAATAGAGTCGCATCGAGAACCAGAAACAACCGGCCATCATCTTGCCAAACGTCAGTTACCGTGGCTGAAAAACCCGTGTCGTATGGCCTTTCCCAATAAAGCCTAATCGTTTTATCCAAAGTTTTTATCCCTCGTTATGTAAGTGTCCTTCCAAAACCTGCAAACTCATTAATCGTTCTGCAATTCCCGGTGGTTCCAGTTTGCCGTAAACATTCTACACTACATTAAAATGTTGAGCACACTGTAGCCAAGTAAGAAATCTCTGCGTCTTGAAATGCCTTGTTGTTTGCATATATCCTATAATTAGGTCAAGTAATCGGGTGTGGCAGAGAAGGTGGCTCTGGCACAGAGTAGAGCCCGGGCCTGATTGCCGTGAAAACCGGCCGGTTACACCAATAAAATACTTTCGTGTGAAGGAAGGATTAGATTGCTACCCTTACACATATTGATCATGCTCGTTCTAGGAATTCCTGCCCTGTTCTTCCTGCTCTACCTTAACGTAGCCGCGCTCTCCTTCGAAGCCCTTGGCCTTTCACCGCAGGGAGCTTTCATGGTGTTTGCGTTGTCGCTCATAGGCAGCATTATCAACATACCCATCAAGAGGGAACGAATCGTCAGGCAGCAACCTATCCCTACCCTGTTCTCAATGTTGTTCTATTACCCACCTGTTATTCAGGAACAGGTTCTGGCAATAAACTTTGGAGGCGCAGTAGTACCATTGGTTTTTAGCCTGTATCTTCTGCCCAGGGCCCCGTTTGTCCAGGTTGCCCTGGCCACTGCAGCAGTATCTATCGTATGCTACCTTGTGGCCCGGCCAGTGCCTGGAAGAGGCATTCTCATGCCTGCCATGGTGCCTCCCCTTGCGGCTGCGCTGTCAGCCATGGTCTTTGCCAGAACTAATCCCGGAGTAGCCGCTTACATTTCGGGTACAGTGGGCACTTTGATAGGAGCAGACCTAATGCACCTTGACGACATGCGGCATACAGGCCCTGGAGTTCTTTCCATAGGCGGTGCCGGAGTATATGACGGCATCTTTCTTGCAGGGTTGATTGCGGCTTTTCTTGCCTCCAAGTAGATACAGAACACAGGTGTTTTGGTTGGGGCCGCCGTAGATCGAGCCAGACATTCCTGCTAGGACAATTTGTTTGTGCCACTTAAACGGAGGGATATACAGTGCGCCAAGATCAGGATAAGCGTTATGCCAGGCAAATCATGGTTCCCCAAGTCGGCCCTGAAGGCCAGGCCCTTCTAAGTACGAAAAGAGTGCTTATCGCAGGTGCCGGCGGACTGGGTACTCCATGTGCAGCGTATCTCGCCGGCGCCGGGATCGGGCATATTGCGATACTAGATAGCGATGTTGTATCTTTGTCAAACCTCCCCAGGCAAATTCTTTACACTATGCACGACATAGGCAAAGAAAAAGCAAAAGTTCTGGCAGAAAAACTTGCAGCAGCAAACGATGGGGTGAGCATTGTCCCCATGGTTCAAAGCATAACCCAGGAAAACGTCTCAAACACCATAGAAAGCTTTGATGTAGTTATTTCATGTGTAGATAATTTGGAAACAAGATATGTCCTAAACCAGGCATGCATTAGCAGTGGAATTCCTATGATAGAAGGTGCAATTTCAGGATTTACCGGCATGGTAACTACCATCGTGCCTGGCCAAGGCCCGTGCTACCAATGTATTTTCCCGAAAAAGCTTGTTCCGGTTCAAGAATCAATCGGAGTCCTGGGCCCAACCCCAGGAGTTACAGGTTCAATTCAAGCAGCAGAAGCCTTGAAACTGCTTCTGGGCAAAGGCTTGCTTCTTGCAGGCAGACTCCTGCTGCTTGATCTCCTATCAGGTGATTTCCGCATTGTTACAGTCAAAAATGATCCTTGTTGCCCTATCTGCGGCAAAAATACCCAGTCCCCACCAGGTGACCCATACAAAAACCGTTAGGCATGGTTTCAGGCAAAACCGCCTCAATGACCCCAAATCTTTTGAACACACCTAGGCAGCAACGCAGAAACTGCTGTGGCGTGCCGCACTGAGCAGGCATATCTCGGCAGAGTCTACCTCCGCCGTATCACCTTCCCTGCAATATTGCCTGTGTGCTCCCTGTTCTCCACGACCATCACACCGTTAACCATCACGTACTCAACACCCAGCGGGTACTGTGCAGGCTCTTCAAAAGTTGCCCGGTCAATAATCGTGTCAGGGTCAAATAACGTAAGATCAGCCTTCATTCCAGGCCTGATAAGTCCACGGTCCACAAGTTTGAGACGGGCAGCAGGCATACCTGTCATCTTGAAAACAGCTTTTTCAAGAGGCAAAACCTTTTCTTCCCTCACATATTTCCCAAGAACCCTCGCAAATGTCCCATACGTTCTCGGATGGGGCTTCCCGCTTGATAACGGCCCGTCAATAGCACTGCTTGTTGAATCAGACCCAATCATGACCAGCGGATGAGCCATAACAGTCCTTACATCTTCTTCACACATGCCAAACCTGGCATACCCTACTTCGAGTTCTTCTTCAATAAGCAGCTTGAAAGCGGCTTCTACATTAGTTGTGCCAAGAATCTCAGCAATCTCAGGAATTCGTTTCCCCTCGGCAAACTTGTTTTTCTCTGTGGCAACTGAGGTTATGAGTATCCTCTGCCATCCGTCTGAGGGCCTCTGGTGTTCTTCTACTTCTTCCTTGAGTTTTCCAGAAATATCAGGATCCTTTAACCTGGCCAGGAGAGCCCTAGGCCCGCCGTTATGGGCCCAAGAGGGAATAATGGCTGTGAGCCCTGTTGATGATGCAATGTACGGGTACTGGTCGCAGGTTACGTCTACACCCTGTTTACGAGCCTCTTCTATCATAGCAAGAGACTGCTTGACCAATCCCCACCCCTTTACCGCTGATACTTTGTGATGAGATATCTGAACAGGTACATTACCTTCCCGTCCGATGCTTATGGCTTCTTCCACTGCTTCCAAAAGGCCGGTACCTTCATTGCGCATATGAGTCTCATAAATCCCACCGTAAGGGCTCATTGCCTTTGCAAGTTCAATGAGTTCACTGGTATCTGCAAAAGAACTGGGGGGATAAATCAGTCCCGAAGAAAACCCAAACGCACCTGACTCAAGTGCTTCAACCAGCAAAGTTTTCATCTCTTCAAGTTCTTCATCTGTAGGAGGCCTATCTTCATAACCCATGGCAGAACTTCGAAGAGCTCCATGGCCTACAAGGGGCACTATATTAATAGCTACGCCTTTTTCTTCAAGCAAAGATAAATATTCGCCAAAAGTGGACCATTTGATTTCCATTCCTTCGTCAGTCTTAAGAGAAATGGCCGAACCTCTCCTTTTCTCTGTAGCAGGCGCAGGAGACATGCCGCACTGGCCGGTGACTTCTGTGGTAACTCCCTGCCGGATCTTGCTCTCACCCCTGTTATCTGCAAACCAGCATGTATCGGAGTGGCTGTGGGAATCGATAAAACCAGGCGACAGAACCATGTTCTTTCCGTCTATTACCTTCTTCGCTTCTCCCTTAACCTTGTACGATACTTCCTTTATCTCACCGTCTTTTACTGCAACCTCGCCATAATACCAAGGCGAGCCTGTACCATCTATGATCCTTACATTCTTGAATACTACATCGTACAAACATATCACTCCTTTTCTCTATGTTATGAGCAGTCACCACTGTTACCTTTGACCCTTACCGGCGCCAACCCATCTGTTACAGTTACCCTCATGGATTGGCAGAAGATGCTCATAGCACACTAGAAATTTAGTTCGATATGTGAATTAAATATCCCTTCAAGAAGGACATTAGCCCTTGGTTGTCGAAACACTAGTCGTTGTAACTCTATGGCGCTGTGATAGACACCGTGCTCTATGGGACCGGTAAGTCCAGCCATCAAACTTAGAAATGAGGGTGATTAGTTGACTGAAGCCTGCACCTCCAACAAAGATTATGCAGAAAAGCGAAAGAAACTTGTTCAGGCAATTGACTCATTGAGGCCGGTTGTCGAAGACATAGCCAAGTCGTTGTACGAAAATCCTGAACTTGGGCTTCAGGAAGTCTTTGCAGTTTCAAAACTCACAGGAATTCTGGAATCTCAGGGTTTTACCGTAGAAAAGGAAATTGCCGGGATGCCCACGGCATTTTGGGCCCAAGCCGGAAACAAAGGGCCGAAAATCGCATTTATGGCTGAATTCGATGCATTGCCCGGAATAGGACATGGTTGCGGCCACAACCTAATGGCAGCCACAGCTCTTGCCGCAGGCATAGGGATAAAGAATGCCTTCCCTCCTGAGGAAGCCGGCGCTACATGGATTGTGCTGGGCACTCCTGCCGAAGAAACCATTGGCGGCAAAGTTGTTATGGCAGAAGCAGGCACGTTTTCCGATATAGACGCAGCCTTTATCGCCCATCCGGGCCAGAGGGATTCCCTTGGAGGCACTTCCTGGGCATCCCATCCTATTGAAATAACCTTTCACGGCAAACCTGCCCATGCCGGAGGAAACCCCCAGGCAGGCATAAACGCCCTAGACGCCTGTGTCTCAGCATACACGGCCATAAGAATGATGAGAAACCACTGGCGAGACGACGTCAGAGTTGCAGGGATCATAACCCATGGCGGTGACGCTCCAAACATTGTTCCTGAGCGTGCAACAGCAAGGTTCACTGTAAGATCCAAAGACTCACGCTACCTTGAGGAAACCGTCTTGCCCAGAGTCAGGCAAATTGCTGAAGGAGCTGCCCAGGCCGTCGGTGCCACAGTAGAATTTAAGCACTACGAGCCGCTTTTCCGGGATACCCGTGAATATCAGGTCCTAAAGGACCTTGCCCGAAAGAACTTTGAGTACTTGGGCCAGGAACTGCTTACCTCCGACCCCGAAGGAGGAGGCGGCGTTACTGACGTTGGCAATGTTACATGGGAGACTCCCTGTATACAGATTTCATTCGGCATGACCGATGCCCGCGGGCACTCAAGGGAAATGGCCAATGATACCGTAAAACCAAGGGCAACCGAAGCAACGTTGATGGCAGCCAAGGTGCTCGCATTGACGGCAATGGACCTCATATATCAGCCCGAGCTTCTTGAGAAGGCAAAAGAACAGCTTGAAGAGATTCGCAAGGGCAACAAGTAACAAGGGGTTCTTGAGGCAAACACGTAGAACGTAAATAGGCCTGGGCCTGCAGTGCCCTTAACGAGCCAGGCACAATTGAGAGGAATCTAAGAAACGCACTCTTACAGCAACTTAGATTCCTCCTATTTTACACACAATTCTCCACTTACACTAAATCCCCTGTTCCTATTTGCGATAACTCCTCTAGGGAGGGAGTTATGTTGGCGAATTGCACAGGCTGCGGAGCCTCAAACCTTGGAATTTCCCGCACTGATCTGGTACTCATAGACGGTACATGGTACTGCAAAAAATGCTTGTCGCAAAAGGGACAGATAACATGCCATAAATGCGGTAAAAGGCCTTTTTTCTCCGACGAGCATTTCAAGCTTATAGATGGCCATTACGTGTGCACAGACTGCATGGAGAAAATGGGCATCATTAAGAAATATGACTACATAATGTCAGCGGTATTGTCGTCAAGGCCCAGGACTGTTCCTGGCCCAGGCCAGCCAAACACAGGAACCGGCAACCTATCTGCCCTGGGCCTTCTGCAAGATCTTCTTAAATCACATCTGGAAGCCGGTGAAGAGGTTAAGATAGCATTGGCAGGAAATGCCGGCGAAGGCCTTGCATGCTCATCACGTCATGTCTTTGTGTTAAAGTCAGGCATGGCTACAGGCTCAATTACAGGCAAGAAATGTTTCAAATACCGTTGGAGCGAGATCTCAGGGGTAGAAATGAAGGAAGGGGCCCTTTATGGCCTTATCGAGATACAAGCACCTGGTTTGCCTTCCCATGACGCCCACGATATTAGTAAGGCCAAACGTTCCGAAAACGCAGTTACGTTTCTTGCTGCGAAAAAGACAGATTTCGCCGAGGCATTGTCAACACTGAAAACTCACTTAAGGGCGTAAGATACTCCCTATATGGCAAATTTCATCTGAAATCCCATTAGTTCCATAACTTGTTTCGTAAGAAACCTCCTGGGTAACGGGAAAAATACCCGCAGGGGGATTTCTATTTGTCTACTAATAAGGTACCTATCAGGCACAGCGGAAACGAAAACCTGTTTCTTGCAGTGGAAATGTCGTTAATATCGACTGCAGCCGGAATACCGTTACATATCCATGCAGAAGGGCTAAGGGGAACAGGCAAGACAACAGTAATGCGATGGGCCCGGCAGCTTGCCCCTGACATTCACAGAATAAAAGGCTGCCTCTACCAATGTAATCCAGAATCACCTCATTGCCCAACCCACAGCCAGTCCGGCGAAATTGCACCTGACCAGCATGAAGCATCACCTATGCCCTTCTCTGAGATAGGCCACGGCGCAAAGTTAGGAACGATTCTCGGAAGTGTGGACCTGGGTAAATTGACTGACCCACAAAACCCCCAGGCAGCACTCATCCCAGGGTCAATCCCAATGGCCAACAGAGGCATTGTATTCATTGATGAAATTAACAGATTGGCAGAGACCGCTCCTGAGATAACTGATGTGCTTTTGTCAGTCATGGGAACAAAGCCTGGAAAATTGAAAATCGAAGAGGTCGGCCTTAAGCCGTGGGAACTCGATATCACGTCGTCTGTCTGGGCAGCGTCCAATCCAGATGAAGACCCTGGGCCACTTGAGGAAATCCGAAGGCAGCTTTCAGACAGATTCGACATGGTAGTGCCTGTACAACGCCCCTCGGACCCTCTGGTAATAGAGAAACTGCTTTGGAGAAACCACCAGGGCCTGACACTTGGCACGCTGCAACCTGCAGAAATCAAGAAAAAGGCGTTGAGCCTGGGAAAGATCACCGTTCCCCAATCGATCATAAGGTACATGGCTGAACTATATGTTGAGAAAAACATCGAAAGCCTGAGAACCATTCAATCACTCGAACTGTGTTCCCGTTGCCTTGCAGCAATCCGGGAAAAATCGGAAGTAACCTTTGACGAACTTTCCACAGTGTTGCCTTTGGTGCTCAGACACAGAGTAGAGCCTATGGTCCTTTCTGAAATACTGAGGGACCTGGAATTACGGCAAGCCGCCAGTGTTCAAGTACCTCCCGATCCCGAACCTGACGACGGTGCCAATGGGCTTAATAATCCAGGCTCGCCTAGTTCTGGTAACAACAACGAAGGTGACCCTGATAAATGCCTGGACGAATCAGGGCAGGCCCTTTCTTGTTACACCCGGAACAAGGCTGCCCAAAGATACCGGCAAATACAGCCTCCGGCATACGGGCCAGGAAGCAATGGGCAGAAAAAGGTAGGCTGGATTCAAAGGCTTATATCCCGCTGGCAAGCAAATGCTTCCCATTTGAAGCCCTCACAATGTGGCAATTCTAACCGGTATGGCGATCCGCGCCTAGGCTCATACCCAGATGCAAGGCAGGCAACTGGCAATAATACGTCCGGTAATGCGGCAGGCCAACCTGAGAGCCCTTCCATGGTCCCCCCTGCTTCTCCGCCGGACCCTGCCCGTAGAATAGGATACCTCAGCTGGGATGAGGTCTTACTGCCATCCCAATGGAAGGACTACATCTGATGATCTACTTCCCTCAGGGGTCAAGCACTGGGCAACAAAGAGCACTTGCTAACCTTCATAAACTACTTTCAAGTCAAGTGGCAGTCCGTGTAGGCGAAACTGCAGTTGTATCCACAAAAGTACACGTACAGGATGTTAGCCGTCCACATGAAGTAACTGCCATAGTCAACGCTGACGCTGGCGAGGTTTTCTACAACAGGCAAAGGCCAGACGAAGTCATTCATATAGATATTTTCCATTCAGAAGGAAGGGTTAGCCCAACAGAAGTAGGCCTTTCCATAAGAGGGGCACTTTCTGGCTTACGCCTTGAAACTTCAGCAAGAAATCCCGGGCCTACTATTGAATACTACGTTCCGTATATTGATATACAAACAGCCCTTGGCGGCGGAAGGCTGGACGGCCCCCTGTCCTACGGGCAGGAAGAAGGCGTAAAGACTGCCCACTTGACACATGTCCATATAGCCATGTTAAATACCAATGAACTGATTTCAGCCATGTTTACCATGGTAGCGTCAGTAGAGTCGGCCATTGAAAGGTCAGGTTTTGAACTCAGAAAGGTTCGAAAAGTGATCATGGCCAGGGGAAACGCGCCAATGGACCTCAAGGACTACCAAACATCCAGTGACTCCCTTCTCAAACAGCAATCAGGCAGCCAGGGATCGGGCGCGAACTCATGGTACAGGAAAGAAGCTCTTGCAAAGCAAGCAGCACAAGGCGTAGGTTCTGCCGGTGAGGCGCTGCAGATTCTAGAAGCACTGGCAAGAGGCATGCGTCCTGGCGAACTATCCAAATTCAAAGGGTCAAGGGACAAGTCGGGAGACGAAATCCGGAAAGCACTTCATACATCCCACCTACTGCACTTTGATGGCCTGCATTACAGGCTGACAGACCAGGGCATGCTTGCATTGGATCATCTCAGGCAGCATTCAGCAGAAATCGAAGCCTACCTAAGGCGCCTATTATGGTCACTCCCCTCTAGGACCATGCCAAGGGCTGACAGGCTTGGCATGAAATTCAAACCTGGCATTGCAAGATCAAGAGGATACGCCCTGCCAAAAGACAAAGGTGATATGCCCGGGCACCTAGCCATAGCCGAAAGCGCAATTGCAAAAGGCGTAAGAACCTTGGTACATCGTCAGCCATTGGCTCCCCAAGACCTTCGATTCTGGTACACCCGAGAAAAGAAATCCAGGCCTATCATTTTGCTCTTGGACGCATCAGCTTCAATGTCCGGCAAACGAATAGCATCAGCAAAAGAGTTGGCCCGGCATCTAATTGTTACGAGCAAAGAAAAGATATGTGTAACCGTTTTCCAAAACTCAGGCGTAGAAGTCGTGTGTGACTTTACCAAGAACCCTCAACGGCTGGAAGAAGGGCTTTCGAGGATACAGGCCCAGGGCCTGACACCTCTTGCAACTGGGCTCGAAAAAGCAGGGGAACTCTGCAGAAGGTCAGTTCATAAACCTCTTGTATTGTGCATTACAGATGGAATTCCTACGGTGCCTCACAAAACCCTCTCACCGATTGACGATGCAATATCTGCTGCAAAGGCCCTTGCCGCCAGGGGCATACGCCTTGGGTGCATCGGGCTTGAACCTAACCGTAATTTCTTGAAACAGATGATGAGGGCAGCTAACGGGTCACTCTACATTGTCGATGAACTTGAAGCTTCAAAGATGGCTGCTATCGCCAGAAAGGAGCAGAGCGGATAGCATCCTTAACGATCAATTCTTTGAACGGGGACTCCCCATTAGGCTTCGATTTGATTATAATAACCCGGTAACAGTTTGGAACTCTCGGGAATAAGTTTAAGAATGTCAGGGTATGCGGGGAGGAAAGCCTGTGGACACTACGCTAGAATATGTACACAATTTGATAGGTATTCAAAATGCCCAAAATGCCACCGGTTTTTTTGGGGAAGAAAGCCTTGGCCATCAAAGGGCCCCTATTGTTGAGGCTCTTCTTGCCTATGAAGATACAATTAGATTTCACATGCCTGGCCACAGGGGCGGAAAAGGTGCTGACCCGCTCGGCCTATCGTTGATTGGGCAAAAGGCCTTTGCAAATGATGTGACAGGCGTCCCGACCATGGATGATCTTCAAGAACCTCACGGATGCATAAAAGAGGCCCAGGATCTGGCTGCAAACCTTTTCGGAGCTGATCAGACCTATTTTGTTGTCAACGGGACTTCAGGGGCAATACAATCAATGGTTCTTGCAGCACTGAATGACGGCGACTCTATCATTATTCCCAGAAACATTCACAAGTCTATTTTGTCAGCAATAATTCTGGCCGGAGCCCGCCCTGTTTTCGTCCTCCCGGCTTACGATGATTACCTTGGGTTCGCCCTTGGGGTTGAGGAAACTGCCCTGGCTCAATGCCTGTCATCAAACCCTGAGGCCAAAAAGGCCAAAGCAGTTCTCCTTGTGAATCCGACTTACTACGGAACATCACAAGATCTTTCGTCTATCTCATCCCTTGTTCACAGCCATAATAAAGTATTACTGGTAGATGAAGCCCACGGGCCCCATTTCCACTTTCATCCCGGATTGCCCAAGCCTGCACTTAAGTCCGGGGCAGATGCAGCTGCACAAGGGGCCCACAAGATTATAGGCGCACTCACCCAGGCGTCATTCTTGCACGTTAAGGGCTCAAGGCTCGATCCTGCACGCCTAAAAGCATCATTTCAATACCTTACTTCAACAAGTGCATCATACTTGCTTCTGGCATCTCTCGATGCTGCCAGGCGGCAGATGGCCCTCCACGGCGCAGAGCTTATCGATTACGCCATAAACCTAGCCAATGCACTAAGAGAGGAAGTTAACAAGATTCCAGGGCTATACTCCTTCGGCAGTGAAATAACTGAAAAGCCAGGTGTAAGTGCCCTTGATCCTACCAAAGTCACAATAACCGTCAGGGAACTCGGTATTACCGGGTACCAGGCCGAAACATACTTGCGGCATGAAAAAGGAATACAGGTAGAAATGTCAGACCTTTACAATGTCCTTGTAATCGTCAGTTACGGTAACAGCCCAAAAGATGTCTCGGCGCTCCTGGACGGACTGCAGTCTCTGGCAAAAGCTGTGGAACACGGGCAGATTCCTCGGAAGCTTCTTGCTGCCCAGAAGTCAATTCCCGGTTTACCGCCGGCACCTGAAATGGCCCTAACGCCCCGAAAAGCCGCGCAAAGCCATTGGGACAGGATACTGCTGGGTGAATCTGTAGGCCGGATCAGTGCCGAGGTAGTTACATGCTATCCCCCAGGAATCCCAATTCTGTACCCAGGCGAAGTAATATCCCAGGATGTTGTTGACTACCTGAGCATAATACGGCGCCTGGCTTTCGGGATTTCCGGCCCGGAAGACAGGACACTTACAACTCTTCGAGTGGTGAATGAAATGTGAAAAAAGGAATTTTGAATGCCTGGCCTTCTGTATACCTATCGCCGGAAGGGCAGTGGATTTCAAAAGTTACACTGGAATCAACCGCTCTGCCTGATTCGATTCAGATAGAGCGGTTAGGGGACAACCTTCGTGCATATCGATTAATTTTCCACGGGCTGGAACTCATAATGGCAGAAGACACTATCTCAGTACTTGATGGCTTGATTCATTCCGTAAAAATCCAATTCAGGCCTGGCCAATCTCAGGTAGTCATAGATATTTACCTCGAACTGCCGTTGGAAACATCGCCGGCCGGTAAACATGATAATACCGGCCCTGGCCTTTTGGGACACAATTCCCAGGTTTCAATAGATCAAACGCCTGGCTTACCTGCGTCTATTGTATGTTCCGTTTCCCGGAAACCCCTTCAGGACCTGTTCAAAGGCGCCAGAATTGGCATTGATCCGGGACATGGCGGAAAAGACAAAGGGCATCGAGGCCCTGTAGATCTTACTGAGAAGTATGTAGCACTGGAAATTGCCAGAGAATTGTGCCCCATGCTGGAACTGTCACATGCGGTTCCTATTCTTACAAGGACAGACGATATCTATTTGACTGATGAACAAAGGTATAGAATCCTGGAGCCAGCCAATCCCATTCTGGGAGTTCAAATCCATGCATCAGGAGATACAGACCCTCTTGCTCAGAAGTACCGAATCGCTGCCAAAGAAAACTGCACAGAATCACACAATCTTGCAGACATCGCAGCCGGAGCTTTGCTCGAGAGAATGGGTATGTTGGTTGAATCTGTTGAGCATCTATCGAGCCCGGTTAACTGGCAGTTTCCAATTATCAGGATTGAACCATTGTGCTTGACCTACTTTGCAGATGAAGCAAATTTCAGAGCACCTCTATTTAGAAAACGCATTGCTCAATCTATATACAACGGTATTGCCAGGTTCCTTGCCAAGCAGCAAGATGCATGAATCAACACACCTTACCAAGGAATATTGAGGAGTGAAAGAAGTGTCACGCCGGTGGAACAAGGATAACGCCACCATATTGCGAATTCGAACTCACCTGATCACGAGCAAAGATGATCCGGTTTTCCTAATTGATCACTACACTAGGGGCGTGGCTCAACCCGGAGACCTTGTAGGGATTGCAGAATCTGTAGTCGCAATCATGCAAGGGCGGGCCATTGAACCCGAACAGGTGAAACCGGGGATACTGGCCAGGTTCCTATCAAAGTTTGCCCACCCAGATGCAAGTATTTCTGCCGATCGATCCATGCAAATGGCCATAAACGAAGTAGGCGCGCCTCGAATCATGCTCGCAGCGTTGTGTGCGCTTATCGGGAAATTGCTCAGGATCAAAGGAACCTTCTTTAGGGTAGCAGGGCACCAGGTAGCCGAAATTGATGATTCAGGGGGAACAATGCCTCCCTTTGAAAGGCACATAATACTTGGCCCTGAGAATCCAAACTTAGTGGCCAGGCAGGTTTGGAAGAAGACGGGACTGTGGACTCTAATTTTGGATGTAAACGACAAAGGGGCAGTTGATGTACTTGGGTCCAGCCTGCCTCTCAAGCCTCATCAAGAAGAATTCGTAAAAGACATCCTAAGAACCAACCCCTTCGGCAACGATGATCAAAAAACGCCTCTTATAGTGATCAAGTTCGCCAAAGAAGGATAATGCCGCCCTTTATTGAACAATAATCCAATAAGCAATTACAACAATGAGTGGTAATCATGAAAGAGAGGCGTAATCCATGGACCAGAATGAGTTTTCCTTATTTCTTCAAAACTGGATTCCCAAACACAGGGATGAAATAGTCTCAACATTGCTCGATCTTATAGCAATCCCCAGTACCGAGCAACCGGCAAGAGACCAGGAACCCTTTGGGCCCGAAGTTGCCAGGGCGTTCAAGTTGTATCTGGAAAAAGCTGCAGGTTTTGAAATGTCTACCAAGAATGTAGATGGATACGCAGTACATGCAGAAGTCGGTACAGGCGCTGAAATGGCCATGACGCTTACACATGCAGACATCGTCCCCATCGGCACCGGATGGGCCAGAAACCCGTACGGGGAAGTATATGACGGCAAAGTATACGGGCGGGGGGCTCAGGACAATAAGGGGCCTACAGTTGCATGTCTCTACGCCTTGAAAGCAATCAAGGATAGCGGCGCACCTTTGAAGCGAAGAATAAGGCATGTTGTAGGCGGCAATGAAGAGTCAGGGTTCCGCTGTGTTCGCCATTACTTTGAAGTTGAAGAACAGCCAACATACGGTTTTTCTCCTGATGCCGTTTTCCCTTTGGTCTACGCCGAAAAGGGCAGTATGAACGTTAAGGTCACTGCAGTTCTGGGCAAAGGGGCATATTCTCTCCTGGAAGTTGCAGGCGGTGAGAGGGCTAACATTGTCCCGGAGAAAGCCCATGCTGTCCTCGCAGTTCCAGAAGGCCGCGAATCTACGGTAATTGATGAGCTCAAAAGCCGAATAACTGAAGTCAAAGCCGTGATTGGAGGGCCAGGGCCCTTATCCTTTGAGTTCACCCCTGGAAAAGGGCAAATCACAATAGAGTGCCAGGGAAAAGCATGCCATGCTTCAGTCCCCTGGGAAGGCACCAACGCCGTGGCAGCAATTCTGCATCTAGTTGCAGGCCTGGGTGAAAACCTCGGTTCTGTGGAAGGCATTAAGTTCGCCGCCAAAGCCGCAGATATTTATGGAAATGGGCTCAACATTCAATCTGAAGATGATATTTCCGGGAAACTTTCGTGCAACCTGGGAGTATGCAAGACAGATGATGTCGATGGAAACAGAGTACTAACAGCGATATACAATATCAGGTACCCTGTAAAGGTCTCAGGCGAAGAACTCAGGAACCGTGCCCTAACGTGCAACAGGCCTGAAGCCGGTGAAGTTCAAGTAGAAGTTATAAGCCTTGGAAAATCCCATTACTCAGATCCAAACTCGTTCTTGGTAAAGGAGCTTCTGAATGTATATAGGGAAGAAACAGGAGACAACTCTCCTCCCATAACCATTGGCGGAGGGACCTATGCAAAAGTGATCCCGGGAGGGGTAGCATTCGGCCCTGTAAGGCCAGGTGCCGTAGAAACAGCTCACCAGGCCGATGAGTTCATATCAGTAGAAGACCTTCTGCTCCTTGTAAAGATATATGCTAAAGCCCTTTATGCACTGGCACAATAAACAGCTCTGCCCAAAATAATCTAAGCCGTTGGGAATGCTTTGAATTAGTGTTGAAAGGGGCCTGGACGTACCCGGGCCCCTTTACTTTCTGGGAACTTCCCCTCAGCCGGTATACCGGTATCGAGGCTTTTTACCAGATTGAACAGGGTTTTTGACATACCGGCTTCTCCTAATATCCTCTCCCCTGTTGATTAATACAGCAAATTTGGATACAAGCTCTGGGTCAAACTGTGTGCCGCTGCCATCATGTAGCCTCTTAACAGCTTCATCTCTTGGCAACGCTTTTCTGTATTTTCTATCAGAAATCATGGCATCCCATGCGTCGGCTATGGCCAGGATCCTTGCCCCAAGAGGAACAACATCGCCTTCTACAACATCGGGGTACCCTCCATCTGCAAAGCCTTTGTGATGATACAGCACAAGTTTGGCACATCTGTGCAGCTCTGGAATGGGCCTTAAGATATTATATCCATGTTGGGGATGTTGCTTAATCAAATCATATTCATCCTCTGTCAACCGGCCTGGCTTATTCAGAACCCTGTCCGGAATTGCGATCTTCCCGATATCATGGAGGATCCCTGCTTTGAACAAACATTCCAGATCATCCTGGGATAGGCCTACTTCCCTGCCCAGCATAACCGCATACCTTGCCACGTTCTCTGAATGGTCTCCGGTATACGAATCCTTGGCATCAATGGCTCTGGCAAAAGCAGTGGTTAATGCTTCCAATGTAGCGTTTAACTCTTTGTTTTTCCTGGATAGCTGTCTGTTTTGAGCATTCATAATCGAACTGGTGATTCCCGAAACGTAGCCCACTAGGGCAAAGAAGAATATTCTTATTACCCAGTTGGTAGGATGCTGCAGAGCACCTGTACCGGCATCCAACGGCATAAACGGCCCACTGGCCATACCGCAAACCAAACCGGTTACAGCCCCCCACGCTCTGCCCCTTATGATACCTGTAGCAACAATAGGAAGATAATATAGGTGGGGAACAGCTGTTTTTGCGCCTCCTGTCTTGTATACTGCCAGAGTCACAAGTACCAAGACTGTGACAAGAATTAATGTATAAATAAGGGAATAGTTGGGTACCTTCAGGAGTTCGCTCTCACGTCTGAGGAATTTCATGAACCGGTCCAGCCTTCTGCCCTCTAACACAATGTACACCCCACAGCAACTTTTCGACAATATTCGCCTCTTAGTCCTATTCTACCAAAGTATAGAAAGAATGCTGTTAGTTATGCAAATTGACAGGATACCAGAGAGAGCCGGGGACATCTGTCCCCGGCCCCGCTGAGCTCAGCCTACATTCCCTCTATTATGCGGCGTTATCTCTATTTCGACGGCCTGGATACTATCTTTATTTCAGCGGCCGTATCGCCGTCAAGCCGGACTCTTAGAACATCGCCTATGGCCAGCTGATATCTGTCCAGTGGGTTCGATCCATAGGTGATCTCAGTTTCCAAATCGACCTTGACCTCGGTCTCGGTCCCTTCATGCTCAAGTTTGAGAACAGATAGAGACTCTTGGTGTTGTATTGACTCTAGTTTGCCATAGAGGTCGCCAAACGGAATTTTCTGGCCCCGGGCAAGAATCACGATTTCGGCTGCATCATCGCCGTCATACGTCACTTTCACTTTGTCGCCGGGTTTCAGCGACGCCGGTGAGACTTCTGAATACCCGTAAGAGATCACCGTGGCAGAAGTGACCTTAAAACTATCCAGTTTGCAGTCATCCTGCTTTACCGTGATGGCCCTGTGATACGTAAAATCGCTGATAGACGATATGATCCCTGTGAGTTCCTTGAGTTCCTTATATCTTTCGGTTACTGTGACTTCAACACCGACACTGTTTATTATCTTAACCTGCACCTTATCGCCTACGTATACTTGAGAAATGTCAATGGCCTTATCTTTGTAGAAAACCTTAACTGTTGGCGACAAAGTGATTTTGTGTGTGGCTTTATTGCTATCTGTAACCTGAATGGTCTTTACATCCTTGGCAAACCCAATGCCAGCAACAGACCCTGAAACATAACTGATCTGGGTAGGCCTGGACGTCACCCAAACCCTCACAGCTTGCTTGTTCTGGATTCGCAGGGTTACCACATCACCTACAAGAAGCTTGTCGTATGTTAACGTCTTTCCCTCGCAGGTAATTACTGCATCTTTCTTAAGAGTAAAATCGCGCCTGTCTCCGGCCTTTACTTCAATCCTCAGGGTAACTGTATCTCCAATTGATATTGCCTTGATTGTGCCGCTGATGTCTGTTGTGGAAAGGTCTGTCAATACGAAAATCTCATATACCTTGCCATTGCGCTCTTTTGCTATGATCTCATCACCAACAACCAGGGTAGAAACAGCCATGTCCCTGGTACCATCGGTGACCAGGCAATTTGCCTCCAGAGTAAGGGCCTCATACCCGTCTGTGGTAACCACTGTAAGCCCTACTTCACCCTTGCTGGTCTTTGATATAGACCAGATTGTGCCGATTATGTCACGAGTCGGTACAGGAACCGGTACACCGCCTGCTACTACAGTAATAAGCAAGGCTACTTCCGAACCGTTAGTCAGTATCCGAACTGTGTCTCCTACTTTTATGTCTTTTACATTTGTAGTAGATTTGCCACGGACAATAAGGGCATCTTTGGAAATCCTGTAGGTATGCTCTTTCCCAGAAGAAAGCCTTATTGTAATTGAACTGCTTGATACGTACTTAACAACCCCGGTTACATGATACGGCATCTCTTCAGGAAGCTCTCCCACAACGAACCGGTCCAATATGGTAGCCAGCTCTGCTCTGGTTACAGGCTTGTTGGGCTGGAAGGTCCTATCACCATATCCTTCAAAAAGTTCCATGTCGACTGCCTGAGCAACGTATCCCCAGTACTTAGCCGGGATTGCAGGGGCATCCCTGAAAGGCAGTGATTTTGACATCTTCTTCTCTGCCTCTTCACCATACCCCAGAGCCCTTACCATAACTTTGGCTACCCATGCCCGATCTGCAGGTTTCTGAGGATTAATATCTGAGAGTTCTACCCATCCCTCTTCTACCGCTAACAGCACATACCCAAGGGACCATCTTGCAGGTACAGGAACGTAAGGATACCATGAACTGCCAAGGTTGAAGTATTTCGTGTAGTCATCATCATCATCGTCATCGTCATAATCATAATACCAGTAGTTCTTCAGTCTACGCTGGTTGCCCTTGCTTATGTCCTCATCAAGGCTCGAGTATATACTGCTAAACCTGTTGCCCAGTTCCAAAGCCTCTTCCTCAAGCCCAAAAGCCCTTACGATCATTGTCAAAGCTTCAGCTTGCTTTACCGGGCTATTAGGCTTGAATACGTTTCCGTCGTAACCTGTTATAATCCCAAGGCCACGCATTCGTGTAATTGCTTCAAGAGCCCATGCTGCCTGGCCCAAATCGGAAAAACCGAGTTTGTTGCTTTTCTTCATGGCCTTCTCGGCCTGCTTAATCAACTTCTCAAGCAACTTCCCTGCTTGTTTGTAATGGCCTTTGCCGTTCGCCTGGGCAAACCCTGACATTCCTAAGACCAGTGAAAACGTTAATAGAAGGACTACTGCAGCCCTCATCCTTAGTCTCGCTGTCCTAGATGCTAGGTGCCCCAGGCCTTTCTTCTGACCTGTCAAACCAACCGCCTCCTGTAACCATGCTAAACTAAACCCAAAATTTAACAGACGCTACGGCTAGTATATGAGTTCGCCTTTGCATAGAGACTCAGGCACTAACCGATTCTCAGTTATACAATCGTTTCCCGTGGAAATCTTGTGGGGAATTCTTTGCAGTTTCTGTAATTACAGTAATTAGCAGCCGTACTCCCTGGCAAAACCCAAACCGGTGCGGAATCGGCGCGGTTAGGGGCAAGACTGGTGCGGAGTTGCACCGGTTTGACCGAAAAGCGGTGCAGATTCGGTGGACATTCGCTGCAAAGCTCGATACACCTGGCAACCCGGTGCGGAATCGGCGCAGTTGGAGGCAAGACTGGTGCGGAGTTGCACCGGTTTGACCGAAAAGCAGTGCAGATTCGGTGCACATTCGCTGCAAAGCTCGATACACCTGGCAACCCGGTGCGGAATCGGTGCGGTTGGAGGCAAGACTGGTGCGGCATCGCACCGGTTTGACCGAAAAGCAGTGCAGATTCGGTGCGAGTTGGCTGTCAAGACCGATACGCCTGGCAACCCGGTGCGAAACCGGTGCGGTTGGAGGCAAAAGGGGTGCAGAATCGCGCCGGTCTGACCGAAAAGTAGTTCAGAATCGCAGATTTGACCGAAGAGCGGTGCAGATTCGTTCTTAGCTTAATGGAGGACCGATCTTCCCGGCCCTAGAAACCCTGTAATCTTACTGCGACTGCTCACCCATGACGATTCTCTCAAGTGTGGTAGGATGAGTCCATGCAAACCAGCGGATAAACCCAGGAGGCTCTACATCTCCCAAATTCCCTTTGGCCAGGCCTACCATGGCTGCAACAAAGGAATCCGGGTCCCCTGTAAGTTCCAGGGAAAACATATCAGCCTGTACCTCATGCCTTCGAGACATCATTGAAGCAACGGGCGTGGCAACATATGAGACAAGAACTGAGAACAACACCAGAGACAGAAACACGCTTCGCAAAGTCATAACCGAAAACTGTTCCGGCAAAGGTCCGGCAACCAATGAAAAGAGCATGGTAATTGCAAGAGTCCCTACTGCGGAAAATACTATCCCGCTTACAATATGGCCGTATTTCCAGTGGCCAAGTTCATGGGCCAATACCAATTTGACCTCTTCCAGTGAATGGTTTGCAATTAAGGTATCATAAAGCACTACCTGTTTGCTCTTGCCAATACCCGTAAAATACGCGTTTGCCCTGGACGTCTTTAGAGAAGCCTCCATAACGAGGACTTTGTCAACCTGCATTCCTGCGGCATCGGCAAGTTCATTTACCTCAGCCAGGATGGCCTGGTCTTCCAATGGAGTGAACCTGTCAAACACCGGGGCAATAGCAATTGGATACACGTAGGCAAAGAACATACTCCCAAGAAAAAGCACAACCGTCAGAAGGTAATGCCATGTCCGGGGAAACCGAACCAGAAGTAAAGCGGCGAAACCACCGGATATGGCATAGATCACCAAATCAAGGACAGTACCTTTGAAAAACTCCAAGAACCAGCCACCCAGTTCCAATCTTGTAAGGCCAAAGGCCTTTTCAAGATAATATCCTTTGTACCAGCGAAAAGGTAGGCTTACCAGGGTCAACATCAAGCCTGCTTGAATGGCTAAAACTGCACCTATCCACAAAGAAGCGCCCGGCAAAACATGCCTTGACACATGCATCCCAAAAAGAGCGCGGTTCTGAAACTTCCTGGTAGCAAATATGAACAAGGCCAGAAAGGTGGCTATTGATTGAAGCCCTGTTGCCAGGTAAGAAAGGTTTGCCCTACGGAATGCCTGCTCAAGAAACCCACGGTCGAAATAGGTAAGCGCCTCTTGGGAAAATGCCCTGGGCAAGAACGCACTGACTACCCATAGAATAGCAAAAATCAGGGCAACAGCCAGCAGTATTTTCATTGATAACCCTATGGTTACCCAATCCCCATTACCGGTCATATCGTGGTTCCGGCCTCCCCTACATATTCATTATCATAATACGCCTGCCTTACTTCAAGCATAACCGGCCACTCTAGTTCCCAAAACTCGTAGATTCCATTTGTTTGACTTGCGCACTAAACTCAGGCACCAATTCCTGGAGCACTCTTAGAATCTCCTGGCTCCTTGAGGCAACAAACAGAGTGTCTTTGCCCGATTCCCAGAGAGGAATCTGCATAATCTGCATGTTATTACTGGATGCTGCAAGTTCAAGTTCACACCTACACGAATGTGCTTCATCGACAACAGCATTCATAACAACATCTGAGTGGAATCCAGACAATTCATCAGGAAATACCTGACAGCTCAAACCTGGGGGAAACACCAATCTCTCAAGTTTCGCAAGCCCGGTGAAGAAAGAATCCAGGGAAAATGAATTCTGCCTCGCCACAAAAATCTGAGAATGGTGAGTTGCTGAGGTACCTTCTTCAGCAGTAAGAATCTCTTCAAAAAGCTTTTCGCCTGGCCGGATACCTGTGTACACAATAGGAATGTCAGTGTAAGGCGCATGGCCTGAAAGCCTTATCATCTGCTCGGCCATTTCCAGGATTCGGACAGGCTCTCCCATATCCAAAATGAAAATCTCTCCGCCATGGCCCATTGTCCCAGCCTGCAACACAAGTTCTACTGCTTCCTTTTTGGTCATGAAATACCTTCGCATATCAGGATGGGTAACGGTAACAGGCCCGCCTTCTGCTATCTGACGGCGAAAAACAGGCACTACGCTGCCTCTTGAGCCAAGAACATTGCCGAATCTGACAGATACGAACTGAGTGCTCTTACTAAGGCAGTTCATTGATTGAACAACCAGTTCAGCCACTCGCTTGGTTGCACCCATTACACTTGTAGGATTCACTGCCTTATCAGTTGATATCATCACAAACTTACGGGCCTCACAAGACAGCGCTGCCCTGGCCACATTTAGGGTTCCAAATATGTTTGTCTTTATGGCCTCCTGGACAGCCTGTTCCATCAATGGCACATGTTTGTGGGCAGCAGCGTGAAACACTACTTCAGGCTTGAAAACAGAAAAAATCTCCTTAACCCTAACTGAGTCCCTCACATCAGCCACTATAGATTCCTTCTTGATGTGAGGAAACTCACTATCCAGGGCAATCATTGCCTCGAATATGGAATTTTCACCGTGGCCCAAGAGCATTAGGGTGCCTGGGCCAAATGCCGCCACTTGTCTGCATATCTCCGAACCAATGGAACCTCCTGCACCTGTGATTAGGACTCTCTTCCCTTTTAGGTATTCCTCAATTCGCTCGGTATCAAGGTGAACTTCAGGGCGCCCTAACAGGTCCTCGATGTCTATGTCTCTTACCATGCCGAGTTCAAATGGTTTCCCTGCCATATCAATAAGTCTCGGCAAAGCCCTGATTTTTGAACCTGTATCCTGGCACAGGCTGACAATATCCCGCACTGCTGCTGGAGGAACCGAAGGCATTGCTACTATGATTTCGTCTACCTCAAGCTGCTTAACCAGGGCAGGAATTAGATCCCTGTTTCCATATACCCTGGCACCGCATACAGTCGTATTTTTCTTGGCCGGATCATCGTCTATGTAAGCTACCAGTTTGTGTTGAGGCACTGAAGGCTTTGCCAATTCGCGCCCCAAGATAACCCCTGCATCCCCGGCGCCTACGATCAAGACTCTAATTACCTGTTCTTCCGGGTCTCTCACAACACCGAAGAAACCATTCCAAACTCTGTTGAACAACCTGACCGAAACCCTTAACCCGGCCAAAAATAAAAATTCCAGCATTCCTGTGATAATCAAGGCAGATCGCGGATATGCAGGTGCAATCCAAAACTTTAACAATATCCAAAGTACCCCTGAACTCAAAACGCTTCCTGAAGCAGAAGCCAAAAGCTGATCCACGCTTGCGTAGCGCAGAATCACTGAATATAGGCCGAGCATTGCGAATATCGCCAGAGAAATTACTGTGAAATATGGACACGCCCTCGAATACTCATATAAGTACCGAGAAGGAACTCTTAACTCGAATCTTAGATATAGGGCTGCTACAGCTGCTATGTTAATCAGGACCGCGTCTAAGATAACCAGGTATATTTTTCTGTACTTACTCAATTTCCTGCACCCTTTATCCGTAATCCGTTTTTATTGCACATCCGCTAGCTAACGAAACATTTTTGTCAGTTCAGAATAGAAATCAGCATCGCTCTTGCAAACAGAGGCTAGCCGTTCCATAGGGCACAGATCATCGCCTGACGTGTTCAAAATCGAAGTTGTTTGCCTGTTATAAGCAATCAATATACCCCTCTTACTTGCTTCGATTAGTGCGGCCTTGCTCACTAGCTCGCCCCACATTGCGCCTGCACCCATTAGAGCCCCCAATCTGAAAGCGGCAAATCCCAGTACTCTGTCGCCGAATACCAGACTCGCTCCTGGAATACTACAGACGCCGGTGTGGCCCTCCTCGAAAAGTTTCTTCTGCAAGATCAGAAGTGCAGGCTTGATTCCTTTACCCTGCTCCCTGTACAAGACGTTGCCCTTATGAACCAGCACTGAAGCCCACCCAGACAGGATCTGAGTTTTTGCTGTACAAATGCCGAGCCTAGTCGACGAATTCTCCGATACGAATTCCTCCAAGTTATCCCCACCATTTTCAACTGCCTTGTTTTACTATAACCTCATGTTATGACTGTATAATGAGACACCGTACGCTATACACTGTCAATTAGATTTCTCCAAGAATCTCAGATTCCCTTCTAAAGTCACTGAACCCTCTTTGCGGTTAGCCTGGATACACCGGGGGATAATAGATTCAGAGGAGGTTTGACATGCGAAATCTTTGGACTAGAGCCCTCTGGGGAGGAGTCACCGGCATTGCGGCAATGGATATTATTCTTGGAATCGGCAGAAGAGCCGGTTTGGTAAAACTGAACCTTCTTGGAGGATTGGCCGGACTTATAAGCACCCGAGGAGTCGCATACTCTGCCAGCGGTGGAATTCTAGGCTTTGTGATTCACATGCTTATAGGCGTTTTGTGGGCGCTGATATTCGCCCTAGGAGTCAGAAATTTTCGCTCAAGGCATAACTTGGTGCTCGGGATAATAAACGGACTGTTGATATGGCTGTTATGGGGGTTGATCCTGCCTCCTCTGGGGATAACTGCTCAGCCCTGGAGCCTTGGGATTTCAACCACAATAATCACTTTGCTGGCCAGTCTGGCCTACGGCGTAGCAACAGGGTATACCCTAAGTGAAGACATACTGGCAATAAACTGAACACCCTGAAATAACCGCAGCTTACTAGCCCTGGCATTATCCGGGCCCTCAGCCGTGGCCTGGTTTTATCTTGCCAATTAACCAAATCAGCACAATAACGAAAACAGTAATGCCCATTGTTATCAGGTCGAAATTACGGCCAAACAATGATTCTGCTTTGCCCCCCAGAAAGAATACAAGCCCTGCCTCAAAAAAGAACCGGGCGCCTCTGCCCATAATAGACGCAATCAGAAAAGGCCATAATCTTACCTTGAAAATACCGCCGGCTAGAGTGAACAACTTAAAGGGCAGCGGAGTGAAGGCTGCAATGCCTACAGCCCATCCGCCGTACCTTCTGAAAAGAAGTTCTATCTGAACAAGCCTGTGTTCAGGAAAATAACTTTGAACAAGAGGCCTGCCCGCCCTTCTGCCAATGCTATACCCGGCAAGAGCCCCGGCAACCGATGCCGATGTTGCCAAAAATGCGTACCAAAATGAGAGTCCCGGGTTAACCATGGCAAGCGGCAATAGCACAAGATCAGGAGGAACAGGAAAGAAAACAGATTCGAAGAAAGACAATGCAAATAGCCCTAAGGGGCCGTATTCAATGAGAGTCTCTACACCGAACAAACGATTCTCTCCCTCTGTGAGAAGAAAAGGTGGTAAGCAGGCCTATAAGCCGGGTTCTGTCGTGGGTAGTCATCTATCTGGGAGAAAAGTTACCTTTTCCCTCAAGCGGCCATACCCGGGAGCTCTGCGGGCCGCGTCATCGCTCCCCTATTTGGCCTTGCTCCGGACGGGGTTTGCCTGGCCAACCGGTCACCCGGTTGCCGGTAGTCTCTTACACTACCTTTTCACCCTTACCCTTGACCCGCAACCTTTCGTTGGCCACCAAGAGGACGGGCATGCCTCCGGTGACGAAAGGCCCGGTATCAAGGGCGGTATGTTTCTGTGGCACTTTCCCTGAGGTTACCCTCGCTGGGCGTTACCCAGCGCCCTGCCCTATGGAGCCCGGACTTTCCTCAAGCGGCCAAAACCGCCTGCGACTACCTAACCTGCTTACCTAAATACAATATAACAAGGCCGGTGGAAGGCGTCAAAGCGCTGTAACGCTCGACATCCAGTAGTACCGGCTACACTAGTCTACTTCCGTGGTGCTTATTATGTCAACCGGCCTGTTCTGGCGTGTCTTTCCAATCTGCGCTCTAAAGCCTTTACCGGCCATTAACTTCTACGAAGGCCTCTACGATACCTGCGTGATTTAAGATATCCTCCGATCTTGCGCCGTCAAAACTCCACTTTGGGTGCCTCAGCCGCTGCAGGGTTCATCTCGAAATATGCCCTTGGGCCAAACCCCATTATCCTGGCAATAATCACAGTCGGAAACTGCTTGACTTTCATATTGTACGCCTTTACCTGATCGTTAAAACGACTCCGCTCCACATCTATCCTGTTCTCGCTCCCAGATATTTCGTCAGTGAGCCTGGTAAACTGGGCATCGGCCTTTAACTCAGGGTAATTCTCTACAATAACCAACAGCCTGGCAAGGGCAGACTCTATTTCGTTACTGGCTTCAACTCGCTCTTCTACTGTCGAAGCCTGGTTAAGTCGAGCCCTGGCATCAGCGATTGCCGTAAAAACTCCCTCTTCATGCTGAGCATATCCTTTTACTGTGTTTACAAGATTGGGGATAAGATCGTGGCGCCTTTGAAGCTTGCTCTCAACCTGAGCCCACTGGCCGTCAACTAGCTCATTTTCCTTAACCAGCCCGTTATAAGTAGAGGCAAGCCAACCCCCGAGAACCACAACTACTGCGAGTAATACCAGAAAACCTGAAATACCCTTTTTCATTTTGCCCTTCCCTCCCATTATCCTCACCATTGCCCTGACTCCATGGCCCTAACTCCAAAAGGCTCAATCTAAACTCGCCATAGGCCCTTTGCCTATTGCGCAAATGGCAAGTTACCACTTCCTGCTGGCTCCTCCTCCGCCGCTTCTGCCGCCGCCGAATCCTTTTGGACCCGAAGACCCTCCTCGGGGCCGAGATCCCCCACTCCCCCGGAATCCGCCAGAACCTCCGAAAAACGGCCCAGGGCCGGCAGACGGCCGAAACATCCCTCCCGAACCCGGAGGCCGTATAGTTGGGCCAATCTTATATCGCTTATCCCTGTAGTACCCGCAGCGCGGACACCTGTACATTTTTAGCGCCTGTCCGCCCAAGGCAAACGTAGCCTGCTGGATCACTTTGTCAGTAACAACCAGCCTGGACTTGCATTTTGGGCAGCGGTTCCGCCGAGACATAGCATATACCAGAATCGAAAACACAAAAAACGCAACTGCAAATACACGAAGAAGGACCGACGCCGGCGAAACCCCAGGCCGCTCATATCCACTTAGCCCGCCTTCAAGATTCAGCTCAACTCCTGCGTCTTTTGCAATGTAGTGGGCGGCATTGAGTAGGCCTTCATACAAACCTTTTCCATACTCTTCATTACGGAAATATGGGAGCATTTTATCAAGGCACTCACCTGCCCGCCCATCTGTGATAACAGGTTCAAGCCCATAGCCTACTTCCATGCGAATCTCCCGTTCTTCCATGGAAAGAACCACAAGCAGGCCCATGTCTTTGCCCTTTTCACCTATTCCCCATTTTTCGTAGAGATTGGCTGAGTACATTTCCAAGCTCTCGTCACCGTGGCCACTTACAATGGCTACGGCGAAAGTAACTCCGGCCTGCCCCAGAACCGAGTCTACAAGAGTGTTAAGGTTTTCCAAGTCGGACTCAGTTAGGACGCCCACATAATCGTTTATGTTTCCTGCAGGCTCAGGATAAAGAGGGGCAGAAAAAGCCACAGAACCAACAAGGCAGACAGCTATCATACACAGGGCCATGGTTTCAATTGCTCTTTGCCCTATTATTCTGCCCTCTCTAAGAGGCTCTGGCTTCATCCACTTAATTATTATCATCTAAATGCTGTTGCTCCCCTTTCACACCGGCGTTGCTACCAAGTCTTACTGCACTAGATCCAATTCATGCTACTATCTTATATGTTACGTATACAGGACTGAATAGTCTCAAGCGGCATACATGCTGTTCCCCATTGCCACTGGAACGACAATGAGGACTCAAACATCTTACCAAGGGGGTTCACTTGAAGATGGAACCTGGACACGCGAACCTACTGATTCATCATCTCATGAAGGTCCAAAACCCGGTTGGATAATGAGTCTGCCCTTTCGTTCTGCTCTCTGGGTATGTGGTGCATTTCCCACCTGGAAAACCGGCGCAAAAGCTGCTTGGCCTTATTGTAAAACGGGATCAGGTTCTTGCTTGATACCTTAAACTCTCCGTTTATCTGCTGAACACACAAATTTGAGTCGGAGAAGACTATGATTTCGTCAAGCCCAAGGTTTCCGGCCTCTTGAAGTGCCAGAATCAGCCCAGAATATTCGGCAACGTTGTTGGTGGTACTTCCAAGAAAAAGTCCAAACTCCTTTTCAGGAAGGCCTTCGGCAAGTACTACGGCAGCGCACGAAGCCGGGCCTGGATTACCCCGGGAAGCTCCGTCTATGTAAATAGTGGCTTTCATCCCAAAACCTCCTCCGCACCTACTTTGCCACAAAGAGGCCGGACCCTTCAAGGTAGGACTGTCGGAAATCCCTTTCGAGCCCGGCCAGTATGCATTTAATGTACCTCCTGAAATCTACTGGGATCTCTTGGTTACCACCGATACGGCCATTTCTAACAGGCCTTTCCTCTGCGAGAAAATATCGTCGATAGAGTTAAGAACATAGTCAATTTCCTCTTTGGTAACAACAAGGGGTGGTTCAAGTCTCATGACATTGGGATTATTCAGTGTATAGGCGGTTATGATCTGATGGCTGCCTAGCAAGTCTCCTACAACAAGCGATGCATAGTATTCTCGGGCAAACTCATTGATAGCTCCGGCTGTTAGTTTGTCCAAAAGCCCTGCTACAGGCTTGTCAAATTCGATTCCTATAAGCAGGCCCTTCCCCCGAACCTCCTTAATGGCCTTATGGTTCTGCTGAAGGGTTTGAACTCCTTTGAGGAAGTAGTCGCCTAGCTCCTCGGCCCGAAGCCAGAGCCCTTCCTTCACTATCTTGTCTATTGTCAAAAGTCCTGCGGCACAAGCCCTGCCACCGCCTCCGAAAGTTGACGTATGCAAAAGGGCCTTTGAAAGGCCTCCGTAAGCTCTTTCCCATACACCTGGCGTGGCAACAGTTGCACCGACGGGCATAACACCTCCGCCCAAAGCCTTGGCAAGGCAGATTATGTCCGGAACAACGTTTGCATGTTCACAGGCAAACATTCTGCCTGTCCTTCCAAAGCCGGTCTGTACCTCATCAAGAATCAAGAGAGTGTCATGGGCCTTGGTCACTTCCCTAACCCGTGCCAGGTAACCGTCTGGAGGAATGATGACTCCTGCCTCACCTTGAATAGGCTCCATAATGACGGCCGCACACTTGTGTTTTAGAAGTGCTGCCTCAAGGGCATCAATATCACCGAAAGGTATCTCTATGCATCCCGGTATGAGGGGATAGAAAGGAGTTTTGTACTTCTCCCGGCCCCCAACCGACAAAGCGCCCAAAGTCTTCCCGTGAAAAGCGCCAGTACAATGTATGTACACGGGTTTGCCAGTTGCTATCCTGGCCATCTTGAGGGCACCTTCAACAGCCTCGGCTCCGCTGTTGCAGAAAAAAGCCATGCTCAGATCCCCAGGCAAAATCTCAGCCAGGTCGTGGGCCAAAGCTGCCTGAAGTGAGCTGGCTTGAGCCTGAAGGTAGTTCGGACGTTCACTGACCTTTTCAAGGCCTGTCAAAATATCCTTGGGGTTATGCCCAAAAGGAAGGCTCCCATATCCGCCGAGAAAGTCAAGGTATTTAGTGCCATTTTCATCGAAAACAGATACTCCTTCGGCACTTACAAAGTTCTTGTCAAACCCTATTGCAGAAAGCATTGTCCTGAGGCCAGGATTCACGTGCTTTGAAAACAAGTCGCTTGCGGTCTTCCTGCTCATATCCAGGGCACTGTCCAGGCCAAGAAGCGAACCATATGTAGATTGCTGGTCTGTCAGTTTCTTTCCTGCCATTGTCTCCCCACTTCCTTTCATATCCATGAACTGACTTAGTCAGTTGGTGCCTATAAGATCAGAACTGAGGCCCAGAGAAGCACATATCCGGGCCAAACTGTGCACATCTTAGTGCACAACTATTTTACATCATGTGCCTGCTGTGCTACAACACCGGTGCTTTGCCTTTTCCCGTTCTCGTGGTGTCAGTTGTGAACTCGCTAACACACCCTGGAAATTCCGTCACCTGGGGCATTATGTCAACATATTGTATATCAGCATCCCATACCGGTCATGGCGCGGCTTCTCTCCTCCCCCGGAAGTCGCGCCGCCAATTCTTCCCATTATGTCAACAGTAACCGATTTCTCAACCGCCCTAAAAGTCCTGTAACCTCATTATTGGTGTCAACATAAGATAACGTAGTTCACGCAATAGGAGGGATATCCATGGCCGGTACCACACTCTTCAACGAACAGCTGGCATTTGTGATTTTCTTAATCTTGATTCTCCTTATCCTTGGCATTAACTAAACTCACTAAGTGCATTATCCGGGCACAATATGATACCTGCAAAATGTAAGGGGGAGGTGACAAAGGATGGGAAACTGGATCATTGACAACCAGCTAGCGTTCATTATCTTCCTGATTCTTATCCTGCTCGTACTCGGGATCAACTAGTCTCGCCTGAGCGGTAGCCCTGAAGCTTCAGGAGGGTAGTGGCACACACTCCTCGCAGCAAGTAGCTCCGGAATGCCGGGGCTACTTGTACTAAACAGCAAATACCCACTTTCAGGCCAACATCTGAAATCGGCACTTTTCCTAGGCCGCGGCTCTCATTGAACCCGGTTCTGAAAAGGTCAGCCTCAGAACAGCAAGTTTCAAAGCAAACTTACGGGCCATGAAAGCCTAAGCACAGCTGACATGGCCCTGGCTCTGGCCCTAATTTTCGAAAGAAGAAGCATATTTCGCCCAGAAAACTCTCAGGCCCTTTCTTAGCCTTTCAAATTCCTCAATTCTAATGAACTCATTTGGGCCGTGGGCATTAGCATCTGGGCTCGACATGGCAAAGAAAAACAGATAAGTTCCGAGTATGTCCAAAAAAGCCCTGGCTATAGGTAGTGTCCCTCCTAAACGCACATTAACCGGCTTGTGGCCGTACAAATCCTCCAGGACGCCTGCAAGTACAGGTAGCACCGGATGGCCGTCAGGCACAACATATGGCTTTGAATTTCCGGGAAATATGGTGACGTTTACTCCAACACCTTTCGGCGTATGGTTTCTTATGTGATTGTCCAGGGCATTACATATCTGATCAGGGTCCTGATCCGGCACTAGCCGGCACGTGATCTTGCACCCTGCCTTGGCCGGAATTATTGTCTTTACACCTTCACCCTGAAATCCGCCCCAAATTCCGTTGGCGTCCAGGGTCGGGCGGGCCCACATGCGTTCTATCAAACTGTACTCTGGCTCACCAAACAATGCCGGTACTCCTACACGTGTTCTGTAAGCATCTTCATCAAAGGGAACTTCCGAGAACTTCGTCCGTTCCTCATCTGAAATTTCGGCAACATTGTCATAGAAACCCTCTACAAGAATCCGTCCTTCCTTGTCTTTCAGAACGCTGAGGATCTCGGCCAAGGCATGAATCGGGTTATGAATGGCTCCGCCGTGGCCGCCTGAGTGGACGTCAGTACTGGGCCCACTGACTTCTATTTGGATCGCTGCAAGCCCCCGGCAGCCTGTAGTAATTGACGGAATATCCTTTGAGTACATTCCTCCGTCTACAGATAAAACAATGTCACATTCAAAAAGGCCCTTGTTCTCTTCCAGCAAGGTTTTTAGTGCCGGGCTGCCAATTTCTTCCTCGCCTTCAAACAAGAATTTGAGGTTAACAGGTAGCGAGTTATCCTCTATAGCTTCTTCGGCTGCCAGGATTGCAGGAAAAACACCGCCTTTGTCATCGGCAGCACCTCTTGCATAAATCTTGCCATCCCTAATTTGAGGCTCAAAAGGCGGAGAGTGCCATTCGTCTAATGGATCTGCAGGTTGAGTATCGTAGTGGCCGTAAATCAGGACTGTGGGAGCCTTACTGCTGTCCATGGCCTGGGCATTCTTCTTGCCGAAAACCACGGGATGCCCCTTACCCGTGATTATCTGTACATCTTCGATTCCTGCACGGATCATTCTGTCTCTTAGCCATTGGGCGGCCTTGATTATGTCAGGTTTGTGTTCGGGAAGCGCACTTATGCTTGGTATGGCCAAAAACTCAAGAAACTCTTCTATGTAAGCCATAATAGAACCCCCCCTATATGTATTAGGCCGTATTAGGTCTTTTGAAAATCATACACTGCATAGCACTACATCGCCAACAATTTCATATATGACTTCTCCTAAGGCCGATTACCTGGGCAGGCCGTTCTGATAATCAAATATCATCCTGGATATTTCACCAATCCTCTCAAACCCGGCTTCGACATCATCGTGGCCTTTGGACATAATAGACACAATATACGGCTTATCTGCATACACCACGCCGACGTCGTCTGCCACTCCCATTATGTCCCCCTCTTTGTGAGCCACTTGCACCTCGGTTATGTACCTGTTTAGGCCTGTATTCCAAATAGTGTGGGCAAGGTCAAACATAAGTTTTTCGCCTTCAGGGTTACTCTTGGAAAAATTCAAAGCTGCTTCCATATACGTTGCGTTGTCTCTTGGCGTTGAAATATTCTGCCCCCCTGGATACACTGTCTGGCCGCCGATTTCCTTCATGAAATTGATCAGATTCTGTTTCCCCAATCTCGCCTCAAGCATTTTCCATGCCACGTTATCGCTGTGGGTAATTGCCTTTTCCGCCAGCTCTCTTATGGTGAAGGTATCTCCATCTTTAGCAGTATATTGAAGGGTACCCGCTCCGCCTCGCCAATCCCTGTCGGCATAATACGTAAGCCTTTCGTTCCAGGATAGTTCTCCACGGGACACCAAGTTACTGGTATAGAGCACAACAGCAACCTTTACAGTGCTTGCTGCCGGCACCTGCAGGTCCTCATTCACGCCAAAGGTCTTGCCTGACGTAAGGTCCTTGAAGAACACTCCCCATTCCTGGCCAAGGCTGGCCAGGCCGCTTATATAATCTTGAACACTTTTCTGAATGCCTGCATAGTCCGGGTCCCATGAACTAGACTTTCCGTCCGGATCTCCGGCTGAAGCAGCCCCCTTAACAACAGCCATGCTCTTTTCCCGGAAAATCTTAAGCTCAGATCGCTGAATTGATATCTTCCAAATTGATCCTGTTCCTGAAACGGTCTTGTAGGTTTTGCCATTGCTCTCGATAACGCCGAAATCAACAACATACATTGAGCCATCAGGCCCGAATTTCACATCGACTGGATGATTGAACCCTGAAAGGTTCGTGCCTGCCGGCGCAAGTGACTTGTTGCTGGCGAAAACCTCATGTTTGCCTGTGCTTGTATCAAGGGCAAGCACACAGCTTCCGGGGTGTGTTGACGATTTGCTTGTAGTGATGGAACTAATGCCATGCTGAAAGCCTTTGGAACCGAATTCAGCAGAAGCAATATCGCCTTGTCCAAAAGCAGCTACATACATTCGCTGTGACTTGTCGAAGACCACCGGGGCAAACGCAAATTTCATAGCCCCTGTTCCAGTCTCGAATAATGCAATAGGTTTCTCTGGTTGAGGATGGCTCTGCATTAGGTTAGCAAGTGGAACGTTCTTTGATGATGAAAGGAACTTGGGATCATTGATAGGCTCTCCCCCAACGAAATCAGGCCAACCGTACCATACATCTTTGCGCACGCAGTAAACCGGATCCGGGGCGTTGGCTACAGGCCGGGATCCTCTGTCCTGATAACCCTGATCAATGGCTATCAGCTGGCCGTCTGGGGCGAACCCAATTCCGAGAGGGTACCTGAAACCCCAGGCATACACTTGCGGCTCAGTTCCGTCTTCCCTAACCCGGTAAATCACGCCGCCGGCTTCTGTTTTCCCCTGGATTGTCTGGCCCGGGGTTGATTCAGTGCCAAATGGCAAAAACCCGCCTGTTACTGCGTTATCAAAGGGGCTCTTGGTTTTCGGATTTGAAGAGGTGAAATTCATACCGGCAAGAACAATGTCCCTGGCCGGAACATCATGTTGCCCTGGATTGGTTGCTGCCCACTCTCTGTTGAAGTTGTCCTCTCCTACAACGCCTGAGTTGGTCACTGTGCCGTTACCAACATACACCCACCCACCGGGGCCAAAGGTGATTTCTCCGGTAAAATGGTCGCCTGAAGGCAGACCTTTGAGCAGGTCAACTCGTCCGCCATCTTTGATAACTGAAAGGAGCCCTCTGTGGGCCACATACATCAGGCCATCTTTGATCTTCACATCTGTAACAGGTGAGTAAAGATCTTCGAAAACCACCTCATGTGCATCTGGAGTTACCCTGATAATCCTTCCCCGGCCGGCTCCGCCCCGGCCCGCTCCATCATGGCCAGTTTCACCGAAACCCGGGTTTACACTGCCGTCAACTACAGCTTCTGCAACGTACATAGTACCTTTGTCATCCCACGTAACTCCGGTGGGAAACGTCAATCCTTCTATGTACCTCTCAATTCTGTATCCGGGAGGCAAGGTTACAGCTGTAATGCTCTCAGCCTCTGTACGCCTGGCCACAAGGTAAAACACAGACACAGCCACAAACACAACCGCTAATGCCATGATAAATCTTTTCCGGTTCATTGGCGAAACCGCCTTTCCCTCAATTAGCACTCAATTAACATCCATTAGCCGCTATTGGGCTAACCCAGTATATTATTTGAGAGTTCATCAGTTCCTAAACGATCTTGACGACCTTGCGAGTGAGGAACGCGGGGACGGTTCGCGCGTTCCACTGCTGAAAAACGGTTGAAACGCGGGAACGGTCCGGACATAAGGCCCTTCGGTGCAAATCCGCACCACTTTCCGGCTGAAGTGGTGCGAGACCGGATGGCTTTGACGCAAAAGCGGTGCAGATTCGGTGCACGTTGGTTTCGATCTGCCTCGGAAACATACTTGCCCTGTAAACCAGTGCAAATTCGGACGACTTTGGAGCAGAACCAGTGCAGAATCGGACCGGTTCGCCGAAGAAGTGGTGCAGATTCGGTGCATGTTGATTCCAGTCAGCCTCAGAATCAATTTTGCCCCGCAGACCAGTGCAGATCCGGTTGACTTTGGAGCAAAAGCGGTGCGTAATCGGACCGGTTCGCCGAAGAAGTGGTGCAGATTCGGTGCATGTTGGTTCCAGTCAGCCTGAGAATCAATTTTGCCTCGAAGACCGGTGCAGATCCGGTTGACTTTGGAGCAAGAACGGTGCGAAATTGGACCAGTGTGATTGCAGATTTGAAAAATGGAGCTAAAAAGCCAGATGAGCAAGGACATGAACAATCAGATGAGCAAAAATGGTGGGGACTACAGGGCTTGAACCTGTGACCTTTCGGATGTGAACCGAACGCTCTGCCGCTGAGCTAAGTCCCCAGCAAAAAACAGTATATCAGACTATTTCTCTGCAAGCAACGACCACATCAACCTTCGAAATAGACGCTTAATTGATGGATCCTTGCGTCTTCTAGACTTCAGAAACCTACCAAAACACTCTCTCACACTCATTCTTATTGCAGTGATTTCGTCAACTGAAAAACTCAAACCTGATTCGAACTTGCCAAACCTGACTCAAACCTGTCAGTCAACGCCTCGCCATTCTCGCCAGATCATCTGCTGTAAAATGGGTATATGCTCTTAGAACACCGGCATCATCCTGCAGCAAGAGAATGAGTAATGCAAACCGTGAAGTCCAGGAGGAGTCAACAAGCCCTGATATGCCCCGTTCATCCCGGTACGTTGAGGTATAACCTTCCCGGCGGCCATGATAGACAAGCACGTAATTTAGCCGTTCTTCCAGGAGACGCTTGGATATGTCTATATCATCCATGGATTGGACTTGGACGGAACCGCGAGCCAACGATTCAGGAGGCAAGACATAGTATCCGATCCATGAGTACCGTGTGAATCCCCGAGCGTGGGCAGGAAGACTAAAGCGGTCTACTTTCATAGTATCTGCTTCTATTTGCACTTGTCTCCACTTCTCGGTGTCTGGATCCATATATGATGAGCTGTAATAATACGTATCGTGATAAAGCAACCGGTTAGGGAACTCATACGCGTCTTCGAACAAGGCCTTTGCTTTCTCAAGAGTAGCTTTAACCACAGACTGGCAGTTCTCAGTCTCAAATATAAGTTCTGCCTTGTCTCCATATATGGACATGCAATCTAGCGAAGAATAAGCCAAAAGATTGAAATCGTGGTCAATAATGTAGTAGTGAAAAGATTGAACGTCTGTCTGTGGTACAGTGGTAATCATAAACTGATTGTCGGGAAACATCCCATTGGGCTCAAACTAGATGTCTGCTTGTACCTTGCCTTGAACTCAACGTCCTTTGAAAACCCTATCCAGAATAAGTTTATCACCGTATGAGAAAAGTTTCTCCCCTAAATACCAAACAGTATCAAGTGTGTCCTCAATTGTGGAGCCAATGATTCCCTCACCCTCGGGAACGCTCAACCCCCTGTAAACCATGAATGCTGCATTGAGCCCTTGAATTGCCCCCACGCTTCCCTTCAAAGCACAGCTGGCCTTGGCTCCGTCGCATATCAACCCGTAGAGCGCCGACAGCACTACGTTTATGGCCTTCTTCACCTGACTTACATCCCGGCTCAAAAGCCAGCTGATGGCCGCCGCCACTCCTGCTCCTGCACTGACAGCTCCACAGACACAAGAAATACTTCCCATGTAACTCTTGACGTACAGGTTAACTGCATGGCCCAGATACAATGCTCTGGCCGCTTCTGCCCCTGTAACCCCGAGAGACTCAGCTGCAGTAAGCACAGGAACTGCCAACATAATCCCTTGGTTGCCACTTCCGCCTGAAGTCAGCACAGGCCACGGCGTTCCGCCCATCCTGGCCGATATGGCACCCAAAACTCTTTGGTAAACACATGATAGTAGATCATCGGAGGCCAATGCAGAGCATGGCACGCCGGGCAGAAGCTGAGCCCCGTCCTCGACTCCGTTGAGGGAGTGTCTGCAGTTCTGACTCTGTTCGGATTCCAGCGCCAATCTCACATCTGATTTTGCTCCGTCAAGAAGGAATTCCAGTTCATGAAAATCCGTACTCATGCACGCCGAATACAGATCGTCGAAACTCATGTCCCTAAGTCTATTGAGAGATCCACTCTTAACAGCAGTTTTCTCAAACACAGGTTTCCCGTCCAGGGTCATGGCCGTAACGTTAGTATGGCTCCCGGAAATAACTACTTCAGCCACATGACCGCCACTGTAAGCTGTGGCACAAGCATACACTCCTGTAATGCCATCCTCGCAAGAAACCTGTACTTTCCCTGCATCTACGAAATCATATGCAATCTCAACTTCCTCGGGAGTAACATCTGCCAGTACCTGTAACCCTTTGCCATTGTCACCTAACACACTCCCCAGGGCAGCGGCCACAGCCGGCCCTTTCCTGTCTCCGCGCGGAAGCCCGGCAGACAATGCATTTTTGAGCACACCGGGGCTCATAGAAACTTCAACCCTATCAGGCATAGTTTCAAGAAGCCCGCGGGCTTTGGAGGCAGCAAGCGCTACCATTGCCGGTTCAGTACATATAGTTGCAAGTTGAGCATGTTCAGTTACAAGGTTCAGTAGTACCTGCTCCATTTCAAGACTACACATAATCCGTCCTCCCTCTGGCTTGTGCAGATTGTGACACACTCGTCCGAAAACTAATCATGTCTCAATAGTTCATTATGATAAGCTCTGAAACCGGCCCTCTCCGATTACCTCTTGAGTTGATCGCCCGTCTTGCTTGTATGGATTCAAGCCTGAATTCGCGATACATCTCTCTTACCCAATCTGTATCAGAGTTGCTTGCCATGACCAAAACTCCACTTCTGGACAGCCTTCGAAAGACATCTGACAATCGAACCTGGTCTTCCAGTTGAAAGCCATCTCCAACGTAGTTTGTGAAATTAGCAGTCTGGCTGACCGGATAATAGGGCGGATCAAAATACACAAAATCACCGGAACCGGCCAGTTCCACAGCCTTTTCAAAATCCTCATTCAGAAGCACTGCGTTTTGCAATACCTTGGATACATTCAGCAAGTTCGCCTCATCAAGAATGGTAGGATTCTTATAGCGGCCAAACGGTACGTTAAACTCACCCTTGCGGTTTACACGCCAAAGGCCATTATAGCAGGTCTTGTTTAGAAAAATGAACCTCGATGCCCTTTCTACTTCCGACAGTTTCAGAGGGTCCTGGGCTCTAACCTTATAGTAATATTCTTTTGCCGCAACATGCTTTTTGAGCGACTCCACAAGCTCTAGGACGCCGGTCTTTATGATCCTGTATGCATTCACCAATTCTTCGTTCTTGTCGTTCAGGACTATTTTGCGGACATGAGGGAAATCATTCAACTGAGCTGACAGGGCGAAAAACAACGCGCCTCCGCCCACAAATGGTTCCACGTAACCGCTGAACCGCTCAGGTAACCTAGCAATAAGCTCGTCGAGAATCTGGCCTTTCCCCCCGGCCCACTTAACAAAGGGCCTAACCTCGGGTCTTTTGAATTTCCTGCTCAGAACATCTTCAGACAAACATACCACTCCATGCTTAAGGCTAATCTGCAATCTCCACAGCACATTCCCGTACTTTCCATGCCTAACCATTCACCTTTACCAAACTGCTTGTAGCAATGGAACCAAATTCACTAATTCGCCATAAAACACGCCACATCCTGCATCTCGCCATTGCACTTCTTCAGAAATCCCAGGATCCCGAAACCATCCAAGGTAACTTTCGTATATCAGCACGAATGGGGCAAAGGAGAGATCGCAGTGAAGACTATTAAGGTAGGCAAGGTAACCCTGGGAATCATCCTTATCATATTCGGGCTTAGCATATATCTGGGGCAAACAAGAGGATACCAATGGTTTGACACAATTGCAAACTTCTGGCCGCTGGCACTTGTCGGTTTGGGAATTGAATACGTAATTGCAGCCAAAGACTACGAAGCCAAAGTGAGTTTGAGCAAGAGTTCAGTACTGTTAATGGCCGTGGTTCTGCTGGCAGCGTATAGTTATGCCGAGGGCCACGGGCTAACAGTACTCAATCTTTTCACCCACAACCCGCTAAGTACAATCAACATAGGGCTGTCCAACGCCAGGGAATCCTATACCCTAACCATGGAGATTGATGAAATCCTTGATTCGGGCCAGGGCAGGATTGAGCTTAGCAATGTGTCGGGAAACATTAGACTTCAAGGCTCTGAAACAACCAGGGTTAGCGGTAAAATCCAGATCACTGCCAGGGCGGCAACAGTTGAAGAAGCCCAAAAGTTGGCAGAGTCCATTGAAATAGAAAAAGCCAGGCTGGGCAATACTCTCAGTCTCATACCCCGGCCGCCGCATAAAATCAATCAACAATATAGCGTGTCCTTCGATCTGGACATTCCGGACTCGGCAGACGTTGAAATCGAGACCGTATCTGGGGATACTGAAATAGAAGGAGTCAAAGGAGCGGTTATGGCCGATTCTGTTTCAGGCGATATGGAACTTGACGGGCTTCCCGGCTCCGTTCGGGTCAAGACAGTCTCCGGCTCTGTGGAAGCTACTCTGGGAACAGCTATGGACCGCCTTGCAATCGAGACAGTAAGCGGCGCAGTAGATATCGAAGTTCCGCCTGAAACCGGCGGAACTGTTAAGGCCGAAACAGTCAGCGGCAAAATAAGTGCCAAAGACCCAGGTGTTTCCATTACTGAAAGGCCTGGCCATAAATCAGCGTCAGGGAAAATCGGTTCAGGAAACACTATAATAGAAATCGAGACTGTTAGCGGAAATGTGAAATTCTCTGATTGATAACACGTTCCACCGATTCCCACAGGAATATTTCGGGCTCTGCCTCATTTTCGAAGGAGCCAGAGCCCGAAACCACTTTCCATATGTCAAACGGTTTTACCAGGTCAAAATTCACCCGGCCGAAATACATAAGCGGCTATTCGTTAGGCTTATCTTCAGAGCAGCTGCATTCGTCGTCACATTCGCAGTCTTCCTTGCACTCATCATCACACGTGCCATCACATTCGCACTGAGTTTCGTCTGCAGATTTCTCTTTACATTCTTCTTTAGACTCGTCTTTTGCGTCTTCCTTGCCCTTATCCTTATCTTTTCCCTTATCTTTCTTCGGTTTTCCTATGTTAATCTTGGACACGACCTCGGGCAGTTTCTCAACAATCTTGTCCATTATCCCCCGGCCTTCAAAAGTGTAGACCTGAACATCTCCGTCTTCCTTAACCGCAACGATTGCCATGGGCCGAAGAGCTGCCCCGCCGCCTGAACCTGAACCTCCGCCTGCGTCCTTTTCGGTCTTACCCTGGCCGCCGCCTGAGCCAAACCCAAAAGATACAGACTGAATTGGTATCAAGGTTACTTTCCCTGCAACAACCGGTTCCCCAAACACAGTCTTGGTTGATATGAATTTTTCCAGTTGAGAGCCTAGAGCCTCCAGCGATCCTGCATGTTCCATGATTCCGCCTCCCCCTTCTGACTAGTTACAGATTATGCAACATGGCCATGGCCGGTATTTGCGGGCCCATGGCATCGTACGCAAACATAATCAGTTAATTTCCTTAACTTCTCACAGGTAGCAAACACCATCGCTAATCTTTACGAAGAAAAACCCAGCAAGTATCATGACAAGCCCTATTTCTCATCGTAAGTCGAATCAGGCCTCTTGTCTTGTTTGCTGTGATTGCTTTGATTCCTCTGCTTGTTTTTCTTCCACCAAAACCGCCTGATTTCCTTGTCAAACGCAAAGCGCGCAACAATCCAGGCAATTTGGCCTGGCATTACCCAAGCAGATGCTTTACCACCGGCGGAGATGAGCTGGCTCTGAAAGTTGGGGTGGATTCTCACTCCTTTCACACCGAAAGCACCTGCATACGCCGAAAACAGGCCATATACTATTCCGGTATGGGACGGGTCCGGAAACCCAAGCTCCAGATCCAAATCCGTTTCCAGGTGGGCAGCTCTTAGAAGTCCCTTAACTACCCATACCACTTTTGACCTCACCTGAGGTGCGGTAAACTTCTTTATCTCCCTGAGTGAAACTTTCTTGTGTTTCTTCGACTTCTCAGGCCTATTGGGCTTCTCAGGATTCTTTGATTTTCCTGCACCCTTGGTCTCCTCAACCTTGGGCTCCTCAACCTTGGGCTCCTCCTGTGCCTTGCCTGACTCACCCCGCACCTTACCTTTTCCAGCCTTCTTGCCCCCAAGCGCAAAAGGCAGTTTAATCCCGAATAACTTAAGGCAAGGAGCATCAGATTCAGATACCCATATAGAAAATTGCCCCAGAAAAACCTTCAAGTCCAGTTCGAACCCATAGTCGAACAGTAACAAATCAATATCGCCAGGTTCAGATTCACAACCATCAAGACTGTCTAAAGCCTCTTCGAGATTGCTCTCAACCTGGCAGAAACCCGTACCTTTCACAGACAAAGGCAGCAGCAAGATGGCTATTAGAGCAAATAGAATAACAGCGGTTAGGACTCCAAGAATCCTCAAAGCTACAATAATGACTGCCACAAGAATACTCATAAATCCCCCTCCGCCTGTGCCCTACATCGATTACTACTTCTGTTGATGGCCGGGGATTTCCTTTCGGCGGCTAGGGTGGATATCATCTGACAGTCTAGGTTCGCCATTACCTAGCCCTTACAAGAAGGAGAAGCCCGGAGTCATGAGGAAATTTCTCTTAATTGGACGACGAAACATAATCTCTCACAGTTACGAGGTGTTAGCATAGAAAATGGCAACCAAGCAGAATACATTCCATGCCGTGTTATTCGATCTGGACGGAACACTAATTGATACAACCCAGGCCATACTCGAATCACTTAAACATACCATCCACTATTTTACAGGCGTAACACCTAAAGAGAGCGAGCTGCGCCCATACATGGGCCTCCCTTTGTTTGACCAGTTTGCTCTTCTTTTGCCCCGCAACGAAGATAAGGCCTGCCAGATGTACGTAGAACACAATCTGTCCATTCACAAAAAACACGTCAAGTCTTTCCCGGGGGTAACCAGCACACTCGAAAAGTTGAAAGCCAACGGTATCAAACTCGGACTTGTCACGTCAAAACGCCGGCATACAGCCATAGTCGGCCTTGAAATAGCAGGCATTCAAAGCATCTTCGATGCCATGGTTTTTTGTGATGACACGATCAAGCACAAGCCAGACCCTGCACCGATTTTGAAAGCATTGGATATCCTTGGGTACCACCCGGCAGCAACGACGCTGAATCCTAGGGCGAGCGCACCCGCTTCCATATTCAGAGTTCTTATGGTAGGGGACTCTCCATCAGATATTAACGCAGCCAAGAACGCTGACAGGGCCTTTGGCTCTGTCGTGGTGTCTGTGCAAAGCGCCGGTGTCACCTACGGAGCGTATGAAAAAGACGTCATAGAACAGGAGAAACCCGATTACGTCCTGGATGACATATCCCAGGTTCTTACGTTATGCGGGTTGGCAGACAAAGTCTAGTGGATAACCCGGCTCAGGAGATTGTGTGTTGTTTGGCCTGATTGTACCGTACTTCTTGTTGGTTCTCAGTAAGTCATCTGAAAGGACTGATGGAATTGACCAAACCGCGTCAAATACACATTCCCCATCTGCCTCATACTCCCAAGCAAACAGTAACTGACATAGTTCACGGCGTGCTAATTGAAGACCCTTACCGCTGGTTAGAAAATGGCCAATCCCCGGAAACAAGGGCTTGGACCCAGGCTCAGAACCAGAGAACAGCGGCAGTCATGGGGCAACTAGTTGAACGAGATTTACTTGGAGAACGTATGACAGAACTCATGTCACAGGACACTGTAGGATCGCCTTTGCTGCGCGGGAGCAAACTGTTCTACACAAAACGCATACAGGGAAAAAACCAGCCGGTTCTCATGGTTGTAGACCTTGGAGAACTCTCAGAAGCGACGATTCTCGTTGACCCAAACGAAGAAAGCAAGGCCGGAATCGTAGCTCTTGACTGGTGGTATCCGTCCTCAGACGGCTCTATGCTAGCCTACGGCCTTTCTGAAAAAGGCGACGAATGGAGCGTGCTCCATGTCCTCAACGTCAAAACCGGTGAACTTCTGCCTGAGAGAATCGAAAGAGCCAGATATTCTGGGGTAACGTGGCAAAAAGACAATGAAGGGTTCTACTACGGAAGGTATCCAAAACCAGGTGAGGTCCCTCCCGGAGAAGAGAACTACAATAGGCACATTTTCTATCACAAACTAGGTACCGGCCCGGCCTGTGACCCTAAGATTTTTGGAGAAGGCCGCCCCAAAGAACTGTCATATGGGACTTCCTTGTCAGACGACGGCAAATACCTCCTCCTCACTGTCTCTTATGGCTGGAACAGCACAGACCTTTTCTTCCGTGACGAAACCATCCCTGGAAGTGAATTCATGCCGATAATAGAAGGCAAAGATGCAATCTTCTACGGACACATAATCGGCGAGACTCTGTACATGATCACCAATTTCCAGGCATCGAAGTACAAGATAGTCGCCGTAGACCTGGGAAATCCCGCCATGGAGAACTGGAAGACTATTATCCCTGAATCACCTGATATGACCATAGACAACGTAGAGTTCACCAAAGGCCACATGATTATATCTTGTTGAAACACGCTGTATCCCATCTGCACGTATACAGCCTGGACGGCAGTTTCAAAAAGGAAATCCCGTTGCCTACCCTTGGAACAATTACAGGGTTAACAGCAGACCTGGATAGTTCTGAATTCTTCTTCACCTTTGAGTCTTTCCTGGTCCCCCCGGCAATCTACAGTTCCAGCTTGGAAAAGGGTGGCGAACCAAAAGTGTTCCTTGAGAGCGCCAAAGCCGTAGACCAGAACCTGGCATCAATAGAGCAAGTTTTTTACCCGTCAAAAGACGGCACCAAAATCCCTATGTTCATTCTGAGACGCAGCGACCTTGAAATTTCAAGCAGCAACCCATATCCAACGGTACTGTCAGGCTACGGTGGGTTCAACATAAGCCGGACCCCTGTTTATTCCCCTGCCATTGTACCGTGGATTGAATCCGGAGGAATCTACGCGTCGGCCAACTTAAGAGGCGGCAGCGAGTACGGAGAAGACTGGCATAGAGCAGGCATGCTCGATAAGAAGCAAAACGTATTTGACGATTTCATTGCGGCAGGAGAGTACTTAATAAACAAGGGATATACCGATAAAGATCATCTGGGCATCTGGGGCAGGAGCAACGGCGGGCTCCTAGTTGGGGCTGCCCTCACCCAGCGTCCGGACCTCTTCAGGACAGTGGCGTGCGGAGTACCGCTCCTTGACATGGTACGGTACCATAAGTTTCTAATCGCTTACCTCTGGTGCTCAGAATACGGAAACCCTGATGATCCAGAGGAGTTCCAATGGATCTACGCATATTCGCCGTACCACCATGTCCATGAAAATATATCATATCCCGCAGTGTACACTTACACTGCTGAATCTGATACAAGAGTTGATCCTTTGCACGCGAAGAAGATGACTGCCTTGCTTCAAGACGTCTCGGCACGAACTCCGTCGAAAGGGCCGTTGCTTCTGGTAGTGGAATCCGATGCAGGCCACGGCGTAGGAAAGCCTCTGTACAAGATAGTTGACGAGCAAGCAAATATGTGGGGCTTCATGGCGTGGCAGCTGGGACTAAATATCAAGAACTCTAAATAGCAGTGGCATGGTCAGGAATTGACCAAACGATAGCCGCAGAAGTGATCAAGAGTCATTTGAGGTAATCAAGGCAGCCTGTGTGAGCGAGAAGTACACAGGCTGGCCTCAGTTGTCGGAGCATATTGGCACGCCATCATACGGCTGAACGGCTCTCCCTGGGTTGATAATTTCGGTTAAGCTACGCTGTAGGTCTGTTGCTAGCAGAAAGCCCATGTTCATTTGAATGCCCTTCGAGGAACTGCTCTTTTGATATCTCCATCAAAATAAGCTGCATAGAAACAAATTTGGCCATCCCCACCGGCCTAAACCCGATCTTATTGTAACACCTTCTGGCCCTGTGGTTCTCCTTATCCACCCTGAGGTAAATTGTCTTAATCGAGTAATTTTCAAAAACCCACTTCACAAAAGTATAAACTGCATCTTCGCCAATACCGCGGTTCCAGTAATCTTTTTCTCCAATAACTACCCTCAATTCTCCTGTATGTAATCTCCAAGATACATTCAGAATCTCTATTTCACCAATGAATCTTCCATCCAGGGTTTCAATAGCAAGGGTTCTCTTACTCACAGGCGGTTTCTCCAGGTACCAGTCTCTGGCTTCGTCTCTGCACGAAAACTTCTTTCCGGCCCACCTGCATATTTCTTCATCCTCATCCCATTCTATAAGTTTGGGCAAATCCCGTTCAGTAATTGCCCTCAGGCGAACCTTATCTCCAGTAAGCTTGTTTTCAAGGCCTTTATGCATATGCAATTTTCACGCCCTCAGAAAGAAGGGCTCCCCTCCCTTCGCCACTGCCACAAAAGCCCTCAGTTGCCTTCAAAAGGCCAATGACGTAAGACTGGCAAATATGTGACTTCAGAAGATTCGACGTTGCTAACAGATTACCTGCTAGACGTGGGATTGTAATTTCGGGAAGGGGTAGAATTACCTGCCTGAACGGTCCATGTCAGAACCAAACTGCAGGCGAAACCGGGTGAACCACGTAATGATATTGGCCAGCGGTAATGATACGCCGGGCCCAAAAATCAGATACCGTGCTGCCCCTGTATGCCTGCAAAAATATGGCTAGAGGAAACAGCACGGTCAACCACTCAACTACATAGCCGCCCAAGCAATTTTGCTGCCTTGGCGGAACAACCGTCACGCTATTTGCTTGCTCAGGGACACTGGCGCTGAAAGGTGCAGCAGCCCGTGGCGCTTCAAAGCACACGCTAAAATTCCATTAACAAGTTCTTGATAGGACCAGCCCGCTTTCTCAGCAATTCTCGGGTAATCTGAAAACCCCGGGGCCATACCGGGCAACGGGTTGACTTCTATAACATTTGGTATGCCATGCTTGTCAAGACGCATATCGACCCTGGCAAAGTCCCTGCAATCGAGAACACGGTAAGTTCGCAGAGCAGTATCCTTGATCTGCTCTTCTAGTTCAGGAGACACGTGGGCAGGGCACGAATAGTATTTATCCTCAGACCACTCTACCTTAAACTGCCGGGAATAGATGCTTCCATGATCTTCGGGTATTTCAGAAAAGTTAATCTCCATTATCGGAAATACCTGAGGTTCTTTGTTGCCTATTAGCCCTACTGTAAACTCCCTTCCAGACAGAAATTCCTCTGCCAGGACAGGCTGCTTGTAGAGTTGAATCAACCTTCTCGCTTCGGATACAACTTCAAGAGGGTTATTGCACAAAGAACTCGGTGAAATGCCCATACTTGAACCCTCATGTGCAGGTTTCAAAAACAACGGAAACTCTAGATCCCCGGTATCGATTTCATCTTCCGTCTCGAAGACTCTAAATTTCGCCGTAGGTATGTTGTGAAAGGCCAAAATCTTCTTGGTTAGAGGCTTATCAAGAGTAACAGCCAGCGTGAGTACGCCTGAACCTGTATACGGGATGCCTAGCATTTCGAGCATAGCAGGTATGTGGCTTTCCCGTGACTCTCCCCTGAGTCCCTCGCACATGTTGAAAACAATGTCCATGTTCCCGGCCATAAGTTTCAAATATGCGGTATCGTTGCCTTCAATCAGCCGAACCTCGTGGCCGTAGGCTTTTAGCGCCTCGGCAACTGCAAGCACCGTCGACTCAGAGTCAAATTCTGCCCCTGAGTCAGGAGGCTCTCCTTCGTCAGGAGGTTCCCCCTTCAAGTTAAACATAACGCCTATAACAGCCATGCTATGCCATGTCCCCCTTCTGGGTTTGTGTTGCTGCAAGTGATTATTGCACGGTCTATTATAGGCGTCAATCGGTTTTTTTATTGCAAAATGTTAGGTCAAATCCTCAACTTATGTGATTAACAGCCACATTTTCGCCTTGTTTGAGATCTCCTACACACGGGAAAGCACCCAGTTCTGAGTTCTCTCCAACCACAAGGGCAGTGGACAAAACCTGGTCCATATGATCTACCAGTTCGATATTGAGATCCTCGCGGACATTGGCAGGGATGTCCTCTAAATCCTTCTCGTTTTCAAGAGGCAGCAGCACCCTTGAAACCCCGGCCCTGTGGGCAGCCAGAACCTTCTCCTTAACTCCGCCGATTGGCAAAACCCTGCCTCTGAGGGTTATCTCCCCGGTCATAGCAATGTCATGCCTTACGGGCCTGTTAGTCAGTGCAGACGCGATCGCACAGGCTATCGTGATACCGGCCGACGGCCCGTCCTTGGGTATTGCGCCTTCGGGAACGTGTACGTGAATATCAATGGACTCGTAGAAATTCGGCGCCAATCCAAGATCGGCGCTCCGTGACCTTAGATAACTGACAGCCGCTTGAGCCGATTCTTTCATGACGTCGCCGAGCTGCCCTGTAAGAGTAAGGCTTCCTTTGCCCTCTACAACACTGACCTCACAAGGCATTACATCGCCGCCAAAATCAGTGACCGCAATAGCCAACGCAACTCCAATCTGATCTTCCTTCTCGGCCTGGCCATAGTGGAATCTCGGAATTCCTAGGAACTTCCCAGTATTCTTAGGCGTCACTATTACTCTTTGCTTTTTGCCTGAAACCAGGTCTTTTGCAGTTTTCCTGCAAATAGTTGCCAGTTGCCTTTCCAGATTCCTAACGCCTGCTTCACGGGTATAAGACCTGATAATTACCTTTAAGGAATCTTTTCTTATGGTAAGGTTAGACGGCGACAGGCCGTGTTCCTCAAGCATCTTAGGAATCAAGAACTGATTGCCGATTTCTACCTTTTCCTCCTCGGTATACCCTGGGAGAGTAATTACTTCCATTCTGTCTAGAAGCGGTTTCGGAATTTGGTAACTTGAGTTGGCAGTAGTGATAAACATAACCCTGGACAGGTCAAAGGGAACCTCAAGGTAGTGATCGGAAAATTGATGATTTTGTTCCGGATCTAGGACTTCAAGTAAAGCCGCGGCCGGATCCCCGCGAAAATCAGACGCCAACTTATCGATTTCATCCATCAGGAACACTGGATTTCTTGAACCTGCGTTTCTAAGCCCCTGAATTATCCGTCCTGGAAGGGCGCCTATATATGTGCGCCTGTGGCCCCTGATTTCAGCCTCATCCCTTACACCGCCCAGGGAAATCCGGACAAACTTGCGGCCAAGGGCTCTGGCTATAGACTTGGCCAAAGATGTCTTTCCGACACCCGGAGGCCCTACAAAGCACAGAATGGGCCCTTTGGGCTTGTTCACAAGTTTACGGATGGCAAGGTATTCAAGGATCCTCTCTTTAACATCATCAAGACCGTAATGGTCTTGATCAAGAATCTTTTGGGCCCGGCCGATATCGATAGTATCTTCTGTAAGAACGTTCCACGGTAGCGAAACCAGCCACTCAAGATACGTCCTCACTACTACCGCTTCTGCTGCGGCCTGGGGCATTTTTTCAAGGCGATCGACTTCTCGTAAGGCCTTCTCTTTTACGTCACCGGCTAGGCCTGCCTTTTCAATCTTCCGCCTGAATTCGTCAGTTTCGCTTACAGCTTCCTCCTTGTCACCCAGTTCCTTTTGAATTGCTTTCATCTGTTCTCTTAACCAGTATTCTTTTTGGCTTCGCTCAATTTGCTTGCGGACACGCATGTTAATCCGTTTTTCGAGGCTTGCAAGCTCAATTTCCTTGTTCAGAATGTCGAGAACCTTCTCAGTTCGCTCTCTTACCGGAATTGCCTCCAACACCTTTTGCTTATCATCAACGGAAACCGGTATGTGGCCCGCCACGGTATCACACAACCGCCCGGCTTCAGTAACGCTTGCTATTGAAATCAAGGTCTCGGCAGGAACATTCCTTGTTACCCTGACGTACTCCTCATACTGCTCCATAAGGCTCTTTACAAATAATTCGTTTTCTTCTGGCCCTATACGGCTGTCCTTCAGTTCTTCTACAATCACTACATAAGCTGGATTGCTTGCAATGTAGGCGGTGATTCTTATTCGCTTTAGGCCCTCTACCACTATGCGAAGATTTCCCGAAGAAGTTTTCGCAGTTTCCTTAATTATCCCTAAAGTCCCCGCGCCATATATATGTTCAGGCAAGGGATCAGCAATGTCGGTTGCTTTTTGTGAACACATAACAATGGTCATCCCAGAAGCCTGGGCGATTTCTACCGCCTTCACAGACTTGGGCCGGCCAACCTCAAGAGATATCGTTGTGCCGGGAAACACCAGCACGTTTCGTAGGGGCAAAAGCGGGTAGGACTTTTGACCGGTATCCTTTGTTTGATTCATCATTTGTACACACCTCCCGCGTTCTCCTCATGTCTCAGTCATATCATATTGCCCTGCCAAAAGCCTAAGTGACACGGTGCAAATGTATTTTTATATTCTATTTGACCTAACAGAACTCCTTCACATTCTTTTGTCAAAAACCAGGACACTTCTACAGGTTCTGGGCTGGATTCCAACATTCTTAAGACTTTAGTCTTGTGCTTGTCCAATATTCTAGTATTAAACGGGAATCCGGGATTGAAGGCCCTACACGGCTTACTGTTCACAAGAATAATACCCGAATTGCATCCTAACTCAAAGTAGATGCAATTGCCACATGTAGTTCGGAAAAAGTGAGTTTGAGTGCTTCTTTCAGGTCTCTTACAGGAATGACTTCAATACTCCTATTTGCGTACCTTTCTTGCCAATTGGCCGCAGGTATGAGCACTCGCTTGAGTCTCGTTTCCTCTGCAGCCCGTAGTTTCTGCTCTACTCCGCCTACAGGCCTAACCTCTCCCCTGATAGAGATCTCCCCTGTAAAAGCCGTAAACGGCGGCACAGCTTTCCCTTCGATTGCCGAGTAGATACTAACAGCTATAGCTAGCCCTGCTGATGGGCCGTCTACAGGCGTCCCTCCAGGAAAGTTTACATGGAGATCGTAATCATACGCCCTAACGCGTATCTGGGAAGTCAGGGCAGTGCAGACATTCTCCACTGAGGAGATAACCATACTCTTTCTTCTGTACGTATGCCCAGCCTTGCCCATCTCTTCCTGTTCAATCACTCCGGTTACAGTCACATGCCCCTTGCGTTTCCCGTCAGTTGAGATTGCCAAACTTTCGACATCAATTACAGACGCCGTTCCCGGCCCAAAAACAGCAAGGCCCAGAGCTGCCCCCACAACCGGTAAGCCGGAAATACTGGGATCAGGCTTCATGGCATGACGCCCCTGTGACACTAGCCATTCAATATCCTCGACTGTGATTTTGGTACGGTTCTCGACTGTAACCAGGCCGGCACCCATTTCAACAAGGTTAACCGCGTCCCTGCCATTTTGCGCATACCGTTTGATGATCTCAACTGCCTCTTCTTCTATCTCAGCACCTGCCTTGATTGTGGCAGACTGGGCGATTAGGCCAACCTCTTCAGATGAAAGGGACCGGAAGAATATCTCCATACACCTTGAACGCAGAGCAGGTGGAAGATCCTCAGGCGATCTGGTAGTCGCACCTACTAGCCTGAAATCGGCAGGGAGGCCGTTTTCAAAAATATCGTGAACATACTCAGGGATATTGGAATTATCCTTTGAATAATAAGCACTCTCAAGGTATACCTTTCTATCTTCAAGTACTTTCAATAGCTTTTGCATCTGCACCGGATGGAGTTCTCCAATTTCATCAAGAAACAGAATTCCTCCGTGAGCCTTAGATACAGCCCCCGGCTTTGGTTGAGGGACTCCTGTGATTCCAAGCGGGCCTGCACCCTGGTAAATAGGGTCGTGAACCGAGCCTATAAGGGGGTCTGCAATTCCTCGTTCGTCAAACCTGACAATTGTGGCATCCACCTCAACCATGCAGGCCTCTTGCTTGAAGGGGGAAACGTCATTCTTTTTGGCCTCTTCGAGAACCAACCGGGCTGCAGCGGTCTTTCCTACACCCGGAGGTCCATACAATATCACATGCTGAGGATGAGGCCCACACAAAGCTGCCTTGAGGGCCTTTATGCCGTCTGATTGGCCTACTACTTCAGAGAGACTGGCAGGCCTTGTTTTCTCAGTCAAAGGTTCACTTAACCTGACCTGCCTGAGTTGCTTTAGGCGTTCAAGTTCCTTACGGGATTCCCTGCCCATTACCACCTTCTGGCTCTCCTGTGACTTGAGGAGGTTCCAGAAATAAAGGCCCATTACTATTGTCAGAAACAGCTGAAGGTATATAAGAACGCTGGAATTGATCATATTTTGCTCCCTATTCATTCCTCTTTCTGCAAACATTCGTATGGCCGAACCCGACCGCCGGATAGGCCGGCGAGGCCAGCCCGACGGATAACCCGGCATTTTCGGCCGGCCGGTGCCGCACAATCCCACAGGCAAGGATAACCGGGCGCCCTACCCGGCTACCAGGATTAGTATGACCATTAGGATAGGAACCTTAACATGAACAGAAATCAAAAACCCCGGCACCGCTTATACCGGCATACCGGGGTTTACAATTCGGTTTTCACCATGCAGAAAACTGCATGTACCTGATTCTAGGCAGTCTCTTCTTTCTTCTTAGATTTCCGGTCCATTGTGACCAAGACAGGAGAAGCATCGGATAATATAACCTCTTTGGTAATCACACACTTGGTTACATCGCCACGCGAAGGCAGATCGTACATGATCTCGAGCATCTTGTCTTCAAGCACAGCCCTCAACCCTCTTGCCCCGGTCTTCCTCTGTGCAGCCTCTCTAGCAATGGCCCTTATGGCTTCATCTTCAAACTCCAACCCTACTCCGTCCATTGAGAACATCTTCTGGTATTGTTTGACCAGAGCATTCTTTGGTTCAATCAGGATCTTCACTAGGTCATCATCGCTCAAAGCATCAAGGGTGACAATTACCGGAACTCTTCCGACAAATTCCGGAATCATTCCATACTTGAGCAGATCTTGGGGCAAAATCTTGGCCAGAATTTGACCGATAGACGCATCAGCACGGGACTTGGGATCTGATCTGAATCCCATGGTCTTCTCGCCTATACGGTTCTGGATAAGCTTATCTATTCCTTCGAAAGCACCGCCGCAGATGAACAAGATATTCGTAGTATCCAGTTGGATGAACTCCTGATGTGGATGTTTCCGTCCACCAAGAGGAGGTATGCTGGCAATGGTCCCCTCAAGAATTTTCAGCAGAGCCTGCTGAACCCCTTCGCCTGAGACGTCCCTTGTAATAGACGGGTTTTCAGACTTGCGGGCAATCTTATCAATTTCATCTATATAGATAATTCCGCGCTCGGCTCTTTCAATGTCATAGTCAGCAGCCTGAACCAAACGAAGAAGAATATTCTCTACGTCTTCACCGACATAACCCGCCTCTGTAAGGGTGGTAGCATCAGCAATGGCGAAAGGTACGTTCAAAAACCTGGCAAGTGATTGAGCCAAATAGGTCTTGCCGCTCCCGGTCGGCCCTAACATAACAATGTTAGCCTTCTGAATCTCGATGTCGTCGGTTGGCTTGCGGTAACGGCCTACCCGCTTATAATGGTTATATACAGCAACTGACAAGATCTTCTTAGCCCTATCCTGTCCCACAACATACTGATCGAGAAAGGCTTTGATCTCTCTTGGCTTGGGAACCTCCTGAAGATCGTGTTCTGCTTCTTCGTCAAGTTCCTCAGCAATTATCTCGTTACACAGTTCAATGCATTCGTCGCAAATGTAAACGCCGGGCCCGGCGATGAGGCGCTTCACCTGGTCCTGGTATTTTCCGCAAAACGAACACTTCAAGCCTTTTTGCTCTTCGAATTTGAACATCCTTTCACCCCATCTTTATTTGGCCGCCTTCGGACCGGGAAGAAGGATATCATCAACGAGTCCATAGGCCTTGGACTCCTCTGCAGTCATCCAGAAATCTCTCTCAGTATCCCTCTCAATTCGTTCAAGAGGTTGGCCTGTATGTTTGGCCAGCAGATTATTGATGCGTTCCTTGGTCCGCAAAATCTCCTTTGCCATTATCTGCACTTCTGTAGCCTGGCCCTGGACTCCGCCTAACGGCTGATGGATAAGAGTCTTGGCATTAGGCAAGCAGAACCTGCGGCCCTTAGTGCCTCCTGCCAGAATTACCGCAGCTATGCTGGCAGACAGCCCTACGCATATTGTTGATACCGGTGGCTTTATGTGCTGCATGGTATCATAAATTGCCAGGCCTGCAGTAACAGAACCTCCCGGAGAGTTTACGTATATTGAAACCTCTTTATCCGGGTCTTCTGCCTGAAGAAACAGTAACTGGGCTACTACCAGGTTGGCCATTTGATCGTCAACCGGAGCGCCAACAAATACTATTCTGTCTTTTAGGAGCCGGGAATAGATATCGTAAGCTCTCTCCCCCCGGCCGGTTTGCTCAACAACCATGGGTACCAGGTAATTCATCATAATTGCACCCCCCAAATCATAGGATTTCCCGATGAATCACTTGCTACCAAGCTCAAAAGCAACTCCTCACTAGTATTATAGCATTACCTGCCAGTAACTTTGACCGGTTCCAGGTGATTATTGCTTATGAGTCTCTTTCACTTCACCGGTTAAACCTGTGTCTTGTTGTATGACTTTTGCCTTATGTTTGCCTTGTTCTTGGCTTATTCGTTCTCTACAGGGCCTTTGGCTTTATCGGATTCTACCACATCACCCGGTTCTACGTCTGTAACGATTCCCTTTTCGCCGTCTTTTACAGGCTCAGACGCTCCAGCAGCTTCAGCATTCTCTGACTCAGCAGCCTTAGGGGCATCAGTAGATTCGGCCGTATCTTCTTCATCCTCTGCATCTTTTTCAGGAGCAGGAAGCGGAGTTCCGGCGTTAAGTGCCGCTCTTGCTGCAATCACGTTTAGGGTCTCGATACGCTTAATCTGGCTCGCAATATCGTCAAGGGCGCCTCTTATCTCTAGAGTAGTCTTGACTGCCTTAGGATCCTGCCCCATTTCAGCGGCAAGGCTTTCTACAACCTTATCTATGCTCTCTTCTGGTACCTGAGTATTCTCTTGATGGCCTACTGCATCTAGGATCAGGTCTCGCCTAACATCCTTTTCAGCCTCTTCATCGAGTTCAGCCTTTAAGTCTTCCCAGGACTTCTTTGTGGATTCAAGGTAGTTCTCTAATTTCATACCAGCCTCTGCCAGCCTGTCCTGGAATCTGCCAAGAAGGGTTTGAGCTCGCCTGTCAATCATGACCTCAGGGATTTCCACCGAAGCTTTCTTAACAAGTTCTTCTTCAGCCTTCCCTGCATGCTGCTCTCTGGCCATTCTCATCCTTAGCTCAATGAGGTTCTTCTTTATGTCCTCGCGCACCTCTTCGGCCGAAGCCTTACCAAGATTCCTAGCTATTTCACCAATATCGCCTGGGACGTACTTTTCATATACTTCCTTAACCTCTACCTGAAACCTGAAGTTTCTGGGTTCCTGGCCTTCTTTAGCCGGATAGGCACCCTCAAAATCCTTGGCCTCACCTTTCTTCATGCCGATAAGTGCTTGCCCAAGGCCAGGAATGAAATTGTACTCCCGCCCCACTTCCACATAATTCATGTCTTCGTCAAACTCGAATTTGCCTTCCTTTGGTTCGTCGCCGGACTGATCGGCGGTGTCTAGGGACTTTACATGGCACGTGGCATAGTGGCCGGCTTCCAGAGATATACCGTCTTCCATAGGCCGAAGTTCAGCCATACGCTCTTTGAGCATATCAATCTGTTTGTCAACGTCTTCGTCTGAAACAGACGGGTCTTCAAATGGAACTGATATTGAACTATAGTCCTCCAATTTCACTTCAGGCATGACATAAACAGTTGCCTTGAACCGGAGAGGTTCACCTTTTACGAAGTGAATATCGGAAAACTCCGGGTCGTCTACAGGATCAAGTTTTGCCTCCTCGACAGCCTTAAAATATTCTCGGGGAAGAACTTCCTGCATTGCCTCATCATACAACTCAGCACCGTAGAAACGTTCTACCAGGTTTCTTGGGGCTTTACCCCGGCGGAATCCAGGGATTGTTGCCTTGCGCACTACCTTCTTGTACGCGCTGGCCAGTGCTTCATCTACTACTTCATGGGAACACTCGACTTCAAGCGAGACTTTTGAACCTTCTAGTTTCTCTGTAGTAACCTTCACAGTTTGGTCCTCCTTACACCCTGTAACGGGTTGAACACATCTCTTCACTATCCCCGAATGTAATCCAGCAGACCCAAAAACACAAGTTTTCGAGGAACAGCCTAAGTATTTTACCAGAAAACAATAACATAAAAAAAGCAGCAATGGTCCTGCAATTGCCGTGGCGGTTATTATTGGGGAGAGATAAGTGGTTACTTGCTCACTTAGTGAAACCAAAAGATCTCAGAATATCTCCACCACCGTTTCTAATGTGCTCCCGCACTACTGCCTCAGCCTTGTCGGGGTCCCGTGACTTGAGGGCATCAACGATATTTCTGAAATCCTCTTGCTTTCCGAGCAAGTGAACTGTTTGTCCACCAATTAGGAAAATAATATTATCCTCTACCCTGGCACATACTTGCTCCAGGCGTTTGTTCCTTGCGCACCCCACAAGATAGCTGTGAAACCTGCGTTCTAGAGCGAACCTCGAATTAGCACTAAGATCAGGAGCCTCAAGGCTATTCTTAAGATTTTCCAGCTCACATATATCTTGATCCGTCATCCTGCTGGCTGCCAGGCGTGCAGCCAAACCGTGCAATGCTTCGCGGAGTTCAAAGATTTCAAATACATCGTGGATCGATTTGGACACCACAACATATCCGCGTTTGGGAATCCTTTTCACCAAGCCTTCCTTCTCTAGCAAAAGAAGGGCACTTCTGACCGGAGTACGGCTCATGCCCAATTCTCGGGCTATTTGCCCCTCAGACAGAAGGGTAGTAGAAGTATCACCGCTAAGCAGTTTCTCCCTCAGCTGGCTATAGGCCACATCGGCAAGAGAAGATGATTGTGGCTGTCTATTTTTCATATTACTCCTCCATCGTGTATCAGTTTGCCCGGTTTCAATGATCTCCTTCTACGTAGCAATTGGGAATACCTGCCTCTTGATCAAGAGGGCCTTCGCAAAGGTATACTGCCGCATCAGAAGGGATAAATCGCACATTCCGGCTGTGTCTGGTAGACCATTCCTTGTGGGCAGCCTGGCACCGTCAGGCACCCTTTCTTGCAACATGGTTGGCCTAATTCTGTCGGGTGCCAGGACAGTGCTCACTGAAAAGAATAGTTCAGCCATCAAGCCCCTGCTTTTTCGTCCAGTCCAAGAAGCCCAAACAGCAATGCATCGCTTCTGTTGATAACCTCGCTGTTTAGAGCTGCAAGACGGGAAAGGGTTTCTTCAAATGAACCGCCGACAATACCTTGATCTCGTATACTGCTGCCACCTTCAACAGCTCCTGCACCTACTGTCATGGCAGTAACAATGGCCGTAGAACCTTTTAGGGCACATGTGGCTTTGGCACCATCGCAAAGCATTCCACATAACGATGCCAACACCTGGCTGGCGGCTTCCTTCATCTGAGCCTCATTGCCGCCAAGCATCCAACACACGGCACTTGCCAGGCCGGCCCCTGCGCTGAGTCCTCCACACGAAGACGACACCTCTCCAATGCTGGCTTTCACCAAGATATTAACGCTGTGAGCAATAGCAAGAGCACGAATCAATTGATCTTTCGAAAGCCCTTGCTCTGTGCCTAACGCAAGCACTGGAATACCTACCATGATCCCCTGATTTCCACTGCCTCCTGAAGTCACCACAGGCCAGGATACCCCGTTCATTCTTGCACAAATGGCCTTTGAAACATTACCGGCTACATCAATCATTGACATATCTTTACCAGAATCCCGGTGGTTCGAACGAACAGGCAAGATGACCCGCTCGGCAACTGTCTGACTCTTCTCTGCAAGACAGGTACAAGCCCGGGCTCCTTCCAAAAGCCAGTCAAGATCATTGAGATCTAGGCTGTAAACTGCCTCGAGCAAACGATGAAAGGTCCAGCCACGTAGGGGCCGCAAACTGCTTCCACCATCAGTTAAAGAGGCAGATTCAATGACGCTACCGTCAAAACTCACTCTGACAAAATTGGTATGTGATCCCTGGACAACGGCCTCTGCTTCATGACTCTTCGTGCGTATAACACATCTTGCATAGACGCCATCGTGGCCACGTGCCCACTTGACCTGCACCTTGCCCGATGAAACCAATGACATAGCTTTCTCTAATTGCTCATCTGTTGCATTACCAAGGATATTCAACCCATCCTCGGGCTTCTTTACAACTGCGCCAATTGCGGCTGCCATATCAGGCCCTTTGGTTGATGTGTTAGGGAGTCCTGCCGATAGTGCGTTCTTCAAAACTCCTCCGCTCAGATGAACCTCAATTCGGTCCGGAAACTCGTCCGTTAAACTTGCAGCTTTTGATGCTGTAAGTGCCACCATACCAGGTTCGGTACACACATTAGCCCATACCGATTGCTCTTCTAGCAAAGATTTCAACAACATTGCGTCCTGAACGTCTCTCAAGAGTACCATCTCCTATAGCTCATATGCTGACAACACTGACTCTCCGATACAATGCTCAATCTACCGTGAAGCGTTCACCTGGTTTGCAGCTGCGAACCGCTTCAGCAACAGCCTTGTATTTCTCTTCAGTGCAACCGGGCGGCACAACACAACCCGAGGAGACAATCAAACCCTTCCCCCCGCACTGGCATACGGCATCCTTTGCCTGGGCCCTTACCTCGGCAACAGTGCCATTCATCAATGTGTCAACCTGGTCTATTCCGCCTGCAAGGCACACACCGGTAAGTTTCCGTGCCTCTGCAAGGGTTGGGTACGTACCCCTATCGTGCCAGTTTAGAACATGAATCTTATAATCCAACACATCCTCAAAGTGAAGGTTTCGTCCGTGCAGGTGAGCAAAGACAGTAGCACCCATTTGCGCCAAGGCATCCAATATTCGCAGATCATATTGACGTCCCCACTCACGATATTCATCTCGCGTCAGCAAGTCAGAAGAAGCACACAGGATGCAGTACATAAAACCGTCAGCACCTGCTTCCATACATTTGCTGGCAAACCTCACTGTAGTATCACATATGGCATCAAGAGCATCGTGCAGCTGGGGAAGCCCTCTCCTAGCTGAGGCAATCGCGAAGTTTCCGGCTAGTTTCATTGCCACACTCATAGGGCTCAACAAGGTCTGGACAAATGGAGTGTCTGGATCCAAGTGCTGACGGACCAGGGATACCCCTCGGAGTTCCTGCCCGTAACGGCCTTGTGTAACATCAAGGGGTTCAATCTTTTCCCAATCTTTGTCTGCCTCAACACCCCAAGTTTCAACAGCAGGTGGATTATCTGTGCCAGGGTAGAAATGGGGGACAGTTCCCCAATCTATGGCCGAGTACATAGTAGAAGGAGTCAGCTTCACCAGGTCAAAATCAAACTGCTCCTGAAACTCCACAGTCAACCTTGCCAGCTGCTCCGGGTCAAAGTCCCGATTATGAAAAGGGCGCCATAGAAACACCGGGGTCTGATCAACTTCCTGGCCCAGAATTGCAGCGTGTATTCTTTCTCGTTTTGTCATTTTCTCGTTCAAGCAATTGCCTCCTTACATTGCAGGGGTTGTCCTCGGGCAGCCTGCAACATAATCCAGGCTGCCCGGTTTTTAAGAATGCCTTAACCGCTTATCTTAAGCCAGGTACCAAACAAGAACTGGAACCGCTCAATAACCAACGATACACGTGCCATAATTGTGGAGCCCAGAGATGCTCCAAATGCCAGCATCATGAGGTACTGACCTATAGTACCCGCGTGCTTTACTACAATACCGGCACCCCTCTTTTGATTCATTGTGTATAACAGGTAGCAAATTGGAAGTATTACACAGAGAATATAGATAGCGTCGTTAACATTAGTCCATTTGAGGTTGACTGTGGAAATCAGCTGTTTGAAAAACTCAGAATCTAGCGCACGGATAACGGAGAGGGCCATGGCAGTCCCCGTCATAAACTGAAGGGGAATCCTTGATACCCATTCTACCTGCTTAAACCACCTGCAAAGCAGCATGAGGCCTCCTATGATCACACCTAACCACATAAGCTCGCCCTTGGTTATCAAGGGTTGCCAGGCCTGAGTCTTGACGTTGTGAAAACCTTGAACAGTCAAATTCGCCGCAGTAAGCCCTATAAATAGGTGTTCTGTGAACCTATACACCGGGTTGTCTCCGAACAGGAAACTGTAAACTGCAATTGTGAAAAACGCCGCGATCCAAATCGCCACTGGGTTCATTACTTGACACCTCCTGCACGTTCCTTCTGATCACGCGTAGTTAAGTAGCCAATGTTGCCCAGGATAACCAGGGAGATGATCCACAAATGCCCCAGTGATTGGGCGTCCATTCCCGCAATACCCTTACCAGGTACTTTCGCCATAAACTCATATTCGGCCGCCCCGCTCATCCCGGCAACCATGCCTGAAAGCTGGCCTGAAGAGAAGAACTGCTGGGTGGATGCTAACACTACAGCGGCTATGCACGCCACCACTTTAATACCGTGGGGATCTCCTACGTGGGCGCAAAGCATCCGGGCCATATCTCCGCCACTGATACTTATAACAAGCTTAAAAGACTTTATGTCAGATATAGAGTCCCACAACTCAGACTGAGGGACCTGTCCGTAAATGCTCTTGAAGTCTTGCCCCATTGCCGCATATAGGGTTTCATCACCGGCCATGAAAGGCAAGGCCACAAAATCTATACCATCCTTATATCCCAAATCGGTTAGAAGGCTAACGTATCTGTCCACATATCGAGGTGTTTCCGGGTGACAAGATGCGATAACCATCTTAACCTGCTTGCTGACAAGATGTCGTAGCACAGCAATAGTCTGAGGCTCAAGTTCAGCTTGAGTGCTTGGGAAAATCGAGGTAGCAATGAGGACTGTCTCACCCGGTGCCACAGCATCAATTGTCTCAAAAGCCGCTTTAGCCTCACGACTCAGTTTGACCGGAAAACCTATGGGCTTAATTAACGGTATTGCAATAACCAAAATCATAACTGCATATATTAGTCTGCTGTCGAGTTTCTGTAACCGCTCCCCGAACCTCATGAGCCGCTACCCCCTTTGTAGCCACGTTCAAGGCCTGCAATTACCCTTAGGCCAACACCTATCATTCCTAACGCCGCACTCATGCTGAGGCTCCTCATCACTGCAGATGTGGGCACATTCATGATCCAATCGGCTATGCCAGGAAAGCCACTCCAAATTGCGTATCCAACCCCTACCTTGCCCAACATCACAAGTACGCCTGCCGACAGCAAGACAAACGCCTGGGGATTGCGTACGTTAAAAGCACGGTAGCAACCAGTCGCGAGCCAAAATGCATTCAAGGAGAAAATCGTCGCCTGAATGGGCACATACGCTGCATCATAGACAAAAGTGTAGATGGGGTGTTTTGGCCCCATAAACACTCCGATTAGTATGTACCCTACCAGGGCTGCTATTAGTACATAACTGTACTGCCAGGCGTCACGTTTGAAACGGATCTTGTTAAGAGACACCCTGAGCAAGTTGCCTGAACCAAGAACCATGGCAAACGCGGCAAGAAACACCGACCAGTTGAGAAACCATGTGGAAAGCCCCTTGAGGAAAGGAACATCCAGAAACTTATCTAACAAGACTACAGCGCCTGCAATGGTAGTTAACCACTTGGGCAAGTCTGTCTTGAGCCATTTCATCTCTATCCGCCTCCTTGGATCTAAAACTTGAGAATATCGGCGATAACTGTGTTTCCAAAAGTGCTTAGAATAGTGCCCAGGAGAGTGGCCCCTATGACGAATATCTTGCCGAAATCCTGTGCAGCAATAGTGGCCATTTTGCTCGGTTCACGGGTTACGTAGGCTCCTGCGGCAAATAGCTCGTCACCAATAAGTGTGTAGTCACATGTTGCCACCAGGAACGGCACCTGAGCTATCTGAGATGAACCGCCTATCTGTATGGCGCCTATCTTGTGACCTACCTCACCGAGCATCATCGACTCACCGTAAATATGGCCAAGCATGATGTTGGCTCCGGGTCTTTCGCGTGTAAAGATACCGTAGATTCCTGCTGTATAAGCGCTCACAAGATCAGAGAAAAATCTGATATTGTCTTGCTTGAATTCCTGCCCTGCCCCAGCCATTTTGTATGCCGAACTGACCAGTTCTTCAGTAATAGCGTGGACCTCAGGACGGGCAGTGCTAACTATGATACCAGTCCCTGTCTCTGCACACTTTGTGGCAGTATAGTTCAGTACCTCGAATGATGACATGATGGCGCTGTTGTACTCGCCTCTACCGAATGTGTAATGTACCGGCCTGCCCATTTCTGTACAGCGGCCCACTGCATCGTCGATAGCGTCGAGACCGGCAATAGGCCGGATATCAAGGGGTTCCCCTCGCTTGCACCGGGTGTAGTAAATCAGATAGACAAGAAAAAAGACAACGCAGAACGCCAATTTGAATACGTTACCTGGAATCATCCTAAGTTACCCCCTTCTGAATTCAGTTGATATTACTTCAGCTCGAGTAAGAACCGAGAATCTCTTGCCATGCCCTGATGTACGTCTCTTTTGTATACACCGGCTTATACTTCTCTTTTATCTCAACAGCCAAAGCTGCATCGTCCCACAAAAGGTCAATTACTGTCATGGCCATTGCCTTTGCAGGCATGACATAAGCAAGTTCCTTATCAGCGATTCGATAGTCAGCCTCGTGGATACGTCCTTCAACACCGCCTGCACGCTGGTGGACAGCAGGCATTAAGTGCGAGATATCCCCCATATCGGTACAACCTGCAACGTGCCTCTGAATTCCTACTGCGCCCTTGCCCACAAGAGCCTCTGAGTTCTTTAAAAAGGCCTCATCAAGGGTAGGCTCGGTAATGCGAGGTAAATAGCCTGCCATGGTCTCGATCTCAACCTCAGCACCTACAGCCAGTGCCCCGGCTTTTAGTGAACGATCCACTTTCCTGGCTGCATCAACCAGGGCCTCTACCCTCTTACTTCTGATAAAGATCTCTACCTGAATGTCAGCCGGGACAACACTGGGCAGGCCGCCTTTGGTAATGAAGGCGTGGACACGTACCATATCTTCATCTCTGAAGGTTTCCCTGTTTGCATTGATAGCCATAAGTGCAAGATTGGCGGCGTTTAGCGCATTTATGCCTTCGTGAGGAGCAATGCCTGGATGAGCCTCTTTGCCTATGAACTTAGCACGTTTCCGCAACGAGCCTATGTGGCCTCCTCCAACACCCATCTTGAATTCTTTGCCGGTTACAGCCCCTTCCATAATGGCAGGGCTCATTGGGCCTGTATGAACCATCATGGCCATGTCTACACCGTCGAGAGCCCCCTCGACGATAAACTGCTGTTTCCCGCCGGCCAGCTTGATTTTCCCTTCTTGCATCAATTTACTAAGGTGTCCAGGATCGGAACCCTCTTCTGCAGGTACTGCCAAAAGGGCAACGTCACCGCCGAGAAAAGCCATAGCACCTGAATCTGCAAGTCCCATAGCTGCGCCTAGCATTGATGCTATTTGGGCATTATGGCCACAACAATGGGCAGCACCTGTCTCAGGATCTGCGTCAGGATGATCCCGGCATATAACTGCGTCCAGTTCCCCCATTATTCCTACTGTCACGCGGCTCTGGGCCCCTTTCATACGGGCCTTTATGCCGGTTATGGCTATACCCTTTTCATGTTCAAGCCCCATTTCACTGAGCTTGTCTGAAACCTTCTGGGATGTACGAGTTTCCCTATAGGCAAGCTCCGGATGGGCGAATATGTCCTCGCCGAATGCTATGATCTCATCTTTTCGCGCATCTATAGCTGCACAGACCGCCTTCTTGCATTCCTCTTTGTTCAAGATGCCTAACCCCCTTTATCAATCACTGGCTTGAACAGGCTCGATCTCGCCACAAGCTCACTTTCCTGTGCCGCAAGCTTCCTCTAGAGCCTTGCGAACAGCATGTATATTCTCGAGAGGTATATCCGGGGGAGTCACACACCCAGGTGTCAATATCAAGGGGCACTCGCCGGCATCCTTAACCGCCTTGAAAACCTCATCTCTAATAGCCGAGTCCGGGCCTCTATATAACGGGCCTTCTTCATTGAGTCCGCCCATCAAGCACCGCTTGGTGCTGCCTCTGTACTCTGCCAGAGACGGTCCAACGCGTTTGTCGTGCCAATTCAGAACATGCACATCATACTTTTCTCCCAACTCAACCATTGGGTTGTTTCCATGAAGGTGCAATATGTTGAACCATGCATCTTGAGCGGCTGCAAGAACCTTCTGGTCATACGGAACTCCGAACTCTTCGTACTCGGTGGTTGTAGTCATTTCTGTAGTAGCAAGCTGGGTAGCAAAGAACAAGCCATCGGCTCCTGCATCAATCGCCTGCCGCACAAATTCTGCTGTTACATCTGCAATAACACCAAGTCCCTGGTGAACCTTATCTGCATTAGTGCGCATATGTTCTTTCAGAACCGGCCTCGCCATTTTGATAGCAGTAGTCAGAGGGCTAAAAACAGTCTGGAGAACCACAATTTCACCATCTGCCATATCTTTGATGATCCTCAAAGCTTCATTTGCCTGACCAAAAGCTCCTTTGCCCGGATCAATATGGCCAAGTTCAGCCCAGTCTGAAGGTGACTGTACTGCAAACGTCTCAACTTCAGCTATGCGCACACCGTCATCAAACATTTTGATCTTGTTGCCCCAATCAATGGTTGAATACAATCCGTTGGGCATGAGTTTGACAAAATCAAAATCCATTTCTTTGTATAGGCTGTATTGAATCTCAGCGAGTTTCCTGGGGTCAAAGTCTATCAAAGTACTGTGAAACCATACTGAATAGGGAATCCTGTCGGCCTTTCGGCCTGCCAACACACTTTTCAGCCTGTCCTTCTTGCTCATTATTTCCGATCACCTTTCCATTGTTGAATGCGTCTCATAAAGTAATTGGAGTTGCCGCCCCCTTTCTCCATCACGCTTGGCTCCTTGTGTATACATCTTGTGTCCCATCTTGTATACAAGTTAGGATACTTAACTTCAATTCGACATGCATTCTCAATTTCCTTCTGACTTTGAGCAAATCTGTAACATAACGAAGGTTATTTGGGCCATTAGTGATGATTTTCGTCATCATACGATAAGCAGGGTAAATATGTTCGATTAGCAGAAACTCAAAGGGCTCCCCCGAACAAACCGGGGAAGCCCTTGAGTTTCAACTGACAACGCACTATGACTGCAATCAGACCTCTAGCAGTAATTGTGTGGATCAGGACATAATTACTTTATGAGTTTTATCCACTGTCCAAAAAGCAGCTGCATTGTCCCGATAGAGAGTGAAATACGCCCCATAATACCATTTCCAAAGGCCGCTCCAAAGGTAACCATCAGTACCCATCTTCCTATGTTTGAACTAACTGAAAGTGCCCGGTTCTTTGGAAAGGTAAAGAAGAAATATGTAAGCACAGCGATGGTGCCGAGTACCACTACAATATTATTCACTGAATTTAGCGGCACCATTGTAGCCTGCAATTGTTTGATGAACTGCTGGTGAACAGCACCTCGAAGCGCTACAGCAGCGCCCATACCAACTATAAAAGCAAGAGGCACCCTTGATGCCCACCTGGTTGACTTAGAAAACCTGCCGAACAGCATAAGGCCCATTATGACGGGGATTATCAGATATAGCTGGCCATTTTTCGTAATAGGGTTCCATGCCTTGTCTACAATGTTGCCGTAACCCATAACAAGATAATAGCCTGCGCCTAACCCAACGAATATGTGTTCAACGGCCCGAAAGACCTTATTTTCTTTCCATAGGAATGAATAAGCCGCTAAAGTAAGTAACGCAGATACCCATATTCCAATATCAGTGCTCATGACTACATCTCCCTTCATTGGACTTGCCCACGAGACCTCTTCTCAATGATGTAGGCGACGTTACCCAAGATGATGAACGTAATGAAAAGCAAGTGTCCCAGACTCTGTGCGTCCATCGCAGCAACAGCCAATCCCGGTTCTTGTATCTTAAGTTCGTATTCTGCACCGCTGCGCATACCAACGAGAAGCCCCATCAACTGCCCGGATTGAACAAACGCCTCCTGTGCAGGCCCAAGTACAGTAATTACGCCACCTATAATAGGTACTCCAAGAGGGCCCGCCTGCCGGATCCACTCTGCTGTAACTGAGTCGGAGAAATATATCAGGAGCTGGATGTCCTTGCCGCTTTCAATCCCGTCCAAAATCGGCAATCCCGCCGAAGAGTTTCCGTAGAAGTCAGTAGGGCACGCCTTTTGGGGGTCACGTATGAACACACCCATTGCAGTCTCGCCGCCGGCCAAATGGCCAAGGTTACAATAATCCTCACCATATACCTTACCCGCCGCCTCATATATGCGGAATACGTTGTCTGCAATCATGGGCCCCTCAGGCTTAAAAGAAATTCCGATAATTCGCGCACCCTTTTTACTAAGATGCTTCACAATCGAAACAGCCTGCGACTCGAGTTCAGCTTTTGAACCTGGGCCATAACCGATATCCAGGACGACTGTATCACCGGGTGATAGCTTCTCAATTTCAGAATATACTTTTTCTGTATAATCGCCTATTGATATTGGCAAGCCAATGGGTTTGACCAACGGCCCTACGAGAACAACGGCTAGCAAAACATAGAGAATGCGCCGGTCTATATTTCCAAACTGTCTCATCTCAACACCCTCCTATTCTTGCCCTCCAAGATATCCGCGGTCGATGCCAAGGATTATCCTGAGCCCGGAGCCGACAGTGCCAACAGCCGCTCCAATCAATACGCCGCGGCTTCCGGCAACGTTCGGGCACTGCATAATCCAGTTGGCCAAGGCGGGAAACTGACTCCAGATTACCTCTCCAATCGGTGCCCGCCCTAGCATGACTATGCACCCTGCAACCAGCAGTGCGGTGGCCTCGAATGATCGGGCTCGGAAGGCACGGTATGCCGCTGATAGCAAGTAGAAAGCTATCATGGAATAAAAAGCCGCCCCCAACGGAGTTATCATGTTCTCGAAGATGAACTTGAAAGTAGATGACTGACGGCTTATAAGGCCTGATATTACTGCCACGGCTAAAGCAATAAGAAGAAGGACACTATTGTACCACTCACCACGCCGCTCAATAATTCGGCCTGTGTGGGTTTTAACCAGGCCTACTGCAGCCAGCCCAAGGGCAAACGCGGCGATAATTACGCCCCAGTTCTGTGCCTCGATCCCCCATGCATTAAGGGTATCCGACTTGAAGAAGTACTCAAACACCATTAGGAAACCAACTAATCCTGCTACTAGCACAGGGATTTCTCTTTTGAAACTTCTCAATCAAAACACCTCCAGGCTAAAGACTCAGCAACTTGGCCAATGAATTGCTGCCAAAGGTCGCCAAAATGGCCCCAACAAGAATCAGGCATACACCCGCCAACTTCACCCAGTCCTGCCCGGCAGTACTCCCCAGCTTTACAGGGTCTTGTGCCAGATAGGCTCCTGCTACCAGCATTTCGTCTCCGATTAGTGTGTAGTCACATGCGGCTACCAGGAACGGAAGCTGAGCCATACTTGTCATGCCGGAAATGGAAATTGCACCTGCCTGGGACGAAGCTTCTGCAACAAGCATTGCCTCTGCCATGAAGTGCCCCAGCATGAGTGTTGCTGCTGCCTTTTCTCGCTGAATGAAACCCATGCAGCTCGATGCGTAAGCCCACTGTGTCGGCGAGAAGAACTGCACTTTCTCAGGATTGAATAAGTCCCGGTTACCTCCTTGGAGGTAACCCTCCTCCACCATTTGCAATGCGAGAGGATAAACGTTGGGCTGAGAAATACCGACTGTCATGTCAGCCTTGTTCCTTGCGACAATGCGGGTTGCATAGCCAAGTATCTCCAAAGCCGCAAAAGTCACTGCAGCGTAGTCGCCGGTAATGTCAGCCATACCTGTCGTGTAAAATACTGGTTTGCCGGTTTCCGTAGCCCTGCCGATGGCCTCTTCGATAGCGTCAAGTCCCGCAATCCTGCGTATGCTGGGCAGCTGTTTCCGTGCCCTACTAATCCCATAGAAGATTGCAATGGCTATGAAAATAAGAGCCGCGAAACTGGTAATCTTGCCATCTTGCACTAAAAATACCTCCTTATCCGGTCATAGGTAGTAAAACCATTCTGTAATGATCTCTACTTACAGACTCATCTATCAACTGCTTTAGGGTCCGTAAATGCAAAGGATTCAATGATACGTAGATTGATGAATTCGCTCATCTGTGAGGTTCACGCGTAGGACCAGAAGCCGCCTGACAGATCAGGCGGTAAATGCTTGTTTCAAGTTGACTCTGCTTTGTCTCCTGGTACGATGTAGCGCTTCCTCTAGTGCTGCATTAGTGCTTGTTCACGCCAAGGGACTCAAACCAAGGGCCAATATGTGCCGGGTTCACCTCCTCACTGTTGAGGCTAGATCAGTACATACTATGTATCTTGCAAATACCGTGCCATAGTCATGGGAAATGCTCCCAGCAGTGGGTTTACACTAAATGGTATCAATCCAGACGGCAGAGTGTTCAGAAACATGTATTGCTTAGGTAAGCGAATTGTTCCAAATACTGAACTTAGGCGGTCGAGTATTGCCTGCAACAGAACCAACCGAATATCCATAACCTGTCATGAATATCGAGTATACAAGCATGCCGGACCCTGGCCTGTCCAGTAGCACAGGATTGCCACCGGCGGAAACAGCACAGCTGCACTAGCTGCCCATTCAAGTACTGCGCGTTCCAGAGAATAAGGCAAATGTCTATAGCAATAGAAACAAATACCCTGTTCCAACCATTAGCACATTGCTGATGCTGTGCATAAACATTGGATATACAATGCTGCGACTGTCTTGGTATGCTTTGCCCTGGATAGTGCCTAACACAAAAGCGTATAACACCTGGAAGTAATTTGCTTCAATGGCAAACGGAAATAAAGACCACTTCATATGTGCAATAGCAAACAAGAAAGAGGCGACAATTGTTTCTAAGGTAATACCCCACTTTACTCTTACACTCTTTCCCATTACTTGCACGAGCATTGTAATGGGGATCGCCCGAAACAGAATCTCCTCGGCAGGCCCGCTTAAGAGCAATTGAAAGCCCAGCGTTCCAAAAACATTACTTGTGTTCAACGGAAAATCGTAAGCAGGTAACGTATTATTGATATACATAAGTATATGGCTAACAAGGGTAACCCCTGCAAATATGGCAGTATACATCACTGCATATTCGGTTCCTTTTTTCCTGTCGCCAAGGCCAAAACCGAAATCAACTTTCAGCAGCTTGCTTAGTATCACAATTGCAGCCAGAGCAATCAGCATTTCGGTAATGTGGTGAACAGAAACCCATGCAAAGGCTTTGTCTGGGTCAAACCCCTCGTAAGGGAGTGAATCGGCCGCGATTCTCCCCAACTTACCCAGTACTTTCTGGAAAGCAAGCACCAGCAAAATCATGATCCCGTATAACCATGTTTTTATGCAATCGGTTCGTTCCTCAGCTCCACAAGCTCGCTCTATCAATGATCTCATATATTCTTCATCTACTCTTTCGCACAAACAAAAATCCCTTACACCGTCGTCTGTAATTCTCTTGAGGTTATCGTAATAGGATAAATACATTGTTCCGCCTTCTTCCAATATGTCAAAGCAGTTCAGCAGTACATTCGGTTACGTACGGATATTGACAAGCACTTTACAACAATCTCCAGCCATTAAAGTGCTTTCAACAGTTATGTTTACAACATCGATTTTGCCTAAGGCAGTGATCATGGCGAACATGGGATCTAGGCACCAGCCATTACAAGGATCTGCTCCTCCCATTTTCTTGGACAGCGCGCATAACTTGCACGAAACTGATGTAACCATATAGCCGTCATCTGTTCTTTCCACAGACCAATTTGCACAACCAAAAATCTCTGAAAGCTTACAAAAGACATCTTCGATGGTTTCAATGCCAAGCTGTTGATTCAAAAAGGGCGCTGTCTGTGCCTGCCTTTCTTTTCTTCTCTCTACGATTGTGTCAAGTACCTTTAGCTTGTCATAAGTGTTTACAGTCTCTGCTATAGATGCCGCATAGGTATTTTGTAATATGGCAAGTCTCTGCTCAATATTCAATTGTGTCTCTCCTTTACTGTGCTGTTTATTCATACGTTGTTAGGCAACGGGAAAATAGATCGCTAACATTCCACGAAATTGCTTCTCTGTCAATACCCAACGCCTTTATACCTAACGTTCGTTAGGAGTCTATCAAATGGAACTCCGGATTGCAATATGTTTTTGAAATATCACATTATATTGTGAGCAGTTTACCTTTACCCTTCTCTAGCAGTAGTACGAGGGAGGGGATTTGAAGGCTTACGCCGAATAAGGCGCTTGATCCTAATTTCTCCAGATAGATGTTAGTGATAAAATGAATGCGCCCATCACTTATTTCGAGGAGGGATCATCAATGTTGAAAACAGATGTCTTTACACCTTCTCGCTTTACAGGAGAAGGAAGCATCACCTTGCGCGGTGTGAAAATACCGTACCACACTGTCAGTGAAGACAACGTCTTCTATGATGATGAGGGGAAACCTATCGCTTCAATCTTTTCGTATTCCTATTTCCGTTCCGATGTCGAGGATGTGAAATCCCGTCCCGTTCTATTTGGCTTTAATGGCGGCCCAGGCACTTCTTCTATGATGGTACATGTCGGTTTTTTAGGCCCCAAGCGGGTCAAATATAGTGAAGTTGACGACGATGGTTTGCCGCTTCCTCCCTATGAATCTTGCGATAACGATCAATGTCTGTTAGATATTGCCGATCTAGTCCTGGTGGATCCAGTAGGTACAGGTTTCGGCCGCTTGCTGGATGAATCCAAAAAGGACATGTTTTACGGGATCGAACCGGATGCCGAAGCGATTCTCACTTTTATTCAAGCCTGGTTGGCTCGTTATAACCGCTGGCAAAGCCCCAAATACCTGGTGGGTGAAAGCTATGGTTGCACCCGGGCCAGCACCGTTGCTGGAATAGGTTCTCTCTCCGGTTCAGACCGGGCTTACAGCGTCACCTTTGACGGGTTAATCATGATCGGCAACACAGTCACAGTAGGCAAATTCTTTAGCGACAAGGCTCCAATCTATCCAGCGGTTTTGGCATTCCCTACTCTGGCCGCAGTCAACTGGTACCATAATCATCCTTCTAATCAAACCGTAGAGGAATTTGTGGCCGAAGCGAAACGGTTTGCCGATACCGAGTACCTTCTGGCTTTATACCAAGGAGAGTCCCTGAAAGGGGAAGCCCGGGAACATATAATCGAACGGGTTATCTACTACACCGGGGTTTCACGAGAGTACTTGGAAAAGCGGGCATTGGTTTTGGAAGATGTGGAGTACCGTCGTGAAGTCATACGCCAAAAAGGCCGTTCGGTGGCCCGTTTGGATGGACGGATTACCCGCCCGCTGTACACCCCTTTACTGGATGAGCAACAGTGGGGTGTCCGCGATGACGCGGCAGAAGGAAAGTACAACTCCTTCTTCCAATCGGTGCTTTGTGGCGAAGTCTTCCCCATGTTGGGCATCAAGTGGGACCGCAACTTTGTCAATTCTCACTCTCTGTGGTCCAGTTGGAATAACGATATTAAGGGCCGGAACACCTCTCAAAGCCTGAGCGCTGCAATGCGCCGGACACCTACCATGCGCACATTCTTCATCAATGGCTGGTATGACATCTGCACTCAAATCGGTATCCTGTACTACACACTGGATCATTCGGGCCTACCCATGGACCGGGTTTTCGTCAAGGGATACGAAGCAGGCCACATGACATACTTAGGCGAAGAGAACATCCAAGCTGTGACGGATGACATGTACACCTTTATGCTGGGCGGCGATCCCACAAAGTAACGAGGTTGAGAAGAAACGCGGCTGGCTCAACAGGGCAGGCCGCGTTTTTTTAGTGCGCCTGGCGTGGCATTACACATGGGGTCTTGCACCTTTGGATTACCCGGTTCTACCATCATTCAGGACTCAGACAGCACCTGGTAGTGCTCCAAATAGGTATCGGGAAGTAGACGTTCGGACTGTGGGTCAAGGATGGCCACCCCAATAGTTCAATTACTACTTAGCAGATGGCATGAAGAATCAGCACTTTGAAGTGAGTGGTGCGAGGGAGGGGATTTGAACCCCTACGCCGATTAAGGCACTGGATCCTAAGTCCAGCTCGTCTGCCGATTCCGACACCCTCGCCAACACGACATAAAATAGAATGGTGGGCCATGATGGATTCGAACCATCGACTCCCCGCTTAAAAGGCGGGTGCTCTGCCCCTGAGCTAATGGCCCACACTGGCTGGGGCGGCAGGATTCGAACCTGCGTTTGTCAGCTCCAAAGGCTGATGCCTTACCGCTTGGCGACGCCCCATCTGGCGCGCCCGACAGGACTCGAACCTGTAACCTTCAGATCCGAAGTCTGCGGCTCTGTCCAATTGAGCTACGGGCGCAAACACTAAACACCAAGCATTAAACTTGGGGTGAATGAGGGGACTTGAACCCCCGACCTCCAGGGCCACAACCTGGCGCTCTAACCGGCTGAGCTACATCCACCACATTTTCATCATCGAAAATGGTGCGCCTGGCAGGAATCGAACCTGCGACTCCCTGCTTAGAAGGCAGGTGCTCTATCCCCTGAGCTACAGGCGCATGGAGCGGGTGATGGGGATCGAACCCACGCAACCAGCTTGGAAGGCTGGAGCTCTACCATTGAGCTACACCCGCACGTAAACCTTGTAATGGTCGCACGAGATATTTTACTAAAAAGGGGGCTCATGGTCAAGGAAATTGCACATTTCTGTTACCTGGCTTAATTGTAAAAGTAACTTCCAGTGTTTTTGAGAAAAGCGGAAGTTACTCTTACAAACCCCCTCGAAAAGCATTACTGGCCCCAAAACCGGCCAGGTTCAGCCCAACTCGGTACCAGAATCGGCCACATTCGGGCCAAACCTGGTATCAGAACCCGCCAGGTTTCAGCCAAACCTGGTACTAGAACCGACCACCTCAGCCCAAATTCAGTAAAAAAGCCCCCGTTTTGGTTCTCGCAGAGGCCTTATTGGCCCCAAAACCGGCCAGGTTTCTGCCCAACCCGGTACCAAAATCGGCCACATTCGGGCCAAACCTGGTATCAAAATCCGCCAGGTTTCAGCCAAACCCGGTACTAAAACCGACCACCTAATGCCAGTACCGGTATCAAGAGTTACTGTTGCAAACCTCTCAATATGGCTCGCCACACGAGCCATTCCACCGCACGAAAGCTTTCAAGAGCCAGATAGCAGTTATTGGTTAGCCGGGTCCACTGAACTCATGCCGTAAGTGCTGCACTCATGCTGTACTTATACTTTATTGTACTAATGCCACTCGCTGCTCTGCCAGTGCTGTACTAATGCTTTACTGTGCTAATGCCACTGTTATCCATGCATCAAAAGGTTCGCACTCGGCCGGCGGCAATCATTCCTCTGGCAATACTATTAAAGCCAGGGTCCCAGGGCCGTTATGTATTCCGATTACTCCGCCTATCTCAGTCTCTACCGTCCGTAACACAACCCACTTCTCCTTAGCCGCGGCCACAAGTTTTTCTCCTTGTTCAGGAACATTGCCATGGCACATACCCAGTTTAACCTTGCTTCCGTATGGAACCCTTTCTCCTGCAAGTTCAATCATCCTCGGAATCACTTTGATTTTTCCGCGGACCCGTTCAAGGCCTGATACATAGCCATCAGGGTCCAGGACCAAGAGTGGTTTCATATTTAGCATAGAACCCCAGAAGTGAATCGCTCTCCCAATACGCCCATTCTTATAAAGATAATCCAATGTATCTACAGCATATATTGTGACCAGCCTGTCCACCATTGCCTGTGCAGCGTCTCTTACGTCCTCGAAACTCGCCCCTTGACATGCCAGATTATGTGCCTCAAGCACGATCAATCCATATCCTACCGAAGCTGTTTTCGAGTTTATAATGGCAATCTTCCTGTCTGGCAACATCGACGCCGCCATCTGTGCCGCTTGATATGTACCGCTCAGAACCTCAGACAAGAGAATTGCCACTACCCCCGAACCGTCGGCAGTTATCGCATCAAAAGCCGTCTGGAAGTCTCCTACTGAAGGCGACGACGTCCTCGGCAATCCATCGAAAGTTTTCAGTTTATCGTAGAACATTTTTCCACGCATTTCATAACCGTCTATGTGTGACTCTGATCCAAAGCGGACCGTTAGAGGAACTACTGCTATACCCAGGCTCTCAAGATAGTTTGGTTCTATATCACAGGCACTGTCAGTCAGAATTTTCACTGATGGCATTATCCATTACCTCCGGTTCAGTAATGCTACTCTCCCAAAAGACCCAAATATGCTATACACTGAATTATATCCTGTCGCATTTGAAACCGTCAAAGAATTAGTCTGTTAGAGCATAAACCTGCGGAACAGCTGAGGGGCACCTGGTAAGTTGAGCGGCCTCTGCTGAGCTAAGCGGCGCAATATTGCGGCAGATCCTTGACACCGGACACAATCGAGGACTACTATGGTACTAGAGTATTTTGGTTTTTTGGGAGAATCAATCCAAGCAGCAATTACATCCCAGGCCTCTTATATATAAAAGGGGAAATAGCAAGACAATCCAAGGATCCGGCAAGGAGAGTATTTTTTAATGAGATTTTGGGTCTTTTGGGGGACCGCAGATACCTGGAGAGAGGGAGGAACCGTAGATGCCGTTTGAAATAGCCAAATCAATGGTGGGCGAAGCAACGCTCAAGCAAGGACTCAAGTATATCAGGAACAATCCTGAGAAAAACCTGGTCAATCTGGCCAAATGGGGCGGCCGGCTTGCCAAGGAACCAATTCATAAGCAATATGCCCGGCAATGGGCAGAAATGTTTTCTGACGAGAACAATAACTGGAGGAATTTGGCGGTCAAAGCACTTAACCAGCTTTCGCCAAACGTCGTTGAAAAAACCGGTATTAACATGTTTCTGAATGCAGGCATTCTTAGCCCTGCAAGGCGCAGAGAAGGTCAAGAGAAATACGGAGTACACGTGCCCTGGGCAATCCTTATCGACCCTACAGGCAGGTGCAATCTAAGGTGCAAAGGATGTTGGGCTGCAGAGTACGACAGGTCTCAAGACATGGATTATGAGACCCTCGATAGAGTAATGACCGAAGCCGAAGACATCGGAGTGAACTTCTTTGTAATCTCAGGTGGAGAGCCTACTGTAAGGATGGACGATCTTATCTCGCTGGCCAATAAACACAACGAATCGATGTTTCATGTCTTTTCCAACGGCACCCTAATTACAAAGGAAAGAGCTCAACAGTTCGCAGAACTGGGTAATGTGACCTTTGCCATTAGCCTTGAGGGGTTCAAAGAGGAAACCGACGCCCGTCGCGGCGAAGATGTATTCGACAGAGTAATGCAAGCAATGGACAACCTTAGAGAAGCAGGAGTGCCGTTTGGATTCTCAGCTACTTATACAAGAGAAAACACAGAGATCATTGGCAGTGACAAATGGATCGATCTGATGATCGAAAAGGGCTGCCTTTATGGATGGCTGTTCACATATGTCCCTGTCGGAGGAGAGACTGATCTCGAGTACATGGCAACCCCTGAACAAAGACTGTTTATGTTAAAGCAAGTTAGAAAATGGCGTTCAGAAAAGCCGGTATTCGTTGCAGATTTCTGGAATGACGGTCCTTTTGTAGGTGGCTGCATAGCGGGAGGCCGGAACTACTTCCACATAAATGCTATGGGCGACGTAGAACCATGCGCATTTGTGCATTATGCCAACATGAACATAAAGAACACAAGTCTGGTAGAAGCTCTCAAGTCGCCGCTGTTTCTTGAATATCAGAAAAACCAGCCATTCAACTCAAACCTTATGCGTCCATGCCCCATTATCGACAATCCAGAGTGGCTGCAGAAAATGGTCGAAAGTTCAAATGCATATTCAACTCAGAAAAACGGAGTTACTGCAGCACAGGTTTGCCAGCCCCTTCATGGGTATGCCAAGGCCTGGGGCGAAATCGCAGATAACGTCAAAGCACAAGAAGATAAGGTTGAGGCAAAAACCAATGCCGGTGGCCAGTAGTCGGTTGACACATGAATCCTGGTTTCATCATGCAGACTCGCAGGCGGGAAGTCAGCTCGGGGAGCCCATCGTATTTCCCAGGAGCTGACTTCCTGCGGAACCATTGACAGTATTGGCCAAGAAAAGTATTGTAGCTAACAGTTAGGGTTTTCAGCCAACGGCAAAACGACTGTTCGGCCAAAGGCCTACAGGCCCTCGTCGAACAATCGAGATTACTGAGGTGATCAGGTGAAACTCACAAAGAGGCGCTATGAGTTCCTTGAGGCCCTGGCAGATCTTGTAGTCGAGCAAGGAACTCCTGTTCACTATGGAGATGTAGCCGAGCGCGTATCTGTATCAAAGTGGACTGCCTATGACATGATGCAGGAGCTTGTTGAAGACGGATTGGTAGAAACGTCATACTCAGTTAACCGTACAGGTTTGCCTGGACGGTCTTTGGTGTTGTTTGAACCAACAAAACCAGGCTTTGATCTTGTGAATTCGAAGAAACTAGACTCTGCCTTGCCTGAACCCCCTGCTTGTTCTGAAGACGACTGGCAGCAAGTGACAAAAGATCTGCTATCACAAATAACAGGCTCGTTCCATAAAGAAGTGGATCAGCCCTTTGACTTTAACAAGGAGAAGTATAAATCATCACCTGTTGCTTATTGCGCCGCCCTACTTTCTTTCCTTTTCATCCAAGCCAAAAAGAAAGGCCTTGACCTGGTTGCTCTGAAAGGGATCCTCGAAATCGGCTCAGAGAACGGAATGACTCTTTCCCTTTTTACAGGGCTGCTTCTGGGAGGACTTCTGGTTCAAGGGGCTCGAAAGGTGCTTCCTGATATCGAAAATCTTATCTTCTCGTTTTCCCAACATGCTGAACGGCTGGAAGACTCAAGCAAGGACATGCTGCTTGAGTTTGCCCAGGAAGTGGTCAACCACCAGGTCAACCACGAAACATCGAAATAGGCGGCGGTCCTTCCAAGCATATCCCCTCAATTCACAAAAATTTCGAAATGTGTCGCAAACAAGAAGGAAAATCGCTATATTGTGACTAATAATTGGATATAGATGCCTGCAATCTAAAGTCAGGTCCCCATACAAATTGAAAAAGACTGCGAGTCTTTCGTTTTTTTCCGAAGTTCTCAGGAGGGATATGGAATGCTTAGGGCCGAATTGGTTAACCCATTTCTGGAAGGGGCTATCACGTTTTTTAAGCAGGAGCTGTCAGTCGAGATTTCAAGAGGCAGACCATGGATTAAAGAATGCCGGTCAACTTCACAAGAAATAAGTGTCCTCGTAGGAGTCACCGGAGAGGCCAAAGGGTTTGTCCTGTACTCAATGAATGAACGTACTGCAAAGAACATTGCCTCTGCCATGCTGGGTAGCCCTGTGCCTTTATATGACCAGCTGGCAGAGTCGGCCCTAGGCGAAATGGGAAACATCATCACAGGCCAGGCAGCATCAAGGTTGGAACATTTGGGCTATGTCTGCAAACTGTCCCCTCCTGCTCTGATTACCGGTGAAGGCACCGTTGTCTCAACCCTTGACATCAAGATGTTAGTAATACCGGTAGAGTTGGATTACCTGGGAATCGTCAATATATATGTTGCTCTAAAGGGAACTGCCATAACCTAGCGCCGGTGTACACCCTGTTGTATTGCAAGCCGCAACAGAAACTTCCGGTTTATGCAACACCCTCACATCAACATAAAGGCCTGGGGATAATTTACGGCAGGCAGCCAAACGCTTTTGAAGGCTGCCTGCCACCGAAACCGGAATCATACTCAAGCCGACACCAAACTGTACTGACCCGCACCAAGACTACGCTATTTTCAAGAAATCCTGAAGCAGGAACTGGAGCCTCCCTAGCAAGACGGAGATCCTGGTCATTACAGTGTTGCCGAAAGCCGCTCCAAACGCTACCAGCAAGAACACTCTTCCAACTGCAGTAGTGCCTTTCATGAACTGGCTCTTCAATGGGACTGTAAAGAAGAAGTAAGTAGTTACAGTAACCACGCCTATCACAAACAATATGTTATCAATGGTATTGAGCGAAAGGAATGTAGCTTGTATCTGGCTGAAGAATAGAGCAGGGCGCTTGGTGAAAACGTATCCTGCCCCTACCCCCACAAAGAACCCCATTGGAATCCTTGCAAGCCAGGCCACAGGCTTTATGAACCTTGCGTACATCAGCAGGCCCAGCAGAATCGGAATGATCAGCCATATCTTCTTATCGGTTCCAATATCAACAGTAACAGCAGGTTTTATATAGTTGTGGAACGTCAACACAATGCCGTTTGCAGCAGTTATCGCAACCATAACCGTTTCCGAAAACCGGAACAACTTGTTGTCTTTGTACAAGACCATGCTGTAAATGCAGATCGTGAAAAATGCTGCCATCCAAATCTGTAGCTGCTCCATTATGAAACGTCACCTCCTCGAGGCGATCCATGTGCGGATTTCCCGCGTTTCTTCTCACCAAGGAAATAACCTAAGTTGCCAAGGGCAATCAGAACAATAACGAGAATATGAGCAGCTGATTGAGAGTCCATGCCTGTAATGGCTGCACCCGGATGCCCTAGAAGAAATTCATATTCAGCTGCGCCCCGAAGGCCGGCCAGAATTCCCTGATAATGTCCTGACGAGTAGAAAACCATTTCACTGGTAGTCTGAAGGGCAGTGGTTCCTACTGCATATGGTACACCTGTAGGGATTATTGCCATCTGCAATAGTTTCTCACCTGGGCTAGGAACTACAGCAACCAAATTCAGGACAAGATCAGCCTGGGCCAAAGAGTTAAACCCCTTCATAATCGGGAACTTATCCAGAGAATCCCCGTTCATATCAGAGTAGGCAGATGCCTCCCAAAAATTGTCTACCATTTTTTTCATGAAGACGTCGCCGCCTGGCTTGTATCCGAGGTTTATCCAGTCGACACCGTATTCGGCACCCATTTGCTCAGCTACGTGTTCCGCAGCTATTTGAGAAACCATGGCACCTTCGTCAACTCCGGAGATCATTATGATCTTGCCGTCTTTCTCTAAGACGTGCTTGAAGATGCAAACTACTTGCGGGTTCATCTCAACAATACAGTCTGTACGGTAGTTGATTACCAAAAGCACAGTGCCGCCTTGCGGAAGCTTATCTACAGTAGCAAAGAAATCTTCAGCTTCCTTACCAACCTTGATTGGAAGCCCCCAGGGCTTCACGATGGGCATAGCCACAACAAGAATCAAGATAATATAGTAGATCCTGCGGTCAAGATTTGCTAAGCGGTCCCATATACTCATCATGTCACCTCCTATTCACCTACAGATGCGTATGGCCGTTCCAACCCGAAGAGGATTCTAATTGCGGTAATAAAAGAACCAAGGTAAGCACTGAGAACGACTGCTCTCTGGGCCGAGGTGTTTGGAATTCTCATGATCCAGTTAGTTGCAGTGCCAAAGAACGGGAAAATGACCTCGCCTAAAGGGGCCCTTCCCAGAAGGACGATCGCGGCTGCGCCTAGTAAAATGGCAGCATCCCGCGTCTTTGCCCGGAACGCTCTGTAAGCCGCTGATACTATATAGAAGGCAAGTACTGAGTAAAACGTGGCTCCAAGGGGAACCTCTGTAGCCTCGAAAATCCACGCGTAGAGCTTGTGGGTAGGCCCCGTCAAAAGGCCCAGTGCCAGATAACCATAAGTAAGGACTATCATAAGAACTGACAAATCCCAATCTTGGCCCTTTCTCCGAATATTCCTGGCATGGACGCTTGTAAGGTTAACAAGGCCAACGCAGCATACCACTGCAGTGCCTAGAATATACCACTTATCAATCTCATCACTGACCTTGGGCATGAATGTAAAAAATACGCTAAGTACAAGCAATACGACAGTAGCGACTGTCAGGTAAAATGGCAAGGAAGTTTTCATAGACTTTCACCCCTTTCCTACCAATTAAGGATATTGTTCAAGGGACCTACCGCTCCGGCACTTTTCAAAAGAGCCCCCAACACAATAAGGCCTGCGACAAAGAACTTGCCCCAGTCTTCTGCAACAATTGTGGCCACCCGAACAGGGTCTTTTGTGAGGTATGCAGCGGCTGCAAACATCTCGTCACCTATCAACGCGTAGTCGCACGCAGCCACAAAGAAAGGAATCTGGGTAATTGCTGCAGTACCCCCAACCTGAATTGCACCTGCCTGATTGGCCGCTTCAGCATACATCAAAGCATCAAAGGCGAAGTTGCCTATCATGATATTTGTAGCTACCTGCTCCTTGAACATCAGCCCAACAATACCCAATGCATAGCCAAAATAGTGATCTGAAAACCAACGTACGTCGTCTGGACGGAAACTTTCGGCCTTCCCTTCCGAGACATATGCCTGGCGGACAATTTCCTGCATGATCGGATATACCCCTGAATATGGGACGCACACTATCAATCGGGTATCATACCGGGCAGTCATCTTCGCAACCTCTGAAAGAACCGCCATAGATGCAAGGAGCTGAGGCTCATCAAACCCCCCGCTGCCCGGCAGATAGAAGACAGGCCTATTCATCTCAGTTGCCCTGCCTATGCCTTCTTCAATGGCATCTAGACCGGGTATTCTGCGGATATCCCAGCCTTTGTGGCCTTGCTTTGCTCTGTTGAGAATATAGGCAACAGATAGGGTCAGCAAAACAACAAAGACAAAGTCAAATCCCATTCCCTCTTTCAACAAATAGCTCACCTCCGAGGATTCGAAGTTTTTCGGATCTGTGTTACGGACCTGTTAGCCGTTTGGTGCCAGTTGGAGCTACTCGTAACCCCAAAACACAACCGTCTGAAATCACCTCCTGTCAGTGGCAGGCTTGCAAGACACTCTTGTCACCAAGATCCATACATTCACGTAACGGGTGCGATGTTATTGCGTATCACTTCTACAATGTTTCCAACTTGAGCGGTCAGACATCATACTACCTGATGCCTTGGTTGTGTTTATTCGACCCGTCTATGGATTTTCCCTTCTGTAGAAAGCATTGATTTCTAATAATTCGCAAGATTCCCCTAACGCGATCCGAGATTCAGTCAAGATACCACTTCTGTTCAATATGAATGCACCAAGATTTCCCTATTGAGTGTCAACGGACTACGATTCTTTCACCTCTTTGCTGTGAATGGTCGGCCTTGATACTGGGTACTGGCATTAGCCGGTGGATTCTAGTACCAGGTTTGGCTGAAACCTGGCGGGTTTTGATACCAGGTGTGGCCCGAAGGTGGTCGATTCTGGTGCCGGGTTGGGCTGAACCTGGCCGGTTTTGGGGCCAATAAGGCCTCCGTGAGAACATAAACAGGGGCTTTTTTGCTGAATTTGGGCTGAGGTGGTCGATTTTAGTACCAGGTTTGGCTGAAACCTGGCCGATTTTGGTACCACGTTTGGGCCGAAGGTGGTCGATTCTGGTGCCGGGTTGGGCTGAACCTGGCCGGTTTTGGGGCCAATAAGGCCTCCGTGAGAACATAAACAGGGGCTTTTTTGCTGAATTTGGGCTGAGGTGGTCGATTCTAGTACCAGGTTTGGCTGAAACCTGGCCGATTTTGGTACCACGTTTGGGCCGAAGGTGGTCGATTCTGGTACCGGGTTGGGCTGAAACCTGGCCGGTTTTGGGGCCAGTAATGCTTTTAGAGGGGGTCCGAATTGCTTTGTAATTGAGCCTATTGGGGAAGATGTTCAGCTGCTGGCTTGATTGTTGATTTCTTCAACGATATTTGTTTCATAACATAAACTCTCCGTGCTTCTTTGGTGCTCAAGAGAATGTCTTCTCCTCTCATCATGGTAACATTTTCTCAGTCCGCACCCCCCGAGGTGACAATATCACTCTCTGGTAACACAGAATTTCCCTATTGCATTGACAATCTGACACTGGCTGTGCTAGCATCAGTAAAATTAATCAGGTTCAGGCGATGATCGGGACTAGTAAGCGCAAACCGCCGGGACAGCGAATCAGGAACAGTGAGAGCCTGAAGGCCGTAAGGAGCGACCGAATGGACCCGTGAGCAGCAGTTCCCAACGCATGTCATGCATGCCGCCCAAGCGTACGAGTAATCGTGCGGATGCAGCATACGCAAGTAGGTTCTGCCGGAACCCCACCGGTAACAGGGGAGGATATAAGGGCTGCAAATGAGCATCCCCGTATCCGAAATGAGTGGCATCGCGGCCCGCAAGCCACGTTCACAGGTCTATTGCAATTTGGCCATGGTCGAATGTGGTTTTGCAGGGGCAGGCGATTCAACTGAGGTGGCACCACGGCTATTACCCGTCCTCTTAACAGAGGGCGGGTTTTTGCTTATGTGCAGGCTTGGGGCCGACGGCTCCACACAAACCCAAGTGCATATGCAGACTCCCAAGAAGGAAGGAGATAACTAAAATGAAAGAGCATCTGACAGATCCAGAAAGAATCAAGTTTAACCTTGACGAAAAGGATATGCCTACAGCCTGGTACAACATTCTGGCCGATTTGCCATTTGGCATGGCCCCTCCCCTTAACCCAAAAACGCTGGAGCCAGTTACCCGTAAGGAACTAGCTGCGATTTTCCCTGACTCCGTTGCCGAACAAGAAACTTCAATGCAGCCTGTCATCGACATTCCAGGCGAAGTCCTGGATATCTACAGGTTGTGGAGGCCAACGCCTCTAATCAGGGCAAAGCGGCTTGAGGAAGCCCTGGACACTCCAGCCAGAATCTATTTCAAGTACGAAGGAACAAGCCCTGTAGGCAGCCATAAGCCAAACACAGCTGTAGCCCAGGCATATTACAACAAGAAAGACGGTACCAGGCGTCTGTCGACTGAAACCGGAGCAGGCCAATGGGGTTCGGCCCTATCAATGTCATGTGCTTTCTTTGGACTTGAGTGCACTGTATACATGGTAAAAGCAAGTTACCATCAAAAGCCATACAGAAGATCGTTAATGCAGACTTTTGGCGCTAATGTTATACCAAGTCCAAGCAATACAACCGTCTCAGGACGGTCTGTTCTGGCAAAGGATCCAGGCTCCCCTGGCAGTCTGGGCATAGCAATAAGCGAAGCAGTAGAAGACGCAGTCAGTAACCCTGGAACCAAGTATTCGCTTGGAAGTGTTCTCAACCACGTACTTCTGCACCAAACAGTAATCGGCCTGGAAGCCAGGCTCCAAATGGAAATGGCAAGCGAGACTCCCGATACAATAATCGCGTGTGCCGGCGGCGGCAGCAATTTTGGCGGCCTTGCCTTCCCTTTCCTTGAACCTGCCCTGAAAAGCCACACTCCAGGCCTCCATGCGCCAAAGATCATAGCAGTGGAACCGGAAGCATGCCCGACTTTGACAAAAGGCGTGTATGCCTACGATTACGGCGACTGTGCAGGAATGGTTCCGGCATTGAAAATGCATACCCTGGGACACGATTTTGTCCCGCCGGGAATTCACGCCGGAGGCCTGCGGTATCACGGTATGTCTCCGATTATAAGCGCACTTCTCAACGAAGGGCTCATAACTGCAAGGGCAGTAAAACAACTTGAAGTATTCGAGGCGGCCCAATTGTTCGCCAGAACAGAGGGGATCATCCCTGCGCCTGAATCAGCTCACGCAATTCGTGTGGCCATGGACATTGCAGCAGAGTCCAGAAACACAGGAAAAGAGAAAGTGATTTTGTTTGGATTAAGCGGCCATGGCTACTTTGACATGAGCGCTTACGATGGATACAGGAACGGGATGCTTGAGGACGTCGTCTATCCTCAATCGGAAATCAATGAGGCACTGGCCAGACTACCCAGGACGCCATTGCAATCCCATGCCAATTGAGAGAAGGAGGAAAGGCTGTATGAATCGCGACTCCAAACTTGACAGCCAATGCTGCTACACTCTAGCTCTAATCGACTGCAGCAGGCTGAGGCCTCACGAAGAAACTGACAAATCGAGAATAGAAGAACTTGCTTCTGAGATATCCGGTGAAGGCGTGCTTAAGTACCCAGTAATTGTTGACAAAGCCTCTATGGTTATCCTGGATGGCCATCACAGGGCCACAGTTCTAGCCAAACTCGGGTGCAAATTTGTGCCTGCATACCTTGTAGACTATTATGACGAGAACATTCAGGTATCAAACTGGAGCAATGTCAAGGGAACCGAAACATGCATGAGCATAGTAACTAAGGAAAGCGTCGTTTCAGCCGCTTTGACAGGCCACCTATTCCCCCCGAAAACCTCACGGCACATATGGCCATGGCACCGGCAAGCACACCCTATGCCAATTAGGGTTCTACAGGAGCTAGCTTCTTGCACACAGTCCTGGCGTTAGCAAAACCAATACGTTCACATACCAGGGAGTTTGGCAAGATTATTCAAAAAAAGGCCAACATAAAGGAAAACCCATGAGCAGCGTAGAAGAGTTACAGGTGTTAAATATCAAAGCGAAGTCATAAGCGATCATTCTAAATTTTGATGGTTGTAAGGGACCGACCCGGGGAGACTGCCTGAGCCGAACATGAACTGGCAATTTACTCCATATGTGATACCGTTGCTCCTTTCTGCTCTGTTAGGTGGAGGAGTAGCCCTCAGTGCCTGGAAACGGCGGAATATCCCGGGGGCTGTCCCTTTGTTTTGGTTAGCCGTGAGCACCGCTTCCTGGGCGGTTTTCAATATCATGGAACTCTCATCGCCCAATATCAATCAGAAGATACTATTCTCGAATGTTGAATACATTTTCATTGTATCAATCCCGGTACTCTGGGTTCTGTTTGCTCTCGACTATTCAGGCCTCGACGTTGGCCCCCATTCCAGCCGGCAAAGATTGGCCATGCTATCTATCGTACCGGCAGTAACGCTAGCCCTGGTCTGGTCAAACCAATGGCATGGCCTTATACGTAGAGAAGTCGCCATGAACATGGCCGGCCCATTCTTGAGACTTCAGAAAACTTACGGGCCATGGTTCTGGATCCATACTGCCTACTCCTATGCCCTGATTGCATTTGGATCTCTGGTTATCGGCCACACAGTGTTTACCCCTTCGCAAATCTACCGTTCACAAGCAATAATCTTGATGGTAGGAGCAACCATACCCTTAATAGCAAACATAGCATACCTTATAGGCAGGGGTGACGCTTTTCTGGGGTTCGATATTACTATAACTGCCATGGCTGTCTCTGCTGGGCTTTTTGAAATCGGGATAGCCAAAACCGGCCTGATGTCTATTATGAGAATTGCAAGAGAGTATGTGCTGGATGAAATAGACAACGTAGTCATTGTTACAGATACTGAAAATCGGATAGTGGATCTGAACCTGGCTGCCCAGAGCCTTCTGGGCACATCAATGTCCAAAGCTGTAGGCCAGGATATCAGCGAAGCATTTGGATCAATTGAAGGGCTTCCGAGCCCTGAGCATGCTACACTGAACCCGCTCTTAACCCAGCCTTTGGGGCCTTCAGTTCAAATTTCCTGCGAAATACCTTTCATTGTGCAAGGAGAACAGAGGTTCTACGACATCAGGATTTCCCCACTGAACACCGGGAGCAAAGCTCCCCGCGGCAAACTGATTACTGCCAAGGATATTAGCAACCATAAGAGGACTTATCAAACTCTGGAGCACCTGCAGCACGAGCTAAGGGAGCAAGCCATACGCGATCCTCTTACCGGACTGTATAACCGGCGAGGCCTTGCCGAATCCCTCCTGACAAACATAGAAGCATATAAGGAGACAAGCACGTCTGTATCAGTTGTAATGACAGACATAAACGGGTTCAAGGAAGTAAATGACCGTTACGGACACTATACCGGTGACCAAGTACTCAAACAGATAGCAGACATCCTTCAAGAACTATGCAAACCCTCAGGCATCGCTGTACGTTACGGCGGCGATGAGTTTGTGCTGATAATACCAGACAGCCAGGTCCAAGGAGAGGAGATTTCTCCAATCATAAAAGATGCAATTGACAAATGGAATGAGGGCAACTCGTTGATACAAGTACCGATTACCATGGCTATCGGAGTAGCCCGCTTCTTCCCTTACTCTAGCACTCCTGTTGAAGCATGCCTTCGCAAGGCAGACTCTCTTATGTACAAAAACAAACAGTCTTGGAGACATTAAAGGGCGTTCAGCCGTAGTCGGCCTCGCCCTTCAATGTTGCAAGTCTCCAGTCGCACTCGCACGTTCTATATGAAAACGGTGGCTGCTTCCTTTCGGCCGGCCAAGTTTAAGCCGGTATGCAGAGATTTTCTGCAAACTACTTCTCTGCCGGCTGCTAAACCGGCTCAAAACGCCCTGTGAAAAATCTTAATACAGGCGGCTCATACACCCATTTGAGCCCGCTGATTTCACTGCGCTTCTTATACAGGTTAGCAACTGAATTGGCAACATAGTCCAGATGGGCATTGGTGTACACACGCCTTGGGATGGTCAACCTGACCAGCTCCAGTTTTGGGCAATAGTCCTTTCCATCCTTGTCTCTCCCTGCTGAGATAATGCCCCGTTCCATACCCCTAACCCCTGAATCCTCGTAGATTGCCGCAGCCAGCGCAAGAGCCGGGAACTTATCTTGAGTAATGTGGGGCAGAAACGCCTTGGCATCCAGAAACACTGCATGGCCGCCCACCGGTTTGACAATAGGAATCCCTGATTCAATGAGTTTCTCGCCCAGGTAGCGGACCTGCTCTACCCTGTGCCTAATATAGTCGAAGTTGACCGCTTCACGAAGGCCGATGGCAAAGGCTTCCATGTCCCTTCCTGTCATACCGCCGTAACTTGGCATTCCTTCATAAACCACAACCATGCCTGTTGCCCTGCGGTATAGATCCTCTTCGTTCATAGCCAAAAATCCACCCATGTTCACTATGCCGTCTTTCTTACCGCTCATAGTACACCCATCGGCATACGAGAACATCTCTTTCACTATTTCGGCAATAGACGTATCCTTGTATTCCGGTTCACGGATCTTGATAAAATAGGCGTTTTCAACACAGCGTGTGGCATCGAATATTACCCTTATTCCGTACTTCTTTGAAAGGTTATAAACATCCCTGAGATTCGTCATGCTTACAGGCTGGCCTCCGGCCATGTTTACAGTAACGCCCACAGTTATATAAGGAATCTTCTCAGGGCCCACTTTCTTGATTAGATTCTCATACTTCTCAAGGTCGACGTCACCTTTGAAGGCAATATCGTCCCTGGCCGGATCATGGGCTTCATACCGAATTACATCCACAAAAGTACCGCCGTTCATTTCTTGGTGGGCTCTGGTAGTTGTAAAGTACATATTTCCCGGTATGTATGTGCCCGGTGTAACCAGTAACTGGGAAATAAGGTTCTCGGCGCCTCGTCCCTGGTGGGTGGGGACAACATACTTGAAACCGAAAAGTTCCCTGACTGTCTCCTCAAGATGCAACCAGTTTTCACTGCCTGCATAAGCCTCATCGCCAAGCATAAGGCCTGCCCACTGGTAATGGCTCATTGCGTTTGTTCCGCTGTCTGTAAGAAGGTCAATATACACATCACGAGACTTAAGCAAAAACGTATTGTAACCTGCTTCTTTGATTTTCTCGGCCCTTTGCTCTCTGGATAGAAGGCTTATTGGCTCAACCATCTTGATTTTGTACGGCTCTGGTAGGTACTTAACCATATCTGCGATTTCCCTCCATACACTCATTATAGAAGCCTCGCTCAAACACCACCTCACGCTCTTGTTATGCAATAATCGTGCCGCGGAACCGGGCAGGTATTGCTGATTGTGTATTCTGACCGTTATGCTACCGTGCCGGTATCATTCTGAAATGCATTCCCACTGCTTACAAAGGTTTTATGATAAGCAGCGTTCAAGGAAACAAAGACTGTACTCGGACGAAGATTCACGGGCCGGAGTGAAAACTCAGACTTGTCGGAGTAGGCAGAAGGAATTGGGCCAATGAATCTCGTAAACATCTTGTACATACGTAAACTTTCGCAACAGACCGGCCCAGTCTCTGTAAATGATCTTTACAATACAGCAATACCAATGTATCTCACCTAAAGAAGAACCGGAGTGATGTCAGTGAAGGCAACCCGGCAAATCAAGCGAATCAGGTTCACAGGTGCTCAAAATCGCGTTGGGATGATCTACGACATTTTGAAGTCCGTAGGCAAGTACGGAATCAATGTTCTCAATATTGAAGTAAATCCCCCCCACATATATTTCAAGGTAGAGTGGCCCCAGGAACTTGCCTGGCATCCGCTGGTAAGCCGCCTGGGCAAAGAAGTAAGAGGCATAGGGGAATTGGTTGAAGTTGACATAATGGAGTACGAGAAGAAAGAGAAGGCCCTGGATATTATCGGCGATAACATCAGCGAAGGTATACTGGTTGTTGATCAGTCAGGACACATCACATACTCGAGCAAGAAGGCAAGGGAGATCCTTGGAATTTCACCCGGTGAGCAGCCAGACCTATCCACCCTTTTAAGAAGCAGGCAGCTTGAGCCCCGCCTCCCTATTGATGAAGACAGAGACAATGTTGAAGTATCCATCACTTGGCAGGGTAAAAGCACCAGGGTTGTGACAAGCATTCGAACAATCACAAACGAGGAAGGGATTCCTGCCGGAGCACTCATTATCTTCAGAGAGCTAGACGACGTACGCCAACTCATTCAGTCTGTAAGTGGGCCTGCCCTTGTAGATTTCGATGACATTATCGGAAACAGCCAGGTGTTTACCAATGCAATCAACCTGGCAAAGACAGTTGCGCCGACTAATATGAGTGTAATATTGCGAGGAGAAAGCGGCACAGGAAAAGAACTCTTTGCAAGGGCAATTCACAAGAATTCGGCCAGAGCCAAAGGGCCCTTCGTTGCAGTAAACTGCGCTGCCATCCCCGATTCCCTCCTTGAAAGCGAGTTTTTTGGATATGAGCGCGGAGCCTTTACCGGGGCCTCATCAGGGGGAAAACAAGGCTTATTTGAGCTTGCAACCCACGGATCTTTGTTTCTGGATGAAGTCGGGGACCTGTCTCCGCCTCTGCAAGCCAAAATCCTCAGGGCAATCCAAGAACAAAGGATACGCCGGGTAGGAGGCCGCCAGGAAATCAAAATCGACATCAGGATTATCTCTGCCACAAACAAGGACCTTGAAACAATGGTTTCTGAGGGTACGTTTAGAGAAGACCTGTTCTACAGGCTTAACGTCATTCCTATTTGGATTCCTCCCCTGTCTGACCGTAGAGAAGATATTCCGATACTTGCCAGGCATTTCTTGAATACCCTAGCCAGAGAACTGGGTAAGCCGGAACTTGCCTTGACTGAAGATGCTGAAAATAAGCTTGCTAGCCATAAATGGCCTGGCAATGTAAGAGAACTTCAGAACGTCATTCAAAGGGCCGCGGTCCTGGCCAATGACAAGGTTGATTCAACAAGTCTCATAATCGAGGGCCTATCATCGCCACCTCTTGAGTATGGCTCTGCACGACTTGCGGGTTACCGGCAAAAACCTGCAGCAGGCCCTGAACCACTTTCAGATAACCAGGCCGATTCGCCTGATAGGTTCCGGGAAACATTCGCTGATAGGCTGGCTGAAATGCTGCCACAGAGCCTGCCAGTAGACTTGCCTGGGCTGATCCAGGAAATCGAAAAACACTACCTTAAGCAAGCACACAGCAAGTTCTCATCTTCCAGGGAAATCGGAAAATTCCTGGGAATCTCCCATACTGCAGCAATAAACAAGATGAAGAGGTTTGGAATCAGGAGCTGAAGTCACTGGCCTGCCAAACTTACAAGTATGTTGAGAATGGCCGGGCCCAAAACGACAATGAAAATCGACGGAAAGATAAAGAATATCAGGGGAAACAGCATCTTTACAGGAGCCTTCATGGCCTGTTCCTCGATATGCTGCTGCCTCTTATCTCTAAGGAGATCAGATTGAATATTCAGCACTTGGGCCATTCCTACCCCAAGCTGCTCAGCCTGCAAAACAGCATTTACCAAGAATGACAGCTCATCAATGCCAACACGCTCAGCCATATCTCGAAGGGCTTCTTTCCGGTTCTTACCCAGCTGGATTTCTTTGATGGCACGGCCGAATTCATCTCCTGCCACACCTTTAAACTTCTCTACAACCTTCATCAATCCCAGATCGAAACTTAGGCCTGCTTCAAGGCATACAACAAGAAAATCCATAATGTCTGGGAGGCTCTGCCGGATCTCCTTCTGCCTCTGGCTCACTTTTCTGGATAACCAGAGCCAGGGGGCATACGATCCCACCACTGCCATTAGAACAGGTAAAAGAACGGATCTTGCCCCTTTCACCTTCGAAACGCCGGCCAATGAAGTTCCGGCCATAAGCCCTGCAAGGCCTGTAATTGCCTGTATAGTAAGGAAATCGCCACCCTTAAGATTGCGTGGCGAACCTGCCTTGATAAGTCTCTCTTCGATTTTCTTAAGAGCTTTTGCCGGGGTAGCCTGCCCCACCCTGCCCGCAATCCACTTAAGTCCAGGTTTCACAGTCCTCTCAAAAAGCGGCAGCCGCAGCACATCGTCGTCATCTTCTTCTGGCAATGAATCCATGGCTCCTATTTCAGAAAGCCTCTCAGCAACTACAAAACGCCGCTTACCTGCCGCTAGCCGGACGAATGTCAGCACTGAATAGGAGAACATGGCAGCAAGCGCCGCAATGGCATAGTCCCTTTCATACATCAATATTCACCACTTTCCTTACAACAAACACGCCAATTGCAAGTAAAGCGCCGCCCCCTGCAAGCATGGCAAGGCCAATGGGATGAGTTAGCATAACCCCGCCAAACTCGGGATAAGCGCCAAAAACAAGGGCCCCAAGAGCAAAGGGAAGCACCGTTACCACCAATGCCGATATCCTGCCCTGAGCCGTTGCGACCTTTATTCGAGCCCTGGTTTTGAATCGCTTGTCTATTGTAGATGCTATGTTGTCAAGGACTCTTGCAAGGTTTCCACCTACCTGCCTCTGAATAAGAACTCCTGTAACGGCCAATTCAAGGTCCTTGCTGTCTACTCTGTTCACCATATTTTCAAGGGCGTCTTCTAGTGAAAGGCCCATCCTGCATTCTTTAACCAGCTTGCCGAACTCTGTGCCAAGAGGAGGATCAAGTTCTCTCATAACTAATTCCAACCCTTGCATGAAACTGTGCCCTGCTCTAAGTGAGTTGGCTATCATCACCAAGGCGTTTAGGAGCTGGCCTTCGATCAGGCTTGACCTTCTACTCTTCATCAGCATTATCCACAGGCGGGGCACAGCCGAGCCTCCGACACCCAGAGCCAGGGCAAACAAAAGGTTCCGGAAAATGAGCAATCCAAGGAGGCAGCCGGCAATTGCCAGGCATACACCCAGGCCCACCGCTTCCTCAGGTTTAAGTGGAAGTCCTGCCTTTACCAGGTCCAGTTTGAGACGTTCCATATACCTGTGCCCCATGAAACCAGGCAATCTGAAGATTGGCAGCTTAAATCTTCTGCCCTTAGAGCCGGGCCTTGAAACCGGGCGTCCTGAATCTTCAGAAGGAACCGGAACGTTCACTGATCCGTAATCCTTATCTAGGCCGCCCAAAGCAGCAAGGCGCTCTTCTACGTGCCTGCTCTTCCTAGTGAAGACGTATCTGAGGCCGTTAAGAAGGAGGGCAACTAGAACTGCCGATAGAGCTGAAATAGTATACAATGGCTGTATTTCGCCTACCCCCTATTAGCAACATTATTCTTAGTATGTCTCCATATTATGTCAACCCACAATGCTATGCCGTAAACACCGGCTATACGAAAAGGTCTCTGGGAATATGAACTCCACTGGTATTGAGCCTGGATAAGCACTTGGGAATAACCCCTGTTGCTTTGAATGTACCCATTACCTTCCCGTCTTCTCCTATGCCTTGTTCTTCAAACACAAACATATCTTGCAGGGTGATTATGTCACCCTCCATGCCTGCCACTTCCATAATCGCCGTAATCTTTCGGCTGCCGTCCTTGAAACGAGCCTGGTAGACTATAAGATCAATGGCAGACGCAATCTGATCCCTGATTGCCTTGACAGGAAGGTCCATTCCAGCCATAAGTACCATAGTCTCAAGACGTGACAGGATATCTCTAGGTGAGTTTGCGTGTGCCGTGGTAAGAGACCCATCGTGGCCTGTGTTCATGGCCTGCAGCATATCAAGGGCCTCGCCTCCTCGAACCTCGCCTACAACTATCCGGTCAGGGCGCATCCTAAGAGAGTTTATTACAAGATCCCTGATACTTATTCTGCCCTTCCCTTCTACGTTGACAGGACGCGATTCAAGCCTGACTACATGGTCTTGCTGAAGGCTCAATTCGGCTGCGTCTTCGATTGTGATAATCCTCTCATTACTGGGAATCAGTGATGACAAAACATTAAGGGTAGTGGTTTTGCCGCTTCCTGTCCCGCCTCCTACAACAATATTAAGTCTCCCTTCCACACAAGCCCTTAAGAACATCGCCATATTGGTAGAGAGGGTCCCAAAACGGATGAGATCCGCCATCGATAGAGGTGTTGCCGAAAACTTCCTTATGGTCAATACAGGCCCTGTTAGGGAAACAGGCGGAATTGTGGCGTTGAAACGAGAACCATCTGGTAACCGGCCATCAACCATAGGCGAACTCTCGTCAATGCGTTTTCCCAACGGGGCAACAATCCTGTCGATCAGGTGCATTACATGGTCATCATCACCAAACGCGACATCGGTTATCTCAATTTTCCCCTTGCGCTCAACGTAAACTTGGTCAAACCCGTTGACCATGATCTCATTTACTTCATCGTCTGCGAGCAAAGGAGTGATCGGGCCATATCCTGCAATCTCACTGACTACTTCCCTGACCATACGGAGGGACTCAGCCCTGGAGAAGGTAACATCCATAGCCTGAAGAGTTTTGTCTACAAGACTGCTTACTTCTTTTTGAAGATACGCGTCCCGGTCTGTCCCCGACATTCTTTCCATAATATCAACATCAAGTACATCAACTGCCTCCTGCATGGCCCGGTCTTTTACTTGACGCCAAAGCACCTGTCTAGCAGAGGCCACAGGGGCAATGTTTACTTGGTCTTCGACCGGTTGAGGCCGGGTAATTGCTTGCAGCCTGCTCTGCAATAGGGACATCTGCCTAACTACCCCCTTTGTTCGGTAATGCAGGTACTGGTAAGATCAACATCACTTCAGAAGTTCTCCGGTATGCTGCCACCCCAGTATTTGGGGTGCTGTCGCCTGTACTTCATGAAACCCTTCTTCGTCAACGATTTTGCGTGCAAGTTCTTCAAAACGTCTGCCTATCTGAGAATGTTTAGCCATGCTGTAGAGTGGTTTCCCCATGTTCACCGCATCAATGGATACCTTGTCGTTACAAGGTATTACGCACTCAACAGACATTCCAAGTTCATTCTCTATGTCCTTTATCTTAAGCCCTCCTGAATATCCCGCCCTGTTCACAACTACCCTAGCCTTTGACCCCATTGATAACCGCTGAAGCAAATCCAAACACTGTTTTAGGTTCTGTACAGAAGCCAGGTCAAGAGTAGTCACTATCAATATGTCATCTGCAGCCTCAAGAGCCGGAATGAGGGTATCGTGGATATATGACGGAGCGTCAATAACCACGTAATTGAAAACCTCAGACAGGAGAGACAAGATGTTCTCAATGTGCTGCGCCTGAATAAACCCGACGAAATCCGGGTTGACAGGAGCCGAGAGAATCTTGAGACCCGAAGAATGTTGTGCGCAATAACTGTCGATCAATTCCTTGTCTAAAGAATCAATATCGTCTACAAGATCCTTGATTGATCGTTTCCAGGAGACCCCCGCCATAAGGGCAAGATTCCCGGAACACAGATCAAGATCTACTGCTACTGCACGCTTTTCCGTCATCTGCCCGATAACGAGGGCAAGGTTCAGAGCAATTGTTGTCTTTCCTACGCCGCCTTTGGTGCTGAATACTGTTATGGTCTTGAATTGCGAATTGTCCCTCTTTCCTGCAGAAAACGAAGCACGTTTTGAATTTTGCCTAAGAACCCGCTGTATTGCCCGGTTTAGCCTCTGGTCATCAACAGGAAGGGTTATAACATCCTTAGCACCGATCTGCAAAGCTAGGTGCAACACCTTTTTTGAATCTGAATTAGTCAAGAGCACCAGGCTGGACGTTGGGAACGAGAGAGCAAACCTCTCGGCTAATGCAGGCCCGATATCTCCGGGGAGGTCCACGTTGAACATTATCAACTCTGGTTTGAACCGCTCAGCAATGGTGAAGCCAATGTCTGGATCGCCGGTAGCCCCTACAACATTCACTTCAGGCAAGTTCTCTAGTCTAATCTTCAGGGCAGGCGCCTGAATATGGTCTATTATCACAACATTGGCTTTATCCACCAAAGATCCACCTTCCTTGCATGTATGTCAAGTAGTTCTGTTACTATTTGGCACGCGGTTTTCCCCTACCGCAGTACTGCTGTTCAACGGGGCACTCTCGACATGGCATTAATGCCTACCTGTGGCAAAGCCAGAGTTCCTCCCTGGCCCGCAGGCCTAAGAGTAAGTTTGATCCTGCCTACGCTTTCACTCAAAGCCACAAGCTGCGCATCTTCTGGCTTCACTGCCAGGGTGACTTCGTCATAGGCCTGCACTTCTTCTTTCTTGTCGAGATCTGTGCCTACTGCGAGCACCAACACATTCTGAAGCAACGTAACCACAGATACGTTGCTAGAATTTGAATCCTCTTTATAGGCGACCAGGACATCTACGCAGTGCCCTGGTTTTATATGTCCTCCCACTCCTGACACAGGATTTACGGCTATTGTAATAGCCCGAAATCCGTCTGGAATCTTATACGGAAGTTCCTTGATGTTGCCCTCGGTAATAAGATGGCCGCTCAATATCGCTTGATCGGGCAAAATGTCAACTCCGGCAAATTGATTAAGCACGTCCTTCCTGTCCTTGACTGCCATTGGATGAACATACTTCGCCGGGAGTTGGGAAGTCTTAATCATATCCTGGGTAATCCTAGAACCCACTGGAATTCTTACCCGAGCCACTACGATTTCAGTCAGGGGCTCAGGCTGAGAAACTTTTTGAACTTCCAGAAGATACTGGTATACCAAAACACCCAGTAGTACAGATATCAGCAAAGTGGCTATTGCCCAAAACCGTAACCGGGATTTCACCATAAACTATCCCTCATTCTCCAGCAAATTGGTGCTGCCTCCAGGTGGCCCCTTGCCCTTCACTTCACCAGTTTCACTGCCTGTATAGTGAATTGGCTGGATGATCCCGTAATCTCAGAAGGGCTCACCTCTTGTAAAAACCACCCTGTCATTATCTTTGTATCCTTGTTGTAATCCTCTATGAAAAACTTGGCGAAACCGCTGATCGTGACGTACCCCTTTCCGCTTTGCTGGTAGAAGCCGCCTACTATGGGGATGACGACAATCCTGGAACACATAGGATCGATATGCATCTCAACAGTTTCATTTACAGATGTAATAAAGCAGTTGTGAGTACAGGCGCCGATCCTGCCTAGAATCGCATCGTTTATCTGGCCTGTACTTACTCCGGGATAGGTTTCTACCACCTGGCCCACAGTTAGGGTTCCGTCAAAACCCCATCTGAGGTATTCTCCGAACATGTTGCTCGGCTTGTAATCAAGAAACCCATAGTTGCCGCTGGCTCCGTCACCGGGAGCCAGGGTCATATCGTACTTTGTGTACCACTGGTACTCGCCCCAGAAGAAAGCTATAGGCAGAAGCCACCCTTTTTGCCTGGCGGCCTGGCCAATCATGACTGAACTCTGTGCCCTTACAGGGCACGAGGAAATTTTGAAAGGTGTTGCCGAGATAAACACCCTTGCCTCAAGGCTCAGTTCAACCTCAACCAGCTCCAGTTCTGCAGGAAAAGATACTAGCAGTCCCCCTGGCTGGCCTTTGTACAAAATCGACGCCGTATAGCCAGAGGTGCCTGCAATGTCAAACCCATGAAGGCCTGCGTACCTGATTACCGTCTTAAACGCTGCTTGTTTCTTCTTGTTTGCATTACCGGGGGCCTTGATAAGCTCTTTGGCACCGGCCAGGGCTGAAGCATCTGCAACGTCCTGCAATTTGGCATGGGTAAAGTGCAAATAGCCTCCATCAATGACCAGGGCCGAAAAACCTATAATAACCGCCATAGTTGCTGCTGTCAGCACAAGGGCATAGCCTTTTTCGCCCCGTGCTAGCCTACTGATATTCAGTTTGCTATTCCTCGCAGCCCACAACACAATTAGTTACCCCTCCTAAGAAACTACTCGGTACGCATGGCCATGGCTACTTTGAGATAAAACGGATTTCCCAGTATTGTGCCTATGACAGGAGTCTTAATCTCAAGGGGATAAGCGACAGTGACCTCAACCCATACCTCTGTCCCGTCTGCATTCTTCTGTCTGGACAGTTCCACTGCTGCATCACCAGGGTTCACTGTAGTTAGGCGGCTTTGAATCCATGGAATCAGATAATCTGTTTTCCACGATTGCAGCCGGGCGTCAGGCACATCGTTTTCGTTACACCGGATAGAAGCATACCTGGCACCGTCCCTGGCAGCTGTCTGAAGTTCAATGTAGCCTGTAAAAATACGGCCACCCTCCAATATTGCCATAAACAGCAGTATCAATATTGGAAGAACAATGGCCAGTTCGACGACGGCCTGGCCTTTCTGATTCCTCATGAGTCTCTTCATGCTGCCACCTCACTAAAGACCTGAGCTCATCATGTAGGCAGTTATGGTACCGAAAAACATGGCCACACCATACGGAATGGTAGATTTCTTATTTGAAAAAATGCTGGCATGTGGCCTGCTTACTAGTGCAAGTATCCCTCCGGCAACAGCACCGAACAGAAAAGCTTGCAGAACAAACTCACTTCCATTTATGGCTCCTATGGCCGCAAGCATTTTTACATCACCTGCACCCATCCCGCCAAGGGCAAACGGTATTATCAGCAGCAAAACCCCTACAAGAATCCCGAAGCACGCACTGCAGAGACCCTTTAAGCCAGAACACACAGTATTGATCGCCAACCCCACAAGCATGCAAGAAAACGTAATCTTGTTTGGAATACGCCCAGTTCGCACGTCACACAATGCACACAATCCTGTCCCTGCCAGTGTTGCCATTGCAAGATGCATTTTCCTACCTCCAGTCTCTCTGATGACGGCCGCCTGGCAGCGGCCCTCTTAGTTGGCCGGCTTCTGCTCATTGATGCCCCTTAATGCCATGCTCTTATGGCGATAAGCCCGGGGGCCTCCCGTTAGGAAAGGCCCCCGGGCACCGGAAGAGAAGTTACGGCGTTGTTGTCGTACTGTTTAGTCCATTTGCTATGTTGGTAAATACTGTCTTTATGGCCTCGCGAACGGGTTCTATGGCCACAATACAGGCCACAGCGATCAGGGCAATAATTAGGGCGTATTCGACTAACCCCTGTCCTTCCTCTTCTCTGAACAGTCTGTCAAGAAGTTTCAACACCCAGAGTCACCTCCTCCCGGCTGGATAATCCGGGAGTACTAACCCAGCCTTTCTTGTTGGCTCCGCTTGCGGCCGCCGGCAGGATTGTCCACCTGAATGGCATTGGACAATCCATGGCCTGATATGCGGCCTACGTTCAATGTAACAGGGCTATCCGGTACTGTGAAAAGCCTCTAGCCGTGCAGACATAAAGGAAAGAGCATGGTTCGGGTAATAGTTGTTGTAAGAGGCCGGTTCGCTTTTGGACATAGAAAGGCCACTAGATCACACAGACGCCGCACAAACGCCTGGGATTCTGGTGGCGCATTCCCTCCAATTGGGCGAATCTGTTCTTTGGCTGTACGGGCCAAGTTCCGCTATGCTAGTTAGATTCTACTGACTAGTGTATCGGAACCAAGAGATGTATTGTTTATCTCTCTCATGCAAATTTATTAATAGGGGGGGAAATATGGCGGGATTACACCGAGTAAAGTGCCAGCACCGGTATGAAACGTAGGCCGGGAATACGAACCGGTAGGTTAAAGCGAAATACCGGAGAATTGAGCAAATGGGAGACAGAGGGACGTGTTGTCTCAGTGTCTCCCGAAACGCACAGGATAGATCAAACTTTCTGTCCGCACTCAGGGCAGAACTTCGCCCCAGGGGAAAGAGTTGCGTCACACTTAGAGCACTTGCCAGGTGTCTTGAGACTTGCGCCACATTCAGGGCAAAACCTGGCATTGGTTGACAGTGGATTACCACACTCGGGACAAGAAGCAACTATGGTTTCTCTCCAGTTTGACGCTGCCAGTTTCTTATCTTCTGCAGACATGGCAGCATGGGCCCAGACTTCTTCTTGAGATCTCCTTGCCTGGGCAGCCGACATTTCCACTCCCATATCAGGGGCACAGGACTTGCAGAGCCCGCGTTTTTCGTTCCAGCATTTGGGGCATACCCACGCCAAACAATGGGGGCACTGCATGAACTCTGACTTAAGTTCTCTTATGGTCTCCACAAAAGCCAGGTCATGAGCTTTTTCCCAACCTGCGCTCTTTACCCGGTACCCAAGGTACGAAGCTTTTCCAAGCCTTCCAAATAGGTGGCTTGCAACATCGAGGACTTCTGACGCTGTCCCTATTGCCCATGGCCTAAACTGTGTCCTGAAACCAGATTGACACCTGTCGCAGCAAAACTCAAATTGGAATCCCTTGTCAGTGCTAAGATCGTTGTAATTCCTTACAAATTCGATCCTCTCCATTGAGGGGGCACCTCCGCTCATTATTATCAGAATATCTTTAATGCCCAAAACAATCTTGGGCTGTCACGACAGAGCCTATTCTTATCACTATCACTTTATATTGGAGGAAAGGTGATTTTAAATCACCCCAGGGGTGATTTTTGGGCACAGGAAAGGTGATTCTTGGGCTTTGCTCGGAAGTACTTGCTTTTTGAGGCACGGTGCGGCTAGAGACAAGCACGAACAAGCAAGAATCAACAATACTCTTAATAGGATATGAAGACGAGGAGGTACACGTCGTGAGCAATTACTCTCCTCTTGATAATCCGTTTAATACCTGCGCCAAACGATGCTTTGATATCGTCTTCTCTGCCGCCGCTATCGCCTTGACCCTGCCTCTCATGATAGTAATTGCCGTTGTTATTAAACTCACTTCGAAAGGCCCGGTATTGTTTAAACAACAGAGAATCGGCAAAGATAACAACCCGTTCATCATGTACAAGTTCCGGACAATGGTTGTCTCAGATGAATCCACTGCCTGTACCCGCTGGACGATTCGAGATGACCCCAGAGTCACCAAGTTTGGTGCGTTTCTCCGAAAAACCAGTCTGGATGAGATTCCTCAGTTTCTTAATGTTATGCGGGGACAAATGAGCGTTTCAGGCCCGCGGCCTGAGAGACTCTACTTTGTAAACGAGTTTGCCATGTGTGTGCCGGACTACCTTCTAAGACACAAAGTAAAGCCGGGAATAACAGGCTGGGCCCAGGTAAACGGGTGGAGGGGCAATACTTCCATAGAAACAAGACTAGAATACGATATTTACTACGTACACAACTGGTCGCTTTGGTTAGACATTAAAATCATCTTGTTAACAATTACCCAGGGGTTGTGGGGCCCAAACGCATACTAGGTAGAAGGTGCAAACCCCCGGATTGATTTAACAACCTGGCCGGACTGCCCCAATCTCCAAAGTACGGACAGACATAGAAAGGCGGTTAGGAGTTTGAACTCAAACAGACCGGTTACACATGATAATCAGTCCCTTGGCCCGGGAGCGCTTGTCATATCCCTAGACCTGGAACTTCACTGGGGAGTAAGAGACATATTCGGCCCCGAAAGCCCCAAAGCTGCGAACATAGCTGCAGCAAGAAAGGTAATTCCGGAACTACTTTCGCTTTTCGATGATTTCGGAATATCGGCTACCTGGGCTACAGTTGGCTTTTTGTTTGCGCAAAACCTGTCTGAACTTGAAACCTACAAGCCAAGAGTCAGGCCTCAGTATTCAGATACCAGCCTAGATCCATACCGGGAGGATACCGGGCTTTCTGAGCCAGATGATCCCTTGCATTTTGCTCCCGGACTGATAGAGGCAATAAAGCAATACCCGACGCAGGAAATAGGCACGCACACTTTGTCCCACTACTACTGCCTGGCTCAGGGGCAGACAAAGGAAACCTTCGCAGCAGACCTAGATTGTGCGCTTGAAATTGCCATGAAGCGTGGAATAAAGATACAGTCCATAGTCTTTCCAAGAAACCAGCACAACCCGGCCTATGATGACATTCTGATTAGCCGGGGAATCCTCTCATACCGCGGAAATCAGAAACACCCGGCGTACAACATCCGTGGGTGGCACAAGGCTCCACATAAGCGTCTTTTTCGCCTCTTGGACTCATACGCGGACCTCAGCGGGCCGTACCTTTCCTCGTGGGATCGTTTGATGACTCCAACAGGACTGTTCAATATCAGTGCAAGCCTCTACTTGCGCCCATACACGGCCAAACTATCTTTTTGTGAAAACCTTAGGATTAGCAGGGTTAACCAGGCAATGGAAAAAGCTGCACAACAACGGAAAATTCTGCATCTGTGGTGGCATCCTTGCGATTTTGGCGCATACAGTAAAGAGAACCTGGACGGGCTGGGACAAATCCTTCGTGGGTTCAAGAAATGCTCAGAAGAATATGGAATGGCCTCTCTCAATATGGCCGGGGTGGCAAAGACGGCATTAGCTCTGACTAAAAATGATTTCCGGGATACAAAAAGCGAAAATACAGATTCGGGCGGAAATGATTATGTCCACTTTGAAAATACAAGATCTGATTAGAATAGTAAAAAAGCGGCGGATCATGATTGCCTGCGTGGTCTTGATGTCAGCAACCGCAACGGCTTTGGTTAGTAATTTCGCCCTGACTCCCAAATATGAGGCTACTGCGACGCTCCTGATAGTGCTTCAAAATACCCTAGACCAAATTCGCTACGATGAAGTAATGACCAATGAAAGGCTTGTGCCTACCTACAGCCAGATCATAAAAAGCAAACGAATTGCCAGGGATGTAATAAAACAGCTCAAACTTGATATTTCTGAAACTGAATTGCTGAAAAGAGTAAGGGCAGCGGGTGTCAAAAACTCTCTTGTAACTGCTATCACAGTGTCAGATCCAGATCCCAAACAAGCAGTAGATATAGCCAATGCTTTTGCCCAGGCCTTTCAGGAAAACCTTCCACGTCTTATGCGCATTGAAAACGTGGCCATACTGGATAAGGCTGAACCCGAGCCCGGACTTAAGCCTGTAAGCCCCAAACCGCTATTCTACACAGCAGTAATGTCTCTTATGGCCCTGAATACCGCCATCGCCGTCGCAATACTTCGAGAGACACTCAATAGAACTATAGATTCGGAAAGAATGGCTGAAACAGAGATCAAATTGCCTGTGCTTGCCTCAATTCCCATGCTGAAGCCTTATACCTCAGAGCCGAATAGTGCCAAGAGGCTGTTCAAAAGCATACTCAGGCTGATACTCAGGCGAAACAATCAGAATAAGAATATTATCTGTCTCGATGATGTCCAATCACCTGCGAAAGAAGCATTCCGAGCGCTCAGAACCAGCATACGCCTTGGGCATGTCAGTGCCGGGGTTAGTACAATCCTCATCACCAGTTCGTTGCCACATGAAGGAAAAACCACCGTCAGCGCCAACCTGGGAGTAGTCGTTGCCCAGGAAGGTAAACATGTACTGCTCATCGATTGCGACCTGAGGAAACCTCATCTCCACAAGGCCTTCGATATCTCCAACGAGTCAGGAATTTCAGAGGTATTGACAGGCCAGGCAGAGATCGATGAGGTCATCCTTCAAACAAGTCAAGATAACCTCTACCTGATTCCCGGCGGGAAACCTCCAAAGAACCCTGCTGAGGTTTTGGCGAAAAAGGAACTCTCTACTCTTCTGAATGCTCTGAAGCAATTCTATGACCTTATTATAATAGACACTGCACCGGTTATACCTGTGGCTGACGGCCAAATCCTTGGACGCTTATGTGACACGGTAATCCTTGTAATGCGATTAGCAGTGACTCCTGTCGAAACCGGCAAGAAGGCTAAGACTCTCCTTGACCGTGTAGGTGCAAGATTTGCAGGCATCGTCCTTAATGGCGTGAACCTGCCAGACAGCCGCCACTACCGTTACTACCGATGTTAGGATGGCCTGGAATGATACGCACAAAGACGTATACCCTGAAAACACAGTCTTCATACTCGGGCAGGCTTGACCGTAAATCCGCTTTTCCGCCGCTGTACAGTAAGATGCTGCGGTTTCTGTTCGCCACAAGTTTCTTGGTGTTCATAGAACCGGCTCCCTACGACCTCCTCTTTGCATTGCTTGTCGCAGCAGGTGTTATATCCGCTTCGATTACCTTCAGTTCTTGTCAATCGATCCCCCTTGCTATGACTGTGCTCTTCATTAACGGAAATCTGATCTCGCTGCTGTTTACAGCACCTTATCTCGATGTATCTTTAAGATTCATATTCATTACTTTCTATCTGGCTCTATCGTGGATTTTCCTGGTAGGGCTGCTTAGCCGTTACGGCTGGCAATGTACAGTTGCTATTTTTTCAGGATATACCATAGCGGCTGTATTCTCAGCCTGTCTGGGGCTCCTGGCTTACTTCAGGGCATTGCCCTGGCCAAACCTTTTTCTGAAATCAGGCAGGGTGGCTGCTCTGTTCAAAGACCCTAATGTATATGGCCCGTTCTTGATTCCTCCTGCCCTTCTATGCCTTTCAATGTTTGAGTCTTCACGGCGCACTGCAATAAGGTTTAGATATGTCCTGATATTCACTATTCTCGCAGCCGGTATACTGGTGAGTTTCTCACGGGCCGCCTGGGGAAACCTGGCCTTTTCGGTCTTGATATATTTTCTGTTACCACCTCCTAATTCATCTGCTCGCAGGTTCCAGACACTCGTAATCATAGGGGTTGTCGCATTACCTGCCCTTTGGTTCCTTGCAACTCAGCCCAACGTATACCAACTGTTTATTGCCCGTCTAGGACTCCAGCAATATGACCAAATGCGATTTGGAACCCAGGCTGAGTCTTTGAAAAGAGCAATGGAAACACCTCTGGGAATCGGGCCCGGCATGTCAATGCTCACATTTGATTACTCTACCCACAGCCTATACATACGAGTGCTAACCGAAAACGGCATCCTGGGGTTTGCATCACTGATGTGTTTGATCGGATTCAGCCTGGTAAGATCGATTTGGCAGGCCCTGCAAGAACATGATTACCGGTTGTATGCAAGAGTGGTCACATCCTCACTGTTTGGCGTGCTTCTCAATAGTTTTGTCATCGATACCCTTCACTGGCGGCACTTTTGGTTACTGCTTGCTCTACCGTGGGTACCCTTGGGAGGACCATCACATGAAGATCACTCAGATAGTAACCCGATCAGACAGCATAGGAGGAGCTCAGATTCACGTTAAGGAGCTCAGCCGTGAGCTCATAAAACGTGGAATCGATGTACACGTATTTGCAGGCCCAGGGCCATTCATAAGCCAGCTGCTGGAACTGGGCATACCGTCAGAACCTATTGCCCATCTCACCCGAGACATTGTGCCATGCCACGACTTTCTGGCTTTCTTTGAAATCAGAAAGGCCCTGGCAAGAATCAGGCCTGATGTAACCGCGGTTCACACTGCTAAAGCAGGCTGGCTTGGACGCCTTGCTTCATGGTCATTGGGCATACCTTGTGTTTACACTCCCCACGGGTGGCCGTTTGCAGAAGGAGTGCCCGCAGTGCAGAGAAAGGTATTTGCTATCCTAGAAAGGTTAGCCGGCATGTTCTCGTCTGGAATTATCGCAGTGTGTGACTTCGACCGGAGATTGTGCCTGAAATACAGAATAGTACCTCCTGAAAAGATATCAGTCATACCCAACGGTATTCCTGATCTTGAGAATCTTCCTTTATATAGGCCGCCGGACACAGTCACGCAAAACGCCGGCCACATTGATCAAGCCGAGGCCCCCCGGTTCGTAATGACTGCAAGGTTTGACAGGCCCAAGGACCATACCTTGCTTATCAAAGCCGTAGTGCCGCTAACCGGATTGCCCTGGCAAATTCAATTTGCAGGTGATGGCCCCTTGCGGGCAGAGGCCGAGATACTTGTCAGGGAGATGAACCTTGAATCAAGAATTGAGTTTATGGGACAAAGACAAGATGTGCCAGAAATACTCCAAAAGGCAGCAGGGTTTATCCTTATATCAAATTCTGAAGGGCTTCCCTTGAGCATTCTGGAAGCCATGAGAGCCGGATTGCCTATCCTTGCGTCAAGTGTGGGCGGAGTCCCAGAAGCTGTAGAAGACGGAATCAACGGATTTCTTGTCCCAAAGGGTGACGTAAATACATTGAGGCAGCGTTTTTTAGCCCTTGTAACCGACCCCGGACTCAGAATCAACATGGGCAATGCATCCCGGAAAAGATTTGAAAACAAATTCCAGCTATCTATCATGGTTGACCAAACACTTTACGTCTACAACCAGGTGCAAAAGCGCCTCAATCCATCCTCAAAACTGACTGCTGGCTCATAGCCTAGAATTCTTCTTGCCTTTGAAATATCGGCCAGAGTTTGGGGCACATCTCCCGGACTGGAAGGATGGTATTCGATCTTAGCTCTCACCTGCAAAAGGCTTTCCAAGAGATTTACCACCTGCATAAGCTCTACAGAATGTCCTGCCCCAAGATTGACTGCCTCATACATACTACCTGTATAGTTCATGGCTTCCCGTATGCCTTTCACTGTATCGTCAATATAGGTAAAATCCCTGCGTACTTTACCGTCGCCATAGACCGGAATCGTCTTTCCTGCCAGCATAAGCCTGGCGAACTTGTGTATTGCCAAATCCGGCCTCTGCCTGGGGCCATATACGGTGAAAAGCCTCAGGGCAATGAACCTAATCCCATATAAATGTGAGTATACATGGCCCAGGAGTTCGCCGCTGACCTTGGACGCGGCGTAGGGACTTATGGGCAAGAGCCCACAATCATCCTCACGCCACGGTACATTTGAGTTTGAACCGTATACACTTGAGGATGAGGCAAATACAAACTGCTTTATCTGCAGCCTTCGGGCAAGTTCCAGCATGTTCTGGGTACCTACCACATTCACTTCCTGGCACAGTACAGGATCCTCAATGGACTGACGTACTCCGGCCCTTGCAGCCAGGTGAACAACAACATTATATCGGCCCGAAAGACACCGGAGCATGCTGCCGACATCTCGAATATCCTCTCTTGCCAATACGTAGTTGCTATTTTTCAAATGCTCCCGGATATTGACCTGCTTGGCGGCAGGATCATAAAAATCATCGAAATTGTCAATCACAGTGACTCTCCATCCACCGGCCAAAAGACAGTCAACCAGATGGCTTCCTATAAACCCTGCGCCACCTGTAACCAGTGCTGATTTCATGGCCTCTGCCTCCTAACAGGCATCTATCTGTAATAGCTAATCAAAAGGAATCGGCGGCCTTCAAGGATCAGAACCTGGCCACAGAAATCACCGGGCAGGCAGATTGGTCTTAGCCCACTCCTGCAAAAATGAAAGAGACCAGAAAGATTCAACGGCCCTTTGGCCCTGAACCCCTCGTAGATAGTTCCAGTCAATGTCTAGATCCCTGATAATTGAATCTTTGGACCCGGCTTCTTCCAAAATCGCTTCCCTATTCTTCTTCACCCAGGTATGCATCGGCAACACAAAGTCGCCTTTGGGCAATTTGGCCAGTTCCTCTCCGCCTTCACACTTGGCCAGCCCGTACCTTATAGGCCATTTCACAATTCCGTCTTTGAATTTGATTGGCAAGGGAATAGATAATGCAGGCTCAAGAACTTCACGGATCAAGTATGGAAATACAATGTCCGCTCCGCAGGCCCTGGCAGGGCTCAGAGATTTGTAACAGCACCGGTTCATAGCATCTACCAGCGAAGTCACAGAGACTTTCAGGCCATAGGGCCACTGTTCACAATCCCTAAATACACTGTGGAACCAATTGGCAACTTCAGTTTCAACGGTATTGCACAATTCCCTATCTTCTCGGGCAATCATAGTCGTTGAAAGAGTCTCACCCGAATGGGTTAGCCATAAATCGCCGCCGCGGACAAAATAGGTCAGTTTGCCTAGGTAGGCAGGAAACTCTGAAATGAGCGGCCGCAGAATCAATCTTGCGAGACGGCCTGTAGGCCCGGTCAGCGCTATGTTCAGGTATTTGAGTTTCAGGTCTTTAAATCCCCAACTTAGATCAGCCCCGGTACCGTCAACAAGCTTGATCCTAGAAGCTTGATCTCTGTGCTCATCAACAATCATAGAAAGAGCGTAGGCAGTCGGCCACGATGCAGGATCCATCACCGGGACATCATACATCCCCCACAGTTTGGGAAGAAATCCGGCTGCACCATCTGTATCAAAGGCAATCATCTGGTGATCAAGTCCTATGGTGCCTGCAACCAGTGACGCCCTCTCAGCCTCGGCAGTGGAAGGATTGCTCACAATAGTAACTGCCCTGTATGGCCTTGGGAATATTTTCTTTAGAGCATACCCGGCAAGCGCAGAATCGGCTCCACCGCTCAAAAACAGGACCGGCTCAATATTGGAGGTATCTTCAAACTCTTTGGCAATTGACTCTGTTAGGAGATTGAGAACGTCAACGTCCCGGTCAGTGTATGGATCATATCCATGTTCCAGTTTGGTTTTGTCGATGTTTATGTCCAGAGGTTTTCTGCAAACAATGGATAGTTCAGGAGCCATTCCCCTTGTACATGCAACTCTTACTGACATCCCCGGCGGTATTCTCTTTATGTTAGAGTTTATGGTTCTAGGCGGCATTACATGGCCCAGCCAGAAATATGAATACAGTCCAACCTTATCAACGCAGAAAGGGACTCGTTCCTGAATCAGGCGAAATTCGTTTGATAACCAAAATGCATCATCGTAGACTGCATAATATATTTTCGAGAGTTCAAATGGACTTGTATCCATGGTCAAAGTCCACCTGAAAGGATCGCTTACGTCATAGTCTACGTGGTGAAGAGTTCCGAATTTCCAGGAACCCTTTAAGGGAAAACCTTGCCCTGGGTGCCTCTGCTGCCCTTCGCTGCAACCTGTCTCAAAATCATTCCCTGCCCTCCAAATACTTAACTGCATCCAATCAGAGCGAAAATCCAGTTCGTGTTTCAGACTGAGACCATTTTCCTGGCAGTTGCAGGTCTCATAATCGTTATAAATGCTGGACTCCAGTCTGCCAGATGGTATGCCGCTATTTCCGTTTGGGATCCCATCACAAAATGATTGATTCAAATGGCCTCCCAGCCGCACCAAGAACGAGTCATAGAACATTCCTAAGCACCTCCCCGGCATTGAGAACTGCAATCAGAATGTATTGGCCTACCCACACCTGTATAGATCCAACCGGCCAACCTCATCTCCTTCGGATCAAGCAGGTTCCGCCCATCTACAATAACAGGCAACCGCATAACTCTGGCGAGCCGGCCCCAATCCAAACGGCTGTACTCAGGCCAATCGGTTGCCAGAACCAGGGCATCTGCTCCTAAGGCAAGTTGGAAAGGATCCTGGAAATACTCGATCCCGGGCCCAACTGCAACATCCAAAAGAGCCCGTGCATTTTCAAGGGCAAGAGGGTCTTGCACTCTTATGCGAGCCTCTAGCCCGGAGAAGATTCGTACCAGATCAATGGCCGGTGAATCTCTGACGTCATCTGTCCCCGGTTTGAATGAAAGCCCGAGAATTCCAATGGTTTTGCCACGTATATCCTTCAAGGCACAGCGTGTCTTCTCGATTATCACAAGCCGCTGCCTTTCGTTTATTGCCCGGGCAGCCTCGATAATCGGCATACTGTACCCGTGGTCTTTGCTTGCTGCAAGAAGTGCACTTGTGTCTTTCGGAAGGCAGCTGCCTCCCCACCCTATGCCGGCCGAAAGACAACCCGGCCCGATTCTGGTGTCAAGCCCAATACCACGTGCAACCTCTATAACATCTGCTCCGGCCTTTTCGCACAAGCCGGCGATTTCGTTGATATAGCTGATTTTCAAAGCCAAAAAAGCGTTGGCTGCATATTTTGTCATTTCTACACTGGCAGGGTCTGTGCTGATAAACGGAGGCAGCCTGTAATGGCCTGGCCTGGGAAGATTAGGAGGCGGTTCGAAGGTTTGCTCAAGAATCGGACGGTAAAGCCTCCTTACTGAATCGGCCTGTTCAAGGGTTTCAGCACCTACTACTATACGATCAGGGTACAATGTATCATTGACAGCCATGCCCTCTCGTAAGAATTCGGGATTTGAAACAAATCCGACTGAAATCGTATCTCTTATTCCCCGATCCTCTAAGACCTTACGGACTACACCTGATACGTGCTTATTAGTTCCAACAGGAACCGTTGACTTTATGACCACTGTATAAGCAGAATCAGGTTTCATGCCTTGAGCAATTTCGCCGGCAGCCGTTTCTACGTAGTCAGTATCTGCTCCGCCATTGATTCTCGAAGGAGTGCCCACTGCAATGATGATGATATCAGCATCTTGAACAGATTCTACTGTGCTTGTGGAGAAGCTCAGATTGCTCCATGCCAGCTCCATCAAATTCTCCAGGCCAAACTCACGAATAGGCGATTTCCGTCTGAGAAGCATCCCGATCTTTGCTGTGTCTTTGTCAACGCCTATTACCTGATGTCCAAGGTACGCCAAAACCACGCCGGTGGTCAGGCCTACATACCCGGTGCCAATAACACATACCTTCATACTTGCACCTCCGAAGCCTACCTGTCCAAATATCACCGACCCCCTCATTCCCTTTACCGTACCGCCTTGCCTTGATTAACCGAACACCTGGTTCAGGGAAACCTGGGCGCCAGAATTCCGTAACCACTCTTCTGTCTGCGCCTTCACATAACGGTAAAATGCCACACGCCGTTTACGCAGCACTAAATCTCCGTATTCCTTTGCGCGGCTGAGGTTTTGTGCAGACATCGCTTCCATTAGATTAGGGTTTGCAGCAACTCTCATTATTTCAGCGGCAAGCCTCGGCCTGTCGTTAGGCGGAACGAGAAACTCTTGAGGTAAGAGCTCAGGAGTGCCTCCAACTGATGACCCAATACACGGCAGGCCTCGTGCCATAGCCTCTATCATCGCCCTGGGAACCCCCTCCTGGCGCGAAGGAGAAACAAATAGATCCGCTGAATCAAGTTCCATACGCACAGCGTCGCCACCGGTCAACCATCCCCGGAACTGCACCTGGCTTGAAACTCCCCTCAGGCTTGCACGCTCTTCCAAGAATCTCCTGTACTTTCCGTCACCGGCAAACACTAGAATCGCATTAAGTCCTTGCTTAATGCAGTCAGCAAATGCATCAATCAGGACATCCTGGCCTTTGTAAAGCTGCTCCATTGTTCCAACTGACAGAATCCTGATTGGGCCTTGCTTCCGGGCCGGCCGAAACTTTTGCGCAAACCACTGGTCTGGAAGTTCCACCGAAGAATAATGGGTGGTAAAAGCATCTAAAGACGCAGGATACCTGCGCTGCAGGGCCTCTCTGGTTACATAGGCTACAGCACATGCCGAACGGCACTGGCGCTTGACCTGCCTGGTGAAGAGTGTGCGGAAAACGAATCTCAAAGGATGTTTCACTGATCCCGGTGCCAATTCATCCCACGGATCTCCGGTTACCTCTACACCAAAAGGATGCCCTGATGACCGCAGGACAGGTTCCATTGTTGAACCAATCTGAGACTGAACTCGAAGAATAACGGCCCCGGTTGTGGGAACAGCTTCTTTAACTATCCTCCTCATCCTCGGCCATTTAAGCAAGTACTCCAGGGGCCCCTGGTAGTAAGGCACAGCAGCAAATGAAACCCCCGGGCCGACAGCCCGCACCCAATTGCCTCTGCTTGCCTGGGCATTGGCACCTTCTGAGCCAGCAGCAGGCTCTGGTACCCGTGCCGGAGTAGCCCGCTCATTACCAAGATCAAGAACACGGGCAACAACCTTAACGCCATCAAATACGTCAAGATACCTCATCCAAAACGAATACCCGAATACAGTAGCAGTCCACACAAGGCCATCTGGAGTTCTTCGATAGCGATGCTCCATTGCCACTGTGAGGTCCAATGTCCACCGCCTCCATTACTCAAGTGTATGAGGAGATCCGGGCCCAAAAAACCACACTTGGTAAAAGATATGCAACCAGATGACTTTATGGTAACAACATCTATAAATAACGCTTGGGAACCAAAGGGGTAAGTTTCTGCACCGGGTATGCATAAACTAGAACAACCAGAACCGCAACATCTCGGAAATGTCCGTATCAAACACTGTTGGCCGTGGAAATTGCCGAATACAAAGGTGGCCAAGAAATGCATCTAAAGAACCGACGGTACGGAACGTACAGAAAAGGTGGCAAGTATCATGAAACAAGAGGCCGCAAATAGGCGCCTCCTGTGGGCAACTCTGGGCCTCCCGTTGCTGCTTACCTGCCTTGTATGCTTTGTCTACGCATACTACTGCCTCAACCCAGAAACACGATTTCGGGCAGGGCATTTTCAGGTTCTAGCCACCCCTGTTCTCACGTCAGCAGTGCCTGACCAGGAAATAACACCGCCCAATCGTACCGGCCCTGGCAAATCTGGCCTTACAGAAACGGTTAAACCGCCGGGCACTGAGATTCTGCCGTCATTTTCCGAAGCGATAGAGACCCGGCAGGTAGAATCTGATGCAAACACTGCCACGCCAGCCTTGACGGCATCACCTGCTTTTAACATGCTTGTTCTTGGCATTGATGCTCGAAGAAATGAACCGTCGCGTTCAGACGTCATGATTCTTGCTAACATCAACCCCAAAACCAGGAAAGTTCTATTGATATCTATTCCACGGGACACCAGAGTGGAGATACCAGGAGTAGGAAACACCAAAATTAACCATGCTCATGTTCTTGGCGAGATAGAAGGAGGAAACCATCAGGGAACCGTGGCCTCTCTGCAGGCGGTCAGCAATCTTCTTAACTGCGATATTCACTGCTACATTAAGGTGAACTTCGAAGGATTCAAGAATTTCATCGACTCAATAGGCGGAGTGGAAATTGAGTTGGAAGAGCCTGTGAAACTAACATTCGCAGGAGTTACTCTACTTGCTGAAAAACAAAATCTTAATGGAGATACAGCGCTAAAACTGGTCAGAGAACGTTTTTCTTTACCAGACGGCGACTTCGGCAGGCAGAAACTGCAATACCTTCTGCTGCAAGCCCTGGCGAAAAAACTCATGGCCCCAAAGTACATCCCCAGGATTCCAGATTTGATCAGCCAGGCAAGATACAACGTGCTTGATACCAATTTGACCGAGACTGATGCTGTCAGTCTGGCCTGGATCTTCAAAGGTATTTCCTCCGGTAACATTGATCACCTCTCGATTCCCGGACACGCAGAATATGCCGTTGATCCTCTTATAAGATCAGAAGTTTACTACTGGGTGCCGGACACAGATAAGACAGCAGGTTTGCTTAGCAAGGTGGAGCAGGGAGCAAACCCAATCAGGCGTGCCCCCTATGATAACATGCAAAGCCGGCAAACAGAGTAGGATCAGTGTCCAGGTCCATCTGAACACCCGCCGGCACTTCCTGCTGGTTCTTCTATCCCCATGCCAGGCGGACTATTACCGGTTGTCTGCCGTCTGAGCGACAGGCTCACCTATTACCAGGCGAATCAACTCATACAGAGCCGAGATACCAACCAGTGTATACACGGTTCTTGAAAGCATGGTCTTGGCGCCAAACAAAGTTGCCACCAAATCCATGTTGAACAAGCCTACAAGGCCCCAGTTGAGTCCACCTATGATCAGAAGAATCATGGCAATCCAATCGATAGTGTTCATTCTTCTCAATGCGATACCCCCAGTTCATTGCCTTCTGAAATTGAGAGCAATGAAATATGTACTTGATCACACGACCATGCATAGCTTTTCCACACAATCAGTGTTAAATACAGCAGCGGGCATTTTCTAAGCCGATCGCTAAATTTGACATTTTTAGGTCTCAGACCGTATAATTGTATTATGCGTGAGAGTTCTAACATAATGGTTTGGCGCTGAATTTCTCGTAAGAGAGAACGGGGGAACCAAGTTTCTGGGGCTAATCGCAGTAATGCGTAGGGTTACAACCCTTTCGACCCGAGCCCGTCAGCTAACCTCGTAAGCGTGGAAAAGGGAGGCCTCAATCCACGGCACTCTTGGTGCCGCTTGTTGAACACGAATTAAGCCTCCGAGATTATACCACTATCTCACGTTCAAATAGGTGCAGGGCTTTGGATACATGGGAAAGCTCTGGTAGGCATTGCCATGCCAAAAAAAGGGCCCACGCCTGTATACCATTCCTGGCACCTGATAGATGGGAAAGCCTAAACCAATCATCAAGTAAAGGAGATGATGCGCTCTGCGTATTGCCATTGTTACTAACCCAAGCAAGACCAAACTGATCAAGTACGATCCCAATTCAAGATTGCAGGCTGAAGTTACATGCAAAGCTGTATCAGCTGCATTATCTGAACTGGGCCATGAGGTCGAGGTAATTGAAGCAGGGCCCAGACTCTTAATGGAAATCGAAGACGCCTGGCCAGATGCAGTATTCAACATAGCTACCGGTTATCACACTAAGAAGCAGCAAGCAAATGTAGCAGCAATGCTGGAACTCAGCGGCGTTCCATTCACAGGATCCGGTTCCAAAACCCATATGATCGGCCTGCTTAAACACATAGCCAAAATGAACTTCGCAGCCCATGGGATTCTTACTCCAGAATTTCGGACTTTCAATAATGTACAGGAACTAGCCGGAGATTCGCTCATATCAGAAATGCCGTTCCCTGTCATAGTTAAACCTGCTGCAGAAGGATCAAGTGTGGGAATATCCTCTGAAAGCGTAACTCAAGATCCTGTTAAGGTAAGGCAGCTTGTCACCAGGCTTCTGAGCGCTTTAGAGCCACCTGTGCTTGTAGAAGAATTCGTCTCCGGGCGCGAGTTCACTGTGGCATTAGTGGGGTATCCTGAACCGGCAGTTCTCCCTGTGGAAGAAATCATTTTTGGAGAAGAAGCAATGTATACCTACGGAGTTAAAGTGCGGGATAAGGTAACCGCTGTTTGCCCTGCTGAGATTTCTCAGGAACTGAACCAGGCCATTGAGGACACAGCCAGAAAAGCTTTTCATGCCATTGGTTGCCGGGATATTGCCAGAGTAGATATTCGGGTTTCCCAGGACGGACGCCCATTTGTACTTGAGATAAACACCCTTCCAGGACTAATGCCGAACTACAGCGAGGTCCCGAGAATCGCCGAAAAAGCCGGAATCAGCTATCGGAAGCTTATCGCATCAATCCTTCAAGGCGCTTTGAAACGAAGGACCTCAGATCCTGCCGGGTCCGTTCAAGATGCAGCAGGCCTATAGCCATAACGGACTTTTGAAACATTACAGATACAGGTATCAGGAGAAAGCAATTGAGAGTACAGCCATTAATGGCATATTCAAAGACTTGTATTTTTATTAAGGAGGATTGATAAATTGGCTGAGCAAATCCTCTTAACCAAAACATTGCCGGAATCAACATTTGCTGTAGTCGGAGCCGGGAACGGAGGCCAGGCCATGGCAGGTTTCCTGGCATTACGAGGGTTCGGAGTGAACCTCTGGAATAGGTCAGAAGATAAGGTCAGGGTGCTAAATGATACAGGTGGAATAATCCTGGAAGGCGAAATAACAGGCTTTGCCAGACCAAACCTGATAACTCAGCATATGGGGAAAGCAATTGACGGGGCTAAAACTATCATGGTAACAGTGCCCGCGTCTGGCCACAGGGACGTGGCAAAGCAAATGGCCCCATGGCTTTCAGACGGACAGATCGTAGTACTAAACCCGGGAAGGACAGGCGGGGCGCTGGAATTCAGAAGAGCACTGCTTGAGAGTGGATGTAATTGTGAGATAACCGTTGCAGAAGCAGGTACTTTTGTGTATGCCTCAAGGACCCTGGCACCAGGCAGGTCCCATATATACAGCATTAAGCACAGGGTGCCTGTGGCCGCCCTTCCTGCAACCAGAACCATGGAGGTGCTGAGAAACCTGCGAAGTGCATATCCTCAGTTTATTCCGGCCGAAAGCGTTCTGTTCACAAGTTTTGATAATATCGGCGCCGTGTTCCATCCCCTGCCCACAATCTTGAACACAGGCAGAATCGAAAGCAACCTGACGTATGAGCATTACAGAGAAGGGATTACCCCTTCTGTAGGAAGGGCACTGGAAGAGGTAGACAGTGAGAGGCTTGCAGTGGCCAGGGCTTTTGGCGTCCGGGCACGTTCGGCCTTGGATTGGATGGAGGATACCTATGGAGTCAGAGCCTCCTCAATTTACGAGGCTGTGCAGCAAAATCCAGGCTACAATGGAATCTCTGCCCCTTCAACTCTAAATACCCGGTATATCTTCGAAGACATTCCGTCTAGCCTTGTTCCCATTGCATCACTGGCCAGGATTGCCGGGATTAAAGTTCCTGTCATAGATGCGGCTATTTCAATGGCAAGTGCTCTTCACGGTTTGGATTACCGGGCAACAGGTAGATGTGCAGAAAGCATGGGAATAGCAGGCATGCATGTGGGCCAAATTCTTGATTTGGTCTTGGGAGGAGATGTTGAACCATGAAGGCAGAAAATCTCAAATTGCCAGGATCACAGGCATTAACATCATTGCCGGCCCGAATGGCCGGTGTGTCAATGGGAGATTGCGTACATGTAGCAGGAGTTCTTAATTTTCTCAGACTGGCCGAGTCTCTCGGCTATAACACTGAATTTCTGGGGCCTGCCAAATCTCCTGAGGAAATAGCTGTTTGGGCACGGGAGCATCGTCCCGATATTCTTGCAGTTGGCTACAGACTCGATCCGGACGCAGCCGGCCGGCTAATTAAAAGACTAGTGAAGGCTTTGGCTGAAACAGGAGTTCATCCCAGTCCAAGATTGATGTTCGGAGGCACCCCGCCTGTGGCGAAAGAAGCAGAAGCATCTGGCGTTTTCGAAAAAGTATTTTCAGGGCTTGAGGATATCGATGAGATAATCGCTTATCTTAGGGGCGAATCGAAATCCTCAGCCGAAACCGGTTATCCCGACACATTGATAAAAAGGATTTCGTGGAAGGCCCCTTACCCACTCTTGAGGCACCATTTTGGCCTGCCTACCATGGAGGCAACCAGATCGGGGATTAAGAAAATAGCAGATGCACGAGTCCTTGATGTAATCTCAATTGGGCCTGACCAAAATGCCCAGGAGAACTTCTTTCATCCGGAAGACATCGACCCTGACCAGGCAGGATCCGGTGGAGTTCCGGTAAGGAGCCGCGAAGACTTTGAACTGCTGTACTCAGCGGCACAGCGAGGGAACTATCCATTAATGAGATGTTACAGCGGGACCAGAGATGTAATCGAGTTTGCTGAGGTACTCCGGGACGCTATACACAATGCATGGGCGGCTATCCCACTGTGCTGGTACAACGTCCTTGATGGACGCGGCCCCCGGGGTGTAGAGGAATCAATTAGGGAAGCCAGGGCAGGCATGGCCTGGCATGCCGGGAGGGGAATCCCTGTTGAAGTCAATGAAGCCCACCACTGGAGCCTGCGGGACGCACCGGACGTTGTTGCGGTTGCCTCTGCCTATCTGGGTGCGCTTAATGCCAAGAATATGGGTGTAAAAGACTACGTCGCTCAGTTCATGTTCAACACTCCACCGGGAACATCGGCTGCTATGGACTTAGGCAAAATGCTGGCCAAACTTGAGCTAATCGAGTCTCTGGTTGACCGTGATTTCAAAGTGTGGCGCCAGGTTCGAGCAGGACTTGCCAGTTTTCCTGTAGATCTGAGTCTGGCAAAAGGGCAGCTGGCCACTTCAACCCTGGTCAGCATGAATCTAAAACCTCACATTGTCCACGTTGTGGGATTCTGTGAAGGGGATCACGCGGCGACTCCGGAAGATGTGATCGAAAGCTGTAAGATCGTACGGGGAGTCATCAGGAATTGCCTGCACGGTATGCCTGACATGACCTTGTCTGAGGAAGTCCAAGCAAGAAAGGCTCGGCTCTTGCAGGAAGCCAGAGCCCTATTGGAAGCTATAGCCAGATTACCTGAATTGGTGCCAGGCCTTCTCGATTCACTGCCAGGCCAAAGAAGCGGTTACTCAGATCCACTGGTTAACCCAAAAGTGCTGGCCTTTGCCATCAAAACTGGGCTCTTGGATGCTCCCCATCTTGTAGGAAATCCTGCTGCATTCGGGAAAGTCTGTACCAGCATGGTTAACGGCGCATGCGTGGCGGTAGATCCTGAATCGGGCAAGGTATTGCCAGAGGCTGATCGGATAGAAAGAATACTAAGAGCTTTGGAGAAGAGAGTTTCAGCATGAAAACGTGCTCTCCTCCAGTTAGCCTACGCAATAAGGCCCAGTCTGCGTTTGAAGTGAATCTCAAACTGACGTGTTTGCTCAGGACACGTCTGGATTCATGTACTCATGTACACCCGTTACTAGCAGTAAGAGTATCCCTTTGGCAGGTAATTGCAGGGTCTCCATGGAAGTAACTCTATTATATATTGCTATCAAAATGCGGACTCCGGCGTGCCAGACACTCGTCTAGGTGCCGCCTCATATCCCATAGGAGGTATTGCTTATGACTTCAAAGGTAGTAGTAATCACATCAAGCCCTAATAAAGACGGACTCACCGCTGCCTGCGGTACTTCGGCACAGGAAGGCGCCAGAGAAGCCGGTGCTGAAACCGTTATCCTGGATCTTAACTCCCTGAAAATCGGAAGGTGCCAGGCATGTGGAACCGGGTACGGGCCTTGCAGGTCAGAACATGTTTGCCAGGTTAAAGACGACTTTCAGAGTGCACACAGCCTGGTTCTTTCAGCCGACGCCCTGGTTGTTGTAAGCCCCGTCTACTGGGGTGATTTGAGCGAGTCTGCCAAGGCATTCTTCGACCGGCTCAGGCGGTGTGAGTCTATTAACCGGGACGAACAAGGCCTTAAAGGGAAGCCGGTTATAGGAGTGGCAGCAGCCGGCGGGAGTGGCAACGGCACGGTTACATGCCTTTTTGCCATGCAGCAGTTCTTCAATCCTATGAAAATGAACATATTCGACCTGATAACAGTCACCAGAAAATCCAGGCCGTATAAGCTAGAGGCCATAAGAAGCGCAGCAAAGGCAATGGTTGGTTCTATGCAAAAACAGGAATAGGCACAGCCTTCAACATTGATAGGCCATAGGACGTTTCAGCCTGGCAGTTTTCTGTAAGGAGAAGACTGCCAGGCAGGTTTCTCTTGTCAGGAGTGTTCCAACCGAACCAAATGCTAATGCAGTGGCATCTTACCTCCTAATTGGCCAGGACAAACAAGTTCAGGGTGCGGTAGACTTCGTTAAGCACGGGAAAGGTTCTAGTTTTCGTGGTCAGTCTCTTTTTGAGAGAATCCCTCCAAGCAGATAAGCCAGTCCGGGCATGGGATCTGCTAGGTCCATAAGCCCATCTTTCGATGGGTGCTCAATCAGTTCGCGGATCTCGTCAGTAAAGGCCCTGAGTACCGAGTGCCCATCTTTGCGGGCATAGTCCACAACCGACAGCAAGTCTTGGGGAAAGAAGCGTATTCTGACACCGGATTTCTGCCTTGACTGCCCACAGGTATACAACGGAGTACACATAGGAGCATGTACCGAAGTACACACGGGTTGAAAGTTATCTTGCTTGTCACGGCCGGGCAATTGCCCCAGGGCTGCTTTGTAGTACAGAACGGGAAAATCTACACCTGCCTGAACAGCCAATGCGAGACTCCCCCAGAATCTCGGGTTCACTTCCAGCAGCCGGAACTCACCATCAGCTCCCTGCCTGAAATCCACCATTGCCATTCCCTTCCACTTAAGAGAAGAAAGCAGCATGTGGCTCATCTCGATAAGTTCAGGCTTGTAAACAGCTTCAGCATAAACAGTAGGCCCCCTGCCGGGCGGCCGTTCCCGGATGCTCCGGTATGTAAAAGACGCAACTAACCTGCTTTCACCGTCATAAAGCAGAGCCGCGCCCCAATCAGTGCCTTCTATATACTCCTGGATCACCGGATCAGATTGAAGTGCATCCATTTCCCGGTACTTTTCAGCGGTTTCTTTAAGTGTGCTGCACTTGACTGTCCTTTTGGCTGCAGAGAGCCACAGGTCTTCACCGGACCTATACTTCAATATGACAGGATAGGTGAGGTTGAGGCTTACCAGCCATTCCTCGAGGCCCGGGCCCATGTCCAAGTCTTGGCCATACGGCTTCACTCCGTGTTCACGGGGAATCCATGTTCCAGGAACGGGAATACCTAACGATGACGCCAGATGAAAGCAGTCTCTTTTGTCGTGGGCGGTCCTGAGTGAATCTTCATCTGGAACAAGGAAATTGGCCCTCCCTCTGAGTTCTTGGGATTTCTGGGAAAGCATAAACACAAAAGGGGAATGAACAGGAATTATCACCCCACCCGGGCCGCACGCTTCAAGAATCATATCCAGGTCTTGAGGGCCAGGATTCTTGTGAGCATTTTCTCCAAGGAATACCCGTGCCCTTGCGTATCTGGAGCGAAAACCCAGTACCCGGCTTAGCCCGCTGGCTTCAGCGGCAGACACATTTACGCCGGTACGTCCCAAGGACCTTAGTACTGTAACCGCTGTCCGCAAGCGTGCGTCGGTGACCACTGCACGGCCGCCGGTGTCCATACCTGTACCCCCTCATGTACCCAGGATTCCGGGCTCTCCATTGAAATTCCCTGTTGCTGCATTTCTACTGGAAATCCACAGGCTATCCACATGTTCACTATAGGCTAATCACATCATATTAACAACATACCCACAGCACAAACACGGGATATCCACAGGATGCCAACAGCATACTCACAGCCTAAACACGTGATATTCACAGGATGCTAACAGCATACTCGCAGCATAGGCATCTCACACCTTAGCATCGCGAGGAACGTTCGGCGAGCCGGCAAGCAGCAAACTCCCAGCCAGACAAGGGATACAGGCGATCTATTCACAGGGTATTCACAGATCGGTTTGGCCATACTCACAGATTGCTCACAGGTAATTATCAGCTATGCACAGAGTATCCACAACCATATCCACATATCTATCCGCATGAACAATCACGGAATCGTGCACTAGGCCCAGGACAGCAAAGAATGCCATGAGGGCAGGCCAACCAGTGCCTGCCCTCATGAAAAACTGCAAGTGCCTAACCTTCTTATACCTTCAAACTTAGATCCTCTTCAAGCTAAAGCTAACGCCATCGCCTTCGACCTGGAACCTGCCCCCGCACTGTGGGCATGTAAGTTCCTGTCCCACTGCATCCTTACCGTCAGGGGCAATTTCCCAGCCACAAAGAGGGCAGAAGAAGGCCACTGGGTAAGTGTTGTCTTTCAGCGAATTGACAAGGCCCTTAAAAATATTCACATGTCCGTGCTCAGACTGGGCCTGATCGTTGAACATTTCTTTGAGGGCTTCGTCTTGGGTCTCCTTAGAAAACTGCATATAGGTATCCCTTGCTACCTCTTCGAATTCTTGATTCAACATCATAAACAACAGCTCACGCTTCCGGTTTTCGGCCGCGCCAGGCAATTTCTCCGAAAGCTTCCTATTGAGATAGGCGAGCGCACTATCGACATGGTCTCCCTCGGTTCTCATGATTCCTTCAAGGATTGATGTCAAACCGGGGCTGGAGAGTTGAGTTATCTGGTACTGGTAACGCCTGTTTGCGCCAAACTCAAGGTTCAGTGCAGCGACTACATTGTTCCAGTCTACATCGTCTACAATGTTTTCAGGCTTCGACCTGTTAGCCCTGTAATACCCGTAGGTAATAGGCTCAGTACCTCGCAGCTTCCCGCCTCCGACCACCTTTGCCACAAACAATGTGTGTGTGCCGGCATCAATAGACTTATCCAGTTCAATTTCGCACTCGAGGTACGAATTCCCGTCATTGATCACTGGGCAACCGGCAGTTGGCGACTTCATCCACTCTACTCCGGCGAATTTGTCGACATTGCGGCCGGAAGAGAATCCGAACCGCTTGATAATACCCATATTGCCCTTGCCTAGTATCGTGACAGCCGCAACTTTGCTGTCCATTATGAATTCGTGGGTCAAATTGCTCTTGTTAATGCCTATTGCCACCCTCACCGGATCCGAAGTAATTTGAAATACGGTGTTGCAGGTTTGGGCGTTGACTTTATCGCCTGATCTTGAACTGACCACAAACATGCCGTAGCTAATGCTGTATAGGGCATTCTTTGCTTGATCTTGAGAAGGCTTATCGGGAACAATCGGCACAGCAGATGGCTTGCTTCCAGAAGGAACTGGTTCAACTTGCTTCTTCGCTTTTACATCTGCGTCCACTTTCGCTGAAGCACGTGATTCGTCTTCAATCTCGATAAAAGCTTCTTTTGGAGCATGGCACACAGGGCATTCATCTGGGGGTTCAGGGCCCTCAGCAATATATCCGCATACCGTACATTTCCACTTCTTCATATACGCCGCCTCCTAACAGTATTTCCCCTGTGAAAGTTCCAATTCTTACATACCTGATTAGTTAGTGAACACTGTAACTAATTCTAACCTAATCTACCTTGTTAGTTTCAACTGAGGCCTGTCCAACTATGTAAAATACAATGACAGTACAGGGTCTACCGGTCAGGCCTGGGACGAAACTCTACTCCAGCTTTCTTTCTCATCGCAGCAATATACTCATTGCTGATCTCAGTCAGAGTTCTGACATACGGCCCGTTCTCATTTATGCGAGCAAGGCGCAGAATACCAGGTATTTTCTTCTTCATACCTTCAAGTGTAAGATCATCGTATACTACTTCGACAAGTTCTATCCCTTTCTTCTGACTGAGGCCGATCTTGATCAGGTCTCTTTCCTGCCTTTCAAGGAGCTCTCTGCTATCAGGATGCTTGTCCGTCTGCATGTAATGCTGATCGCCGTTAAACTCAAAAGCAACCCCAGCCAGGTAATATCTATCGTATTCCAAATTCTTCTTGGACCTTGGGTTCCGCAAAAAGTCAGGACGGGCATTATCTACATACTCGCAATCAGCTATCAAGAAATCCAACCATTCCTTCATGAGAAATTCACCTAGATAACCTGCTACGGCTTTTCTCTTTCTGAGTGACTCAGCCCAAGCATATTCCACCTCTTCGGGTACACATGCAACTATGGCTTTTGCGCATCCATTCTCTATAAATCTGATGAACCCATACCGTGCCAAATCCTTGCACATCGTGCTAACAGACGCCCTGGAGATTCCGGCTCTATTACTCAGTTCCGTAATCGAACCAGGAATTGTGGTAGCAATCACCATGTAAAGGTACTTGGCGCTAGCCGTCAGCTCTCTGTGAGCTACCAGAGAATCAGGAATAAAGAGTCTGCGATACAATACCATTTTTCTGAGGCCCCTCCAGTTTCTTGCAGATAATCTGCCTCTAGATTACCATACTTGACAAAATATGACTACTACTTATGGTTTCTGGCAGGTCCGAACTTAGCCGGTATTCATGTGAGATCAGGCAGAATTGTCGACCGAAACCTCGTATGTGAATTTTTGATACAACAACTCCGATTAGCTGTCGGTATAGCGACGGGTCCTACTAACAGCTATCAAGAATTTGGACAAATTACTCGAATAGCTGTCGGTATAGCTACACCCCTTCTGGGCAATTCCTGGTTTTTGACATATATGCATGTCCAAGATTAATATTTCACGATTATCAGGCATGTTTGAGTACTTCGGTTACACATAATCGCAAAAGGGAAGCAAGAGTATTGCTAATATCCGGCCAGGCATGTATCCGGTAATGTCCTTGTATAGTATTTGTACATAGATCTTGCCTAACCGTCGGTATATCAACGGTCCAATCGGATAGTCGTCGGTATAGCGACGGGAGATCCAGAAACCCGTAGCTATACCGACGGCTACATAATACTGGCATGAAAACTGATGAATAAATCCAACATAGCACGATATTTTGGTTCCTTGCCCTTAAAACACAGCCTGTCGCTGTCCCCTCTTTAAAACGGAGCATGTGTTGACCCACCGGGGGAAGTTGTACCTGACCAGAAGAAATATTCTCCGCAACCAGGAACGTAGAATCTTGGTAGCCGTAGTCGACCAAGATTTACCGACTGTCAAGAAGGAATATTCCCTGCAACGCAGAATATAATCTGCAAGAAAGGAGGTGGTGCCGGGTGTCTCAACCTGAAGTGCTGCTCGGCGCCTCTAATCCCAGCGGGAGGTTCGGGTAGCGCCAATCCCCCCGGGGAGAAATCCCCGGGGTTGTTCATTCGTGCCCCTGTTCCAATTGCTTTACAAGACCTTTGCAGTTAAAAGGACGGTACTCGGGCTTGTTGAGTATCTCTACGGTTCCAATTGCTCCAGGGCCTTTGCAGCCAGAAGGACGCCTATTGTGCTCTTGGCATCTTCAAAGATGGAACTACCCTCAACTACAGACCTCAAGACCTGCTCAAACGGCCTGCAGTCAACACTTATGTCGTCTTCATCACCTTTAAGAGGAGCCAATCTGAGCCCCGTAGCCAGGAATATGGTCATCTTCTCAGTGGAATATCCAATTGCCGGTGAGTAAGTGTATAGTTGTTTGAGTCTATCACAGTCATACCCTGTCTCTTCTCTAAGTTCCCGCTTTGCCGCTTCCTCCTGAGTCTCACCGGGGTCAATCGTGCCTGCAGGTATTTCCACTGTGTACTTGCCTGTTGCATACCTGTACTGCCTGACCAGGAGAATTTGGCCATTGGCGTCAACAGCCACTACCGAGACTGTATCGGGCCTTTCAACTACTTCTCTTGTGGTCTCACGGCCATGCCCGGTTAGTACAGTGTCTACCCTAACTGATAGTATACGGCCGTTGAAAACTGTTCGTGTGGATATGGCTTTTTCCATCAAGTTAACCTCCTGGGCATATGGATTCAGCAAGCTATAACATACCATGGGAGCCATAGCCCAGGCAAAAACAATGCGTCAACTAGGAATGGGGATGTAGCAAGGGTACCAGGCTAGTTAAGGCCATTACCCCTTCTTGTACCCAACATACTTTTCAAATTAGGGTCAGCGTTCAATTAAGCTCAACTAAGCGAGTCCACGATCTTCGCAGTTAAGCCTTTTCTCATCAGCAATTCTTTGATAGAATCTATTTGCGCCATTGACAACATCCTCTGATCCTCCCCTCGTATTGGCGGCTCCGAGGGGGCGCTGCAATGGTTTTATTCACTTTCAACAACAGGAAATTCAGCTAAAGCCAGTGTTTCTCTAACTAAGGCTATGCCTACCTTATATTTTCCGGTAGGCCTGCCCTGCATTTCCCGGTGGTTTGGATTGAATAAGCCAAAATCGCAATACAGGAGGTACCACAAATTGAATCAACTAAGAAAACTGTTTTCGACCCTGATGATCCTTAGTATCGCTGCCGTCATCACCCTGTCCGGTTGTAGTGGCCCTTCAGGCGAAAAGGTGCTGAAAATCGGAATTGTGGGCCCCGAGACAGGTGGCTCAGCTCAGTTGGGCCAATCCCAGCGAAGAGCCGTTGAAATGGCTTGCGATGAAATCAACGAAGAAAACCTGGCAGGTGACTGGAAGCTGGAATGCTACTTCCAGGATGACGAAGGAAATCCCACCAAGTCTGCAAGTGCCACCAACAAGCTTCTTCAGGAGACAAAAGTCCACGTGCTTATAGGTGCCATCAATAGTTCTTGCACACTTGCTGACATCGTACATACTCAGCGAGCAGGGATTCCCCAGATTACTGCCGGATCTACAGGCACAAGCATTACAGAACAGGGCAACAAATGGATTTTCCGAACTGCAGTCAACGATTCACTGCAGGCAAGTGCCCTAATGACTTACGCTGCCGAAACACTCGGCCTCAAAAAGGTCTCTACCTTTACTGCTGCAGATGATTACGGCCAGAGCGGAGCCAAACTGCTCCAAGCTGCCGCTGAAAAAGCAGGGATCGAAATCGTGGCAGCTGCCACTTACAATGGCGGAGACAAGGACTTTAAGCCACAACTCCTTTCAATGAAAGAGAAGAATACTGAGGGAATCTTCCTCTGGGGCGTTTATACCGAAGCAGCCCTCATTGCCAATCAGGCAAGGCTTCTGGGCATGGACTGCCAGATTTTCGGGGCATCAGGTATGGCCTCAACCAAGCTTATAGAGTTGGGCGGAGACGCAGTAGAAGGCATGGTCCTCACTCAGTCGTTCCTTCCCCAGTCAGATAACCCGAGAGTTCAGGAGTTTGTGGATAAATATAAAGAGAAGTTCGATGAAAACCCTATCCCCCATGGTGCTCAGGCTTATGATACCGTCTATATCCTTGCTGACGCCGTCAAACGGGCCGGCACAACTGAACCAGAGAAACTCAGGGATGCCATTGCCGGCACTTCCGGATTGGATCTGGTTACAGGAAGCCCAAAATTCAACGAAACCGGCGACGATGTTGGCAAGCGAGTTTTGGTCACAAAGATAGAACAAGGCGAATTCAGTTTGATTGAAGCAATAGTTGTAGAACAGTAATCGCGGAGCAATGGTTCAAGGGTCCGCCTCGTTATGGGGCGGACCCGGTGAAAGGTCGTGATGCTTTGTATTACCTGATAAACGGACTTCCCATCGGAGCAATATATGCTCTTTTAGCCCTGGGATACAGCCTGATATATGCATCTGCAGGCGTACTTAACTGGTCACAGGGGGATATGGTCATGCTCGGGGCATACATAGGCTACAGCCTCCACCGGTTGGCAGGCCTCAACTACATTGTATCTGCTCTGATCTCAATGCTGGCCGTTGCATGCATTGGTATGTTAGTCGAACGCACAGTTCTGAACTCGCTCAGAAAGAGATCTGCTCCGCCCATTAACGTGGTCATAGGTACCCTGGGGGCAGCTATCGTCTGTAGAAACCTTGCTCTTGCAATATGGGGCCCAGATGCCCAACCATTCCCGTCGCCTGCCGGATCAGTCCCTATTCAAATAGGAAACCTGCGCATTGTTCCACAAGATATACTCATAGTCAGTGTAGGCGCATTACTGATGCTCATACTTCAGTATTTCCTAAGATACACAAGAGAAGGAAAAGCACTTCGGGCAGTAGCGCAAGACCGGATGGCTGCCTCGCTAATGGGAGTGGATGTGGGCCGCTCAGATACTCTTGCCTTTGCCGCAAGCGCAGCCATGGGTGCTGCAGCAGGAATTCTCATAGCCCCGCTGTTCTTCGTTACATTCAACATGGGAGCCGGCATAGGGCTTAAGGGGTTTGTGGCAGCAGTAGTCGGCGGATTGGGAAACCTGCCCGGCGCCGTGGCCGGAGGTTTCTTTCTGGGGATTATTGAATCTCTGGCCGGCGGCAAAATCAGCTCCGGCTACAGGGACGCAATTGCCTTTGCAGTGCTTATCTTGGTCTTGTGGCTAAAACCCTCTGGATTATTCAGCCGGACAAAAGAAGAGAAGGTCTAGCACTATTTCTCTGGCACCGGGTACAAGATTGGCGGTGAAATCAGGATGAAGTCATATGAACCCAAATGCAGTTTTAATAACCCGTACAAATGGGCCTTTGCAGTAATGGCTCTGGCCGTTCCCTTCGCAGTAAGGAACTTGTACTACTTGCACCTGATAAACTTGATCGGAATATACAGTCTTATTGTCATTGGGCTCAATATCCTTTCCGGCTATACAGGCCAGGTTTCCATGGGCCAAGCCGGTTATTTTGCAATAGGTACTTATACCTCGGCTCTCCTAATGATGAGATTAAATGCTCCGTTCTGGGCAGCAACTGTTTTGGCAGCCGTAATGGCCGCTGTTAGCGGGATTGTTATCGCCATTCCGGCACTTAAATTAACAGGCCCGTACCTGGTTATGGCCACAGTCGGTTTTGGCGAAATCATCCGGCTGGTATTGGTCAACTGGGTTCCTGTCACAAAGGGGGCAGCAGGCTTGACAGGTATTCCCGCCCCTTCCTTTCTGGGGTTCAAAGTGGTCTCAGAGCGAAGTTTCTTCTACTTGATATACACTGTAGTATCCCTTGGTATACTGGTTGCAGTAAGGATATCCAACTCAAAGATTGGCCGCACCTTTATGGCCATACGCGAAGATGAACTTGCCGCAGAGTCCATGGGGGTTCCCACAAATGTCTACAAAGTTGCAGCATTCGCCATAGGCGCAGCGTATGCAGGAATCGCAGGGTCTCTGTACGGATCATTTGCAGGAGTTGCCAGCCCCGACAGTTTCACCTTTGACGATTCAGTAGGCTTCCTTTGTATGTCTGTCATCGGAGGTAACAGGAGCGTATACGGCGCCCTAATCGGTTCAGTTTCACTGACACTCTTTTCTGAACTTCTTCGTTTTATGCAATCGTATAGATTGATAGTATACGGTGCCATCTTGCTCTTGACAGCCATCTTCATGCCCCGGGGCATTAGTGGTTTTGGCCCCATAATACGGGATTTCCTGGGCCGCAAGAAGAGCAGAGGCCACGCAAATACGCATTATTCGGAGTAAAAGGAGGAGGTGAACAGTATTGGAGAAGAAAGAACCTATTCTTGAGTTAAGAAATATTTCCAAAAGGTTTGGCGGCCTGAAGGTGCTTGAAGGCATAAGTACGTCTGTATCACCTGGTTCGGTACACGGGATTATCGGGCCTAATGGCGCAGGAAAGTCGACGCTTTTCAATATCATCACAGGACTGATTCGTCCAAACAGCGGGGAAATACTGTTCAAAGGTGGCCTACTCGGACGTACTCCCCCTCACCGGCGCGTACCCCTGGGTATGGCGCGGACCTTTCAGAATATCCGCCTTTTCAAAGACATGACTGTTGAAGACAACGTGTTGATTGGCCAGCACGTCCACACTCCAACACCTGTTCTATCAATCATTTCAGGTAGCCAGCCAGCAATTGAATGGGAAAATCGGGCCAGGGAAGCAGCAGGCAAATGCCTTAGAAAAGTTGGCCTTTACTCCAAGAAACATGAACTGGCACGGAACCTATCATACGGCCAACAGAAACTTGTTGAGTTCGCCCGTGCCCTTGCCGCCCAGCCTCAACTCGTACTTCTCGACGAACCTGCTGCCGGAATGAACGTTACAGAAAAGGCCGGACTTCTTCACATGATATCTGAACTTCGCCAAGAGGATTACACTGTAGTCCTAATTGAACATGATATGAAACTGGTCATGAACATATGTGATGAAATTACAGTACTTGACCATGGAAAGAAGATAGCCGGGGGTACTCCAAACGCTGTAAGGAACCACCCAGATGTCATTTCGGCCTATCTGGGAAAGGGAGGTAATGTCCGTGCTAGAACTCGCTGATGTATGCGCCAGGTATGACGGAGAAGAGGTGCTCCACGGCGTTTCATTGGCCGTGGAACCAGGCAAGATCACAACCATCATCGGTGCCAACGGTGCAGGCAAAACCACAACACTAAGGTGCATTACCGGGCTCCTTAAGCCCACCAAAGGTAAAGTTCTCTGGAACGGACAGGATATAACTTCCCTTGGCCCCCAGGGCATTGTGAAATCAGGAATCACCATGGCACCTGAGGGGCGTCACGTTTTTCCACACATGAGCGTAATGGAAAACCTGGATATGGGAGCGTACCTGCGACGGGATACAGATGGAGTAAGACGGGATCGCCAATGGGTCTTCGAGCTTTTCCCTGTGCTAAAGGTCAGGCTCAATCAGCCAGCAGGCACCCTGTCAGGAGGAGAACAGCAAATGCTTGCTGTAGGGCGTGCTCTTATGTCAGACCCTGAAGTATTACTCATGGATGAGCCCTCTATGGGGCTTGCCCCCATGCTGGTAGATGAAGTATTTCGTGTCATTGGCCAGATAAAGGAAATCGGAAAGACTGTGCTGTTAGTAGAACAAAACGCTGTAATGGCCCTGGATATTGCTGACAAAGGGTACGTCTTGGAGCTTGGATCAGTAGTGATGTCAGGAACCGGAGCCCAATTAATGAACAATCCAGATGTAGAAAGGGCGTACCTGGGAGTATAAATACTAAACCGTTACCCTAAGTTTTCCGTCCAAAATACTGATCAAGAGTCACTGGAAGGAGATTCAAAATGTCACCAAAGTGGTTACAAAACATGACATGGGAAGACTTTGAAAAGGGCATGCAAAAATGCAATGTCGTTATCGTGCCTGTAGGCAGCACTGAACAGCATGGTGCCCACCTTCCCCTGGGAACAGATACCATGGTAGCCAACGTGCTGGCAGAAGGCGCCTCTGAGCGGACAGGCGCAATCATCGCCCCGCCTGTTTGGTATGGCTGGAGCCCTCATCATATGGTGCTTCCGGGAACAGTAACAATCCGCCCTGAAGTCTTAGCAGAGCTTCTCTTTGACATAATAGAATCCCTGCAGCAACACGGTGCCAGGAAATTCGTAGTCATAAATGGCCACAGAATTGTAAATATAAGTTGGATGCAAATTGTGTGCGAAAGAGCCCAGAGGACACTAGGGGTCAAGACCATAATATTCGATCCTGCGTATATGTCCAAAGAAATCAGCTCCAAACTTGGATTCGGCCCGGTTGGGCATGCCGAAGAAGCCGAATCATCCCATATGTTGTGCTGCTACCCGGAATTGTGCCACCTGGAAAGGGCACTGGATTACACTCCCGGCCATAAAGCTCTTTACAGCGTTGATCCGGGATTCAGGGGAGATACTTTGTGTTACGTTCCGTCTACAGTAAATGACATGGGACAATCTGTTAGAGCCGCAAAGGGGACAACAGGGAGCCCTTCGCGATCATCCGGCGAAAAAGGCAAAGAATATCATGAACACCTGGTCGGAAGGCTTGTTGAAGTGATTAAGGATCTTCAAGAGTCCTAGGTATGATTCTCTTGTGCTGTGCCCCAGCCGCTCCTCAATCTGAGCATTTTCATTATGCAGAAAGAGGGAATTCCAAACCCTTGGCTGAATTGAAAGTCAAGGGTTTTGTCTTATGGTACAACGTGGTGACTATCATCTTTGACAGACAAACCGAAAGTACAAAGGAGGAATACGCTTGTACAGTCTGGACCTACATAACTACGCAAGACTTTTTACAGCCTATACTGAACTGAGAATACAAGAAAACCGAAACGTGCAGATTTCCTTCGTTAAAGGAAATAACACGTCTAACTCACGTTCGTCTACCAGCGGAGTATCAGCAAGAGTATACAGCAACGGATCATGGGGGTTTGCGTCCAACCCTCAGATAAGTGAAGACGCAGTCAAGTCAGTAATAGGGGCAGCGACTGACAATGCCCTGTTTCTCGACTCAAGAGAGGGCAAGAGCAAAGGTCCCCTTCCAATGGCCCCGGTAACATCAGAAAATGACTTTTCGACCACAAAACCCAGGCTAGGGCAAAAAGACCTGGTTGAGTTCGTAAAGGAACTGGATGGCCACATAGTCCGGAAATACCCCGGGCTCGCAAGCAGAACCCTATCTCTAAACTGCCTTGACATGGAAAAGACGCTTCTTACATCAGACGGATCATACTCCCATTCTATGATTCCAAGAAGTTTCATCTACGTCGTCCTCTCCCTCATGAAAGACGGACAACCTGTGGAACTATCTGAGGTCTACGGCGGCAGAGGGCAGTTTGAAGACCAATTCAGCTCGCCGCAAAGCCTGTTTGATGACATCGAACGCCAGTACGAGCACCTGGTAAAAAAGAGTCAAGGGGTGTTTGCAGATGCAAGGCTCAAAACATGTGTCCTTGCAGCTGACCTGGCAGGTATTCTTGCCCACGAAGCCATAGGCCATACCACCGAAGCCGACATGGTTATGAGCGGTTCAGTGGCAAGCGGCAAAATTGGCAAAGAAGTTGCCAGCCCGTTAATAACCCTGGTAGACTTCGCTAATTCATTTGAAGGCCAAACATGCCCTGTACCTATCTATGTTGACGACGAAGGCACAAAAGCAGAAGATACAGTGGTAATCGAAAATGGCATTCTGCGAAATTACATGCACAATAAGGAAAGCGCAAAACATTTCGGAGTTGCACCTACGGGCAACGCCCGAGCCTTCCAATTTTCAGATGAACCCCTGATACGAATGAGAAACACCGCAATACTACCTGGCACCGATAATCTCCAAGATATGATTGCATCAATTGACGACGGCTACTACCTCATAAGGCCGAGTAACGGCCAGGCCGACTCTACCAGCGAGTTCATGTTTGGTATAACCCTTGGGTACGAAATCAAGAACGGCAAGATCGGTAGGGCCATTAAGGATACAACCATTTCAGGGGTAGCCTTCGATGTGCTCAAGACAGTTACTATGATATCGCCTGACATGAAATGGATGAGTGGCGGAATGTGCGGCAAGAAACAGCCTATACCTGTAGGAATGGGTGGGCCGGCCATAAAATGCAAAGTCACCATAGGAGGTAGGTAAACATGGAAGACCCAAAGCAGATTGCTAAATATGGCCTGAACGCACTACTTAAGGCCGGAGCTGATAAGGCTCAATGCAGCCTTACTCTCACTGACAAACACGAGATGAACGTGGAACTTGGTGAATTTACCCTACTTAGAACCACTTTTGATACCCGAGTCGGACTAACTGCCATAAAGGGCAACAAGAAGGGTTCCACAAGCATAAACAAATCTGACAATAATTCGTTGGACACGGCAGCAGCCGATGTGCTTGCCATAACAGACGCTTCTGCCCCGGATGAAGCGAACGACATTGCTGAAGCCCAGCCCCCAGCTGTATTTGCATCAGGAGGCGACTCACCGGACCTGGACAAGATGCATTTCAGAATGAAGGAATTGATTGAATCAGTAAAGGCCAGGTACCCAAAGTTAGTATTAATGCAGGCATACCTTGATTTCACCCACTCAAGGAATTATTTCCTGAACTCAAACGGCGTGGATTTCACTACAAACAAGGGGATATACAACTGCACAGTTATCTTCTCGTCCAAGGACGAGGAGAGAGTATCTTCGTTCAACTACACAGGATTCTCACTCAAGGATCTTGAGACAGGCCTGCTCAATTGTGGTTCTCTCAACACCCTTTTGCAGCAATCAACTGAGCAGATAACAACAGAGCCTTTGCAGGGCAAGTTCGTAGGTGACGTCATCATCACTCCGGACTGCCTGAGCGACATGTTGTACTTTGTTTCAAGTTCATTAAGCGACGGCCCAATGATCTCGGGAACAAGTATCTACAAGGACAAGCTAAATGCGCAGATTGCTAGCCCTATCTTCAATCTGCACTCCCGTCCTGTCTCAGACGAGATATCCAATGGCTATTTCGTGACACACGACGGATATGCTGCCCAAAACAGCACTATTATCGAAAAGGGCGTTCTTAAGACCTTCCTTCTTAGCCTGTACGGCTCCAGAAAAACCGGCTTGGACCGGGCGGTCAACAACGGTGAAGCTTTTGTTGTAGACCCGGGCGATACTAGGTTTGATGACATGGTAGAATCGGTTAAAAAGGGAATACTCCTTGCCAGGTTCTCAGGAGGATACCCAAGTGATAACGGTGACTTCTCAGGCGTGGCAAAAAACAGCTACCTGATAGAAGACGGAGAGATTAGGGGCCCCATAAGTGAATCTATGATCTCAGGAAATTTCGTTGATATGCTAAAAAACATAACTGCCATATCCCGTGAACAGGTTGACTACGGGTTCTCTATCCTGCCATGGATTGCAGTTTCGGGAGTTACAGTATCAGGAAAATAGTCCTTGACGGCAAATGCTTTGGGAAGGCTCACAAACTCCGGGGCTTAACACATACAAAATCAGCCGGCTGTCAAAACAGCCGGCTTTTTTATACGTTTCTATGCTCAGTGTTTCTAAATTCAAAAACCCAGGAAATCCCCAATTACCTACTTACGGCGTTTCATACACCCCTTCTTGCCTTTTCGGGACGAACCCCCCATACCGCCCTCAGGCCAATCCTGCCCTCCGGCAACCCGGATTTCCAGCTGAATTTCCTGGCTTGTGGGAACATTGATCTTGTTAGAGGCCAGTTCACAATAAGAGCCGTCATCAATACGGAAAATGGCCTGGATAGGCACCTCTATTTCCGCCTTCCCAGTGGAGGCTCTGGGCCTGGGTTCCACAGTGTGAGAAATTCCTTGCGAAGAACCAAGATCTCGACTTGGAACAGGCCTTGGCCTCAAACCTGTGTACACAGTAGGCCTTAGAATTATATCAGCAGGCGAAACACCCATTGCTTCCTCAACGTACCTTGTTATTACCTGGCTATGGTCGCCGCTGGATTCAGGTTGCATGCAGTAACCCAATAATGCACCGGCTATTTCTTCCGGGCATCCTCTGAAAACACGATGAACCCTCAACACCCGCCTGGATTCACCGATACTTGCTGACATAAAAACCTTCTTGTTGTTCGTATATACTAATTCCAAGCCCACTGCCTGAGCCTTCTGTCTTAGTAGATCCATCATTTCCCCCTCCGATTAAACACCAATCTGAATCTTGTAAGTTCAACCACAGTATCAAAGATGGCCATCTTCTACCGGTATTTTATGCCGGGCGATCTCTTCTCGACATGGCCCCGGTGGTTAAGTTCCCTACATGGGCAAGGCGCTGTATTATGGGCATAACCAGGCGTTGTGCAACAGCATTATCTCCCCGGCAAACAGGAAGACAGGGGAAAGTACCTGGCCGCTCATGCAATCAGATAGACCTTTCCCCTGCCTAGTTCGTCACCGTTTGATATGAGACTGATCTTAAGCCCAGAACTGTTTAGCCACGTTTCCGTGCATACAACAATTACCACTCAATAGTCGCAGTCACAATCTTTCTCATCACAGGGTTGCTCTTTTTCAAAGAAGAATACCTTGATAACAAATTCCTGGCACGATGGAACACCGAACATGAACTGGCCGCACTTGTCTGTAAATGCAAAGGTAACCGGAACCAATTTGCACGGATCTTTAGTAGGCTGATGGAACAGTTTAACAACAGCATTTTCAACAGGCCTGCCGTCAGGGAACTTTACAACTCCGTGGATAACGGCCCTTTCCTCCTTCTCGAGTTTAAGAAAGAGGTCGCGCTCTTCATTGGGTGCCAGAGCCTTTACTTTGAAGGTAAGAAGTTTGAAACCCACCTTCCAACACCACCTTGCCTAATGATTACTGGGATATCTTATGTAGTGTTGTAAGGAGGTGTGATAGTTTTGCTGCGGGGCGATGACGTTTGGTGCCTTAATCGTCACGTTGACGGTGGGCCAGGTTGCTCCCGTCTATTGCCCAACCTGCGAAGACGCTTACCTGAAAGCATGTCGCGTACAGAGTTCATTGAAACATAGACCGGTAGCGTATACTTGATTAAGATTGTTATTGGTAACTCAACGGAGGTGGAGCATTGTGAAAATACTGTTGCACGGCTGCAACGGAAGAATGGGCCAGGTAATAACCAGGCTGGTTGAAGAATCTCAGAAACCCGAATCCCTAGGCTCAGATCAGGCCAAAGAATCCCATGGCCCTGGACTTGAGATTATCTGCGGAGTTGACCTGAACCCTCAGAAGTTCAACAACAGTTACCCTGTCTATCAATCACTTGATAAGGTTCCGGCTGATGAAAAACCAGACGTGCTTGTTGACTTCTCCCACCACAGCTCCATTGCAGGGCTGCTTGATTTTGCCATAGCCAGGCAGACTCCCCTGGTCATCTGCACTACAGGCTTTACTGCCGAGGAACAACAGATGATCAAAGAATCATCTGAAAAAGTGGCGGTGCTCATGTCTGCCAATATGTCTTTGGGCATCAATCTCCTCCTTGCGCTGGTTGAAAAGGCAGCACCGGCACTGGGGGGCTTGTTTGACATCGAAATTGTGGAAAAGCACCATAACCAGAAGCTTGATTCGCCAAGCGGAACCGCCATGATGATTGCTGAAGCAATAAACGCAAGCCTTGGCCATGGGATGGAATACACATACGGGCGACACGGCAGAGATGTGAATGTGAGCAAGAGAAAGAAAAACGAGATTGGAATTCATGCAGTACGCGGAGGAGCCATTGTGGGAGAACATGACGTGATCTTTGCAGGCCAGGGCGAAGTGATTGAAATAAGGCACTCGGCTCTTTCCAGGGATGTTTTTGCATACGGCACGCTGCGGGCTGCCAGGTTCTTGGCCGGCAAAAGCCCGGGGCTTTACAGCATGAAAGATGTAATTGAAAGCAAAGATGTTCTGTAGCCCCGAGATTGTGCGCATATGAACCTATCAACATGGGTTTACCGGACATATCCAAAGAAATCCAAACTGTTACATTCTTGTTACATATGGAAACGCCATTGAAAAACCCTCCTGCCATACTTAGCATGACAGGAACCAGATGTGAGTCCGGCAGAATCAGCCTTCCACCGAACGACTGCCTTTAGGCAGAGCATTGCCGGCAAGATGCAATCGATTTCCTGAATACCTGTGGATGAAAGACAGGAGGATGCGAAATGAAGACCAGAACCAGAAACGCTCTGGCAGGGTTGGCCCTTCTGGGGATAGCCTGTATGTTGTTTGCAAGTGGCTGTTCAACAGCAGTACTGGGAGCGTCTGACGGGAAAGGCCAAGGTAAACAGGGAACACCCTCTACCGGAGCACCAGACCCAAATCCTAATCCCTCAAAACGCACAGTGGAAGTCACTCTCTACTTCAGCGACGATCAGGCCATGGAAGTCTTGCCTGAGAAACGAACAGTAGAGTTAACAGAAGATGAGGCTCAAATGCCTGTAGAGAAAATTGCTGTCCTTGAACTTCTCAAAGGGCCCAAAGATGCAAATCTGAGAAAGACTCTGCCACCAGAGGCTGAACTCCTTTCCATTGAAGTAAAAGATGGGGTTGCGATCTTGGACTTCAGCCAAGAATTCCAAACCAAACACTGGGGCGGTTCAGCAGGAGAAACCATGACCATAGATTCCCTTGTATACACATTGACTGAAATCGAGGGAATCGACAAGGTACAGGTCCTTATCGAAGGCAAGGCAATCGAAAGCCTGGCCGGACATTACGACTGGTCAGAGCCGTTTTCCAAAGGGAAGTAGCATAGATGCTTCGAGATATCCTGGCGGAAATTTCAGTGTACCGGTGTTGACTGCCATATAGCAGTTACAGTGAAACAAAGAGGCCTTAAAGAAGTAGTTTCCTCTGAGGCCTCTTTCTTATAAACAGGCACGAACCAAAACCGTATAATATGCGTACTTACCATTGAACCATGGTGAAAGGAACGGAGCGTGTAGAATGTGAAGTTCTCTAAAGGTCGAAAGAACCTTAAGGATACAGGCCCGCTAAAAGGAACTGCGCCAGGAGCACCGAACAGCCTGGCAAGGGCCACGGGGCTCGCCTGGTTACGTGCTATCTTTGCACAAGGAATGCCTGAGAAGATGGCTACACTAAGCATTATCTGCCTCGGAATCGTGCCGGTTCTTACCGCTTTCGTCCTATTCGGTTCGCCTGGGATCAAAGAATATCCTCAACTTGAAGTCTACCAGGGAATTTTGAACTTCTCAGGCCAAAAAGCCTATGAACTCCTGGAAACATTAGTTACAGAGTATCCTAATAGGCAAGTAGGAACTGAAAACGCCCGTGATTCGGCCGAATGGATTGCCGGGCAATTTCGAAAACTTGGGCTTGAGACATATATTGAGGAATTTCGATCCTTCGGAGTCAGAAGCGCAGTCGTACAAGGAGCAATGCAAGGAAACCTTGAAGTCATAGATTCAACCTTCTCCCCGGGCCGTCTGTTACAGAAATACAACGGAATGAATGTTATTGGCGTAAGCCCAGGTAGATCAGATCAAAGAGTGATCATAGGCGCACACAGGGACATATTCGGGACTATTCAAGGGGCCGAAGACAACGGTTCGGGGACAGTAACCATGCTGGAACTTGCACGGGCTCTTTCTTCCAAAGAACACTATTATACATACGTGTTTGTGTCATTTGACGGCGAAGAGGTAGGATTGCTTGGGTCGGCCAATTTTGCCTCTCGCCAGGGAGCACGCAAAATGACGGGGCAAGCAGCCCAAGCAACAGGAAAGGGTAGTATTGTTCTAGCAATGAGCCTGGACATGACCGGCTTCAAAGAAGCAACTTCCGTCGGATTTTATCAGTATTCATCAGGCCGGGGCAGCGCCCCTTTGTGGACATTTGCCCTGGGTAAGAGTGTCATAGATGCGGAAAGGCTGCCGGCATCGTTCTTCGGCCAACAAATTTCGGACAGTACAGAGGAACGATCCAATATCGATAACCGGCAGAAAGGTTCGTTTAACGCCAACCCTGCAATGATTTTTCTCAAAACAGTCTTTGAGAGGATCTCGGGACAGTGGAATACTGATTCCGGCCCATTTATCGAACGAAGCATTCCTGCAATTGGGATAAGAGTGGTTAGCATCAATCCCCAGGAACCGACGTTCGCCGAAGCCCCAATTCATACCCCAGACGATACAATTGACCAGGTAAGTGCAGAAACTCTTGAAATGGCCGGACGGTTTACAGAGAGATATATTGAAAGCCTGAGTCTCAACAACATTGGTTCCCGGCCAAGCCTTGTCAACAGCAGGTACTTCACGCACCTGGGAAGTGCCCATCTAAGTCCGCTGGCACTTTGCGCCTTCATACTGATTTCTTCAATGGCAGTTATACTGGTACCTGCTGTCTCACTGGCAGGTCTTGGAACAGGCCGGAGACCAGCCTTATGCAGCCTGTTTCGCGCAGAAAAGAACCGGTTAATAGCGGTAACTTCCATTTCCTTTCTGGCCGCAGCCGTTTGGCAGTCTTACAGGATTGAGTCTCTGCATACTGTTGCTTTCTGGGTACCGGGTCTAATATGGCTTTTGCTGATCGCCGGTGGTACTCTGGCGCTGCTGATAATCAGAAGGAGAATCATGCGGAGAATGGCAAAAGCCGGTGCATGTAACACTCACCTTGGCCCATCCTCGTTCGACCCGGATAATGGAGACCAACAGGCAGAACAACAAGAAAGAGACCACGTCAAGCCGGCAGGTGCTGAGTGGACCGGACGATGCCTACAATCCGGGTTACAGCAGGCAATGGTCGATGTCTTGCTCGGGCTGATTTTCACCCTTGAGGCAGTCTTGCTCAATCCGTTCATAGCCCTGGCATCAATTGCCATCCCAATGTTTGTTATAAACCGGCTGAATGCAGCCAGGCGCGGTAGAAAGTGGCTTCGTGTGAGCGCGGTTATCCTATGGACTGTGCTTCATGGCATATTGCAAGTATCTATGCTGGTACCCTATGTGTTTTCACCAGGATCCACAGGCCTATTCGCCGCAATGTTCTTGGGGCAGGCATTATGGATGTACATAATTGTGTATGCCAGTTAAAACAATTCTTCCGAACAATGTTTATGCGTTCTACAATAGCCTTACAACTGGGTGTTTTTCTGACGCAGCTGGGTCCCATTCATACCTGATGTCCAGCCTTTCAAGGAAACCAAGGGCCATAATGCATTGGTCTGCATCCATCTCTCCCCTGCACATCTTCTGGCGCAGGACTGATGCTACCTCAACAGGCAGAAACGAAGGCCCTACAAACTCGTGGCCGGAGTGGGCCCTCAACCAGAGCAAAGCTTTGTCGCTGTCGTCTTCACGAAGCTGTAGGCTGGGGCCGCAAATACTCTGGCCGTTGCAACCATACCGGATAGGATTACAGGTTTTTCGCACTTTGTACGATTAGTATAAGGATCTCGAATTTCCTTGAAAGGAGTCGAACGAAAACATGCGAAAAGCAAAAATCACAGTAACATCGCTTTTGGTCCTGTCTCTGTTCCTGGGAACAGCAGTATTGGGCCTGGCTGCTCCTAAGCAGAAAAAAGCACGCCTATTCAGCGATGTTGATCAGGCCGCCTGGGCGTTGCCTGACGTAGCGAAGATGAAAGCTATTCGTGTCATCAAAGGATACGACGATGGCACGTTCCGCCCTAATGACAGCATAAAGCGTCAAGACGCAGTCCTGATGGCTATCAGGCTGGTCGGGCTAGAGGAAGAAGCGGAAGAGGCATCAGACATTGAACTGCCGTTCAAAGATGCCGGCAAGATTGCAGACTATGCAGAAAATGCCGTGGCCCTGGCATATGACCATGGATGGCTAGACCCTCTCTTCCCCGAGGCTGAAGGCGAGCAGTTCCAGCCACACAAGTCAGCCTCCCGCCTATGGGTCACGGTTATGCTGGTCAACGCCCTGACAGACGAAGACGCAGAAATTGATCTTGACGATGTAAGCCTTGACTTCAACGACTCAGATGAAGTCGAGGAAGGCCTGGTCTGGTACGTCATCAAGGCCGTAGAACTTGGCCTGATCAAAGGATTTGATGATGGTACCTTGCAGCCCAACAAGCCGGTTACCAGGGCCCAAATGGCGGCGCTGCTTTCAAGAACCGATGATAACATGATGCTCTTTGAATGCAAGCACCAGCATAGGAACAGAGGTTTTGACGAAATCGAAGGCACTGTCATTTCGACGGTGTACGACCAAATTACCGTAGAAACCGAGGATCAGGAAACAGTAACGGTAAAATTCGCAACTGATGTCTCTATATTTATAGAAGAAGACGAAGCTACATGGGAAGATATTAAACCGGGCGACAAAGTCGAGATCAAGGTTGATGAGGACGGACTCGCTGTCTTCGTCAAAGTAGAACGGGAAGAAGACGAAGACGAAGAAGAGATAGAGTACAAGGGTATTGTTGCAGCAATCGCTCTACCCTCGGGAGAGACAGACGGATCAATCAGGATCGAAACTGAGGATGGCATCAAGGAATTCACGCTTCCTTCTGATGTGGAAGTCAAGGACGAGCTTGAACTTGCAGACGTTGAAGTTGGTATGAAGGTCGAAATTGAGGTGCTACACGACACAGTCATAAAGATCGAAGTTGAAGACCTGGATGAGCATGATGACGGTGAGGAAGGCAAGGTTGAAAAGCAGTCCGGCAAGGTGGCTTCAATAACCCTGCCCGGGCCTGATACAGAAGGCTCAATCACCATCTACCTTGGTAACAGCAAGAACACCAGGACTTTCCGAGTTACCGCTGAAGTAAAAGTAGAGGGAGCCGATGACCTTACCGCCATCAAGGAAGGCGTCAAGGTAGAAATCAAGCTGTCAGGCGGCAATGTAATAGAGATCGAAGTGGAAGATTGACCTGTAGATCCAAGTAAGACTGCTTACACCCAGTTGGGTAGGTGTCCAAGGAGGGGGCTACATGCCCCCTCCTTCTTAATCTGGCTTGACAGACGGCCCAATGCTTAATACTCAGGTCATTCGGCCAAAGGCCCTGTATAAAGCGGATAAGCCCGTCAGGCCCGGCCACAAGAACCACATTCCTTTGCCTTTCAGATGCTACCCCGTGGTAATTACCACATCGTTCAGCGCCACATATGGATACGTCGCGTCGCCTACCGCCTTAGTATCTTTGCTCAAAGCTATCAGACGGTCCCTGAAATGCTCGAAGGAATTCAACGAAAACATGCAGTTCTTGACCCTGCCTGCGATTTTGCCTTTCTCAATCTTCAACCCAAGAGACACGGTGCCAGAGACGTTTCCGCCAAAGGGGTTACCGGTCCATGCACCCATTGTGACAAATACAATTAACCCAAAATCGATATCTGAGACAAGTTCATCGACAGATGCTTCTCCCGGTGTCAGGATTACTCTGTGAGGCTGAGGGCCGCTGCCGCTTCCATTCCCCGTAGGCTTTAAGCCGAGCTGCCTGGCTGTTTCGAGATCGGTCAACACCTGTCTTGGCACGCCCTTGTCGATAAGGACATTCCGCTGGGTAGGAACCCCTTCTCTGTCGAAAGGAGCGCTTGAGATCTCCCTGGGTAAGGTCCCGTCATCAATCAGGGTCACCCTGGGATCCAGTATCTGCTCGCCAAGTTTCTCCTCAAGAGGCGAAATCCCCCGGGCAACAGCCTTACCATTAAGCGAAGCGATAAATGGGCGGATAAGGTTCCCAATTTGCCCAGGCGCGAATATAACAGGGTAAGCTCCAGGCTGTATATCAGTAGTCTCCTTGGACCACTCAAATAGCTTGGCAACCTCATTTTTGAGGCCCTCATAGTCAATGTCGTTAGCCCAGGAAGACCTGAATTCGCCAAAGCGGAGGAAGTCATCTCCTTGAATATACTGGGCACCAAGGGAAGCCCTAAACACTGTCTTCTTATATTTCCCGGAAAACCCATTGCTGTTTTGCAAAACCACTTCGACTTCCTGTGCGCCTACACTTGCAGATGCCCTGATGTTCTTGTCGATCCTGAGCAGGGACTGAAGCAGATCATCTCCGATGTCAATCATTTCCGGGAAATCTGTTTCCAAAACTCCAGGGCTGGCAAGTTCTATTTCGTTAAGTTCGGAAGGCCCGCGAAAACAGTAATCTACAGAAGTACCGTACTTTGAGAGCTCAAGAGCATCCTTGAGAAGCGTTGCTTCAGCGCCTGGTTTTGTGCCGGTAGAAGTAGCCATTTTGCCTGACTGGATAACCCTTACTGTACTCAGGCCATGACTGCTTTCGCTGGTGCCCTCAAACATACTGTTCTGAAACCTAACACCCCGGGAGCGCAAAATTCTGCGGTGAAGTTCAGCCTGGACTCCCTCGGGAAGGCTCTTAAAAACGTCTGCCATTACTTGCCACCTCCCACGATGACGTTCTGAATTCTGATAGATGGGCATAACCCGCTGGTTGGAAGAGGCATTTGCCCGCCCTTGCCGCACCCGCCGGCACCGTCCCTTGCGTCAAGATCGTTTCCAACCATGTCGATATTCTGAAGGGTCATGAAAACATTTCCCATGAGTTTTACATCCTTGACCAATTCAGCCAGCTTGCCGTCGCGAATCATGAATCCGTGGCCTGCCATGAAGTTAAACATCTCGCCGTTAGTCTCGCCTCCGCCTGACCCTACAGCATACAGGCCGAGTTCTATGTCCTTGATCATGTCTTCAAAAGATGACTCGCCAGGTGCAATACAGGTGTTTCTCATACGCACCAGCGGAGGAAACGTGTAGTTCAGGGCACGGGCGCTGCCGGTAAGTTCCTCACCCATGATTCCTGCAGTCTCCCTTGAATGAAGCCGTCCTACCAGCACACCGTCTTTCACCAGGTAAGCACGCTTTGCTCGGACCCCTTCATCGTCATATTTCAGATAGCCGCGATTGCTGGGGTACTCCCCGGTATCGTAGATTGTCAAGATATCCCTGCCAAGCCTGCGCCCAAGGGTCATGGCTTTGGCAAGCCCGGGATTCTTGTATGCGTTGTCAGCCTCGCTGAGATGGCCAAAGGCTTCGTGAACGAAGAGCCCGGCTAGGGCAGGGTCGCAAACCACAGTATATACTCCTGCCTTCACCTGGGGGGCATCAAGCAGCCTCACAGCAAGATTGCAAGCTTCTCTTAACTCATCGCCGGCGTTAAGCATACAATCAAAGCCAATTGAACTGCCCCGGCCAATTCTCTTGGAGACAGTGGTCATGCCTCTTCGGGCAGTAGCCCCAAGACTTGACCCTATGTCCAGTTTTTCCTGCCGTATGTATGTTCCCTCGCTGTTGGCAAAGTAAAGGTTTGTGAACCGTTCATTATACACAATCTGGACAGCTGTTATTGCAGAATCGTATCCGAGAATAGTGTCGCGGTAACCATTTAGGATCCTTATCTTTTCGTCAAGACTGATACCCCGTGGGTCCAGCGAATAGTTGGGAACGTACTCATCTTCAATGACAGGCGCAGGAGCAAGTTTGCTCTCTCCTCCCTGTTTCTCACCGGTAAGCCTGGCCTGCCTGGCTGCAGACCTGACTGCATCTTTAAGATCATCTAAACCATTAAATGAAGACAACCCCCAGCCACCTTCGTACAATGCCCGGACATTACCCCCGTAAGGAGTATCCCTGATTATCCGGTCCAGATCCTTACCCTGGTAGCTGATGGAAAGCAGTTCGCTCTCTTCGAAACGAATTTCGCAATAGTCTACATCTGCCTGTCTGAGAGCATTTCTTAATGTATCTTTCATACGATAAAGTCACCTCTTTCTGATTTGCTCAAGTCAGCCTTCTCGACACACGCGTTTTCCTTGCGGTTTTAGCCCAGTTTTGCCTGCAGTTCTTCAAACAGTTCTATGAAGCTGTTCTACAGAAACACCACTTGTTCCTTCCTTCGATACACGAAATGCTTTCTGCAAAGGAGATCATTGCAGGAACGGAGTAATATTCAACAAGATGAAAATTACTACACTAAAGCAGCTTCTGAACGAGGCTCAAATACTGTCATTGAAAAACTGACACGGACTGAGACTTAAGATCACTACGGGAGATGATGCAATGAATGCATATGAAAAATTAGGAGTCTTCTACCTGGGGCGCCCATATGACATGGCTGCGAAAAGCCCTCAAGAAGGGCTGTTATTGTATGATTCAAAGGATCTGGTTACTCACGGTGTATGCGTAGGAATGACAGGAAGCGGCAAGACCGGCTTATGCATTGCACTCCTGGAAGAAGCCGCAATTGATGGCATTCCTGCAATAGTCATTGACCCCAAGGGAGACATGGCAAACCTTCTCCTTACTTTTCCGGATCTAAGGCCCGATGATTTCCGGCCATGGATAAACGAAGACGATGCACGGAAGAAAAACCTCTCCCCAGATGAATATGCCGCAACCCAGGCCCAACTGTGGAAGAAGGGTTTGGCCTCCTGGGGCCAAGACGATGAGCGCATCCGGCGCTTGAAAAACTCTGCCGAGTTCGTCATCTACACCCCTGGAAGCACTGCCGGAATCCCTGTTTCAATACTGAAGTCTTTTTCAGCTCCTTCAAGGGCAATCATAGAAGACACAGAACTCCTGACCGAGAGGGTCAGCGGGACTGCCAGCAGCCTTTTGGGCCTCATAGGCCTTACTGCCGATCCGATTAAGAGCCGGGAACATATTCTGATATCAACTATCCTGTACGGTGCCTGGCAGCAAGGCATTGACCTGGATCTGCCTACCCTTATACAGCAGATTAACTCTCCGCCGTTCAACCAGATAGGTGTAATGAGCCTGGAATCGTTCTTCCCGGCAGCCGAACGTTTCAAACTGGCTATTCAGTTCAATAACCTTTTGGCTGCACCAGGGTTTGCTGCCTGGATGCAGGGCGAACCTTTGGACATAGACAGCATTTTGCACACACCTTCGGGCAAGCCCAAAATATCCATATTCTCAATAGCCCACCTGAGCGATGCTGAGAGAATGTTTTTTGTGGCGTTGCTCCTTAACCAGGTTTTGAGCTGGACCCGGGTTCAGTCGGGCACCTCCAGCCTCCGGGCTATTCTTTACATGGATGAAATTGCAGGGTACTTCCCACCTGTTGCTAACCCTCCTTCAAAAGCCCCTCTTCTAACCTTATTGAAACAGGCCAGGGCATTTGGATTGGGAGTTATGTTAACCACCCAGAACCCTGTGGACCTGGATTACAAAGGCCTATCCAATACAGGAACCTGGTTCATTGGCCGGCTCCAAACCGAGCGAGACAAGATGCGGGTTCTCGACGGGCTTGAAGGAGCAGCCAGTACCCAGGGAATGAATTTCGACAGGCGCCAAATGGAGCAGATCCTTGCCGGCCTGGGCCAAAGGGTATTCCTCATGAACAATGTTCACGATGATGCACCAACCATATTCGAAACCCGCTGGGTAATGTCGTATTTGAGAGGCCCGCTTACCCGGAATCAGATATCACAATTGACGGCATCCACGAAAATGCCTGAGCCTGCAATTCAGGCACCGGCCACAGGGGCAGGCCAGTGGGCCTATCCGACAGGGGTTCCTTATACACCTCCAGGTACCGCCATTCCGTACGCAGCCCCAGGTACCGGCATTCCAGCGATGGCACCTGGGTTCGGCCCCCAGGCTCCGCAAATCCAGGCTCCCCAATCTCTGCCGCCGGCTGATGTCCCTGTCCTGCCTCCCGGTGTGAGATACGGTTTTCTACCGGCTCGCGGCGGGGCCGGCCGGTTGGTGTACAAACCTATGATACTGGGAAGCGCCCGGGTAGATTTCAGAGATACCAAAAGCAGGACTGATGTAACCAAAAACTACGTTCTTGCTGCCCCTATCTCAGACGAAGCTATAGGCATTAACTGGGGTGCAGCCATGGAACTGGATAACGGCCTTTCGGAACTTGAACCATCACCCACTCCAGGAGTTGCATTTGCCGGCCTTCCAGCCTCAGCCGGCGTAGCCAAGAACTACACGGCATGGGCAAGGGACTTTGCTGATTGGTTGTACCGGACACAACAAGTAGAACTCATGGTGAGCCCAACCTTGAAGGTATACTCGGGTCCGGACGAGTCCGAACGTGACTTCCGGGTTCGCCTAGATCAAGATTTCCGGGAAAAACGGGATGAGGCTATAGATGCACTGCGCAAGAAGTATGCTGCCAAAATCGACTCGGCCATGGCAAAGGTTCAAAGGGCAGAAGACGCAGTTGACAGAGAGATGATGCAAGCCAAACAGCAGCAAATGCAGACAGCGATTTCTATGGGAGCAACCCTCCTTACTTCACTCTTGGGCAGCAAGAAGCTCAGCACCTCAACCCTTGGCCGGGCGACTACTGCAGCACGGGGGGCCAGCAGGTACAGTAAGGAGCAAAGTGACGTAAAGCGGAGTCAAGAGACGGCCGAAAGGTACCGTGAACAGCTCCAGGCCCTGGAGGATGAATTACAGGAGGAGACTGCTAAACTGACCGAAAAACTCAGCCCGCTCAATGAAAACTTCGATCGCCACACTATCAGGCCGTATAAAAAAGACGTGTTAGTCGACACGGTGATGTTAGTCTGGGTACCTGTTCAAGCAAGGTAGTATTGACTGGAAAGGAAAGGGCGGAGACCCTTCCGCCCTTTCCTGGTAAATCAGCATTTGTCGAATACCAGCGATGCGAGCTGCCGCATAATTCTTAAGTCCGCTTTCCGGTGTTAACTCCCGGTTACCCGTTCTCTACATCCAAACAGGATCCACTACAAACCGCCCACCTACTGAAACCGCTTCAACTTTGGCGTTTCCTATCTCACTTGCGGGGATAAGTTTCAAGTCGTGGGAAAGAACCACAAAATCGGCATACATGCCAGGGCTCAGCATACCAAGGACTTTCTCCTTACCTGCAGCATATGCAGCATCTTTTGTATACCCGGCCAGAGCAGCTTGTACAGGCAGATTCTCAGAAGGATGCCACTGAAGCTCCGGGCCTTCTCCGGGCAGGCACCGGTTCACAGCACAGTGCAAGCCATATATGACGTCGGGAATCTCTACAGGTGAATCAGAACCAAAAGCAAACTTCGTACGTGCCATGTGAAGCTGTCCAAACGGATATGCCCTTACTGACCGGCTTCCCCACTCCTTGTCAGCCATGTACCGGTCAGCTACTGCATGGCCAGGCTGAACTGATGCTATGACGCCCAATTCCTTGAAGCGCCTTATGTCATCTGGATGAATCATCTGAGCATGCTCAATCCTGTGCCTTATGCGCTTTCGCCTGGACTCATCTATACTAGCCTCAATGGCATCAAGGGAACTGGCAACCGCCTTATCACCAATAGCATGAATAGCCACGCCATAGCCTGCTTGCACAGACCTTGCCACGAATTCAACCAGTTGATCATTGGGCATGCAATCCAAACCATAATAGCCGGGCAGGTGCTCATAGGGCTCATACAGCAAAGCAGTAGAAGAGCCCAAAGAACCGTCTTTGAATGCTTTAATTTGGGCCGTCCAAACCCAGTCGTCACCGTAACCTTGTTTGATGTCGAAAGCAAACAGGGTTTCAAGAGAAGAGGCAGGCGGCATAAGGGCAATCCTGAAAGGTAGTTTGGCCTCATCCCTAATTCTGCGGGCTATGTGAAAAAGCCCAACTTCCTCGGGAGCGTGAATGCAAGTAATCCCCATGCGCCACAGGTGGGGTATGGCTTCAACAGCAGCATTGTAGGCCTCTTCATCATCTGTTTCGGGAATATTGCGCCAAACAAGGCTTTCAGCTGCATCCTGCAATATACCTGTAGGTTCACCAGCACTATCCTTGAGAATAGCGCCACCCTCAGGAGATACAGTGTCCCTGTCAATTCCACAAATCTCGAGGGCCTTAGTGTTAACCCATATGCTGTGTACATCTTTGCTGGACAGGCATACCGGCCGGCCTTTGGATACAGCATCCAAATCGTGCCTTGTAGGGAAATCGCCCCAGAGGCTCTTGTCCCAACCGGCTCCAACTACCCAGGATCCCAGAGGATATGCTTCGACTCCTTTCTCGATAGCGGCTAACCCTTCTTCCAGAGTTGCCACACCGTGAAGATTAATCCTCTTCAGCCCCAAAGCGTACATCAAAAAATGAATGTGGCTGTCATGAAACCCGGGGTACACGGCCCTTCCCTTTAGGTCGATTTCAACAGTGCCCTCAGGCGCTCCGATTTTCACAGCATCCTGGCGGCCTACTGCAGCAACCTTGTCATCAACAACCAGCATGGCCGGTACGCAACCGTGATAATCCATAGTATGTATGTCCCCGTTAACAAGCAGGTATGAACTCATTTAAGACTCCTCCAAACCATGTTTTTCAAACGGTCAGTCTTTAGTCTTTACCTTTAGACTCTGGCCTTTAGCCTTTAGATCTTGGCCGTCAACCCAAAATCTCCTGAATATGCATTTCTATGATTGAGTATGATTCTCCTCTTGGGCTAGTATTACGTAACACTTGCAGATAACATCTGTATGAATCCTGCCATGAGAGGTTGACATAAGTGAGATAATTAGATCTAGCGTTACTGAACCATTACCTGTGCCAAAACGAGTCCGAGACCAGACTGCTGAATTCCCGAGAGGCTGGGAGACATAGTAGTCTTGTTACTTTGGGCAATATCCGAGATTACTAGATTCCTGAGAGGGGCCGTGACAACAAACCATGTCTTTCAAAGCAAAGCTTACAGCATCATTCATAGTACTTAGCGTGCTGGCAGCGGTTTCCATGGGATTTCTCGAGACCTACTTGATCCAGTCTCACTTTCTACAATCCTCTATCGACCAGTTGAAACTAAGCGCCGAGCAATTAGTCTCTCCCGTATCCAGTCTAAATGTTGTTGCCGAAGAGAATGAAACCTGCCAGGAAGTAGCCGATTGGATATACTACAACACCGGAATGCGGGTACTCATCACCACCGCCGACGGGTCTGTGGTTGTCGATTCCTCGGAAGAGAATTCACTGGTTGGACAAGTTATTGAATCGAAGCTGCTGGCTCCTTCTACCCAAAACGGTGAAGTTACCTCCTTTAACCTGGCACTGGCAGGAAAAGATGAAGTGGCCATTTCGGCTCCATGGCAAACAGGCGAGGAAATTACAGGCGCCCTGGTCCTTGTGGGACCATTGAAAGCCTATGCCCGTGATGGCATGACCCAGCTAAACCCGTTCATCCTCAAGGCAGGTCTAGGGGCATCGGCAGTCACAGTCATTGCAGGACTTCTATTCTCGATTGCATTGTCCAGGACAGCCACGTACCAGACTACAGCACCTGTATCTGCAGAACCTGTTGCACCTGTAGCATCTGTAGCACCGGCTGCAGAATCAGATGCAGAAGATGCAGTCTGCGGGGATGATATGGATTCACCTGAGGAAAATTGAATCACAGCAGATCACTGAATGTGCATGCAAGTGAATATAAGAGCAACTTAATGGCATCCCAGAACCTATGGGTATGAGCACGATTCTAGGGGTTAGGCATCAATCACCTATTCTTGTCTTCTTCGCTGTGATTCTTGTCTCTCAGAATCATATGGGACTTAGGACGCCGGACTCCTGAGTCCCTAGTTTGCTCACAGACTTGAAGTGCGTTTATCCATTCGTTCATGACAATGCATGAGCAACCGATACTCTTCGTTTGAGAACCTCTCTCGGATTAGGTCGGAATATCTCCTCACTACCCATCACCTCAGAGCCTTCCATAACGGTATTTATCATGACTTAGCATGAAATACACCAAGGAACCGCTGGCGTTTGGTAACACTCCAACAAAGTTGGAAATCCTGGGAATTGGTAAATCAAGAATCCTCATTTCCACGCAGGAAGGATTATCAGTTCGAGTCCGGAAATATTCCAGTAACTCAGTAAATTGCCCTATGGCAGAATATTCTAATGCAAGGAGGATCTGCATGAGTAGACAACCCAAACGTTCCGAGGTCCCTGTAGGCCAGACGTGGAATCTTGACGATATCTTCCCTACCAAAGAAGCCTGGGAAGCAGAATTCAATCAAGTAGCAGGCATGATTAGCACTGTTGCGAATTTCAAGGGTATGCTGGGAGAAGGTGCCAAAACCCTTCTGGAATGCCTGGAGGCTCAGGAGGCTCTTTTGAAAAGGTTGGCCAAGGTATCAGCGTATGCGTCTCTTCACCTTGCCGGCGACGGGACCTGCCCCGAGAACCAGGTAATGGCAGGAAGGACATCTGCTTTAGGCACACGTATCCGGGCAGCGGCTTCCTTTATCCGGTCTGAAGCCCTGGCCCTTCCCGACGGCATACTGGAAAAGTACCTCTCTGAAGAACCCGGGCTGGAACCTTTTAGGATTACAATTGAGAAGATGATAGAAAGTAAGCCCCACCTGCTGCACCCTGATACCGAGGCAACTTTGGCAGCGCTTGGTGAAGTTCTAAACGCACCGGCTATGATCTACGAAAGGTCCCGGACAGCTGACCTTTCACTTAACCCTGTAGCAGACAGCAACGGAAAACTGCATCCCATGGCCTTCGGCAAATACGAGACTGCAGCCGACATCACTCTCAGGCGCAACGCATATGCAGAAACCGCCAGGGGAATGAAAGCCTACCAGAACACATACGGAGCAACATGGGGTACAGAAGTAAAAAAGAACGTCGCCATGGCGAAACTCCGGGGATTCGATTCAGCCATTCACATGCTTCTGGACAGGCAGGAAGTTACTCTCGACATTTACAACAACCTGCATGACATTATCTTGAACGAACTTGCCCCCCACATGCGCAGGTATGCCAGGCTCAGAAAGGAAGTCCTCGGCCTGGACAAAATGCTTTACTGCGACATTGAGGCTCCCCTTGACCCTGAGTTTGAGCCCGAAACCACCTGGGAGGAAGCCTCAGAAATCATCATTAATGGGCTGTCTGTGCTTGGCCCTGAGTACACAGAGATTATCAAAAGCGGCCTGAGGGACCGGTGGGTCGACAGGCCTGACAACATTGGCAAGAGGGCAGGCGCATTCTGCAGTTCAGTCTATGGAGTCCATCCGTATATAAGCATAAGGTGGGATAACAGCCTGAGAACTACCCTTACCCTTGCACATGAACTTGGCCATGCCGGACAGGGGGTTCTGGCCCAGCGGTACCAGGCGTTCGCCAACACAAGGCCAACAATGTTCTTCATCGAAGCGCCGTCGACTATCAACGAAAGCCTGGTCGGCAATTATATCCTTTCCCAGAGCACTGATGTGCGCACCCGCCGCTGGCTGATCATGCAGTTCCTCAAGACCTACCATCACAACTTCGTGCGACACCTGATTGAAGGCGAACTGCAGCGCCGGACCTATGCCATGGCAGAAAAGGGCCAGCCCATAACAACCAGTGTTCTGAACAGGGTTCAGGGGGAGATCCTGGATGAGTTCTGGGGCGGCGAAGTAGAAATCGACGATGGCGCCAGGCTGGTCTGGATGCGGCAGATTCACTACTACCGGGGATTGTACCCGTATTCTTACTCAGCAGGGCTTACTATCGGAACGGCCGTAACAAAAGCCATCAGCGAAGAAGGGGCCCCCGCAGCCGAAAGATGGGTAGAGGTACTCAAGGCAGGAGGAACCAGGAAACCCCTGGAACTCGCCAAAATGGCAGGCGTAGATATGACCAGGCCCGATCCTATCCGCGAAGCCGTGGCATACGTGGGAGAACTGGTGGATGAAGTGGTAAGGAGTTTATAGGGCTGTGCGGCCCGAAGGCAACACGTCCCATCCCGTGAAATAGATACAACTTGTAGGAGGCCGTCCTACAAGGGTTGAATCCTCACATGCAGGACGGCTGGTTTTATTCCGTATGAGCCTTAGCCTTTCTCTGGCAGTCACCCCAGATAACGAAGGGCAGCAACGTTAGTTATTGCAAGGTCCAGCAGTCATCGATACCGCAAGACACAGCGCTTCTTCCACTTGGATGCATTACCCTAGACTCTCCTCACACCTTTTCATGTAGTTCATTATGTTAATGGCTAGCACTACTGTGACTGCAAGAATACCGATAAGGTAGAAGACTCCGATTACAGGAAGCGCAATCACGATAAGCCCAAGAAACCCTGCAATCTGAAGTGTTAGGTATTGGCTCCACCTTGAGTCTGCCTCTTGGGCAATGTCAGAATCTCCTGATTTAATCGCCATTTCCTTTATTCCCATGAAAAGATCGTGCACATGTAGCAATCCCATTATCAGTACTGCTATGCCGACTGCAAATGCCAGAGACCCACTAGAGCCAATATACACTCCGCTTTCCTGAGCAGGACGTTCATATATCTGTAAAACAGAGAGAAGCATAAGGAGTAGATTGATGTTCTTTGCTCTGGCAAAATGCTCGCTTTCTGCAGCCAGAAGAGCCAACCCTCCACCAAAATGAATATATCCTATTATGTCAGGAAGTACATCAATACCCATCAGCCGAAAATCAATCATCACAAACAAAAATCCCCAGTAGAACTTCCTAAAAGCATCTGCCTTCATACGTCCTCCCCCTCCTGCCACTCAGGACTTGATACATAAAACATCAAGTCGCGCCCTCAAAATGTCGAGGTTATACACCGTTATTTGAAACTGTATTATGTAACCGTAGCTATACTGACGGAGTTCTGGATTTCCCGTCGGTATACCGACGACTAGACCGAAACCCGTCCCCATATTAAACGACCAGATGAACTGAGTGTCAAAATTTTATACAGGTCTCCTTTGAACCGGGAATCCTGATAGTGTTAAAATCAGTCCAAATCTTTTCTTGTACCCAACACTCCCGAAAACGAACCCAAACTGTCTGGAAATCCCATGAATATCACTAAGTACTGATTCAGTATGATGCATGAAGACTCAAAATGACGTGTTTGTGTCGAAGGTGTCGCTATACTGACGCGAATCCCGGATCGCCGTCGTTATAGTGACGCCAATTTAGATTACCCGTCGGTATACCGACGGGTAATCTATCTGTGAGTATAGAAATCGAACAATGACGGTAGAACACCCCTACACCACTTCTTTGCTCACGTACAGGGACGTACTTGCCCTTAGAAGAGTATTGTATGATATATCGAAAGACAGAATCTTTCCTACATGAACCGAATCCTCTGCGTCTTCAACATCACAGATAAGGTGGTCAGATGAGGCGCCCAGAACCTCGACTCCTTCTGTATGGGGCCTGAGATCCGAAGGGTCGACGTCCTGCCTTCCTACTGCCAGAATAGCTCTTTTCCTAATGCCTCGATCTTCAAACTCAGGAACGTTTCCGAAAGTATCCTGGCCAATCTCTCCGATAGGCTTAGACGGCTTGACCTGCACCTCAATGACCTCAGCCTGTAAAGTAAATACATCTTGATAACATCCGCTCACAGGTTCTCTCCCAACAGCCTCTGTGCCAAGGAGAATGGTTTCACCTATTCTAAGTTCGGTAATACCTGCAGGCATCTCTTTATTAAGCACTAACCTCATATTCGCAGATGTGCCTCCAGATACCCTGGACAAAGGCCTTCCGAGTCTCTCCTCAATCTGTTTTTTGGCCTCAAGTAAGGTGTTCATCTTATCCCTTGTAGGAATAACACCGCCGTAGCAGGCCATATTGGCACCTATGCCAACCAGTTCAATGCCTGGTACTTTAGCCATATCAAGTGCAATCTCAGGAGCCTTATCAACCATTACACCTTCCCGCAGGTCCCCAAGTTCTATCATCAACACAACCTGATGGGCCTTCCCGGCCTTCCTGGCTGCATCTCCTAACCGCCTTACAGTCTCAATTTCCGAGTTCAAACTTGTATCGGCATAAAGCACAGCTTCTTCACATTGAGAAGGGCCAGGTGACCTCAGGAGAATCGTCTCTCCCTCATATCCCCACTCCCTGGTTCTCCTCAAATTGTCGATTCTTGAATCACATATTCCCTTAGCGCCCCCAGAGGCCATGGCTTTCACCACTGATGGATGGGCACAGGTACCTTTGGCTACTGCCACGAGCCTGATTCCCTGCTTCTCAAGAAGCCCCGCTATTACCCGGGTGTTATGCTCAAGTTTCCTGGTATCGATCATCAAGGCCGGATATCTCATACTCTCAACTCCATTTCTCTGCCTTGTTTCTGTACCTGCCCAAAGAACACCTGCAAAACTGGCAAGACCGTGTACCCAAAAACGAAAACATATCTTCGCCTATAACGTCTCGAACAGAAACCATATGATCGGTATCAATTTCGGTATCTATTATGGAGCAAACCCTATAGCCGGCCAGTAGAGAACCGAAAACAGAAGTATCACGCCGGCCACAATAGGAGTAACTACCAACCCTGCCTTCATCAGGTCGCTACCGTCATATAGGCCGGTCGAAAAGGTAGCAAGGGTAGATACAGACTGAGCAGGCAAGTAATAACCTATCTTACCGGCAGCCATAGCCACCATCCCAAGCCAAACAGGGCTAGTTGAGGCCGACCGGGCAACAGCGAAGGTTACAGGCAGCATGACTGCATTGATTGTCGTTATGTTATTCAATCCAAGGCGCAGCAAAACCACAAAGGTAATCATGATAAAAGCCATAGCAAAATGGCTCTTGCCTATTACAAGGCCAGACAGAACTTCAGCAAGACTCAAATGAAGCCCTGATGATGATATGGCCGCAGCCATGACCATACTGGAAGCAAGAAGAATCAAAGTGCTCCAGTTGATTCTCTTTAGGGCATCCTCCCAATCAACTATGCCTATGCCAGGCAAAACCGTGCACAGGCTTAACATCAGTGCAGTCACACCTACAGACAAATGGTGCAAAGGCTCTGTCATCCAAAGCAACAGCATTGCACTTACTATGATCGCCATTTTGTACTCGAGGCGTTTCATAGGCCCGAGTTTCGCGTAACTTGCAGCCACAAACTCTCGGCCCCTGGCTATACAACGAGACGATGGGGGAAACAACTTCTTCAGCGCGTACCAGGCAATGATGGTAGCAGTGAGGTTCATAGGAGCATATGCCTTGACCCACTGAAGGTAAGTCCACTCAAATCCTATATGCTCTTTAAAGAGTTCAACACCATAAAACACACCTGAAGCTCCTGTGATGCAGCTTGTAGTGCTTATCAATGTGCTGAATGTCATACCAATCATAATCATCTTTGAAAAATTCTTATCATCAAACTCCCGGCATAACCCCACAGCTATGGGGAGCAGAATCCCTACGCGCCCAACAGCACTGGGAACGAAAAAGGTCAGCAAAAACACTGTAAGCATCACCATCAGCACTGTGTAGTCAGTATGGCCCCTGGCTATTTTGAGAAGCCACAGGGAAACCCGCCGCTCTATTCCGCTTACTCGAATGCTCTCTGCAAGCAACAACACGCTAAATACTAATACCACTGTGGTATTACCAAGACACTTGACTCCTTGTTCAAACGTAATTATCTCGGCCAGAATGAGGCTCACTAGATTCAACAGGCCTACTACGGCAGGCGACAGGCCCCTCAGTATCCAGCCCGCAATTGTCCACAAAGTCAAAAGGCTTACTTCAAGCTGGTTCCCTGGCAAAAACGATGTGCCCCACAAATCCGGGAAAAGGCGAAAAAGAAGCACCAGAACAACATAACCACAGACAATAATCTCTCCACGCCGTCTGCGAATCGCAGCGGCAAGCGACAATAACATTAGATCCCCTCCACAGCTGGGTCAACGGCACCTGTTACGGCCACTTCTGCAACTGAAATCCTCTTATGCTGCAACTATACAACGTCTGGCTCAGAGAAGCACCTGAAAAAACACGGCACTCTGGATCGACAAGAACACATTTACAGCAATGCTTGGCACAGAGGAGCATCTGTCCTCTTACTCGACAAGAACACACTGCAACGTTTGGCACGGAGAAGCCCTCAGGCATTCTCCGTGCCAGAATCATTATCTCTCAAAAGACTATTGGAGTGGGATTTCCAGGCCCATCAAAGGCGGATATTGTTGGCAACCGAAAACGTCTGCATCTCCAGGACTGCCGCTTGGTATTGATCTATAGAGAGTAAACTTTATTGCACATGCAGGATCAAACTCTACGAAATCACTGACCCTTTCCCTGGATACCCCAAACAACTCTGTAACAGTCTCAGGGGTCAATGCTTTACTGGCCTTTACAGCCTTGTATTCCTCACGGCTCTTAAAGATAACATCAAAAGTCACCTTATCAGGCCCTGCATTCTTGCTTCTTATGACCTTGGCCAGGTCCTCTAACTTGACAGTTCTCATCTTTCTTGGCCTCCTTATATCCCCGCCTCAGTGATTTTGACAGTGAAAAACTCAAGTGGGTCGTCTACAGGGATGATGTGATTCAGAGTCCACTTGTATGCAGGAGACACTGCAAACACTTCGTCTACAAGAAACGCAGCAGTACCTGCTGTACCCTTAACTTCAGGCAACCGCGCATAGAAAAGCTGCCTTGTCCCTATCATGGCTACTTCCTCGGCCAGTTCCTTTGTTGGAGCGATTCCTTCTACAACAATGCAGAGTTCATGTGGGTTTACGCTCTTTACAGGCTCAAGGTCTCTCATAACAGCGTTCTTGCCATAAACGTGGAAGAATACCTGGTGTTCCGTCCCTTTGAACCTCTCTTCTACCTGGCTTCTTGCCCAATCAATGACCTTATCAACATTCTCAATTAGATAAGGATCTCTGATTCCGGCAATACCGAGATATCTTTCACCGATCTTGCCAGCACCTTCTAGCTTGACTTTCACTTTGCCTTCAATCGGGATGAACTTTGGCCCTGTGATGGCGCACGTCTTGGGATCATACTGCTTGTATTCGCACTCGGTCATGTCAAGGAGACCGCCGGCAACGTGTTCATAGAAAGGGTTTGACCTCTCATACATGGCATGGGCTGAAACCGATTCCACTGTGCACCTTTGTTTTGGGTGCATAGCCTTTACTTTCACGTCTTCATGGGTAATGGTGCCAATAATTGTCTCTTTCGCCCCGTAAGGTTCGGCGCAGAAGGAAGCACATTCCATTACTTTGCCTAGGTAGTATGAAAGAGCCTCAGAGAAACCCTCGCGTATTGCCGGGGCCGCAAATATGGCACAATCACTGGACCGCCCGCCTATGATAACGTCGGCGCCCATATCAAGAAGCTTCATAAACGGGTGTACTCCTGCCACTGCCACCATTCGTTCAGTGCTCTTGGCTTCTTCAACAGTCAGGTTTGGCCTGCCGTCCAGCCCTTCAATCTCAACACCCTGCTCAAGTCTGTCTACAATGTGCTGAACAGGTACTTCAGAATAGAAGTAGCCAAGTTTGAATTTGGGGATTTCGTGTTTTTTGGCCAATTTCTTTATGATATCTACATACATGTCAACCCGGCTGTTAGTGCCGGTGTCGCCTGATGAACCGATAATCATCGGCACACCTTGTTTCCTGGACGCCACAAGCATCATTTCCAGGTCATGTACCTGCCACTCGTAAGGACTAACAGACTTATCTACCCCAAGTGGCGCAGGGCCTATGTCATTGCTCCCTGAATCGCAGCAGTAGTAGTTGGGATTATCCTCTACGCCAATCCAGAAACTTTCTTCTTTTGAAGGAGCAAACCCCATGTGTCCGTTTGGACATAAGATCGTTAGTTTGTCTTTCTTCTTCCCGTTATTTGACACTGTTTTGTGCCCTCCTCACCGCCTGGTAGTCGACACTGATGTTTGATCGGCGGTTATAATAGGTTATTACCACTTGGAAGAAGGAGACTCCTTCTTTATCTGCACAATTGTGACAAGTTTGAGTAAAACTTTGGATTTTGCTAAGTTGTCATCTCACGGGTAATCGAGAATTTGTACCGATCGGCTCTATAGTAAACTGTCCTGAACTCAACCGGAACCCCGTTTTCTGCCTCGACTACAGATTCTACTACGAAAAGTGCTGCCGGTCCGCTCAGTCTGAGATACCGGGCCACTCTGCCTGATGCCAGCCTGGCCTCAAACGTCTGGCGCGCCCTAACAGGCTTGAGGTCTTCACTCACGCCCTGGTACAAATCGAACGAAGTAAAAGGTTTGTTTTCTGAGCCCCATTCAGCTGCTCTCTGGGCCATCAGTGTGCCCAGTTCAGGCTTGAAATAGGATATGTACACGGCCAGAGGCTCTAAATCTGCCATACCGAGAAGGCTAGCCCTTACAAGAGGTGTCCTCTTCTTAACTTCAAGAGCATCATATATCTTGTCTGTTGCCGACACCCTCTTGACTTCAATAACCGAGGTTCTGGGAAAAAGGCCCAGTCCGGTCATAGTCTGATCAAACAGAGTTATCCGTTCTAGAGCCTGTACTATTTTCTTAGAGGCTACATAGGTACCTTTACCCTGTCTCTTAACCAGGAACCCTTCAGAGGCCGCAAGATTAATCGCCTGCCTTACAGTGATCCTGCTCACATCGTACATATCACAGAGTGCCCGTTCAGATGGGATAGCCGTGTTTTCAGGGTAGGTTCCGTCTTCGATTTTCTTCTGAATTAGATCCTTAAGCTGAATGTATAAGGGGATCTGACCAGCCTTATCGAGCATCAACCATCCTCCTAGGCTGATTGTAAGCGCCGAATTTGAAGTCACACGTTAGGTACGTGGAACTGCACGCTCATTCTAGCACACTTTGACGCTCGCTCAAATCCACCTTCTGCTCTTCTGCAATTTCGGGATAATCATGGCATGTAAACACTATCACCTGGTAGGCACCGGAAATCTGCCTTAATGCATCTATGCCTGCCTGACGGCGAGCCGGATCAAAATGGACAAACGGGTCGTCCATGATAACCGGCGGGCACTTACCCTGGGACATAAGGTCTGCAACAGCAAGGCGCACTGCCAAAAGCACCTGATCCGCCGTACCAGTGGAAAGAAGGCCCCTTTCCCGAAGTGCGTCAATAGGCCCTCCACGGGATTCAGAATACAACAATGGGCTCAAATCCTCAGACAAATCCATCCTCGAGTACCGTCCGGCTGTCATGTGGCCGATATACTTTGACGATGACTGTGACAGAAGGTCAAACATACCGGATACGGCCCTGGTCCGCGCTTCGGGAAACGTATCCCTGAGTACCTCAAGTATCTTGACCTCCCGCTCGATGTGTGCCAGATGCCTTTTGGCTTCTTCGAGTTCTTCGGTTACGCCGGCGATATCCTCAGCCCCCTCGGTTATCAACCTAACCGTTGCCTCGGCTGACGCTTTTTCACCGCCCAGCTTCTGGAGTAGTTTCGTTTTGTCGTCTAACTCCCGTTCTTTTTGAACAATCTCTTCCGGCATCATCTTGTAGGCCAGAGTCTCCTGCAATTCCATTTGTGCAGGCATAAGCCTTGCCAGAACCTCGGTTTGCTTTGCGTCTAGCTTTTCCAAATCGATGACGCTTATCTTTCCCAAAATCCGGTCCCGTTCGCTTTCCTTCGTCTTGAGTTCTTCCTGTGCTTTGCCTAGATTCTCCTCCAAACCGTCAGGCAGCGAGCCTTTTGCAAGGATGCCACATCTCTCTTCATTTAAGCCCCTTATCTTCTGATCAAGGACACTTATTTCACCTGTTAGGGCCTTAATAGTCTTGTCTCCAAGTAGGTCTCCTGCCCTCAACTTCCTGTCGTTAATAACCTTCTTGAGGTTGAGCAAGGCATCCCTTTTGGCCACCATATCCTCGAATGATACACATCCGGTTTCCGTAACCAGGGCCGCAATTGAACCTTCAATGGCCTGAATCTCTTGTTCTTTCTTTTTCAGATCCAGGACATCAATCGAACCCTTGAGTTTAGCCATTGCATGCGCCTCTGCCTGCAATTCCCACTTAACATCTTGAAGATTCTTCTCGATTTCCGAGATCTGCTGCTTCTCCAGTTCCCCCAGTTCCATGCCCAACTCACTCAGGCCGCTAGATACCTCGTGCTTGAGCCTTTCGGCTTGCTTGCGAAGCAATGCGAGAGTGGTCTTGGCCGTTTTGCAGAGGCCTTCATGCTTCTCATACTGCGCTGTATCTACTGTTGCAACCAGATTGGCAAGACTTTGATGGGAAGCAGCAACTTCAGACTGAACCTTTCTGTAACCATCAAGGGCTTCCGACAGGGCTCGTGTGCTCTCAACGCCATAACGCTTGAGGATAGTGTTGAGCTTGTTGTCTGCCTCTTTCATTCTGGCCAAGAACTCTTCTGCATCAGTTGTGTTGACCTTCAAATCTATAATCTGTGGAATATTCACTTCAATTCGCTTGAGGGCGGAAAACTCAGCAAGCCCAGGTTTAATGTCCATGGGCGGGTTACCATCAAGGGCCAATCTACCTCCGGCCGCGGCTCCAGGTGCCGCATTAACTTCCACATTGAGGCCTGCAGGCACCTTACCCATGGCCAATATCTCAGCAGACAACCTGGTTGCTTCTTGAACATCTTGCTCAGATACAGGGGCAAGCCCAGCAAGCTTGCACCTACTGTTCTCGTTTTCCTCGATTGCCGGCTCAAGCCTTTGGATTTGGGCGGATATAGAGTTAAACTGTTCATCCAGGTTCTTGACTGCAAGCAGTTTCGAAAGCCGTGATTCCTCACCGGACTTCTTTCTGATCGCTTCACTATGCATATCAATACCAATCTTAAACTGCTCAAAGGTTTTCGTGTCCTCTGCCAGAACCTGCTTGTGATGAGAAAGGCTCCGGTGAAGATCTTCGGCCTTGGCTACCTTCTCAGGATCTATCAAGGCTAGGCCCTTAGCCTTCATTTCAGCATCTTCCGCCTCTTTGAGCAGGTGTTGTGCCTTCTGGTGAAGCTCAGAAAGCCGTGCCATCTCCCCTTGAGCCGAGGCAATAACACGATCAATTTCATCTAGTCGCTGCTTACGTGTGATTTCCGCTGTAAGTTTGCCCCTGGTTTCGGACAGGGTTTTTATCTCAGGCTCTATGGCCTTAAGCCGCTGTTCAAGGGTATTCCTCTCTATCTTCTGCTCATAGATACTGTTCAGTTCCTTACTCTCCCGTGCATAGACCTCCTGGGCTTTGGCATGACGCCTGGCCTTATCAAGGGTCTGGCCGAGAATGGAAACCTCCTCAGTGAGTCTGGCCATTTCCCTGGCAATCTCAAATGCCTGAGTCCTTGCTTCCTGGCCGCTCCTAACCCTTAGTTCGGTATCTCTCAATCTTGCCTCTAACTCAGAAACACGGTTCTTGGCCTGAGTAAGATCGCCCTGGCGAGTTCCGCCCTTGGTACCTGCTTTGAGGTCGCTGATTTTCTTACCGGCATCGCCGGCCAGCTTCATCACATCAACGCCTCCGCCAACTACCCGGTTCTCAATGAGTTTCTTTAGATCGTTTCCGCCTGAAGCCAGCTCGTCCTGAAGCACACAAACACTGGCTATATAAGCCGCTTCAGCACCTTCTTTAGGGACGCCCAAAAGCCCGGCAATGATCTCAGCGATCCGGTGCTTGTCCCTTTCAATAGTGCCATCAGGCTTGCTCAACATGTTTCGTCCCGTATCAAAATCCCTGATAATATCCCATTGCCCATCCTGGTTTTCCAGTGTAAGTTCGATTCTGAAACCTTCGTCCCTACCCCACCTGGTGAGTTGCCGGACGTCCTGGCGGGTAGTAGATGCATCAGTGAAAAGCCCCAGCTGGATTGCTTTCATGATCCCAGTTTTCCCCGACTCATTGGGGCCGCAGATAAAGACCAGTCCAGGAGGAATATCAAGGGTATAGTCGTCAAACGACCGGAATCCTACCATTCGAATACGCTTTATCCGTATAAAACCTGTACCAGTGGATTGGCCGACGGAATTCTTCGCGATATTGGCATTGCTCATGACCTTATCCCCGCCTTTCCTGAAAGGTACAAAGACCCACGCCGGAGCGCTTCCTGAAGGATCGCCTTCTCTGCCGGGTCCTGGGCCTTTTCGATTTTCTCAGCCATGATTTCATGAAATACCCGGCCAACTGAGTTTGGAGGGAACTGGCCGGGTGAAGGTTCATAAAAGGCAAGCCTGCTTGTGTCGACTTCAATAAAGAAGAAGTTGGGCTCCAGCCGTTCTCTGAGATCGTTAACAAGATCGTCTATGCTAAGGCCGGCTGCCCAGTCAAAATTGGCCGCATTTTCACGGGCAATGCCCGGGCTGTCTCCTTCACCGGAACTCGGGCTGCCTTCTTCGCCCACACCCGGTCTACCCGGACCACCAGAACTCAATCTCCCCTCTTCGCCCGAACTCGGGCTACTCCGTCCGCCAGAACTCAGGCTGCCCCTGAGTTCCAGACGCAAAAGAGTATTCGGGCCGGCTTCTCGATTGGCCCTGCCTGCAATCGCATTCATGTCTGGCACAAGACTCACATCTATACCTAGTTTCACCCACCTGTATGTACCCACTGTCTTTTCCTCAGTTGTAACTTTGGGGCCAAGGGATACCAGGTTCACACAACCAGGAGAAGGCGCATCGTCAAACTCCAGCGTTTCAGGAGTGCCGCAGTACCAGGCCTTTGGATCCCCTGTCGGCCAGGCCTGCCGCTTGTGCCAGTGGCCCATGGCAATGTAGTCAAACGGGCTCGATGCAATTTCATCCAGGCTTATGAGTGGTTCGTCAGGGTCTATTGACAAACCGGGTACGTCTATCGACGCGTGAACAACAGCAACTTTGAACTTAGCCTCGCTTTTGGAAGCCAGGGCTGAAAGCCTCCGGAGCGGGCGGTCCCCTCCCTTTTTCGTGGTGTTGGCTGAAGCGAACACCGCTACGTCAGGTATAGGGCGAAACTCAGATGGTTCTTCAGGAATTATCGTCACATTAGGTGGCAAGGCCGGGGAACCGAGTATGGTACGGTATACGGATGCTGAATCAAATACGTCGTGTGTACCTGGCTGTATGTAGACAGGAACCGGCGCTATTGAAGCAAAGTAGCTCATCACATTCTTTACAGACTTGTCGGAAACAGAGTTGGCGTCAAATAAATCCCCTGCGACAACAAGGAAATCTGACCTGGTCTGCTTGACTGTATCCACAATATTCTTGAGGCACCGGAATTGGGCTTTTCGAACTTCCTTACCCAGGCTCCCCAACCTGCGAAATGGCCTTCCCAGATGAAGGTCTCCTGTATGGATGAAAGATGGCACTTGAATCATCCTCTCGTATCGGTCTTGCTATTCCAAAACCCACGGCCGTAATGGATAAGATAAGAGCCTGAGGTTTGATAAAACTCTGCGATCTCCTGTGCGAAAACTTTTCTCCGTGGGAATCCAAATATAGATCTGGCTGTTTTCAATTATTTCTTTCAAATACATTTTAGCCCGAATCAGAGTACTTTTGCAGTTGTTTTTGGATATAACCCTTTTCGCCCAAATGCAATAGTCAAGGTATCCTAGGACAACCTAAAGGAATCTTATGGTAATGCATAGAACATCACAAACTGAAAGCAAGGGGTTAGGGCATTCAAGGGTTCAAGATGCTTCTCAACGCCTTGCTGTTCTCAAGTGCCTATTTGCTATTCATCTAGAATTCATATGGCCTGTCCCGTTTCTGCCCTAACTCTGCCTATACACCCACCCAGTCTTCCCGACAGCCCCTTGTGTTTTCATCCTTGATTCACTTTCCCTGGTGATCTCATCCTTGTTCGCCTGGTATTTTCTCCTTGTTTCACTGGTGTTTTCCCGCTGTTTCCATGACGTTCCTTTATGTTCACTTTGCATTACCTTGTTCTCATTTACCGCTGGGCAGCGTCTCGAGCTTTTGAAACCCACTCCGCATCTCTTAGCAGAGCCCTGCCGATACCAATCAAGTCAGCCTTTCCCTCCTGAAGAATGGTCTCTGCCAGGCATGGATCAGTTATACCTCCGGTTACAAGGACCGGAATATCGACCTGTTCCTTTATCACCGATGCTGCAGAAACAAAGTATCCGGGCGGTGCATTTTTGGGCCGCGAACCCATGAAACCTCCAGACACATCGATCAGCGCAACGCCAGCCTGTTCCAGCATTTTGGCTACCTCAGCAGCATCTTCAGGCACAATGCCACCTTCAATGCCATCGATGCTCCCAAGACGCACAAATACGGGATAGTCCCGGCCGGTTTGATGCCTTACTGCTTCAATTATTTGGAGCAGGAACCGTGCACGGTTATCGAGGCTTCCGCCATACTCATCATTTCGTCTGTTGGTGACTGGGGAAAGAAATTGTGTAAGAAGGTATCCGTGGGCAGCATGTGCTTCTACTGCCTGAAACCCGGCCTCCCTGGCTCTTTTGGCAGCAAGTGCGAAACCTTCGATAGTCCCGGCAATGTCGTCCTTAGTCATAGGTTGGGGTTTTCGCTCATTGTTGGGTACAGAAACGTCTGAAGGCCCAAGTGGATCATAACCGGTCACATCAGGGTTTCCGGCGGCGCCAACATGGTTAATTTGAAGCGCAGCCACTGCACCTCCTCGCTTGATTGCACCGGCGAGAGCCTTGAATGCAGGGATTGCCTCATCTCGGTCTATTCCCAATTGGCCCAGGTGGGCTTTACCCTTCTTCGAAACATAGGAATGTTCTACGATTATCATACCTACACCGTTCTTAGAACGTTTCTCATAGTGTGCAATGGTAGCCTCGCCTGGAATCCCGTCATCCTTCTGGGAACCGCCGGGGCCTTCAAAGACCGTAGCCATCGGGGGCATCACGATTCTGTTTCTGATGGTAAGGCCGCTAAATGAAATAGGTGAAAATAGCATGGACATTATGACCAACTCCTGTTAATTACTGTTTTACTTCGTACCCTTTTTACCATTGTACGGGTGTTGTTCTGCTCCTTTCTACCGGTTTGTGCCTGCATGGCCCAGAATGTTTCTGCACCTTCTCTGGCCCGGTTCCGGTTGGGAGAATGCCTCACCCGAAAAATAGGAAATGTACAGTCCATTCATTCCTATTCAGGGCTGCATTATGTAACCCGTCGGTATAGCGATGGGTTTTGTGATTTGCTGTCGGTATACCGACGGGAAGACCCAAAACTCGTTCAAAATATGAACAAGGAATCCCTACTAGTATATGAAATCTTTACAACCCTCCTGGGGATTTCTAATCCTGTGGCCGGTCAGGATCAATCCGGCCGTTTCCGGCTATCAGCATACCCAAAATGACTGGCTAGCAAGTAGATTAATCCCAAAATCAGCTAATGGTTGACTCAATAACATGCATGGATATTCAAAACAGAATGTTGATCTTGGAGGTGTCGGAATATTTGACATCAATCTGAGACCCCCGTCGGTATACTGACGTTATTTTCTGATGGCCGTCGCTATATCAACAGCCGGAGTACTCTCCTGTACAGAAACTATACAAGTCCTAATCCAGGTGACATAAAACAATGAGATACCTCCGGACGACCCCCTGCAGAATGTGATTCAAGATCCAAAAGACAATCTGCGATATTGCAGTAACAGATATGATTATGCTAATAGGGGAATGTTGAGACAGGTCCTCCGTGTAAATCTCTGTGAGAGGAAATGTTGGTGAAATGGGGCAACTGTCTCCGAGCATGCGATATACTCTTTTCAAGGACATTTTCTTCGGGAATGTTTTCTGGTAACACATTTTCCTGGGGGCTTCGTTCGGAGATAAATAGTTCGGAAATTATTTGTTCGACGGTAATTTGCTCGGAGGTATTTCATTTTGAAAGTTTTGGTAGACGCAGATGCTTGCCCTCGTAACGTAATGAATTTTCTAAAGGAGAACCAGGCTAGATTGGGCTATGGCCTGTTAACTGTCTCTACAAGCAACCACATGCTAGACGGTGAGTATCACATTACAGTAGACCCCGAGCCGCAAGCCGTAGATATCGTCATAGCCAATCGAGTGCAGCAGGGCGATATTGTTGTCACCCAGGACTGGGGCCTTGCAGCCGTAGTTCTGGGCAAGAAAGCATCGGCCATTGCTCCGAGTGGTTTGGTCTATACCAGCGACCGCATACCTTTTATGCTGGAGCAAAGGAACATGTTAGCCCGTCATCGCCGGGGCGGGGGACGCACAAAGGGGCCGGCAGCCCGAACAAGCGCCGACGATGAAAGATTTCAGCGAGCTTTCATGGAACTACTGCAGACTTCCGAAAACTCGTCTCTTGAGTAACTGCTTATCCCCTCTGGATGTACATCTCGACCAACGTGTGTCTGTGGCGGCATAATCTTGATTCAACTGTCGCTCTGGGATACAGGTTCCGGCATACGTGTATTTGTGGCGATACGGTTTGAGTTCAACTGTCCCTCTGGAGTACAGGTTCGGCTGCATTGTATCGGTGACAGCACAATCTAGGTTCACCTGTCACTCTGAGACACAGGTTCCGCTGCACTTGTATTTGTGGTAACACGGTTTGAGTTCAACTGTCCCTCTGGAGTACAGGTTCGGCTGCATAGTATCGGTGACAACACAATCTTGGTTCACCTGTCACTCTGAGACACAGGTTCGGCTGCACTTGTATTTGTGGCAATACGGTTTGAGTTCAACTGTCCGTCTGGAGTACAGGTTCTGCTGCATTGTATCGATGACAGCACTATTTACGTTAACCTGTCACTCTGAGACACAGGTTCCGCTGCACGTGTATCTGTGGTGATATGGTCCCGGGTCACCTGTCCCTCCAGACTACAGGTCCCCCATAATATGGAAAGGATATCCCGCCTCGCGCCCACCGTAAGCAAACGAGCAAAAACATATGAGCAAGGCTAGGTAACTGAAACACCGCCGGGAACCACCGCAGGTTTTCTAAAGTCTATATGGTATGTATGGATTGTGTTTCACTGACAGCAGAAATCGAACAAGGCACATATGTAATACCAATACCATAGCGGTGAGTGTAGCGCAATAAAGAATAGCACGATTAAAAGGAGCAGAATTCAAAGGTGCTCAATCCAAAACATCTAATCCAAAACAGTACAATTGCCAGTACGTGATCATCGGTGGAGCAACCGGTGGAGCAACCGGTGGAGTAACCAGTGCTGCAATCAGCCTGAATCAGAGGAGAGACTTTTATGAAGACCAAATTCAGAGAATTGACTATGAGAATGCTGGCGGCTGCAGGCCCAACATTTAGGCGGTTCTGGGTGTCAGTTGGATTCACGGTAGCCCTGACAACCACTTTGATAATGAGTACTACCGGCCCGTATCCACGTCCGGCTGAGGTGCTAAACAGACTCTCCCCGGCGCTCCTGGCTGGAATACTTACGTCATGGTGTGCAGTTCTGTTTTGGGAGTTTTGGAATCGGCGACTGAGTGCACAAACTCCAAGCAAGCAACAACCGCCTGCCCACATGGCCATCGCAGGCAATTTGATTGCACTAGGGGCCGCCGGTATAGTGACCGGGGCCACGTATGCCATGCTCAAAGGCCTCACCTTTGTCGCTATCAGCAGGCACGTGGGCATTTGCGTGTTTCTATTTCTGATGTTTTTCATAATTCCTCATATCCGCAAAAACCAGGGACTTGAGATGTATATAGTCAGGCTGTTCACTCAAGCAGTAGTATCTGTCCTGTTTGCAGCAGTCATGTTTTTCGGGCTTTCAGCAATCACATTCACCGTCACATATCTCTTCTCTATAGACGTGTCATACCGAATCTACCTTCAAATATGGCTTGTTATGGTCGGAGTCCTGGCCCCGTTCCTGTTCATGGCAGGAGTCCCAGCGGCCGGGGCTACAGTTGAAAGCGACGATTATCCTAAGGTGCTCTATAACCTGGTCGTGTATGTAGTTACACCTCTCTTGACAACATATACCGTCATTCTATACCTGTACTTCGCCAAGATACTGATTACCCGGCAATGGCCTGTTGGCCTGGTATCTCACCTGGTGCTGTGGTACTCAGTAGCAAGCACTGCAATGCTGTACTTCGTCTGGCCACTGACTTCCGGCAACAAATGGGCAGAGACGTTTTCGCGATATTTCAAGAAAGCCGTGATTCCACTTCTGGTCATGATGTTCTTCTCCATCGGAATCAGAATCAAGTTCTATGGAATTACAGAGAACCGGTACTACGTGTTGGTGTTGGGCCTGTGGGTCCTGGGATCCATGCTCTACCTGAATCTCGCTAAAGCAAGGAAAAGCGTCGTCCTCCCTGTTTCTCTGGCAATAGTAGTCGCGCTCTCAGTAATAGGGCCTTGGAGCAGTTTTGCCGTGTCGAAATGGAGTCAAAACCGGAGACTGGAACGTCTCTGTGATCAGTACGGAATGGCCGACAGTGGCACCATATCGCCATCATCTCAGGTTGCCCAGTCTGACCGCCGGGAAATGGCAGCCATTTTGCAGTACTTTGATCGCTATCATGATCTGGCAGACGTAAAACTCCTGCCCCAGGGCTTTACATTAGCCCAGTTTGAGCAAGTGTTTGGGTTCTCCTACGCAGATACCGAGCTACCGGTACCGGTGCAAGGATTGCAGTACGAAGCAGCTTATTTACCTATGGATATAAGTGAATACCAATATCTGTTTGACTACACAAGACCGCAGTACAAGGAAGGCAATAAGATCTCACTCTCCCAAGGTGGCGTAGTCACAACCTATGATGGAAACACGCAGTCCATAGCAGTAAGTCTGAACGGAGGCTTGGAGTGGGAAAAGTCATTAGCTGAATTCATAGACGACCTTCTACCGCAATACGAACCACAATACGAACCACAAAACAGAATCGAATTTCGTCGGGAGGACATGGCCATTGAGGCCGAAACCGCCAATTTGAGGATCAAGGTCGTAATCACCATCTTATTGGGTGAAGTGGAGCCTGCCAGCCAAAAACCGGTTATACACCACGTGGGATTCTTTGTACTGGTTGGCGGAACCGGGGAGTAAAGAAGTTAGAGTTCTGCTTCTGACACTTCGGGCTACGGAAAGCCGAATAAGGAAGTTATACATCTCCTTCTGAGGCATCACTGTGCTCGGGTTTTCCTAGCCCTAGCAATACAAGGGATACCTCAGAACTGGCGATCTCCCAACTCATAACCTGGTTTCCGATTACAATAGGCATTTACCGGCCAAAGACAACAATGAGCAAGGTTGGACAGGAAACCTGGCGGAAAGGGGCCTACAATTGCAGGTGCGAGGTGAGAAAATGGACTGCATCCAGAGCATGCAACAAGCAATAGAGTACATGGAAGAACATATCCTTGAAGCCATCAACTATGAAGACGTGGCAAAACACGTATACATGTCAAGTTATCACTTCCACAGGCTGTTCAGCATGATTACCGGAATAACGGCAAATGAGTACATTCGAAACCGGAAGCTTTCAATGGCAGGTCAAGAACTCATCATGTCAAACAAGAAAGTAATCGATGTCGCAATGAAGTACGGCTACGATTCGCCTGAGAGCTTCACCAAAGCCTTTGCAAGATTCCACGGAGTGACGCCTAGTGTGGCAAGACGTTCGGGGATGCAGCTCAAATCATTTGGCCGCCTCGTAATAAAAATCAAGTTGGAGGGCGGTACATCTATGGAGTACAGAATCGTAGAAAGGCAGCCATTCAAGTTGTTGGCCAAAGTCAGGGCGTTTAGAAATGAGTCCATTTCAGAGGAAGGCAATACAGAAATACCTGACTTCTGGAAACAGTGTGGGAATGAAGGTGTGTTTGAAGTATTGAAAAAGCACACCGGAAAGCATGATGTCTATGGAGCATGCGCTCCTATTTCTAAAGAGAGTACCCACTTTGACTACGGCATAGCTATGGAATACGACGGAGGCCCTATCCCCAATGGTTACAGAATCTGGGATGTGACTCCAACTCTATGGGCAGTGTTCAAATGCATCGGGAATGATGGAACATGTATTGGAGAGACATGGGATAGAATCTTCAAAGACTTCCTGCCAAGTTCAGGCTATAACATGCTGGATAACACCGATTTTGAGTTATATTCGGAAGACAATGATTCTGATTGCTTTTGTGAAATCTGGATTCCGGTAGAGGAGAAGTAGTACCAGAGTATCAGACGTAAAATAGGCGTTATCTGGATTTCCATCGGAGTGGAATCCAAAACATCATCTCCTTTTGGAAAGAACCAGATTCCGCTGGCGGCTCTCGACAGCATGGCCTCCTAGGGGAGTTGAGCAATTATGTTAACAAGGACTAATGTACAAGCGTTTGTCTTCTCGGTAAATCCATCTTTCAAGGTTCTTATTCTGAAACGAACACCCGAACGAAGTGGTTACTGGCAGCCTGTTTCAGGTGGCATCGATAATGGAGAAGAACCGGAAGCAACTGTAGTACGGGAGGTGTTTGAAGAGACTAGCATAACCAGCATAGAGAATATCATAGACCTAGACTACACCTTTGCTTATAAAGAAACCAAAGACGGTGTACTAATGAACATGCGAGACATTTGCTTCGCCGCTAAAGTTGACAACATACCGGATGTACAACTATCCAGTGAGCATGAACAATATAAGTGGTGTTCGTATACAGAAGCGAAAGAGTATCTGAAATGGGAACACAACCTGATTGCATTAGAGAAACTTATGGACATTATTAGTAACTCCTGAATTCTCCAACAAGACTATGTTGCCATTCCTGTACATATGGACCATTTCAGCGTCCTGCAAATCCCATCCAGAAGGCATTTCATGGGTTATCACGATCACGATCTTCCCCAACAGCAACTCGTAAAACGTGCGGCCTATTCACTGCTGTCATAGGTCATATTATGTAACCCGTCACTATACCGACAGGCTGCAAGATCTGCCGTCGGTGTAGCGACGGCCCGACCGGAAACCCGTTAATCTAACAACGGGCGAACGGACTTGGTGTATTGAATCTTTACAGTCACTCGCGACCCCAAAATCTCGTGCTCGTTTGGGACAAACTGAGCCTCTCTTGCCCATTGAGATACCTAAAATAACCGCCTGCCAATCGGAAAAACCCAAAAACCTGCTAATAGAAATGCCAACAAGACGCATGGATATTCATGGCTAGCAGTCTGCGTGTGAGATGTCCATTTATTTGACATTAATTCCAGATCTCCGTCGGCATACCGACGGGAATTCCTGTTTGCCGTCGCTATGGCGACAGTCAAAACGTCTTCCTGTATAAAGACTAGACATGTCCCAATCCGGGATTCGAAATACACCATCTAACGGACTAACGGTACCAGAAAACGAGTCTCACCCCAGGTACCTCTTGTATAACTCCTTCAATTCACCGTCTTCTTCTCTTTCAAACAGTGCTTTGTTCTCTCTACTCCAATACCTTCTGAACTGTACTCCACCCTTGATGCCGTCTGTAAACACCCCTTCCCCAACGAGTTTCAGGGCTTCGTCGATGTAATCTCTGTTGATTACCTTGGCCTGTTTGTACAGATCTTCCCCATCTGTTTCGTCAGCACTCAACTCGAACAACCGGTTTTGGTATTCTGTGCGTAACGGGTGAAGCCGATCCTTGTTGGCAGCATAATCGTTCAGAACAGCTCTAAATAGCAAGTTGTTGTATTTCCACCTGTTGACACCTTCACCTTCGTCACACAATTCACTGAACAAATCACGTGTTGCAGATATAGCCGTACCGCTTGACTTTGTGCCTCTGGGTTGATCGCATATTTTGCGGGACGAGTCATGTGTTCCTGATGTGGCCGTACCGCTGGACTTGGTTCCCTCGCCTTCGTCATATGATTGATGGAACAAGTTACGCCTACCAGACATGGCCGTGCCGCAGACCCGGTTATCTTCGCCATGGCCTTGGCCGGCTGGTTGGCGGAGTTCAAACCTAAGCGGCTTGAAAAGCTGAATCTCAGGACAGGGGCCTTCCGTATACCAGATAAGTTCTTGATCGTAATCGTAGAGCAAAGATGCAGTTGCCTGTGAACTCACAAACCCTCCTGCTATCATGCCGATATTTCTCATTGATGCTACACGGCCGGTATGGCGGTCTTGCAGCACAGCCATCACCCCAGCAGATTCATAGTCATCACGCTTCATAAGCTCCCTGCCGCGGTTTTCCCGGTGGTATGCGCCTGCGAAATAGGAGACTATGGGATTGGTGAAGCGCCTCTCGAAACTCCGAACCTTGCCTTTCAGTTGTGGTGAAATCTCATCAAAATCATCTTTGATTGAGATTCTGTTGCTGATGTGATAGTTTCTGTCCAGTTTCTTGTAAGCATAATAGCGATCAACAGTTTCCAGCAAATAGGCTTCCTCTGGATCCATAATCAAATAGCTGTTGTGGTAGTAAAGAGGGTGCTCGAAGCCTGCATTACCGCCCTGGCCGTACCGTTCGGTGTTCTGTATGATAATCTCCATTGCTTCACGGGCCGTTGAACCGAGCTCGAGAGTTACCCGCAAGTGGTCCATGCCCAGAACTCCCGTCTTGTCGACGCTAACCTTGTTAAAGGTGGCCTCGTTGCCAATGGATACTCCCTTTCTGTTAATGCCCATCTCGGCGCCCCATATCCATGAGGGTTTGGAAAGCCAAACATCGTGCTTCACTGTGTAAGAGGGCATTTCAACATAGGTCTTTGGCTTACTCACCTCGCCTGCCGGGACGAAAACCATATACTGAGGTTCGTTAGGATCCCGGTCGCTGTTCTTGGCGAAAAAAACGGTCCTGCCCCTGCCATCAGCCTTTCTTATGTAGAAGGTGTCACACATAGTCCTAATAACCTCCTGAAGTGTTGTGTGAAATACGCCTGAAAGGTTCTACCTTCGGTACTCTGAGCCTAGTATACCGAACCGGTGGACATCTCTCCGCTTGTCGTGAAAGAAGATTTGGTCCACCGGGTTCAAAGTGTCCTGAAGCGTCCTGAGTCGGAACCCCTACGGTTCTGCACCAGTTGCCGGCTAGACTCATCCGCATCTGCACCGGCCTGCGGTCAAACTCGTCCGATTTCGCACCAGGCTGCTCAGGTTCGAAGTGTCCCGAAGCGTCCTGAGTCGGAACCCCTCCGGTTCTGCACCGGTTGCCGCCTAAACTCATCCGGACGTGCACCGGTTTTCGGTCAAACTCGTCCGATTTCGCACCAGCCTGCTCGGGTTCGAAGTGCCCCGAAGCGTCCTGAGCCAGAACCCCTCCGGTTTCGCACCGGTTGCCGCCGGAACCCCTCCGGTTCTGCACCGATTGCCCCTAGACTCGTCCGGAGCCGCGCCACTTGTCGCCATGACTCAGGGCAACCTGTAGCAACACAACCCATCTGTCAGGCCAATACACTCTCCCAATCCGCCTCTTTGAAACCGACCAGTACGAAATCTTCGCCAACCAAGATCGGACGCTTTACTAGCATCCCGTCAGTGGCAAGAAGGGCAAACTGCTCATCTTCAGTCATCTCCGGCAATCTCTTGCTCAGAGATAAAGCCCTGTACTTCTGCCCGCTTGTGTTCCAAAAACGTTTCAGAGGTAGGCCGCTGTTCCCGTGCCACTCTCGCAGTTCGTCAATGGTGGGGTTCTCGATTTGAATATTCCGCTCATGATACTTGATACCACGGTCGTCCAGCCACTTTTGAGCCTTCTTGCACGTTGTGCACCTGGGATAGCAGATGAACTTCATGATGATTTCCCTCCTAATTCATGTGTCCTTGACTTTCGCCCGTAATCAACGCTAACCGACATCGGTCACCTCTAAGAGGGCCGAATAGAGACACGATCCACCGTATGATAAGATAGTACTACACTGTAAGAGCAATCAACCATACATGGAGGTGGTAATCTAATGCAGCCAATAGAAATCCGTCCCGGTATATACTGGGTCGGCGGAATCGACTGGGATCTCCGCTATTTTCATGGCTACGTTACTCCCCGCGGGTCGACCTACAATTCTTACTTGATCATGGATGAGAAGATTGTCCTGGTAGACACTGTCAAGCATTACCTGGCAGATGAGATGTTAAGCAGAATAAGTGCTGTGGTAGACCCCTCAAAGATCGATTACATGCTGGTCAACCACGTAGAAATGGATCACTCCGGAAGTGTCCCAAAAATCATGGAAATCGCCCCCAAGGCGAAAATTGTCACCACGTCGAAAGGCAAGAGAGGGCTAGAACTTCACTACAAAAAGGACTGGGAATATGTCCTTGTCAAATCCGGAGAGGAACTGAGCATCGGTTCCCGTACGCTGAAGTTCGTCGAGACTCCTATGGTACACTGGCCAGACAACATGGTAACCTACATACCCGAGGACAAACTGCTTCTGTCCAACGACGCCTTTGGCCAGCATATTGCCAGCACAGAACGTTTCGTTGATGAATTGGGCTGGGATGTAGTCCAGGAAAACGCAGCCTCATATTATGCCAATATCGTCTTCCCCTACGGTGATCAGGTTAACAAAGCCTTAAATGTTGTAGAAAGTCTTCCCATAGAAATGATTGCCCCAAGTCATGGCCTGGTCTGGCGGTCGCATTTCCCTGAACTCTTGAAGGAATATCGCAAGTGGGCCAGCAATGAGACGGACCCCAGGGCTCTCATAGTTTACGATACCATGTGGGGTTCCACCAGAAAAATGGCTCTGGCACTTCAGGAGGGGCTTGAGAACAGCGGTGTGCCCGTTACCATGAAATCCTTGCAGGAAAACCATGTTTCTCAGATTGTGCCGGAACTCCTGACATCAAAGCTGGTGCTGGTAGGGTGCCCCACTATCAACAATGGGATGCTCCCAACGATAGGTGAGTTCCTTACCTATATAAAAGGACTGCGGCCGAAGAAACGGATTGGTTTTGCTTTTGGTTCCTATGGATGGGGCGGCCAGGGAGCCAAGGAAGTGGCTGCGATTCTCCAGGGTATGGGCTGGGAAATGCCTGAGGACACAGTGAATCTGCAGTATGTTCCTGGAGAAGAGGAGCTGGACAATCTCAAAGAGGTTGGCCAGAGGCTTGCCGGGGCTGTAAAAGCTGTAAAATAGGCAATACTTCCATCACTGGATAGTTCCTATATCAGTTTTGAAAGGAGAATCATCATGGGCGACAAATACGAATGCACAGTCTGTGGGTATGTATACGACCCTGAAGCAGGAGATCCCGATAACAACGTTTCACCTGGCACAGCCTTCGAAAGCCTTCCGGAAGATTGGGTCTGCCCGGTTTGTGGGGCAGGCAAGGACGCATTCAAGAAGGCAGATTAGGAACGGTTAGAAGCTTGACAAGACGCGTTCTGTAGGGCGACGTTCTAGTCGCCGTGCAGAGTTGCAGACGGGCAGAAGCCTGACGACACGCGTTCTGCAGGACGACGTTTTGGTCGCCGTGCAGAGTTGCAAGCGATCAGAAACCTGACAAGACGCGCTTGCAGGGCGTCGTTCCAGTTACCGTGCAGAATTACGAACGGGCAGAAGCCTGGCAAGACCTTCGCAGCAGACAGAAAGAATACTCTCTGGCCCGCACGGCCAGATGCGCTTTAATGACTGCAGCTGGTAGTACTGGCTGCAGTTCTATTATTGTGTCCAGGAGGCTCAGCGGAAGCGGTAATAAAGTCCACGTTGCCTGTCTGCAACGCATATTTGTGGTTGTGGGCTTCGATCTCTACTGCCGGATAATCCTCTCCCAGGTACTGCATAAGAGAAGTCATACACGAAGGGAAAGGAAAACTTTCGGGAGTACGTTTATCCCTGGTTCTTCCGTCAAAACCGACTTTTACAACATCGAGAATCCTTTTGTTTGACACATGTGTCACTTCCTTCACTTGCACCTGTTCAAAAACAAGTAGCGCCGATCAAAGCACATATACATCGGGGCTAGTCTGTAATCCTTTTTCTATCCAGTTGGGTAGACGCAGACGTGATTCTGTCACGTGCACCTTATCTATTAACTGGATTGCCGCCCATAATATTCTCATTATGGAAGGTATCTTGCATCTTGCGTCGAAGATGTAACTCGGCCAGCTCAGTTGACAAGTTGTGCCGCTGGCGGTGGCACCGCAGAGGGCAGCGTTATTGTTTCTAGACACCGTGCTGGTTGAAGTTCAGAAGGATGTGGGCTCATACCTTTCGGCTCTATGGAAATACACAAGGCGGCTGTTTTTCGATAATGATTATGGGAGTTGAATGTGCATGGCAAAACAGATTGGCAGTGCCGGCAGCGGAGCAAGGAAGATGGGGCGAAGGCGGCTATTTGTAGGCTATGGACTACTGATTGTGTTTCTTTTGGCGGGGTACAGAATGCTAACCGGTGGGCAAGCACTCAGGGCTTTTCTCGGACCCCGGTGGGGTTATCTAGGCACAACGGTAGCTGCCGGAGGCCTGGGTTTCATAGGCGTAGCGCTCTGGGCATTGATGAACGATGAAGTAGACGTTCCCGTCTTGCGGGCAATCCGAGGAGCAATAGCAGAGGAAGGGGTTTCCGCGGTTCTGGGCAACCTTCCGGAAGGCTTCGTAATACTCAACGACGTCGCCTGTCCGGTAGGGAACATTGACCATATCGTTGCAGGCCCTACGGGCCTGTTTGTGGTGGAAACGAAAAGCCATCGAGGTACGATAACCGGTTCGACCGAAGGCAAGTTGATGAGAAGCGGAAAGCCCCTTGAGAAACATTTCATCAACCAGGCCTTGAGCCAAGCCTTTTGGTTGAGGGAGGAATTGAGCAAGCACGGAATCCAGGTATTTGTTAACGGAGTCGTGGTTTTCACCCGGGCGTTTGTAAAGGTATACAAACCCATTAAGGGAATTCGCGTGCTGAATAAGAAGTGGTTGGTTGAGCACATCCAGAATAACGACGGAAGGCTGGACCAGGAGATTCAAAACAAGATAGTGGGTCATCTAACTCCAATGGTTGAAGCAGCAAAGGGTAGATCTAGCGAGCAGGGAGCTAACCGCAGCTGATGTCCAACCCCTTGTCCTTGTGGAAGCGGTAGAAAATACAAGAAGTTGTGTTCTCTACCAGGACAGATTTCGATTAGGCGATACTGCACGCATCACTACACTAGACATCCAGCAATAGACAGAACCATCCGTCCTTCTCTGCCCAGTCAAAGGTAATGTCCTTAGGAACTGTAATAGCACGGTCCCTTGACTTGTCTTTCCACCTCCCGACCCACGGAGGAGAAAGAACATCTCCGCCCTTGTACTCTGTACCCTGGGCAATACTAAACGTTTCAGAGTATCCTCCGTGTTTGCCATAGGGATACCTGTCGTTGTCAGTTAAGCAAATAAAGCGCCTAACCTGAAAGTCACAAAGACTGCCAAGGCGGGTTAAATCCACCCAAACATCGTACATATCCAAATCTTGAGTTCGGCGCAAGAAATGGACGTACTAATGCTCTCTATATGTTTTTTACCACATTCGCTCACACGCCACATTTTCCTTCCGCTCTCTACAAGGCCTTTCGGAATTTGCAGAGATACACGATGTA
>JAXGPX010000004.1:0-186414 GCA_040766745.1 Bacillota bacterium
ACTCATCGCTAAACGTGACTTCTAGCCCGTTCGTCAACGAGCATCCATCAAAAGGGTTTCGCGTGCGGCCTAAGGCCTCACACCACTCTGTTAGTAAGTTTCTGCCACACAGGGTGATTTCGTATTTCATCAGGGGTCCCCTGGGATTGTACCTGTCCTTCAGCCAGGACTAAGACCCTTGAAGCAAGGGCCTGGACTTCGGCAAAGTCATGGGTGACAAGCACTGTGGTAGTACCCTGCTCAGTGAGGATTTCTCGAAATTGTGCCACAAGGTCCTGCCTGGTTATCACATCAACCGAGGCGAAGGGCTCGTCAAGAAACAGAACTTCAGGTTGAAGCACAAAGGCTCGGGCAAGGGCCGTCCGCTGGGCTTCTCCTCCCGATAAGGTGTGGACTAGCTGGCTGGCCAGGTGGGTTAGGCCAAAACGATCCAGCCAGGCGTTGATCTGGCCATCATCAATTCTACGGTTTCGCAAAGTAAGCCCAAGCTTTACGTTGTCTCTGACCGTCCCGTCAAGGAGCAAAGGTTCCTGGAAAACTACGGCCATGTGGCGCCTTACGTCCAAGGCGTTTTTGCGGTTTACCTTCTGGCCTTTGAAAACAATATTCCCTTGATGCGGAGTATCAAGGCAAGCCATGACAGAAATCAAGGTGCTCTTGCCTGCTCCGTTAGGGCCTATCACGGCCAGGACTTCACCGGGATTGATGTGTACATGAGCCACATCGAGAATCTTCCGGCGGCCTTTGATTACCTCTATATTATGAACGCTTAATACCGGCATTTCGGCAGATGCTATTTGAGATTGTGTCTGTGTTGAAATCATTTAGAATCATTCCATTCAAGTCGACTTGGATTCCCGCCATGTTTTCAGGCGTTATACCTTCTGCCTCTTTTGCTGAAACATTGTGAGAAGAGCCGTAATTCCATAGCTCAGAGCCATAAGTACAAACCCAAGGGCTATTGCCACATCAAATTGGCCTTTGCGGATTTCCAGGACTATAGACGTCGTAAGCACCCTGGTTTCGTGCAGGATGTTTCCTCCTACGGCCATAGATGCGCCGACTTCAGCAATTACCCTTCCCAGGCCGGCCATAATAGCACCCATCAACCCGAAGCGGCATTCTCTTAGAAGAAGCCACCACAGCTGCAAAGGTGAGGCTCCAAGGGCCAGGATTTGCAGTTTGAGTTTGGGATTTAGCTGCTGAACTGCAGCCATGGTCAGGCCTGTAACAATAGGAATTGCGATTATGGCCTGGGCGATTACCATTGCCGGTGGAGTATACATAAGTCCCAAGGAGCCAAACGGGCCGTTTCTCCATAGAAATAGGCTGACCCAAAGGCCTGCCACAGTAGGAGGGAGGGCCATTCCTGCATTGACCAGAGAGATGATTGCCTTTTTGCCGCGGAAGTTGGCCATTGCTACGCACAGCCCAAGAGGTATCCCAATCATCACGCTTATTAGGGTAGCAAATCCCGATACCTTCAGAGTCAGAACCACGACCTCCAAGATATCAGGGTCGCCCTGCAGTATGAGGCGCACAGCCTGTTTTAGCCCTTCCCAAATGAACTTCACCGAATCACTCCTAAGCGACCTGATGAAACCTTGATACCTTCCACTTCAGGACAAGGAAACGTTTCTGAGGTATTAACTGAACCTTGCACTAAATGAGCCTGTAGCGTTAGATAGGATTCGCGCCCTGGGCAAAATTTACGGAACATTGCACTAAATGAGCCCTGCGCTTACTGCGCCTTATACATGCCTAAGCCCTCACATGCTTGAACTTGTACATGCTGGGACTTTGGAGGAGCCCTGGCACACAGTGGGGCAGCAGTCTCCCGGCCGGGTATCCCGGGCTCCTCGTATCTATGTGTTTACCTCTTACTTAGGTTCTTCTTTCCCTGCATCGGGAACGAACAGCGGTTCTCCGAACTTGTCAACGCCAAACTTGGCGATTTCGTCCTGGGCTTCTTTGGATACCATGAACTCTACGAACGCTTTTCCGCCTTCAGCATTCACCTTGGGGAATTTGTCAGGGTTTACCTGCATTACATGGTAAATGTTGAGGAGGATAGTATCTTTCTCAACCAGGACTTCCAAACTCAGAGTGTCTTTGCGTGCAAGGTATGTAGCACGGTCAGTGAAAACATATCCGCCTTTCTCTGAAGCGATATTCAGAGTATCGCCCATTCCTGCACCGGCCTCAACGTACCAGTCTCCTGCAGGTTCAATCCCGGCTGCTGTCCATATTTCTTTTTCCTTTTTGTGAGTGCCTGAATCGTCGCCTCGTGAGACAAAAGTTGCTCCGGCTTCTGAGATCTTTCTGTAGGCCTCAGCTGCTGATGGCTCTCCCTTAATGCCGGCCGGATCGTCTGCAGGCCCGCATATAATGAAGTCGTTGTGCATTACCAGCTGACGATTTATGGCTGCGCCGCTTTCAACGACTGCTTCTTCGGATTTCGGTGCGTGAACCAGAAGGACATCGGCTTCGCCTTGTTCACCCATTGCCAGGGCTGCGCCTGTACCTACAGCGACTGGCTTTACTGTGTAGCCTGTCTTCTTCTCGAAAATGGGAATAAGGACATCGAGAAGTCCGCTGTCCTGGGTGCTTGTAGTAGTGGCAAGGATCACTTCTTTGTTTTTCTTAGAGCAAGCTGAAAGCGTGACTGCAAGGACTACTACTAGCAGAGCAGCGGAAACGAGTCTGAACCTTTTTGATTTCATTCTTTCAACCTCCTTGAATCTCCCAAAAAAATCGCTCAAAATCTTTCAAGATGCATACATGAGCAAAATTACCATGAACAATTGAACGCTGGCATACCTAATCAGGGTTACCACATTCAGATCCCGTCCCTCTGAGAATCTCTATCCCGTGGGGAAGAGCAGGGAGGATGGTTTGCAGGTTCTCTTTCACCCCCTTGGGGCTTCCGGGAAGGTTGATTATCAGGGTTTTCCCCCGAATCCCCGATACTGCCCGTGACAATATTGCTTTCTGGGTATACTTGAGGCCTTCTGCCCTCATGGCTTCAGCAAACCCTGGAACCTGGCGGTCAATAACATCAAGAGTTGCTTCGGGGGTGACATCCCGTGGGCCAAAACCTGTGCCGCCGGTGGTCAAAATCAAATCGACTGCCAGTTCGTGGCTGAGTCTCAAAAGCTCGGCTGAAATGAGGTCCCGTTCATCAGGGATGATCGAGTAGGATACGAACTTACCAAGTGGGACAGGCATGTTTTCAATAATCTCTCTGATTACTCCGGCACTTTTATCCTCCCGTTCACCCCTGGAACCTTTGTCGCTCACTGTAACAATTGCTATTCGCGTTGCATTGTCTACCTTGATAATGTCGCTTTCCTTAACTTGCCCGCCAACCAAGACTCGCGAAAAGATCCCTTCCTTGGGCATGACACAGTCGCCGGTTAAGCGAAAGATCTCGCACTTGGCATGACACGTCTTTCCGATTTGTGTGACTTCCATGAGAACTTCGTTACCGACTGAAAGCCGTGTACCTATGGGTAACGTGACAAGGTTTATTCCCCGGGTGGTAAGGTTTTCTGCGAAATCGCCGGGCTTTACGTCTAACCCTCTGGCTCTGGCCTTATCGATGCTCTCTTCAGCCAGAAGGCTTACCTGCCTGTGCCACGGCCCTGCGTGGGCATCGCCAACTATTCCATGTCCCACTTTGAACTCAGCCTGGCCAACATTTGTCTTTCTCGTACCTTTTTTCTCACTGGTGCACACAGCGGTGATAGTGCCTTGTCTTGAATTGCCCTTAACATTGCCATGTGCGACACTTGAATCGTTTGTCACAGGATTTCACCATCCCTTACAAAGGTCCCGCTTTTTCCTCCTGATTTTTTAACCAGCCTGATATCTGTTATCTCCATAGTTTTATCTACGGCCTTACACATGTCGTATATTGCCAGGCCTGCAACTGATACTGCAGTCAGAGATTCCATTTCTGCCCCTGTTTTTCCGGTGACCCTGACGGTTGCTTCAATGTCAACAGAGGATGCTCCAGTATTCGGAGTAAGGTTTATTTCTACGCCTGAAAGATTGAGAATGTGGCACAGGGGGATGAGTTCCCAGGTTTTCTTTGCTGCCATAATACCTGCTACCTGGGCAGTAGCCAGTACGTCGCCTTTAGGCATTTTGCCCTCTGAAATCAGTTTCAGCGTTTCAGGCTGCATCTTTACAGAGCACCTGGCTACAGCTTCCCGCAAAGTTGGTTCCTTGCTGCCTACATCAACCATGTGAACCCCACCTTCAGGTTTGAGGTGGGTGAGGCCTGCAGTTTGAGCGTTTTGGAGCCTGCTATAGTCACTCATGTTCGCTGGATTCACCCTCCAATCTGGCACATCCGCCTTGAATGTGCGTGATTCTCTGTTAAGTTATGTCTCTGGGGTTTGAGGCTTAAAGCTAGTCGAAATGCATCTTCCAGCGAGCCGGTTATGGCGTCCCCTGCCTGGTACCGTTTCAAGGCTTTAGTCTCGGGACATCTAGCCGTTTGCTTAGTCGTGGCCTGTCTCAAAATGGCCACCAAATCAATCTCGACGTCATCTGCCAGGCAAGGCCTGAGTTTACCGTCTGCAGTCAAACGCAGCCTGTTACATGAGCTGCAGAATGGGTGAGACATGGCGCCTATGAAGCCTACTGTACCCGGTGCGTTTGGGAATTTGAAAGTTTCTGCCGGGCCGGCGCTTCGGAATGCAGATCCACTTGGGCCACACTTATTGAAGGGCAGAAGATGCCCGAATTGTGCCATCTCGTCTACAACAGCCTGTATAGGGACAGTTGCTGTGCAGGCCAGCAATGGATCCGGACCAATGGGCATAAACTCTATGAAACGCACGTGAACTGGCCATTTGAAGGTCAGTGCTGCAATATCTTGTATTTCTCTGAAGTTTTCGCCGGTTACAACAGTGTTTATTTTTACAGGGTTGAGCCCTGCTTCCAAGGCAGACTTGATTCCTCGGAGGGCATCTTCCAACTTACCTCGCCTTGTGATTCTAGAGAACTTGTCCGGATCAAGGGTATCAAGGCTTATGTTGACCCTGTTAAGCCCTGCCTCTTTGAGGCCACGGCTGAGTGGCGGAAGCAAGATACCGTTAGTTGTCATTGAAATATCAGGAAATCCTAGGGCATTTAGGCCTTTCACCAGGGATACAAGGTTCTTTCGAACAAGGGGTTCTCCGCCTGTGATCCGGACGTGCTCTATGCCCAGCCCCTTTGCAACCCTGGCGACTTCAAGAATCTCTTCGTAAGTGAGAATCTGATCATGGCCTAGGGCCTGTACCCCTTCTTCAGGCATACAGTATACACACCGCAGGTTACACCTATCGGTTACTGAAATTCGCAAGTAGTCTATGTCTCTGCCGAAACAGTCTTTCATTCCCGAACCTCTCCCTAAACAGCAAGTAATCGCTATCTCATTCAGAATTCGCCGTCATATGGCCGCACTTGGGCTACAGCAGGTATCGCTGTGTTTTACCCGCGCCACTCAATAACGCCTGTGTCTCTCGTGTCATAGCCTCCAAGGGCCTTGACCTTATGTTTGAATGAATCTTCCTTGATAAGCTCCAAAATAGCTTTGACCCCGGGGTGGTCGAGGAACTCTTCAGGTATAGCCAGATCGTACCGCTCTTCTTGCCAGGGGATGAAATCCAGCCCCAGGGCTCTGGCTGCCGATAAAACTCCAAGCCCTACATCAGCAGCTCGGCTTTTCACTGCTGCTGCTACCTGGGTATGTGTATATCCCTCTCGCTCATACCCATGAATGTTATCAGGGCTGATTCCCTTGAGTTTTAGGTGGTAGTCGAGAAGGACCCTTGTGCCTGCGCCTCGCTGGCGGTTTATGAATTCTATATCATGTCTTGTGAGATCTTCTATGCCCCTGACGTTCTTGGGGTTTCCAGGGAGAACCATGAGCCCTTGCATCCGGTATACAAGGTTTACAAGACAGATGCTTCTGCCTGTGACATATTTCTTAATGTACGAAACGTTGTACTCGCCTGTTTCCTCGTCTAGGAGGTGAGTGCCTGCAATGTGGGCCTCGTGCCTCTTAAGGGCGAACAAGCCGCCAAGACTTCCCTGGTTGGCTGACGAAAGGGTCATCTCGGGGTGCTTTTCCCTGAGCATGCTGGCGATTATGTCAATCGTTAAGTCGTGGCTTCCTATGGCCACTACTGTTCCCAGTATTTCGCCTAAGGGTTTGAGCAGGCTTATTTCTACCTCAGTGCCTCCTGTTATACCCTCTTTACCGTGAGGCACCACCATTATTCCGTCTGCCCTAACCAGAGACGTTGTTAAGGCTGCACCCCTTGCTACAGGGGTTGCAACCAGTTTATCTCCTACTTTTCCAAGCTTGACTCTGACAAATTCGTCTACTCCCATAGGTGAGGTTACATTTCTTGACAAGGTAGCTGTAATTGACTGGCGGGGAAGTTTAGGCAGTCCAAGGAGGCCGAGAATTAAGGGCCTGACGAACAGCTCCATGGCAAGAACAGCAGACACAGGGTATCCTGGTACACCTATTGCCGGTTTCCCATGAACGGAGCCCAGGACTACCGGTTTTCCCGGCCTTGTGGCTACGCCGTGGACAAGCACCTTGCCCAAATTTCCGATAACCGTCGAAGTGTAATCTTCAGACCCTGCTGATGATCCTGCGCCTATAAGGACTATGTCCGAGTGGGACACGGCTTCCTCTACAGCTCTGGTAATCTCTTGGAGATCGTCGCGTACTATTGGGTGGACAACAGGCTTCCCGCCCCAGGTTTTGACCAGGTTTGAAAAGATAGTAGAGTTGAACTCGATAATTTCGCCTGGGCCTGGATTCTTATCAGGTGAAACTAACTCGGATCCTGTCGGGATTATTGTGACCACCGGTTTCTTGCGCACAGGTATTTCCCTGATTCCACCTGCAAGGATTGCTCCCAGGTCAACAGGCCGCAGCTTGTGGTTGGCAGGGAGTATGAGCTCAGTTTCAACCATATCCTCTCCGTATACGCGGACATGCTCCCATGGTGAGACCGGGTGTATTATCTCAAGAAGGCCCTCACCAACTTGGTGAAGGTCTTCGATCATTATTACAGAATTGGTGCCAGGGGGAAGAGGGTCTCCTGTATCCACCCAGAAGGTGTCCAAGTCTACTGTTAGGATCTTAGGAGCGGTTTCCCTGGCACCAAAGGTAATTTCAGCGTTAACTGCTACGCCGTCCATTGCAGCTGCATGGTAATGGGGCGATGATAGTTTTGCGAAAACCGGTTCGGCTGTGACTCTGTCCAGGCATTCGGTAACAGGCAGGGCCTCCGAACCCATAGTGGCTCCTGCAAACTCGGCTGTAACAGCCGCTTGGGCTGCTCCGTATGGAATGTCAGTCAGGTATACGCTTCGCTTGTAGCCATTATCGGTGTTCTTCCACATTAGAACGGACCTCCTAGAAAATAGTTACCTCCACTAGTGTGTCCTTTTTCAAACCTTCCGATTGTGTGGGAACGATGACTTCTCCGTGAGAGTCTACCAGAACTGATATGAGCCCTGATTTTCCAAGCACCGGGTCAGCCCAAAGTTCGCCGTCCTGACGACGAAGCCTTACCCTAATGTGATCCTCGCGCCCTGGAGCTGACGAGATGTTACGCGACAGCCTTGCTTTTACGATCAGGGGTTGTGATTGGAAGCCGAAAGAATCGTCAACACCGCCTGGCCGAACCGGATTTTTGCCGTGGTCTATGCGGCCGGCTGTGTCGGTTTTTCTGGATTCAGCACTTGCATGCAGTTGCCCATGCTTGCCTGGTTCAGGCAAGCTCTTTGCGTATAAATGTTTTATGGCAAATTTGACGAATATGTTGAAAGTGGTCAGGGCCGATACCGGGTGGCCGGGTAATCCGAACACCGGTTTGCCCTGGCACACTGCAATAATCAATGGTTTGCCCGGTTTCATGGCAACTCCGTGGACCAGTACACCGGGAGGGCCAAGATCTTCAAGTACGCTAACAACTACGTCGCGGGCGCCGACAGAACTTCCGCCTGAGACAACTAAAATATCACTGCTGGCAAGGCCGCGCTCGGCCTTTTCCCTTACATCTTCATATTCATCTCTGGCAATGCCAAGGGTAAAGGGAAGGGCACCGGCTTCAAGGGCTGAAGCCGCCAGAGAGTATGTGTTTATGTCTCTTATATGCCCCGGGCCTGGAGTCTTGTGGGGCAAGACAATCTCATCTCCAGTTGAGATAATAGCGACTTTAGGCCGCTTTACTACGTGTGCGGCAGTGTGCCCCAAGGCAGCCATGGCTCCGATTTCAAAAGGCCTTAGTACTCTTCCGGCCTCTAGAACCAACCTGCCTTTTTGCATGTCCTCACCTTTATGAATTACGTTTTCCCCGGGTGCTACAGGTTTTTCAATGAGTACAGTACGGTCGTCGGCCAGGTGCGTATATTCGATCATAACGCACGCATCTGTACCTTCAGGCAGGGTTCCGCCTGTCCATATTTTAGCGGCCTGGCCAGGTGAAATGGGTTTTTCAGGCAGATGTCCCATTTGCACTTCACCGGCAATTTCAAGCATGGCCGGCAGGGCTTCGGTTGCTCCGAAAGTATCTTTGGCGCAGACTGCATATCCATCAATAGTAGAGCGGTTGAATGGTGGAATGTCCTCGTGAGATACGAGGCCTTCTGCCACAATTCGCCCCAGGGCTTGAGTTATGGGAATTACTTCTACGCCCAGAGGATTGGCTTTCCAGGCGCTCACCAGGTCTCTTTTTGCCTCAAGAGAGGTTTTCACATGAAAGAAATCCTTCATTTACATGCCCTCCTGGGACATAAATAGCCAATTCAAACAAATTCAGACGGTTTAGGCCGCTCAAGCCAGCAGGCTGGATTCGTGCCTACTTGCCTTAAGTTACCCCATAAAACAGATCAAGCGCCTCCTTTGGCGCTTGCAGTTCAGAATAAGGGATTACAGAGCACATACAGCAAAGTATCTAATCAGCAATGTCGCTAGAGGCTAACCTGCCAATGGCCTACTCAGCGTAGTTGCCCGCAATTAACACCCTATTCTGTTTATGCCCCTTTCCAAAGGAGGGAGGCTGGCCCGTTTCCAGAGCAACCCTATCGGCTTCAGGCCATGTAGTGCTATATTGCCACTATTTAGGACCGGAAGCTCGGAGCACATAATATGATTCAAAAACATTCTAGCATATATGTATATTGGCGCAACAGTACAAGAACTCAAGACTTACTCTTGGGCCAGGACCGTTCCGTCTGGCGCATAACACTGATAACCGCAATATCTCGACAGATTCTGACAACATCCGGACAGTTCAGATGGTGATTTGCAGCAGCGGGTTCGCTACACTACACTAGTAAGACGCTCTTCTCATTCGGATAGGCCGCTTTGAGGTTGTCTGGCGGCATATCGGTTTTGCCTCTTTACTTTGAACCGACCCAAGAGCTCTCAGAGGGGGTGGTTAGGACATTCATGACGTTGTACCCAGTACAGGCTTTATCGGACCTTATTAGAATTTACTGGAAACACAACTATCACACGCATTGTGCATGATATGCACTATGCATCATGCTTCAAGCGGTTTCGCTAGCAAATAGAGCTGTGGAGGTGTGAAATCTACATGCTGAAAGAGGGATACGTATTAACCCTGTTCTTTGAACTGGCACTGTGTATTTCCCTTTATGTTTTGGTAAACAGGGCAAGGCAAGGCAAGAAAATTCCCATAATTCACAAGATCCCCGGGCTAGACGCTCTCGACGAAGCAGTAGGACGTGCAACTGAGTTGGGCCGGCCAGTGCTCTACGTACCTGGACGGGGAGATCTTCAGAATGCCCAGACCTTTGCTTCTTTGGCGATACTTGATTACACAGCCGGGGTGTGCGCTGAGTACGATACCCGCATTATCGTTCCTACAGGTGTGGTCGTGGTTTACCCGGTAACCGAGGCTATTACCAGGCAGGCCTACCTTGCCAAAGGAAAGGGCGACAGGTATCAGGAGAATGATGTACGTTTTATCAATGAACAGAACTGGGCATGGGCTACAGGCGTAGCCGGAATAATGATGCGTGAGCAGGTCGCAGCAAGCATACTTATTGGAGCTTTCTGGGCGGAAAGCCTGTTTATTGCCGAGGTTGGAAGCTCAACCGGAGCAATGCAAATCGCAGGATCGGCCAGTATTCCCCAGATACCGTTCTTCGTTGCTTCATGTGACTATACTCTTATCGGCGAGGAGATCTATGCCGCTTCTGCTTATCTTAACCCTGAACCTACAACTACCAGCGGGCTGATTGTACAGGACTGGGGTAAAATGGCAGGTATGGCTTTGATCATAATTGGCGTTATTTTTACAACATTAGGAAGCGATTGGTTTAGGGAACTGATGCTCAAGTAAGGAGGGAGACGCGTGAAACGTGAAGGCCCAATAGCTCTTACGATATTGGTTGGAGTTGTGTATATAATCAGCGTAATGTTTGCAGCACCTGTCCTCGAGGCCACCCAGAAGACACTGGATGATTGGTACACAATTGTTACCGGTTTCATCTGTTTGGTTGGTGTGGTTAGTTTGACACAGGTACACGGCAGCAGAATCGTGCAGAAGAGAAATGATTGGTTCTACAGCGGGGTTGTGCTTTTCTCATTGTATGGGTACATGCTTCTCGGCCTTTTTGGAGGCGTTGAGAACGCGCTGTTCAACCTCCTATATAATAATGTACTTTCTGTAATTCTGATGACCATATTTTCTACCCTTACCTTCTGGATAGGGTCAGCAGCCTACCGCGCGTTCAGGGCCAAGAGCCTTGAATCTGCAATCTTGCTGATATCTGCGGCCCTAGTCATGCTCGGAAAGGTAACTCTTGGCAATTTCATATCTCCAGTGCTTCCTAAAGCAGCAAATTGGATTATGAATGTGCCCAATACTGCGGGCATGAGAGCCATTGAGATGGGCTCGGCAATTGGCGGAATTGTGCTGGCGTTACGGATCATCCTTGGCATTGAACGCAACTTTGTCGGATCTGACTGAGCTAACCGGGAGGTGAAAATAAAGTGTCTGTATTCGAACGTTTTGAGAAACTAGATAGACGGTGGATATTTGGCTTTCAGATACTGGTGTTTGTCTTTGCCATCCTTAGGCCGGTTGGCCTGGCGTTGGAAGTAGGCGATACTACCCGCAAGGCTTTTGAGTTGATTGATAGTCTCCCGCCAGGCTCAATAGTATGGTTTGGCGTTGATTATGAGCCTGCGAACCGGGCCGAAGTAGAAGCATCGGCAATTGCCATTCTAAGGCATTGCATGAAAAAAGACCTCCGGATTGTTTCCGGTTCTATGTGGGCGCCCGGCGGAACCATGATGGATTCACTGCTGAAAACTGTTGGCCAGGAGTTTGAGGGCAAGGAATATGGCGTGGATTTTCTCAACCTGGGCTACAGGCCCGGCGGACAGGTGTTCCTCCAGAAACTAACTGAGAATCTTCCCGATGCTGTTCTGGGAATTGATCATCACGGAGATCCAATTTCACAGTATCCACTGGCCGGAGAACTAGATACTATCCAGGATGTATCTGCTATTGTTGCTCTTGCCATAGGCGAACCTGGATTCAGAGAATACATCAAAATCGTCACAGACCGTTATAAAGTCCCTCTGATAGCAGTACTGCCTGCAGTGAGTGTGCCTGAAGCCATGCCTATGGTCAACTCTGGGCAGCTTGCAGGCATGCTGGGTTCCCTGAGAGGCGGCGCAGAGTATGAAAAGGTATCTGACAACCCAGGGAAAGCCCTTACAGGTATGGATGCACAGTCATTCATGAACCTAACCATCCTGGTTTTCATTGCCCTTGGCAACATCGGATATTTTGTAAGGAAAAAAGGTGCCAATGCCGGCAAAGGAGGAGGGATATAAGTGTCTACTGATATCTGGACTTGGGTAGCTGCATTCTTGATTATCGGAGTGTACAGCGTGCTGTTCAAAGATAACGCCGTATACAGAATCCTTGAATGTGTATTCGTTGGCATGTTAGCCGGACATACAATCGTCATCAACTGGTTCAACTTCATGAAACCTACTCTGGTTACCAGGATAGGCTCAGAGAAGCAGTTCACACTGCTAATCCCGCTTATCATAGCTGGTATGATGTATTTCCGCTATTCAAAGAAGTATGCGTGGGTTGCCCGTTATTCAATGGGATTTCTAATGGGTATCGGAGCCGGGTACGTGTTGACCAAGGACTTCAAGCCATTCTTCCTTATGCAGGCAAGAGCCACAATGCTTCCGTTGTGGGTTCCAGGCGATATGGCTACCACTTTCAACAACTGGCTCATTGTATTTGGTGTTGTTTCAGTGCTCATGTATTTCTTCTTCACTGTTCAGAGAACAGGGCCTGTAAAGGTATTCGGCACTGTAGGGCGTATGGTGCTGATGGTTGCTTTTGGCGCTGCTTTCGGTAACACAGTCATGGGCCGTATTACTGTTACCCTCGGGCAGTTCCAGTATCTCCTGGGTAACTGGCTCGGCCTGGTCAAGTGAAAATGGTATCTAAACGCTGTTCCCGGCTGCTTGTCAACTGCGGCCGGGAAGCGTTCTTGCAATAGCTAGAGGAATGCGGCTGTACTCCAGAAACAGAAAAGAGTGATGTTTGTGTCCAAAGTAGAAGAATTAGGCAAGGGGTTGCTGGAAACCCTGTGGCGTGCGGAACCGGTAGAAGCAAGTGTCCTGGGAGTAGAGAAGTATGATGATAAACTGCCTCCAGTGGATCCGGATGCCATAGATGAAATATTGTCTGAACTCTCAAAATATGTGGCCGGCTTCGAGGAGTTGCTGCAGCAGGATTCCAGGGATTCTAACCTTGCTGAGTCCGAGAGGTTGGACGTAGAAGTGGCACTTGCAAATATCAAGGCGAAAATCGCTATAGAGTCGACTGCCTCAGAATGGATGACAAACCCTTGCCGGTACCTGTCTGCTATCAATAATGGATTACATGTCTTGATAGCCAGAGAGCAGGGTTCACCGGAAGATAGGGTTGAACCGCTTATCAAGCGGCTTCAAGCAGTACCAGCATTCTTGGAGCAGGCAAAAAGGAATCTTGTTGTTGAGAGGATGCCCCGGGAGTGGATAGATATTGCCCTTGTAGCTGTGCGGGGTAACAAAATTATGGTTAATGAGTCTGTTAGGCCGCTTTTACGGTCACTTGGCAAGGGTGACGCAGTGGTTAGTGATTTGTGCGACAACGCATTGGAAGCAGTTGAACGTTTCGGACGTTTCCTCAATGAAGCAATGCCTGAAGCCAAAGGCAGTTTTGCAAGCGGCAAAGAGCACTTTGAGCAACTACTTCAGGAAGTCCACATGGTAGACATGGATGCCTATGAATTGAGGGAATTTGGCCGGGCCAAAGTCGACGAGTATGAGAAGATGCTAGTCGACTCTGCTAGGAGAATCGACGGCATCAAGCACTGGACGGAACTGATTTCTGAGTTTAAGAAAGACCATCCTGCTCCGGAAGGAGTCTTAGACTCATACAGAAATGAAGTGCGGTTGGCTGAAGAGTTCGTACGAGAAAAGGATCTCATATCAATTCCAGACGGTCAAAAATGGGCGGTACTGCCTACGCCTGAATTTTCAAGGGCGACTTCACCAATGGGCCACATGCGGACCAGTCCGCCTTTTTCTGACGGGCTAGACAGTGTTCTGTATATTACTCCCATAGACTTAAGCGCCAGCCCTGAGAGGCAGAAGCAGCACCTTGAGGACAACTGCTACGCATTCCAGAAGAGCATAGCGTTTCACGAAGTCATACCAGGCCACCACCTTCAGTCGTGCTTATCCAAGATAGGTACGTCTAACCTCAGGAAGCAGTTTCGTTCTACTGTCTTCATCGAAGGGTGGGGCCTTTACACAGAGTACCTAATGGCTGAGCAGGGGTATCTTTCAGAACCTGCCACTACACTTATAAACCTTAAAAACGCTTTGTGGCGGGCTGTAAGGGTTGTAATTGACGTTGGCCTTCATGTCACAGGAATGAGCCTGGAAGAGGCAACAAAGTTGCTGCAGGATAAGGTTCGAATGGAGTACCACATGGCTTCAGGAGAGGCAAGAAGGTATACCATGAGCCCGACTTACCAGTCCAGTTACCTCCTGGGCAAAGAGCAGATCGTAAAACTTCGTACAGATTATGCTGCAAAGATGGGATCCGAGTACACTTTGAAAGATTTTCATGACAAGCTCACAAGCTACGGCTCTATCCCCGTAGCTCTTGTACGAAGAGAGATGCTAGCAGGCAGGTAGCGGCAGCATATTTCCGGGAAATCCGCAAGTCATGCTATCTGCCTGCTGTGGGTTTCCGGGAAATAGCTCAAGAGATTGCAGTGATAGTACCGGTAGTATCACCTGTTTTTAGGAGGGATGACGATGCCAACACCAAAGGGCAGGTTATTTCTGACGAATTGCCGTGTTGTAGACGGGACCGGGAGCCCCGCAATTGAGAGGGCAACAGTAATAGTTGACCGCCTCAGCGGGAACATAATCTACGTTGGGCCGGATAACGTTCTAGACATGCCTTTTCCAGGACAGAACGACGAAGTCTTGGACATTAACGGATATACAGTAATGCCCGGATTGTTCAATGTTCACACTCACCTCGGATTAAAACTTCCGTTTACCCCATACAAGCTTGATCCATATACAGAGGGTTACTGGGCTCTCATTTGCTATCGGAGGGCAGTTGAGGCCATGCTTTGTGGCGCCACTTCCTTGCGGTGCCCAGGAGGGCCCCACGGTGCAGACATTGCTGTGCGAAACGCTATTGACAAGATGATGGTGTGGGGCCCAAGGCTCATCGTGGCAGGCAGGCTCATGTTGGCCCACGGAGGCCACGGGTACAACAGCGTAGGGACAGTTGAGTGCAGCGGAGTGCCCCAGTTCAGGGAAGCGGCCAGGATCCAGCTCAGGGAAGGCGCTGACTTGCTTAAGATATGCCTATCAGGCGGACTTGGCACGCCTGGTGAAGGATTCACCGATAAGCAGATGACAGATGATGAAGTCTCGGCTGTGGTTGAAGTCGCCCACATGTCTGGAAAGAGAGTGGCTGCCCACGTTGGCGGTGACAAGCCAATTCAAGACGCTGTTCGACTTGGTGTGGACTGTATTGAACACGGTTATGTTCTAAGTGAAGAGACTGCCGGGATTATGGCTGAGGCAGGCACCTATTTGGTGCCCACCCTTGCTGTGACCCATGCGTTTAGCTATCTGGAGGCTCACGGCAGCCCTTCATTCCAGGTAGAGAAGGCAAGGCAAGCATCTCATTTTCACAAAGACAGCATAACAAGGGCCATTAAGGCCGGCGTCAAAATAGCGGTTGGCACTGATCTCCTTCCGTCTGATCCTTTAGACGGCACAAATGCAACTGTGAGAGAGGTTGAGCTGCTGGTAGAGGCAGGCATGGCCCCTCTTGAGGCCATTAAGGCAGCTACCTTGACTTCAGCTGAGTTATGTCAGGTGGACGATGTCACAGGCTCTTTGGCTATGGGCAAACAAGCTGACCTGATTGCAGTCTGCGGAAAGCCTGATGAGACAATATCTGACCTGAGGAATCTTTCGCTGGTTGCAAGGGCAGGCCACGTTGTATTCAGCAAGGTGCCTGGTTGTGAAGGTGAGTCTTTGAGAATTCTCCCTGAAGGTTTTGCCGTTGAGGGCGGGACATTTAAGAATTGGTAAGTTGAACTACATTCATTTCTTTGGAGGTGCCTTTATGGCAGGTAACACAGGTAGCATGTGGACAGATCAAGAACTTAAGGCCTTGCGCAGAATAGACCTTGAACTGGCGAAACTTGTGTCTGAGTACATGGGCGGCCCGTGGCACAGAGAGGAACTGTTTGTGCCTTCAAAAGATAATCTTGAAAGAATGAAAGCTATTATCACTGCGAAGAAGGCTGAGGTTAGCATCATGTCAGATGATTTCTGGCGTGAGCACTTCACCGGTGTCTTGGAGTCGCTTGAGTTTTCGATTGAATGTAATACCAAAATGCCATACGAATACATTACACGGATATCGTCTGGTTTTGACAGCCTGACAGGCGGCCTCTATCCGGCTCGTGAGTCTGAGCGTGCCAGGATACTGTCTGCACGGTTGGCAATGGTACCTGCTGTGCTAGATGCCCTAGAAGGGCTCTTGAAAGACGGCACTGATTTGGGGCGCAGCCAGGTAGCGGATTTACTTCCGCCAATCTTTGGCAACATAGCTAAAGCCGTGAACTTTATCGAAACACACGCAGATAGCGAAGGCCTCAAGAATGACGCCAAGAAGAACGGAAGCCTTGCCACGGCTGCTGCCAGGCGAATCGAGAGCCTTGTTAAGTCCCTTCCGCTTGCATCCCTGGAAGTAGTGGATATTCCGTTTGAGTTCTCAATGGAAAAGGGAATGCAGGCTCCTCTTGATTATGTGCTTTCATGGTATGAGGACGACGTGGAAGCCAGACGCAAAGAATTTTTCAAAGTAGCAAAGGAAATCGACCCAAACAGGGATGCTTACGATCTTCTGAACAACGGTTCACCTGGGTATACCTCTGTAGAGAGCATGTTTGAGGACATGAGGAGAATGCTCAAGGAACTGAAGCAAAAGGCCCTCAGGTTCATCGACCTGCCAGAAGACGGCGAACCGTGTGATGTAGGATTGATCCCAGAGACCTGGAGAATGGTTTGCCCCACATTTATGCACGTAGGGAATGCAGTTTGCATCAATCCTGATAATCTTGGCGCTTTTAGACGGGCAGGAGTTGAAGAGACCCTTGCTCACGAAGTATACCCTGGGCACCATGCAGCCACTATCAAGTCCGCCAAGCATGACCTTCCAAACACCTTTAAGTTGGGTTTGTTTTTGTCACGGTGCCATCAAGAAGGGATTGCCCACAGGTCAGAGTACCTCATGATGCCATATTACAGTGATCCCATTGCCAGGCTTGAGGCTGCCAGGAGGGGCTGGTATTGCTCTACAAGGGTAAAGGTTGAAGTCGACCTTTATTACAATAAAAAGCCTGTTCAAGAGGTTATTGATAACTACATTACCAACCTTAATTGCACTGAATACAGTGCTCAGGGCCAAACAAGGGCCCACATGATGCGCCCTGCAGACGGCGTGTCCTACTACACAGGGATGCGGTATATCGATGACATATACAAGCAGTCTAACCTGGAGATGAAAGAGTTTAACAACGAGACTTTTGAGTACGGAAGCATCTCTCTTAAGACCATGAAGAACATTCTTGGGCTTAGTCCGGAAAAGAGGTTACAGCTTAAGGCTTTCAGTCCGCTCACTTAGTGAAATGTTCGCAAAAATGATATTGCAGGCTCCCAAAAAAGCAACTACCGGGGGCCTGCAATATAGGCCAGATGCCAGATTTTGATTTGGTATAGAGCACGGAGGGAGAGGGATTCATGAATATTCGGAGCAAGATGTCTCCTGCATTTGCCAAACTGCAGGGCGGGCTTTTTGCCAAAGTAACCAAAGCTGATGTGGGAAACTCTTACCTTGAGCTAATCAGCAAGGGCGTAAGCCCCATGGGCTGGGCAGATCCATTTTATCCAGATGGACGGATGCCGGAACACATTCTGAAGGCTACGATTGAGTGTATTGAGACCGGAATGGCTTCTCATTATACAGTTCCTGTAGGAAACCCGGAGCTGAGGCGTGAAATTGCAAAGAAGCTCAAGGCGTTTAACGGCATAGATGCCGATCCAGACAGGAACATCTTGATTACCCCTGGCTCTGATTCAGGGCTTTTCTATGCTATGCTGCCCTTTATTCAGCCTGGCGACGAGGTAATGGTCCTTGACCCGAGCTATCCCAACAATTTTCTGAACGTAGAGTTGATGGGTGGGTCGGTTGTCAGAATACCATTGCGTGAAGACAACGGATACCAGCCTGTTATAGATGATTTTAAGCAGCGGCTTACAGACAAGACAAAAATGGTTTTGCTAACTCATCCCAACAATCCGACGACTACTGTTTTCCGCCGCCGGCACCTTGAGGAGCTGGCTAGGTTCACTGTTGAGAACGACCTGGTTCTTGTTGTAGATCAAGCTTTTGAAGATACAGTGTTCGATAATCTGGAATACGTCAACATTGCGACTCTCCCGGGAATGTGGGAAAGAACAGTATCGGTGTTTTCTATATCGAAAGGGATGGGGCTCAGCGGATTCAGGGTAGGTTATGTTGTTGCCGATGACCATATAATGGACGTTTTGTACGGCGCGTGTGTCAGTGTGCTTGGAGCAACAAATACGGCGGCCCAGATAGGCGCTATTGCTGCGCTCAAAGATTCCGGCTTTATAAATAGCTACCGCGAAATATATGATGGGCGCAGGAAGTTTGCCTATGAGGTTTTCAACTCAATTCCAGGCGTAAGCATGCTTATGCCTGAATCAGGCTTCTACTCGTGGATAAACATATCGCGGCTCGGAGATTCGTCTGAGATATGTGAGTTTCTGATAAAGGATGCAAAAGTGGCTGTTAACGATGGCAAAGCATATGGCCTAGAAGGCAAGGGCCACATAAGAGTGATTCATGGCGCTTTGTCCAATGAAGAACAAGCCTTCGATTCTCTGCTAAGAATGAAGAAATCCTTCGAAAGGCTTGCCAAAGACAAGGGAATAGAACGAGTTGTAGCCGGCCCGTGTATAGTATAAACTGAACAGTAAACCAAGATGCTGGCAGAAGGTTATTTGGTTGGACAGGGACAGTGTTCTGAACCGGCTGAACTTGTAGGGGAGGAGATTGTTTTTGGACGATGCCAGAGTCTCTTCAATTGTTACATTCTTGTATTTTCATGACTTGGCCGGAGCACGCGCCTTCTTTGAAAATACCCTAAACCTTGAACTGGCCTACGATACCGGTTGGGCCGGCATCTGGAAAGTGGGGCCGGCAGCATATATCGGTGCAGTAGACATATGCAGTGCTTCGGTTGATACCCGGGCAAAGGGCCGAGTTCTTATAAGCCTAACGGTCGAAGACGTCTCTGTTTGGCACAAAAGGCTGAAGAACGCACAAGTTGAAGATATAACTAAGATCAGATGCTCTGCGGACTCAGGGATGAGGTCTTTCTTCTTCAAAGGGCCTGAAGGATATGATTTTGAGGTCCAGGAGTTTATGGATCCAGAGGTTAAGAAGAGATTCTGTCACTCTAAGTTGCTGTCTTAGGCCTGACCCTGGTGGCCGGTGTTCCAATTTACGAACGTTACGAGTAACTGTGGTTCTAAGGTATTGCGGTGGCCAGGGGTGGTTGCCAGGGTGTTTGGAAGGAGGTATGCCGGCGTGGCGGACCTGGTAGGACTAAGGTATACGTTGTTTCCGGGCGCCGACTCAAAACTAGGCAGACAAGATTTCACCCACGGACGGTTCGAGTGGATAAGACTGCCTGACGAGGGCACGCCCGATGGGATTATGGTTGCCAGGTGCACTATTGATCCTGGAAAAGAGTGGCCCGAGCATTACCACAGCGGCTACGAGCAGATGCTTTATGTGGTATCTGGAACAGGTGTGCACTATGTGAACGGAGAACGCCGGGAGCTCAGTCCGGGTACTGTAGAGTATCTGCCGGTAGGCGCTTTTCACTATGTCCTCAATACAGGCCAGGAGCCTTTAACCCACCTTTCTGTTTATCACCCGGTAATGCCAAAAGAAGTAAGGGAACTTGCCCTTTCAATTCAGGGAGAGCCAGGTGACATTTCTTTTGAGGAAGAGGTCAATACGGCAGAGTTGCTTCCGGCTTCGACAATGCAGTGTATCCAGGATAAGTTTGCTGCAGCAGTAGGACTGGGAGTCGTTACAGTGGATGTTGCCGGCAATGGGGTAACTGAGCCGACAGGCCTTCCTGAGTTCTGCCATTACCTCAGGTCTAAGTCGAAATCGCACCGGCGGTGTACCGCTTTCGATCCTTGTTCAGGAGCTGCAGCACATGCAAAGGGGCATCCCGTAATCCTTGATTGCTGTCCTGGTGTGGTGTGTGTTGCAATGCCTCTCAAGGCCGGAAACAAGCCGGTAGGGCACATGGCATGCGGTTTTGTGAAGATTGAAGAACCAGGTGAGAAGCAAATAGAAGCCCTCAAGTCAATGGCTCACACTTATGGCCTTGATGAGCGCATTCTTCTTGGGCATTATGAAAATATCGAGGTAGTCTTAAAGGCCCAGATAGTGGCTGCAGCAGAATCTCTTGAGTCTATTGCCAATTCTATTGTCTCCTTGCATATGCGGGAGGCGAAAAGGCGTTTAGAAAGCGAGCACCATGCAGAGATGGTCAAGAAACTCCAGCTGGTAAACAGGCTGGAGCATCAGCTTCAGGAGTCAGAATTCAGAGCCCTTGAGGCAAGAATCAACCCGCATTTCCTGTTCAATGCCCTTAACACAATTGCAGAGGCTGTTTCTGAAGGTGACGGCAGTGCTGAAGACATGGTATATGCCCTCTCAGACTTTCTCAGGTTCAGCCTTAGAAACACCAAGTCAACAACGTCTTTGCGCGAGGAAATAAGGTGTCTTGAGAATTACCTGCGCATACAACATGCCCGGTTTGGATCAGGGCTTCGGACTGAGATTATTGTAGAGCCTCCTGAGGCTAATCCTGCTGTTCCATCAATGATTTTGCAGCCGCTGGTTGAAAACGCTATATCTCACGGCCTATCAGGGGTTGGATATACGGGGTTAGTAAGGGTTGCAGCCAGGGTCATTAATGGGCGTTTGTGCATAACTGTGTCAGATAACGGAGTTGGGTTCAAAGACGACATGGTGGTGGATTTTCCAATGCTTGATTCAAGCAAGAGAGTACGGCCTGGGATGGGCCTCAGGTACGTAATAACCAAACTAAGGCATATGTTTGGCGATGACTATTCGTTCTCAGTTGAAAGCGCGCCTGGCTGCGGTGCCAGGATCGCAATGGACATGCCGGCTGTACCGCTTAAGGAAGGTAATCGAGAATGACAGATAATCCCGGCCTGGGCAAGGCATATCCGAAATTGCAGGCAATCATGGCCGACGATGAGGCTGTGGCGCGACGTCTACTCAAACGGAATCTGCAGCGTTCGGCTCCATACGTTGAGGTTGTCGGTGAGGCATCAAATGGGTATGAGCTATTGTCACTTCTTGAAGCGACGAAGGCTGATATCCTAATGCTTGACATCATGATGCCCGGATTGAACGGCCTTGAAGCCTTGAGGCAACTAGAAGGCAAGACCGAACACATGAAGGTTGTGATAGTCTCTGCCCATGATAGGTTCGATTTTGCCCGGGAAGCTCTAAGCCTTGGGGTTTTCGATTACCTGCTGAAACCTGTACGGCCTGCTGAATTGATGGCTACGATTAACAAATGCGCTTTGAAAATCGAAGAAGAAAGAGCCAAAGAGGTATCTGCGGCTTATGTAAATCTGCAGGTGAGCTCTGCCGAATCAAGGCTCAGTAGCGATGCAGATGAGTTTTTCGTTTTAGAGTCAAGACTTGTAGATGAGGTAAAGGCAGGGTCTTTGGAGGGTGCTCTTGAACTGCTGAAGGAGCTGGTTGAAAGAGCTGCTTTCGCAGCTTGTGGAAACGGCTTCTTGGGATTGGAACTTGCTACGGTTGTAACCGCGGCATGTAAGGCTGCAGCAGAGGCAGCAGGAGCTTCTGGTCGCATGCTTGAACTCAGAAACTTGACTATTCAGAAGTTAGTACAGGCCGGGACTGCTCATGAGATGGCCGAGGTAGCCAAGAACTGCCTGGAGATGATCTTTGAAAGTATCGGTTCAGACGGATCTTGCAGTCAGCGGTTGGTTTTGTCCGCTCAAGCAATGATAGAGGAGAGGGCTTGTGAAAACCTTACCCTTGCCGACGTGGCCAGAGAGGTGTTTGTGAGTCCCTGGTATTTGAGCAGGCTTTTTAAAGCCACCTGCGGAGTCAATTTTCAGGATTACCTGACCAGCGTTAGAATCGATAAAGCAAAGGCACTTCTGCGTGATACTGATATGCCATGCAGCACGATTAGCCAGATGGTCGGGTACGCCAGCGCCAGCTATTTCAGTCAGGTTTTCAAGAGATCTACAGGCCTTTCGCCGGCTCAATTCAGGACTGCCGGGCGCTAGAGAAAGGGTATAGAGCAGTATGTAGCTCACTTCAGGCAGTATTCCAACCGCCATTCGATGTACCACTCGGTCAAAATGCGCCAGCTATCGTGTTAGAACACTACTATTCCCAATATTATGAAAGGGGTGAATTTTATGAAACTTGAGGGGAAAGTAGCGGTAGTAACGGGCGCTGCCTCGGGTATTGGCAAGGCCATAGCAGTCTTATATGGCAGAGAAGGAGCAAAAGTGGTTGTGGCTGATCTCAATGTTATAGGTGCCAGAGACACAGTCGAAATAATAGCGTCTACCGGCGGTACTGCTATGGCAGTGCTAACCAATGTAGCCAAAGAAGAAGACATCCAAAACCTAATCGATACTGCAATAAAAACCTATGGAACAGTGGATATACTGGTCAACAATGCGGGTATAATGGACAACATGGATCCAGCCGGCGATATCACTGATGAACTATGGGATCGGATCTTTAGCGTCAATACCACTTCAGTGATGAGATCCACGAGAAAAGTCTTGCCTGTGTTTCTTGCCAAAGGTTATGGTGTTATCATCAATATTGCATCGGTTGGCGGCCTATATGGAAGCAGGGCAGGTGCAGCATACACTGCTTCCAAACATGCAGTTATCGGTTTCACAAAGAACGTTGGTTTTCAGTATTCGCTCAAGGGTATCCGCTGCAATGCCATAGCACCTGGGTCAGTGCAGACCAACATAGCTACTACTATGACTGCCCTCAATGAGTTTGGATCAGGAAGGTGTATGGCCGGCCTGGGCCTGAATCCTCGTACCGGCCAACCGGAAGAGATAGCCAGCGCTGCCCTTTTCCTGGCCTGTGACGATTCCAGTTTTGTTAACGGATCTGTCCTAGTTGTTGACGGTGGCTGGACGGCATATTGAATCCAATTCAGCAGAATAATCAACGTATGCGCTGAGCACTTGGTAATCCAGGAGAGAAACCTAACTCAAAAAACGCAAATGATTCACTGCAAACACAAGCGAACTAATATATTTGGATTATATGGGCCATTCTTCAAAGGATGGCCCTGTTTGGACATCAGTCTGCTGTTATCAATACATTCTTGCAGGAAATAGCTGGCACGCATGTAACGGTGATTACAGTTTCAGAGTAGCTCGGATTTCATCAAGGGCTTGCCGGGCTTGAGGTGCACGGATCTTGTCGCATGGATATTCGCTACAGTGTGCGCAAGTAGGGTTATTCTTGGAAAGAGCACACAGGCGGATATCGCAATCATCGCAGTATGATGAAAGGCGGGCACCTTCGACTCTGCATCCATCACATAAGATATCATCTGCGGTAAACGTCCGCCCCATAGCCTCTGTCCATTCATTGGCAACGCGCTGCAGGGCATCACGGTCGCCAGACTTAGTCGCATTGTATGAGGGGCATTTGTCGCAGCGGGGGCCGCAAATCGCGTTTACTATATCCAGCATTTCCCTTACCTCACAGTACAACCATATAACTATTAATCTTCAACTACCTGGAACTCACCAGCCATTTCCCAAGCCTGAGGGCTTCTTCGTTAAGTTCCTTGCCAAACTCGGGGACAGGATCAGCTGCTCGCATGCCGCACCCGCGAATGATCTCGGTTTCAAGGCCTCGCCTGGAAAGGAAGGTTTTGGTTTGATCAGCCAGATCTTTGTGGTATTCCGCACCTGCACCCTGGGTCACGGCAAGGACTACCTTTTTTCCAGCAGGTATGCGATTCTCTCTGTTGGGGCCCGTAAAGCCGTACATACGATCCAGGAGCAGTTTGAGCTGGCCGCTTACGTGGCCCATGTAAACCGGAGTTCCGATAATCCATGCCTGGCTTGCAAGCATGACATCAAGAACAAAGGCAAGGGCATCTTTGCGAACACATCCTTTTACGTCAGATGTTTTGCAGGCAAGACATGATTGACACCCGGCGTAGGTCATATCGTTAAGGTTGCACCACATTACGTCAACGTCTGAACTTTCTCTTTTTGCTGCCTCAATCACCAGTTTCATTAAAGATGCAGTGTTTCTGTTAGGACGGGGGCTCCCGTTAATTGCCAGTATCTTCAATTTATAATACCTCCATGGGCCAGTGGATTCTAATATTAGGTAAACTACGTCTCGATCTCGCATTGCAATCCTAAGAGATACCTTATCCCGCCATAATGTCACGGCCTTGTCTGTTAAGGTCTCGCATTACAATTTCTAAAAGGCACCCCGTTATTCCTGCTCTGGATCTCAGATTCGGTCAAAAAATACAAAGGTACAGTTGGTTGACCTTCGTAATTCCCCATAAAAACGGATCAGCCAGTGGCAAAAACAAAGATTGAATGGGCTACACACTTCGCAACTTTCTACAAGAACGGAGCATAGCCCAGGGTATGGATACTGGGATGCAAACCCTGGGCTATGAAATCTACCTGGCAGCTAGACGCCGGTTCTCGGCGGTCAATGGTCAATGGTCAAGTCAATGGTCAATGGGATTTCAGCAGTGATGCTGCGTCCTTATCGAGTATTACAGTAACGTCCATATGGAACTGCAGCGCAGATGCAGGAAGGGCCGGGGTAATCGGGCCTTCGAGAGCTCCTTTCACTGCAGGGGCCTTTGCTTTTCCGCTTGCCAGAAGCATTATGCTCCGGCAGCGCATTATGCTGCCTATTCCCATGGTTACGGCAAATCGTGGCACTTCGTCAATGCTGCTAAAGAACCTTGCATTTGCCTGAATTGTGCTTTCGTCAAGTTTCACCTTGTGGGTTCTCGCAGGAAAATGGCTGTCTGGTTCGTTGAATCCTATGTGTCCGTTGTTACCAAGGCCGAGCACCATAAGGTCTATGCCTCCGGCTGTCTCGATTTTCCTCTCGTATTCAGCGCATTCTGCTTCGACGTCTGCTGCGTTACTATCTGGAATATTGATGTTATGTTGTTTGATGTCAACATGCTTGAAGAAATTCTGCTGCATGTAGAAGTGGTAGCTGTTTTCGTTGTCCGGGCTCAGTCCTACATATTCATCGAGGTTGAAGGTAGACACGTCCCTGAAAGACAGGCTTCCATCTTGATACATAGATATGAGCTGCCTGTACATTCCCAGGGGAGTGCTGCCTGTAGGCAGTCCCAGAACAGCACCTGGTTTGCCCGGTTTGGATTTGACCAGCTGGGCCACCTTACCGGCGGCCAGATTGCTGAGTTCATCGTAATTGTCTGTTACTGTTACCTTTATTGCCATAACTGAATCACCTGCACTTGATTATTCGATTATTCAATGAACATGAATGAGCATGGCAGTTGCATACAGCCATATCTACAGACGTAATTGTGGACGTGTTCGGAACCGTGTTCATGGCCATATTTGCAGATTCTACGCTAGCCTGCGCGCCCACCGCCACCTCCGCCTCCTCCTCCGCCACCGCCTGAGAAGCCGCCGCCTGCACCGCCTCCGGAACTAGGCCGGTAGTTAACGGCTGCGCTCACTGACGTGTGAAGGGTGTCTGTCATGCTGCCAATTAAGTCGGCGGCTGATACAGCGCCACTTGGGCCGCCAGTACTGCGCATCCATGCCCATCCATAATACATGCCTGACCCAGGCCGGGTAATTTCAGGATAGACGACCTTGAGCTGGCTGAGCACTTGTTTGGCTACTCCAAGGACTGTGGCGTAGACCAGGTAATGCTCCCAGATAATAAGGCTTGGAATCTCGGCCCGGTCAAGGGAAGAGAAATCAAGCAGAAAGCGGCGAAATGCTTTCCACATGGCAAGATGAGTGCTGCCCATTGGGCTCCTCCGCCTCAGAAAAGCACCTGCCAGAATGAGTATTGCTCCGCCTACTGCCATCAGGGCGCCAAGAATATTTCCGGTCAGCACTGTAAGGGCAGTTCCTCCTATGAAGATGAATACCCCTGATACGATTTCCCATATGCGGATTCTCTCTGTTTCGTGGTCGAAGAACTCATACGATGATTGACTGGCGCTGACTTCTGCCCGAAACGACTCTACGAACCCTTGCATTGACCTGGGATTGGCTTTTGCGTGGGCTTTGAGCTGTTGGAACGGCAAAGTACTGCCGTCTTGTGAAACAGTGTTGAAAAAGTAGTTTAGCAGCAGTGTTTCGTGGCCGCGGAGTTCGGTTTCTTGGGTTCGGCCTTTGTTTTTTGCCTGGTAGCCGTCATCGCGGCCGGTAGATTGGCTCCCGCCGGATTCGTCACCGCCAGAGAAGCCTGTGTCTATGCTGCCTGTGTCCAAGGTACCTGTGTTCGTAGTACCTGTGTCTGGGCGTATCGATTCCCATCCTTCTCCCTTAGGGAATCCGGTGCCCCTGTTAGTCAGTTTGAGAACGTAGTCTGTTGACGTTTTGGTTCCAAAAAGCCCGCCAAGCACCTTCTCTTCCTGGGTCATTGCTTCGATTTCAAGATATCCTCTCCTGGCGAGATCCAATATGGTGGCTGAGGTTTCGTTTGCGCCCACAGTGCCGAAGTTCCAGAGGCACCCGAGTTCTGCGGGGGTGTAGAATCCCGGAAGCTCCCGGTAGTAATCTCCTTCGAATTGGGGTTTATGCTCTTTGCCCCAGCGGAGCTGCAAGACAACTGCTGCCGCAATACATCCAATGAGAGATAGGGGAGACAGGACAACAATAGCCAGGTTTCCCAGTCTGGCACGGTTTGCCTTTGATGCCAGGGCTTCCTCTTCGGCCAAAATCGTCCTAAGTGCTACCCGGCCTGAGGTCCGGGCAGCCTGAGGGACCAGTTCTTTCGCGAACGTTACCCTGCCTTCAAGAAACGTACGTGCAGGCAGGCGGGGTACTGTCCATGTGACCTTTTCAGGTGAGGTAATTCTCACTTCACCTGATAAAGGGCCGTGGCCCCATGCGCGGACGTCGCCTGGAGTTTTCCCCGGCGATGGTTCCGGAGCAGGTAGGGACGTTGAGTTTCGAGGCAGGTTCAGTTCGACCAGGACGTTGCTTGAAGGCACTTCCCATTCATCGCCGACGAACTTCCAGTAAAGCTCGGCTACGTCCAGGTGTGCCACAACAGCCCCCTTGACCCTGTACGAAAGGACAAAGGTACGTAAAGCGTCAGTGGCCGAAAATCTCCAGGTAATCTCAATCTTGTTGCCTGCTTGCCTGTAACTGTAAGTGCCTGGACCTGATTCAGCCAGGGCATAGGCCTTTCCGTTTTCGGAAACTTTTATGTCTGTGATTCCTGAAGAGCCTGCAAGAGACAGATCCTGTATGACCCAGGAGAAACTGCCGCTGAAATTGAACGTACGTGTTTCAACGATGTCCATGGAACCGTCTGGGTTTACAGTTGCCACTATGTGCAGGTCAGAGACATTGTATGACTTGGCCTGGGCGGTGCCTGGGAAGGCAAGAATCCCCAGAGCGACGGTAACTGTCAGCACAACCGCCAGGGCTATTACCGGCGAAAGGGCCAGCTTGCGTGGAAGGGGCCCCAAGCTGCGCCTAGGCCAACGTCTGCTTGTTTGCTTCACTAGAATTTCACCTGAACAGGCCCGCGGGATTCGGGCTCTGCCTCGAAATAGTCCATTGGGCCAAAGCCGAACGCTCCTGCCACAAGATTGGCCGGAAATCTTTGTGTGGCTGTCATGTATTTCATGACAGTGTCGTTATAGAACTGCCTTGAGAATGCTATCTTGCTCTCGGTGTTTGACAGCTCCATCTGCAATTCCTTGAAATTATCGCTGGCCTTAAGCTCAGGGTAGTTCTCAGCCACAGCCAGAAGGCCCCTGAGGGCTCCTCCAAGGGCGTTTTGTGCCTGGATTTGCTCATTAACATTCTGAGCCCCTGCCACCCTGGCTCTGGCCTCAGTCACCCGCTGGAACACTTCTTTTTCGTGAGAAGCATATCCTTTGACGGTCTCAACAAGGTTCGGAATCAGATCGTACCGGCGCCTTAGCTGCACGTCGATTTGGGACCAGGCGTTTTTGACTCTCTGCCTGAGGTTTACAAGATTGTTGTATAGCCATGAAACATAGAGAAGCACTGCTCCGACAATGGCGAATCCGAAAATTCCGGGAAACAACCAATTCATGTTTATCGCCTCCATTGAGTCTCTATATAAGAGTATACCTGCGCGGCGTGGGCAATTCCGATGAGTTTTACCTCCTGAACTCGAATAGGTTCGCCAGATTTGCCTTGAGTCCGCTGCCGTTCCATCCATAGCAACCTGTCACTACGTTGCCCTACCGTTGGATCTGCTTTGAATTTGCTGCCGGCTGCCGGCATGTGGCTTTGAAACCGCCATATAGTTTACCAGTGTGTTGGTAAAGGTCAACGGCTGATTTTCAACCCGTTGATACCTTAATTTTATACGAACTTGCCGGAGGTGTGTCTGAGTTTTTCAGGCGGTATTTCGGGGGACTGATGAGGCCCGATCCAAAAGCTCATTTACACAGAGCAATTCACACTCCCTGCGACTTCCTCGAAACCCACCGGACTGGCTCTTCAGGCGAGCCAATCGGCACTCCGGAAGCCTCTGAACCCATCGGACCGGCTCTTCAGGCGAGCCAATCGGCACTCCGGAAGCCTTTCACAAAACCTGGTCTTCTAAGCCCGTTTACGCGGTGACAACATCCCTAGTTGATGATGGTCAGTTGCTGCCATGCCTAGAGGATTTTTTGAATAGGAGATGGAATAGAATTTTCAGCCAAATATCCTGCGGCGCGGGGGGTTTAGCAATAGCCAGCTCTAGTTAACGCCCTGTGGCTCAGGGAATAATCCGTTCACAGAGGTTAACACAGGCTGTCCTGCATAGAAATTAACGATACATGTGAAAGAGGGGAGAGCGTAATGGGTCATGCAAGCGAATACCGGCAGAAACTAAGAACGCCGGACCAGGCGGTTAAGTTGATTAAGAGTGGAGACTGGGTGGACTATGGGATGAACTCAAACATCCCCGAACTGTTGGACGAAGCATTGTCAAAACGGGCCGGTGAACTGGTGGATGTAAAGGTCCGCGGCGGCGTTATGCCAAAGCCGCTACAAATCGTCGAGGCAGACCCTGAACGCCAAAGTTTCACATATAATAGCTGGCATTTCAGCACCCCTGAGCGCCGGTATCATGACCGGGGGCTATGTAATTATATGCCCATGACCTACCGCAGCCAGGCAACGTTTTATCGCAAATTCCTCGATGTAGACGTGGCCTGTATTGCTGTTACCTCTATGGATAAGCACGGTTACTTCAATCTTTCGCTTACCAATTCTTCGACCAAGGCTATTCTCGACAAGGCCAAGACAGTAATCCTCGAGGTAAACGAGCACCTGCCGTGGGCTTACGGCGGGTATAATGAGGTTGTTCATATTTCAGATGTTGATGTAGTCGTTGAAGGCCCTCACGAACCCATGGCTGAATTAGGCCCTGTACAACCCACAGAGGCAGATGAGCGGATTGCCAGAACAGTTGCCGAGCATGTGCAGGACGGTTCGGTGATCCAGCTAGGGATCGGCGCTATGCCAAACCTGGTCGGCGAGATGATCGCACAATCGGATTTGAAGGATCTTGGGATGCACACAGAAATGCTTTGCGATTCTTATCTGGCTATGTACAAAGCCGGTAAACTGACAAATAGGCGTAAGGCCATAGAGCCCGGCAAAGGTGTTTGGTCCTTCGGCCTGGGCAGCCGCGAACTTTATGATTGGGTGGATCATAATCCAGGCCTGGCTTCTTTCCCAGTGGAGTATACCAACTCGCCTGATGTAATGGCACAGCATGATCGCCTGGTGGCTGTCAACAGCTGCGTTGAGGTGGATTTATACGGCCAGGTTTGCTCCGAATCCTCAGGCATGCGGCATATCAGCGGAACTGGCGGCCAGCTTGACTTTCTCACGGGAGCCCTTATGGCTAAGGAAGGAAAATGTTTTATTTGCATGCCGTCTACCTACACGAATAGGAAAACCGGCGAGGTAAAATCACGGGTAGTGCCCACGCTGCCTGCAGGCAGCATAGTTACGGACCCGCGAAGCCAGGCATTCTATCTTGTTACTGAATGGGGAGTTGTTAACCTGGCGGGAAGGAGCACCTGGGAGCGGGCAGAGCTGATTATATCTATTGCTCATCCCGATTTCAGGGATGACTTGATTCGCCAGGCAGAGCAGATGAATATATGGAGGACGAGTAACAGGATTAAATGAGTGGTTAGGATTGTCTCGAACACTCTGAGACGTTTATGCCTTGATCTAAACAGTCTTGACCTTATGAAGGATGCTCTCTATAAAATCTGCTTTTCCTCTTACATAACTGTTTATATCTGTTCTGTACCGCTCGGCCAACTCTAATTTTAGTTTTCCGTAAGCATACACGGCGTCTGGATGATGTCTCAAATATTTAAGAAATGCAATATGTTCAAGGTGCCCTTTCCCGTCTTTCGGACAGACATACATATGGTAAGGCATAAAATCATCTGTAAAGGTTCTCTTAAAAGCTTCTCTGCCTTCAACTCCGAGATTTCCCTCATGTTCAAAACCAATCTTGGACAATCTTTCCTTCACAGTTGGAAAGACTTCATATGAATCAATAACGACATCAATATCGATAATAGGCTTTGCGGCAAGTCCTTCAATGGCTGTACTTCCAACATGATCTACACTGACAATAAGATCACCAACGCAGTCCATAATCATGGCTTTTATTTTCAAGAATTCTTGTTTCCACATGGGGTCATACGGGACTGCCCTCACTATACCTTTCATTTTTGCATCCATATTGGCACCCTTTTCTGTGCTGATAATCCCAGACCACGTCGATTATCTCACTAACTAGTTCAGAAAGATAGGTTGGCCGCCTCGTTCTCAGAATCCAAACGACGATTCTGTTTGAAATCAAATGGACAGGGTTAGAATGGTCCGTGAATATGCGGACAACATAATACATTGCATCTCTTCAACCGAGGAACGTAAAGCAGCATATATTCATACGTACGGAGTTGCACAGGCCTGCTCAATTATCGCCGGAAGACGGGGCTTCAACATAGAGCTTGCTTACATAAGTGGTCTTTTACATGATATTTACGCATATGAAACAGGCATCTACTCTTGCCACGAGTATGTGGCGAAAGAGCCGACAGCAACTTTATGGAAATGATAAGATACTATCCTGAAGTATCAGCCTTTGATGAATTGAAAAATGCCTGGTGCGCTGCTTTTGTATATCATTCTTGCATGCAAGCAGGAATAGAATTGCCCATAAAAACTCCGCCTGTCAGTTGCAGGTTTGCAGGAGTCGGTGCATGGTACGAATGGGGAAAGCACAACAAGTTTTGCTTTTATGAAAGGGACGGCTTTATTCCGGAAAGGGGCGATATAGTGATCTATAATAACATCATCGCCGCTGAAAACAAGCCTCGAAACCTGCCATGGCATGATCATATAGGGATTGTACTTTCAAGCGATGTTGACGGTGGGCGGTACTTTGGACTGGAGCCATTGAAGTGATTGAAACGAAACCGTTCTATAACCTAATCCTGCCCAACCCCTTCCAGCCTGTACATCTCGATTCTGAAAACATTATCTGGCATCTTGCGGCTAATCGCCACGTACTGTCCCGATGGAGACACACTTAAGCTATACCTCTCGCCTACAGGTATTTCTGTCCTGGAAATCTTCACGCTTTCTCCCGTAAGATCAAAAACATATAGATGGTCAATGGCTGCCCTGAAAGTCTTCGAAGTAGCAATTATTGTGCCTGATTCTGTAACGGCAACTACTGTCCTCAAGCCTTTGTGGTTCACCAGGGTGTTTCCGTTGCCGTCAAAAACTGTAAGCTGACAGGATTGGTCGAAATATGCCTCAACTGCAACGATATTGCCGTCAAACGGATTCAAGGAGTAGACAGAAGTATTTGTGTACTTTGCACCCTTTGGGAATTGGGTCCAAAGAACTTTAGGTTCATGGGTTAAGAGAGACACAGACCCGTTGTTGCCAATGGCAACTATACCTTTTGCTGAAACGCGGGCCTGGCTGATTTCAGTCCCGGGAAGCACCTTCGACCAGTCTACGGTTAATACCGGCTCTCCTGTTTCCGCGCATACCACAAAGAGGCGGGTGTGAACGCCGTTTTCCCGTTCTTCTGTCACGATGGCCAGTCCTTCGAAAAGGCTGCTGTCTTTAAGTACACTTACAGGTTGGCAGTTATGGGCACATTGGAACTCAGCCAGAAGGGTGCCTGTGGTTGTATCCAGAATCTGTACAACGTTTGGGCAGCTAGTGTATTTTTCGAGCACTGCTATTGCATATTCCTGCGAGAACATTTGAGAGCGGTCTATGTTTTTGAGAACTGCAGGATCCTTACCGTAACAGCAGATAATGGAATTATCGGTGTAGAATATATACATGTCGGCGAGCCCGAGCCTTTCCCATTCTACTTGACCTTTTCGGCTTATCTTTCTCAGGCCGTAGTTAAGTCTAACGCTGTGGTAAGTTGACGCAGTAGCGCCGCTTTCCAGATCAACAGTATATGTGTAAGGAACATCCTTGTCTGAATCAATGGCTATCCAACCCGATCTGTTGGGAAGTTGCCTGAAGGTCGAACGTTCCCAATCGGCACTGATAAATTGAGACAAATCCAACTCTGGGTATTGTTTGCCCCATTGGTCCACATACATTTCCGGGCGCACGTCAACTTTTTCGGTTGGATCTAGAACAATACGTCCTGCACCAGTGTCTGTACAATACACCCAAACGTATTCAGCAGACACCGTCGCCTCCCATACAGAGGACATTTTCGCCTGAGGATAGTCAGTTTTGGAACAGCCGGCGAACACAGCAAGAAGAATGATACATACAACCACTAAGATTGCTGCATGGTACCACTGTAGACGTAAACTGCACACTCAAATCACCTCCAAAATGTGACATATGGGCAGTATTGACCCGTATGGCGTACAGGACTTTGGTTAAGTGTGTTTCGGCCGCGTTTTGTTATGAAAGATTAATTTCTGTCCTTGGAAAAGTACATGATATTGAAGGCACAGTATGGGATGAAAATGTACCGTAGATGATTACTTTGTCTCCAGATATTAACCATGCCAATCTTGGATGTGAGATCGCGGTGAAATTGTCGGCTCTCTGGACTCCGTAATCAATGCTGTATACCATTGTGGGATTAATCTGCGTCGAATACTCCCATTCCTCATCGTCCGGATTGTGTTTTCCTTGTACCCCAACATACAAGTAATAGTCATATAGCTTGCCGTCCTCGCCGCACCCTGAGTCGATGTTGAGAGTACATGATATTCGATTGTTGGTACCTGAGTTGTATTTAACATCTACTCTAATGACACCTGACGGATCCAAACTGGGATCGTTAGATATGCTATGGATATGCTCCACAATGTTTTCCATCGAGTCTTCCCTCCTTTGCTTACTTAACCCTGCAGTAGCAAAGTATCGGACTCTGGTATCCAGACTTCTTACGTAAAGTCAAGTGCTTGCAGTAGGTAGTAGTATTCAGATTGACAGAACACTTTCTGGAATTGTGACTGCGTTGGGGAGTACTAATGAGAACCAGATCGTCAACTGCTACAAATTTTTCCTAATAAAATTTTAGTATGAAGCGCCCCCATTGTCAATAATTCGAGTTGAATCGAGTCTGTCAAGTGGATGTGGGTCGAAGCCTAAGAACCCGAAGCATCCGGAACTTTATTTGAGCAGCGAACTGTTGTAATCCAGACTCCAGAGCATCTTCGACATGCCACCTGAACGAATGACGCCGGCGTTCTTCATCGTAGTGTAAAGTTAATTGTGTAAACTTCCTCTGATATCATATATTGATTGGAATAGGGAGGTTTATCAAATTGACATTGGACAGGGAAGAACTTAAGGAAATACTTAAGAGTGAACAAATCGAGAACACCGGGGATCTACAAAGACTGATGCGGAGCATCATGAAAGATGTCATAGAAGCACTCTATGATGGTGAGATTACGGACCACCTGGGATACGATAAGCACCAGCAGAAAGCGGGGAAAGACGACAATTCCAGAAATGGGTACTCGAAAAAGACCGTGCATTCCAACGTTGGCCCTGTTGAGCTGGATGTCCCGCGAGATAGGAATTCAGAGTTTTCGCCTAAAGTCATAAAAAAGCGTCAAAGGGATATTTCAGGGATTGAGGATAAAGTAATCTCTATGTACGCAAAAGGCATGAGTACTAGGGATATCAAGCAGCACATTTATGATATTTATGGGTATGAAATATCACCGGAGACGGTAAGCACCATAACCGATACGGTCTTAGAACATGCCAAGGAATGGCAATCCAGGCCCCTTGAGACAGTTTACTCTATAGTGTTTATGGATGCCTTGATAATCAAACTGCGCCAAGAAGGGGTTGTCAAAAACGTAGCTGTATACGCAGTTATTGGAATTGACCTTGAAGGGAATAAGTCCTGTCTTGGCCTTTATATCTCTGAGACTGAGTCGGCAAAATACTGGCTGACAGTAATGAATGAACTTAAAAATCGGGGCGTAAAAGAGGTCCTTATCTTTGCCGTGGACAACCTTACAGGGATTTCGTCGGCCATAGAGGCATCATTCCCCCGCGCTGAGATTCAAAAGTGTATCGTGCATCAGATCCGTAACTCTTTACGGTTTGTGCCCTGGAAACAGCGCAAAGAGGTGGCCACAGATCTTAAGGCAATCTACACGGCTTCTACAGAATCTGACGGCCGGCAGGCTTTGGAAACCTTTGCGGAGAAGTGGGGTAGCAGGTACCCTTACATATCCAGGTCATGGGAGGCTAATTGGGCGGAATTATCAACTTTCTTTAAATACACACCGGAGATCCGCAAACTTATTTATACCACAAACCCAATTGAGAGTTTTAACCGAGCTCTTAGAAAGGTGACGAAAACCCGGTCTGTATTTCCAAACAAAGATGCTTTGATGAAGCTCATGTACCTGGCCGTGCAGGACATTCAAAGGCGGTGGACACAGGTTATCAGAGATTGGGGTGCAATTTATTCCCAATTATCCATCTTTTTTGAGGAACGGCTACGGCCGTTCATTTAGGGGGACTTAGGAGTTTACACAGTTAACTTGACAGTCTCTTGGTGTTATCTATGAAAGCTTGTATAAGCGGTTGGTTCATGTAGTTCGGGTTCGCAATATCATTTCCCACCAGTATCTGGACATAAAGTGGGATTATATAAGGGACTTTTTAGTTCAAGATTCTGACGCGGTAAGGGTTTTCTTGCAGACCGTGGAGCGGTTTCTGAGAGTCCCGAATTAGAGGGTGTCGCACTACTGAAGCGCCCCCCATTGTCAAGACACGATCCTGGGAGTTTATCCGAATGGCTCCTTTCATTGGGTTGCTGGTTTTTCGTTAACCCGCCCAGAGAAGCATGTGGCCGGATAATAGTGGGTATAGTTGGTTACATCAGATCCCCTTTGGTGTAAAGTACTTGTTGATATAGATATCCTCATACTTCAGGCTGCGGCACCCAAGAAAACTTGGAGCCAAATCAAAATATGCGATCATGTTGAAGACTGAAGGAGCCGGTCTGAGCGGTTTTGCTTGAACTGATCGCCAGGTTTGCGGTTACCCGGCAAAACGTTCTGCCAGTTGTACGTTGACTGGGCATCAGTAATTCTGGCTTGCGGTCCAGCTGCTGAAGATGTTCTGGGCTGAATGGTTTGGTTTCAATAGATCGCCAGGTTTGCGGTTACCCGGCAAAACGTTCTGCCAGTTGTACGTTGACTGGGCATCGGTAATTCTGGCTTGCGGTCCAGCTGCTGAAGATGTTCTGGGCTGAATGGTTTGGTTTCAATAGATCGCCAGGTTTGCGGTTACCCGGTAGAACGTTCTGCCAGTTGTACGTTGGCTGGGCATAGGTAATTCTGGTTTGCGGTCCAGCTGCTGAAGATATTCTAGGCTGAACGGTTTGGTTTTAATAGATCGCCAGGTTTGTGGTTACTCGATAGAACGTTCTGCCAGTTGTACGTTGACTGGGCATAGGTAATTGTGGTTTGCAGTTCACAGGGGAAGAATGGTGCCGGCTGAAGGGTCTGGAGGATCGCTAGGCTGATGGTTTATTAGATGCCCCGTGCTGAAGAGTCTGGTCTAAATGGATCGCTAGTTTGATGGTTTGCTAGATGCCCTGTATGGAGATTATGGCCATGTTGGTGAGAAAGATGCTTGGTGTTTTCGTTTCCCATTTCTGCGCAGCACCACCTGAAAATAGAATCCGGTGGAACCGAAATCTCCTTTGATCTGATAGAATATGGGGGAAAGGATGGTGCCATGATATCCGAAATTGACGCGCTCCAAGTAAAAGAACGATTTCGCAATCTCTCTCAGAAGACCCTAAACGACCTTGTAAGATAGAGGAAGTGCAACGTTTCCAGTATCAAAAACCTGGCTGGTTTTCCCCTAACCATCGAGAGGGCATCCGAGCCCGAGTAGGCCCCGGCTTTCCTACACCGAAAAATCCACTAAGCCAGCATAACTCCAACAACAGCAGGAATTAGTCTTGTATTTCGAGAAACTTTACAGTAGATTTCTAAGTCTTAGGCTGATAGATGTATCCAGGTTAACTTAATGAGATGCACAATCCTTGCTTAACCTGATGTTCTTACAGCATGAGGGCTTGCATCTCCAGGAACTGCTTTCTCAGGTTTCTGGCTTAACCTGATGCTCTTACAATACAAGGGGTGAGCACATGATTAAGGATACTGCCGATGAAGTCATAAGCAAGATGAACGACGTTGCCATGATGTACCACCGCCTGGTGCTTTTAGTTGGCCAGCCGGGCAGTGGCAAGACCCGCGTGCTGAAGGAAGTCGAGAGGCTGACCGGAGCGCCCAGGGTCAATGTAAGCCTGGAATTGAGCAAGAGGCTACTGAACCTCACCCAGAAAGAGCGAAGCCTGCGAGCGGCTGCTGTTTTCGAGGACATGCTGTCTGAACTCCGCCGTGAAGACGGACGTTCTCTTGGGTCGGTTCTTCTTGATAACATAGAGGGTCTTTTTGATGTGTCCCTTGCACTTAATGTGTTGCAACTTTTGCAGAAAGCATCTCGAAATACGACCCTGGTGGTTGCCTGGACAGGCAGCGTAAAGGATGGGTTTTTGACCTATGCACAGCCAGGCCATGCCGAGTATCAGCGGTATCCTAGTGAGGGGCTGGTGGTTGTGGAGGTTTGATGAGCCATTTCCTTCCTTACCTGGAGGAATCCCTTAGCTCCGCATAGAATCTATTCTCAACTCATTTTGTCACAATATGCGGATAGAAGGGATGCTGGCTAGATGGCCCGTTTGGAAGACTTAAGAAAGGGAGCCACCATCAGAGGTTTGGCCCTGAACCAGACTGTGACCATTGTTGATACAAAACCGTATGGCCGGGATATAGTTCAGGTAGTGTACAGGGACCAGTCCGGAAACGTGTCTACCGAACTCGTGTTTCGCGACAGAGAAGATTCCTTCGAGATTGTCGAGCCCGGCCAAGCCTGGGATCTGGATACAGACGGGCACCTGATTCGCCTGGTTTCAGAGGCCCTGAGAATTCGGTTGGCCCACCTGTTTGATCCAATGGTTGCGGTTCATACATCTCTGATTGAGCCACTGCCTCACCAGATTACTGCAGTTTACGGTGAAATGCTAACTCGTCAGCCACTTCGTTTCTTGCTTGCTGATGATCCTGGCTCCGGGAAGACGATCATGGCCGGCCTGCTAATAAAGGAACTGATTATTAGAGGCGACGTTAATCGTTGTCTGGTGGTGTGCCCGGGCAGCCTTGTAGACCAGTGGCAAGATGAACTCTATAAGAGGTTTCAGCTGCCTTTTCAAATTCTGACCAACGATTCAATAGAGGCAGCAGTAACCGGCAATGCACTGGCCGAAATGCCTTTGGTCATAGCGCGGCTGGACAAACTGGCACGGAATGAAGATTTGCAGGCCAAACTGGCCGGTACAGATTGGGACCTCGTCATATGCGATGAAGCTCACAAAATGTCAGCTTCTTTTTTTGGCGGAGATATTAAGGAAACAAAACGGTACAAGTTGGGTAAGATGCTTTCCGGCCTTACAAGACATTTCTTGTTAATGACTGCAACGCCTCATAGCGGTAAGGAAGAGGATTTTCAGCTTTTTATGGCCCTGCTTGACGGGGATCGTTTTGAAGGCCGTTTCAGGGATGGAGTACATACAGTAGATGTCTCGGATCTCATGCGCCGCATGGTTAAGGAGGATCTCCTTAGATTTGATGGCCGCCGCCTTTTTCCTGAAAGGCGGGCATATACAGTCAACTATCAACTGACTGACGCTGAGGCACAGCTGTATAAGGAAGTAACTGACTATGTCCGGGAAGAGTTTAACCGGGCCGATGCATTGGAGAATGATGGGCGGAGAGGTACAGTAGGATTTGCCCTTACGATTCTGCAGAGGCGGCTTGCTTCGTCGCCCGAGGCTATCTACCAGTCACTCAAGCGTAGGAGAGAACGCCTGGAAAGCCGTCTGCGCGAAGAAGAGCTTCGGAGGAGAGGCGAAAGATACGCCTTTGGATTTCCTGACCCTTTGTCCCTTACTGAAGATGATATCGAGGATTTGGATGAGTCGCCCGGTGAAGAAGTAGAGGCTTTGGAAGAGCAGATCGTTGATCAAGCCACGGCCGCCCGAACCATCAGCGAGCTCAGGGCCGAGATAGGAATTCTGAAGAATCTCGAATCGCTGGCTTTGCAGGTTCGGCAGAGCGGCTCTGACAGGAAGTGGGATGAACTCTCCAGACTTCTTGAGAGCAGGGAATCTATGTTCGATGCTGAAGGTCGGAGGAGAAAACTTGTTATTTTCACCGAGCACAGGGACACCCTCAACTATCTTACGCAGAGAATCAGGACTCTCCTTGGCCGCCCCGAAGCTGTAGTTAACATCCACGGAGGCATGGGCAGGGAAGAACGATTGAAAGCCCAGGAACTCTTTACCCAGGACCCAGAGGTTCAAATCCTTGTGGCTACAGATGCTGCAGGAGAGGGGATCAACCTTCAGCGGGCTCACCTCATGGTTAACTACGATCTTCCGTGGAACCCAAACAGGATAGAACAACGATTTGGACGGATACACAGAATAGGCCAGACAGAAGTGTGTCATCTGTGGAATTTGGTTGCAGATGAGACCCGTGAAGGCGATGTTTACCTTACATTATTGCGCAAACTTGAGGCAGAGCGGGAGGCTTTGGGCGGCGGGGTTTTCGACGTGTTGGGCAAGGCCATAAGCGGTGTTGAACTCAGGAAACTTTTGATTGAAGCTGTTCGCTATGGCGATATGCCCGAAGTGAAAGCCCGGCTCAACCAAACAGTAGAAAATGCGCTTGACCGGAAACGTCTCCGCGCCCTTATACAGGAGCGGGCCCTTGCCACTGAGTCGTTAGGCGCCGCCCAGGTTTACAAGATTCGCGAAGACATGGAACGGGCTGAAGCCAGGCGTCTTCAACCTCATTTCATCGAGGCGTTTTTTCTTTCAGCATTCGAGCGTTTGGGCGGAACAATACGCGAGCGTGAGCCAAGGCGGTATGAGATCACTCATGTTCCGTCAGTAATTAGAATCCGCGACCGTGTAATCGGGACGCGTGAAGCAGTTGTCTTGAGGTATGAGCGTGTATGCTTTGAAAAAGAACTTATAAATGTTCCGGGGAAACCTCCAGCAGCCCTATTGTGTCCGGGACACCCGTTGCTTGATATTACAATTGACATAATTCTTGAAAAGCACAGAGGCCTTTTGCGGAAAGGTGCAGTGCTGGTAGATGAGAGCGATCCTGGAGATGCTCTGCGCTGGCTTTTTTATCTGGAGCATTCTATAAGGGATGCAAGATTGCTACCGGGGGGTCAACCAAGGGTTGTATCCAGAAGAATGCAGTTCGTGGAAATTGATGAGCATGGCAATGCTCACGAGGCAGGCTATGCCCCGTATCTCAATTATAGGCCTCTTACAGATAGAGAGAAGATACTGCTTGAACCGGCCCTTCAGGATATACCTACTGTGGAAGATGCCGAGGCCCAGGCTTCGTCGTACGCGATTCAAGAGATTGTTCCAGGGCATTACGGTGAGGTAAAGAGGCGCAGGCTGGCACTGATTGAGAAGACCGCCGCTGCCGTCAGGGACAGGTTGACCAAAGAGATCAACTACTGGGATCATAGAGCAGAACAGCTTAGACTTCAGGAACTAGCAGGGAAGGTCAATGCTAAGATAAATTCAGGGAAAGCACAACAGCGTGCCGATGAGCTGCAGGCGCGGCTAGAGAGAAGAATGAGGGAATTGTCTGAAGAAGTGAATCTTTCACCGCTTCCTCCGGTGCTGTTGGGACAGGTGCTTGTAATTCCGCAGGGCCTGCTGAATCGTCTGGTAGGTGATCTTGAGGGATCCCAGGTTAGTAACAGGGCTCGGGAAACCAAACGGGTTGAGATGATTGCTATGAAAGCTGTTCTAGAGGCAGAAAAAGAGCTGGGTTTTGAGCCTGTAGATGTCAGCGCCGATAAGTGCGGTTACGACATTGAATCCCGCGCGAAAGAGGGTCACCTGCGATTCATTGAAGTTAAGGGCAGGGTGACGGGAGCGGATACAGTTACTGTAACCAAGAACGAAATCCTAACTGCCCTGAACAAGCCGGATGATTTCATCCTGGCTCTGGTAGGGGTAGACGGTGACACAGCAGTTGGGATCCGATATGTAAAGAAGCCGTTCGGGCGGGAACCCGATTTTGGCGTTACTTCAGTAAACTATAACTGGGACGAGCTATGGGGCAGAGGGAAGGAGCCTGGTATTTCCAATGGTTAAGAAGAAACTCATTGAAGTATATATGCCACTTGATAGGATTAACTCTGAGTCTGCCCGCGAGAAGTCAATTAGGCATGGGCACCCGAGTACATTGCATTTATGGTGGGCCAGGCGGCCCCTGGCAGCATGTAGGGCTGTCTTGTTTGCCCAGCTTGTAGACGACCCTTCCAGCCACCCGGATAGGTTTCCAACACCAGAAGCTCAAAAAGCAGAGCGTAGGCGCCTGTGTGACATTATTGAAGAACTTGTTTTGTGGGAGAACGTCAACAACGAGGAAGTCCTTGCCAGGGCTAGACACGAAATACTCAAGAGCACAGGCTCACCGCCTCCACCGATATTGGATCCATTCTGTGGGGGAGGATCAATCCCCCTTGAAGCGCAGCGATTGGGGCTGGAAGCCCACGGCAGCGATCTTAATCCTGTTGCGGTGCTAATAACCAAAGCCTTAATTGAGATACCTCCCAAGTTTGCAGGATTGCCTCCTGTTAACCCCAACGGGCAAGCAAGGATGATAGGTGGCGGATATCAGAGGGCCCAGGGGTTGGCTGAGGATATTCGTTATTACGGCAAATGGATGCGGGACGAGGCAGAGAAACGTATAGGCTATCTTTACCCAAAAGTGAAACTGCCTGAAGAAGAAGGCGGAGGCGAGGCAACAGTCATTGCCTGGCTTTGGGCGCGCACTGTGGCAAGTCCTAATCCCGCGTGTAACGGTGCTCATGTTCCGCTTGTACGGTCGTTCTACTTGTCCAAGAAGAAAGGCAGACAGGCATGGGTTGAGCCGGTTATAGATCGTAAACGGAATACATATCGCTTCGAAGTCCGATCAGGAGTGGGTAAACCGCGACAAGGTACAGTTAACCGCCGGGGAGGCACCTGCCTCTTGTCCGATGTGCCTATTCCGTTTGCCTACATTCGAGAAGAAGGAAAAGCCGGACGAATGGGCGTTAGACTAATGGCAGTGGTGGATGAGGGGGAAAGAGGAAGGCTCTATGTTTCGCCGGATCAGGCTTCAGTCGATGCGGCAAATTCTGCTGAACCTAGATGGAAACCAGAACTACCCTTGCCCTTGAACCCAAGGGACTTCAAGACTCCCAATTATGGGATGAAAACCTTTGGCGATCTATTTACTCCTCGCCAGCTTGTTGCCCTTACCACTTTCAGCGACCTAGTTCAGGAGGCACGGACTAGGGTGCTTAGGGATGCCATTCAAGCAGGTATGGCAGATGACGGTATAGGTATAGACGAAGGCGGAACCGGGGCTGCGGCATATGCGGATGCGGTGGCGACGTACTTAGCGTTTGCAGTAGACCGTCTTGCAAACAGATCTAGCACCATCAGTATTTGGAATACAACCGGGGAAAAGGTAGAGCAAACATTTGGCAGGCAGGCCATTCCCATGACATGGGACTTCGCCGAGGCAAATGTCATGAGTGACAGTACAGGTAGCTGGAGTGGTTCACTTGAGTGGATACCTCGCGTTCTTGAATCATTGCCGGCCATCATTCAAGGGTCTGCACGGCAACTTGATGCAATAGCTTTGGCCGGTGAAGAGGAAAAAATAATCGTTACTGATCCACCTTACTATGACAACATTGGATATGCTGATTTGTCAGATTTCTTCTATGTCTGGTTAAGACGTTCACTAGGAGGTATCTATCCTAGCATCTTCGGTACGGTACTTGTGCCAAAAGCCCAGGAACTTGTGGCGACCCCATATCGTTTTGACAATGATGCTGGCAAGGCAAGCCAGTTTTTTGAAGAAGGCCTGCTAGAGGTATTTAAGCGGATGAGGGTTATTCAGATACGCGATTATCCTTTGACACTGTTTTATGCATTCAAGCAAGCTGAAAAGCGTAGGGATGGAAACGGTGATTCGGTAGTTGTCTCCACAGGCTGGGAGAGCATGCTTGATGCATTGGTCCAGGCCGGATTCATGATAACTGGTACTTGGCCGATGAGGACTGAACGGGATCAGGGGTTGAAGACAGGCGATAATGTGCTTGCTTCTTCCATCGTACTCGTCTGCCGCCCCCGTCCAAAGGATGCCCCTATGACCACCAGACGGGATTTCATGAACTCATTGATACGTGAATTGCCTGATGCGTTACGTAAACTCCAGGACGGCAATATCGCACCAGTGGATCTTGCACAAGCGGCTATAGGGCCTGGTATGGCGGTCTTTTCAAGATACAGCAAAGTGATAGAAGCAGATGGGTCTGCTATGTCAGTCCGCACGGCTCTTGCTCTTATCAATCAAATACTGGACGAGTATCTTACCGAGCAGGAAGGTGACTACGATCCTGATACTCGCTGGGCAGTTGCCTGGTTCGAGCAATACGGGTTCAATGAAGGCCCTTACGGTATAGCCGAGACGCTATCCAAGGCCAAGAACATTTCAGTAGAGGGCCTGGAAGAAGCAGGAATCCTGGTTGCAAGAGGCGGCACTGTACGTCTTCTAGGCATTGATGAAATGGACCCTGATTGGGATCCTCATTCTGACAAACGGCTCACAGTGTGGGAAGCCGCGCAGCACTTGGTCAGAGCTCACCAAGACGGCGGTGAGATGGCCGTTGCAGGACTACTCAAAAAACTTGGCTCGGTGGGCGAAATCGCCAGGCAGCTTGCATACAGGCTTTATGTGGTCTGTGAGCGAAAGGGCTGGGCGTCAGAAGGATATGTTTATAACGCATTGGTGGCTTCATGGTCAGAGATTACAAAGGAAGCCGGGCGCCTTCCTTCAGAATTCGTTCAGACGACTATGATAGAGGAGTGAGTGAACATGGCTGTGAGCAACCGCGAAAGGGTGGGTAAGGTTCTGGATTTACTGCGTGACGGCCTTGCCCCATTTGTGAAGCGGGAGATGGAATCTTGTTATGGGGATTCTTGGCCCCAGGAAGCCATAAAGTCTTTATCCCGGGAATCGGATTGGTCAGAACGCGGCGATGAACTCAGGGATGTTCACGCTTTGCTCTTGATTATGTGGGGCCAGTGGAATGAAGTTTTCAGGCAAGTGTTGGGCTATGCCGAAAGAAGCCTGGTAAGCGAACTCCGGGAAGTCAGGAATCTCTGGGCACATCAAAACGCCTTCACATCAGATGATACCTACCGTGCGCTGGACAGTGCCCACAGATTGCTCACAGCAATCTCTGCACCCGAGGCACGAGATGTGGAACGGATGAAACAGGAACTGCTTCGGATTCGTTACGAAGAGCAAGCAAGGAGAGAGAGCAGAAAGGCATCTGTAGTTCCAATTGAAGGCAAGCCTTCTGCTGGGTTAAGGCCATGGAGGCAGATTGTGACGCCCCATCCTGACGTGGCATCAGGCAGGTATCAGCAGGCAGAATTCGCCGCAGATTTGGGACAAGTACATAGGGGCGAGGGTTCGTCGGAGTACCGGGACCCAAGGGAGTTTTTCAGCCGGACATATATTACAGACGGCCTAAAGGGGCTTTTGACGAATGGGGCTACTAGGTTATCCGGTAAGGGCGGAGATCCGATTGTAGAACTCCAGACCAACTTTGGCGGTGGTAAAACCCACTCTATGCTGGCATTGTATCATCTCTTTTCAGGCGTGCCTGCTTCGGAACTTCCTGGTGCAGGAGAGGTTCTGGCTGACGCTGAGATAAAATGTCCTACAGGAGTAGGAAGGGCTGTACTGGTCGGTACTGCACTGTCGCCTGCTCAACCTCTGCGGCTCATTGGCGGTGGTAGGCCTGTCAATACCCTGTGGGGAGAAATGGCATATCAAATAGGTGGAGAAGAAGGTTTTGAACTGGTAGCTCAGGCCGATGCTCAGGGAGTGAGCCCTGGCTCGGAGGCACTTAGGGTGCTTTTTAGCAAGTTTGGCCCGTGCCTGGTATTGATAGACGAATGGGTAGCTTTTGTCCGTCAGCTGTATCACAAAGGCGACCAAAGGGCAGGTTCTTTTGAAGCCAATATGACATTTGCCCAGGCCCTGACAGAGGCAGCAAGACAGGTTCACAATACACTGGTTGTTGCCAGCATACCTGCTTCAGACATAGAAACAGGCGGAGAAGGCGGCCGTGAAGCCCTTCACAGAATCAGGAATACTTTTGGACGCATGGAATCTTCATGGAGGCCAGCCACTGCCGAAGAGGGGTTTGAGATAGTAAGGCGCCGGCTGTTTGAACCTATCACCGACCCTCAGAAGTTTGCTGCCCGAGATGCTGTAGTTGCAGCATTCGGGAATGCCTACAGGGAGCAATCTCAGGAATTTCCAACCCATTGCCGCGAAGCATCTTACGAGCGGCGGATGAGGGATGCATACCCTATTCACCCAGAACTGTTTGATAGACTGTATGGAGCTTGGTCAAGTTTGGACAAGTTCCAGCGTACCAGGGGAGTACTTCGCCTAATGGCAACAGTTATCCATGGACTTTGGGAGCGAGGCGATGGGAACTTGCTCATTATGCCTGGTACAGTGCCAATAGATGACCCAGCTGTCAACCATGAATTGAACAGATACCTTGACGATAATTGGCAGCCAATTATCGAAAAAGACGTAGACGGGCCCCACTCACTTCCTCTCAGTTTGGACAGGGATAACCCCAACCTTGGCCGCTATTCTGCAAGCAGGCGTGTTTCCCGAACCATCTACATGGGTTCAGCGCCTACCTCAACGACTCCCAACCCTGGAATTGATGAAAGGAGCGTTAGGCTCGGGTGCGTCCAACCAGGAGAGAACCCGGCAATTTTCGGCGATGCTCTGAGAAGGCTTACAGACCAGGCTACTTATCTTTATGCTGACAAAAACCGTTATTGGTTTTCGACTCAACCTAACATGATCAGGCTTGCTCATGACAGGGCTGATAATCTTAAGACAGACGATGTCTGGGATGAACTGAAGAGGCGAATTCGTACCGACAGGAGCCGTGGGGATTTTGCAGGTGTTCATCCTGTACCTGATGATGGCAGTCAGGTTGTAGATGAGATGTCTGCAAGATTGGTGATTCTTGGACCCGAGTATTCTCACGCCAACAAGGATTGGAGTTCACCGGCACTAAAGCAGGCACAGTCAATTTTGAGCAATCGTGGCTCTGGGCCAAGGTTCTATCAGAACATGCTTGTGTTTCTGGTACCCGATCGTGCTCGTTTAGTGGACTTGGGGCAATCGATTCGGATGTACCTTGCATGGGATTCAATTGTGAAGGATGCTACAGGATATCTTGATCTGAACCCTTCTCAAAAAGGTCAGGCTGAGACGAAGCTTCAAGAAGCAGACAGCGTTGTCAGGACACGAATCAATGAAACCTACGTTTGGATTTTGCACCCGGTCCAACCTGAGGCCACCGGAGACATTGAGTGGCAGGAAATCAGGCTTCAATCGGGAGAAGGGCCGTTGGCCGCCCGTACAAGTAAGAGAATCCTGGGTGATTATCTCATAACTATGTATTCTGCTACCAGTTTGAGGATCGAGCTGGACCGTTTTCTTTGGAAAGACAAGCCCCATTTGGGACTGAGAGATCTGTGGACATATCTCGCTTCATATGCATACCTTCCGAGACTCAGGGACGAAAACGTTTTGCTTGCAGCAATTCAGGATGGGATAAGCGAGATAACATGGACAGATAACTTTGCTTACGCAGAAGCCTACGATGCAGAGAAGGACCGTTACCTTGGCCTCAAAGCCGGCCGGGTGTCGAGCGTCATGATGGACGGTAGGAGTGTTCTGGTCAAACCGGATGTCGCTTTGAGACAGATGAGGGAGGATTCCGAGCGTCAGCAAGGCGGTGAGGGGGTGCCGGGAGGCGAGCGAAAGTCTGGAGGAAGGGGCCCGGGATTCGGTCCTGAGGGACGAACAGGAGCAACAGGTGGTGCCGGCTCAGCCGGTGAACCTCCGGTAGGAGAGGAGCCCAAACCTCAACAGGTGCGACGATTCTATGGCAGTGTAGCTCTCGACCCTATAAGACTCCAGCGTGATGCGTCTACTGTAGCCAATGAAGTGCTTCAGCACTTCACCAGTTTAGTAGGCACTGAAGTTGAGGTATCCTTGGAAATCTCGGTCAGATCTGAAGCAGGCATTCCCGATAACGTAGTTCGCACTGTATCAGAGAACTGCAGAACCCTGAAATTCAAGACCGGCGAGTTCGAAAAGGAGTAGGGAAGGAACGGTCTTGACCTCCCCAGTATATGGATGGGCAAGAGTCTTTCTTTAAGACAGGCGTTGAGAAGAGTAGAACTTATCCGATTGGTGATGTATTGGTCGTAGCGAAAGGAGGGTTCGCCAGATGACGACTGTAGGAAAACGTATAAAAAGATTTCGTTACGAGAAAGACATGAAACAGGCCACTCTCGCTGAGACAGTGGGAGTGACCCAGGGTGCAATATCATCTTGGGAGAGGGGTATTGCACAACCCGACTATAAAATGCTTTTCAAAATCGCTTCAGCACTTGGTACTACGCCGACGGTGCTTCTAGGCGGAACGTCACCGCCCCCGGTTCTCTCCGCTTATACAATGCACGTACAGTTTGTACCCGTGATTCAGGATGTAACCCAGGACATATCCGCAAATAACATTACTACTCTTGCCCCCTTCCCTGAAGGAGGTCACCGAGAGGTTTTCGGCTATAAGTTAAAAGAGAATCATGGATCATACGTCGCGGGTGATATGGTTTTTGTATCAAAACAAGCGGCATATCACGATACAGACCAAGTGATGCTGGTCGAAGACGAGATCATCAGCATCACTGAGTTTAAGCGTAGAAACAAGGGTGCTACGGTGGTAGGTGCTATAGTGGGGTTTTATCGCGCTAGAGCAGACAACTAAAGAAGGGATTTCTCTGGATATGTCTGGGTGGTCATTGGTAACCAGAGGGATATTCACCAGTGGGTCCAGAGTGACAGAAGTTCTTTCTTGTCCTCGTTCTACGATGAACAGTTTTTTGTTTACCTAGTGTTCCAAGCCCGAATTGGCAACTTGCAGTTTTTTATTCTGGTAAGAATGGGAACTCCTTGTCATATTATCGGAATTCGGATGGATATTCGTGCCAGAATCGGCAAACAGCCTGGAGACACTGTAAAGGTCACAATGAGGATTCAGATGAAGTCTTCAAGCACCAAGTATCTAGCATCAGATAGTTGTCGGCTCAAGTGAGAGTCGTTTCCCACTATGCAATCGAAACCTTCGACTATTGCTGTAGCGCATATAATGGAATCCGGTGTTCTGAGTCCTGTTTGTGCCCTAAGGCGTGCCGATTCTCTGGTGCCAATTGGCACTTACTGTATGCACTTATCTCTCGCGGGAGCGAGTACGTTCAACTGTCTTGGAAGACTTCAGACTGTTTATGGCGAGAGCTGTACCTGAAAACAGGCGCAGTTTCGATTGGCACGACCCGGTTCGATATCCGAAGGCTATGTAGACAGTAGACTGCTTCATAAATGGCATGAGGAAGCCCATTATTGTTCACGCACTCTCAAATGATGATAGAACTAGAGATGCTACTATTGGTTTGCTTCAATTCGAGAAATGGGGAATGGAATATCACTCGGTTGGCGTCTTTGAGGACCAGGAAGGCATCAATCGCAGCGTGCTTGCACGCTATAGCGATGTAGGTGGGAAGCAGTTTTCAAGCCTAAAAGCCAATGAGGAACGTATTACTCATCACATTAATCAGCTTATCGCCCAGGGATGATGGGAGATCTACAATTTCCATCATGTTGATTGAAAGACCCTATAGAAAGAAGTGGAATCCAGGGAAGAGGCAATAGGCTGGGCTTTGAAGCACAACAACGATCCGCAGGGACGTCTAGGACATTCCTGCGGATCGAGGAATCTGATGTGTTGCGATTTGATTAAGTTTATGTCCTACCGGTTCTGTCAGTCATCCAGTTCCAACTGCATAAGCCTGTATATGATAACCGCTGCTTCACGGCGGGTGGCGCTGTCGCCGGGACGGAACGTGTTGTCGGTATAACCCTTGAGCACACCCCAGTTCACCGCACTCACTACGTACCCCATGTATGTTGCGGTCACGTCGTCTCTATCGTCAAACTCCAGGGTCTTGCCGGCATCCTGAGATGCTTCATCCTCAAGTCCCAGAGCGCGGGCAGCCATGACGCATATTTCCATCCTGGTTATTGGAACGTCAGGTCCGAACCCTTGAGGGTACTCTCCGGGCATGATGATTCCCATCTCCCTTGCACTGTGGATATGGGCATAAGCCCAGTGGGCGGGGGTGACATCCGAAAACGCATCTTTGCTCTCTTCGGCATCGTCCTCGTTAGCCTGGGGTTCCAGGCCGCATGCGCGAAGCAGCATGGCAACGAACTCAGCCCTTGTGAGAGAGCCCTCAGGGTCAAAAGTATCATCGCCCTTGCCCCGTACGATGTTCCTCTGGTGCAGCCTGAGCACATGGGGGTCGCCCCAGCTATGCTCGCCTGTTACATCCTTGAAAGGGCGGTCTACGGGCATTTCAGGGTCAGGGTTATGCAGGTCTTTGTTGGTCCTGAGGCCTGTGATGCAGAACCCTGCGGACAAAGGACCTTCCGAAGTATCCAGGGTCACAACATACACTCCAGGCTTAACCTGCTCGCCCTCGTGATCTTTCTGATCCCACGTCCAGGTTATCTCCTTCCCGGGCTCGACATCGATGATGGTCATAATCGAGAAAGGCGCAAACACCTTGTCTCCGTTAGGCCTGGTGATTTCCCAGGGTGCCCCGCATGATAGGGTGATAGCAGACCCAGTGCCGTTTTTCAGCACGAAGGTGACCGGCTCAGCCTGGCCGAACACCTGCTTATTGACGGTAAACGTGACGTCTTTTGGGTCTTCGTAGACAGTAATGGCGCTGAAAGCCTGGGCGAAGCCTGCCTTCTGAACTGTGAGGAGGAATTTGCCCGGGTCCGTCAATGTAGCCTTGAGCTCTCCTTTTGCATCCGTGATACCCAGGGCCTTCGGGATCGTCTCCAGGGGCCTGTAGCTTATCCTGGGACCCAGGTAAAAAGCCCCGTACCTCGGCACCAGGTATATCCCGGCGCCTTCCACTGGGCTTTCGTCCCTCTTGTTCGTGAGCTTGACGGTGAACTCTTTGTCTACCTGCACCACGGCCGGTGCCTGTATGGCCATATGCTCAGGCGCGGGATGACTCATGTGGGAAGGCGCCGCCGCGGCCAAAGACGGGAGTACCATGCACAAAGACACGGCCAGGGAGATTACAGTGAAATACACTCTCTTCACCATGAAACAACCTCCATTTTCCTTTGGTTTTTCTTAGCATAAGTTGGTCAAACGGTTCCAAGGGCTGTAGCCATCTCAGCCTGGGTGAACGGCTTTCTGGCATAGGTTGGTGTATCAGCGGCAGGGCCCGTGCCGCTCTTAGATGCAGATACCCTTGATTGCTCCACCGAGCTCTCCGTTCGGTTTTTTGACTGCCGTATGACCCATTTTGTTCCTTGTTTGGACGGAGTTTTCTTGCACCTCTCAAACCACAGTTTCTGGCTAACCTCTGTTTTGGGCTTACCGCATCCCCTATATTTTGCCATATTCCATTTGAATGACTTGTCGGATCGCAGAATGTTATGGTAAAATCTGTAAAACAATAGGAAGGGGCGATGTTCTTTTTGATGGTTTGTGAGAAGCTATTTCTTGAACTACCTACTGCTTTGGTTTCTGAAAAATCGCTTCATCCGGCGGATCTTCGCTTATATATGCAAATCAGTCTTAATCCCGGTCTTTCCATAACAGAGTTGGCTGGATTGACTGGTTACGGGAGAGAGGCGATTCGCAGCCAGTGCAAACGGCTCTCCAGTTGTGGATGGGTAACGGTTGTTACAGAGGGGATCCGCAAAGTTGCATACCCTACCATTCCGCATGAAGAACAGATTAGAATTGCCGAACAATACAAGAAGGGCTTGAGGTTTGAGTCACGGATTGGGCAAACCCACATGCTTGAGTGGCTCAAGATATTGGTGAATGCATATCCGCTTATAGTTAATGCCAGGCCGTGGTTTTTGCAGAACCCCGAAACCGGTGAATATCTTGAATATGATTGTTTGCTGCCCGAACCTTTCAATAAGGCATGGGAATTCCACGGCCTGCAGCATTTTAGGCCTACGCAGATGTTTCCAAGCGAGGAGGCCTTTCGGAAACAGCAAATGCGGGATCATGTGAAAGCCAGTCTTAGTCAAAACAACGGAGTTGAGTTAGTGATTGTCACAGCAGAAGACCTTTCTTACGAGGGTATGCGTGCCAAGATCCCCGCTGGGGTGCCGCTCAAATACGTTGACCCTACAGGACCTCGTGTTCAATCATTGGAGAGTCTTTGCAAGGAGTATGCTGCGAGTGTTCGAAGGACTGTCTCGCGGCAAGATAGACAGGGAAGATACCAGCAACAGAGATGAATTGGACGAGTGTACTGGAGTGGCGGGTTTTGGTACCAGGTCTGCTGCCTAAGCGAACCAGATGGCGGGTTTTGGTACCAGGTTTGAACCGCAGGTGGCCGATTTTGGTACCAGGTTGGGCTGAAGGTGGTCGGTTTTGGTACCAGGCTCTGCGGAGACCCGGCCGATTTCAGTACCAGGTTCTACGAAAACCTGGTGGGTTTTGGTACCAGGTCTGCTAGCTGAGCGAATCAGATGGCGGGTTTTGGTACCAGGTTTGAACCGCAGGTGGCCGATTTTGGTACCAGGTTGGGCTGAAGGTGGTCGATTTTGGTACCAGGCTCTGCGGAGACCCGGCCGATTTCAGTACCAGGTTCTACGAAAACCTGGTGGGTTTTGGTACCAGGTCTGCTGCCTAAGCGAATCAGATGGCGGGTTTTGGTACCAGGTTTGAACCGCAGGTGGCCGATTTTGGTACCAGGTTGGGCTGAAGGTGGTCGATTTTGGTACCAGGCTCTGCGGAGACCCGGCCGATTTCAGTACCAGGTTCTACGAAAACCCGGTTGGTTTTGGTATCAGGTCTGCTGCCTAAGCGAACCAGATGGCGGGTTTTGGTAATGGAAAGGATATTCAGCACCAGCGGAGTATAGTTGTTATAAGTGCTCTAGGTGTTGGATCGTCATTAATCGGAGGTATTCTTATGAATAAATCAACTCAGACAATTAGCGGCTTCATAGAAGAAGCTACTATCAGTGAACTCCAAGAGATGATGGCATCAGCCAAATTGACTTCAAGAGATTTGGTCAAAGCATACATAAACCGTATTGCTTTGTATGACGGGGGAGGCCCGGCCCTCAACTCAGTTCTAGAGCTTAATCCGGATGCCCTGTTCATTGCTGAAGCCCTTGACCTGGAGCGCAGGCGGAAAGGGCCCAGAGGGCCCCTTCACGGTATTCCAATTTTGGTTAAGGATAATATCGACACAGGTGACATGATGCACACCAGTGCAGGCTCTCTGGCACTTGCTAATTCATATGCATCGGAGGATTCCTTTGTAGTCAAGAAGCTGCGTGAGGCAGGGGCCATAATTCTGGGAAAAGCAAACATGACAGAATGGGCTAACTTCATGACTGATAACATGCCCAACGGGTACAGCTCTCGCGGCGGCCAGGTTAGAAACCCCTATGGCCCTGGAGTGCATGATGTGGGTGGTTCAAGCTCCGGGTCAGGGGCAGCAGTGGCCGCAAATCTGGTTTCGGCTGCAATAGGCACCGAAACCTCAGGTTCTATCCTGAACCCTGCCTGCAACAATTCGGTTGTAGGAATCAAACCAACAGTAGGGCTTGTGAGCCGAACAGGGGTTATTCCCATTTCCCATGTGCAAGATACGCCGGGCCCGTTGACAAGAACAGTCGAAGATGCGGCTATCGTCCTGGGTGTCATTGCAGGTATTGATGATCAAGATATTGCAACCTACTCAAGTGATGGCCGGGCTTTTGGTGACTACACCCAGTTCCTTGACAAAGACGGCCTGAAGGGAGCCAGGATAGGTATTGCCAGGTCTTTCGTTGAACGGCTTGGTGACGAGCACCGCAGTATTTTCGCAACTGCAGAGCAGGCGCTCAGGGACGCCGGAGCCTATGTGGCAGACGTCGATATGACGCCTCCTCAATCGTGGCAGTCTCGCAGCCTGATCTATGAGTTCAAGCCTGCCATAAACAAGTATCTGTCTCGTTTGTCTTCGCAGGTGCCTGTCCATTCCCTTAAAGAACTCACTGAGTTCAACGAAAGCGACCCGGACAGAATGCTAAAGTACGGGCAGACTGTTTTGATTCAGTCTGAACAGACAAGCGGAACCCTTACCGAACCTGAATACATTCTTGGCAGAGCCAGGGAAGAAGAGGAATGCCGGGAGAAGGGAATAGACCGGGCTTTGAAGCAGAATAACGTGGAAGCGCTTCTCTTTCCAAACCTAATGAACGCTGGGATTTCAGCAAGGGCCGGGTATCCTTCGGTTTCACTGCCGGCAGGTTATACTGAAGCGGGCCGGCCTGTTGGAGTTACTTTTGCAGGCGGGGCATATTCAGAACCTGTGCTGATACGGTTTGCGTATGCTTTTGAGCAAGCCACTAAAGCGAGAAGAGCACCGAAGCTTATCTAGCCACTATGGGTGCGTGCTGATTTTGGCTATGTTTGCTGGGACTCGCTATCAGCATTGGGCGTTTGGTTATGCCAGTTGGAGGCGAAGGCCATTCCATCAATCAATGTAGGGGCATCAATCGACAGATTCTATTCGCATAGAATTGCTCTTACCAGGGGCATCCGACGGCCGCTTATAATCATCACAGCTTAGACGCTGTATGAACCGTATTTCCTCCCTTTGTCTTGGCGAGGTACATAGCTTTGTCGGCCATGCGGATGATGTCAGTGCCGGTTTCGCCGTGTTCAGGCCATGCTGCCACTCCAATGCTGATACCGAATTCTATTGTAACTTCGTTGTAAGCAAAAGGCTTCTTGCTGGCAGCTTCCCGAATCCGTTTGGCAATGGATGTAGCTTGGGTTAGGTTTGTGCCAGGGCACAGTACAATGAATTCGTCACCGCCATACCGGGCTATTCGGTCTTTGCTCCTGGTGTTATCTGCGATAATTCCGGCTACATGGATAAGTAGCTGGTCTCCTGCGCTATGTCCGTAAGCATCATTGACAGCCTTGAGCCCGTCAACATCAAGGAATATGACAGAGCAATGTTTCTTGCTTTCAACCAACGCCTTGAAGTCAGTATCCATCCACTTCTCCAGATAGCGCAGGTTATGGGTTTTGGTAAGAGGGTCGGTTTCGGCTTCTTCAGTCTTCTCGACCAATTCCTTCTGAAAACGGTTTTGAAGCCTTAGAGACAACACTCCGATGAACACTATTATGAACGCAATGTTTCCCATATGTGATGACAGCAGCATTGCCACAACTGCCAGGAACGTTCGTTGCGCCAACACGGCTTTTCTGTCATCGTAGAACATCTTCACGAAGGACTCGGCTACAGGTTCCCTGGTTTCTATTGCCCTTGAGCCGGTGACGAATAGGATGTTGGCTGCGTCATAGACTACTATCATCAAAATTACCGGGATAAGATCGGGGCTAGATGCAGGAATTCCCGGATTCCAGCCTGCCAGCCTGCCGACATAATCAGCTGTGTATAGGCAAATGGTGAACTGGCCTGCGTTGAAAAGGCAGTTGCAAAGCCCGTGTTTTCGCGTAAAGAAATGAAGCAAGAACGAGGGAATGATCACAAGGGCGGCTGCAGCGATTCCATGGGAAAACAGGGCACCCATAACGAGCGGAAACCCTGGTAGAATATGAACTCTCGAGGGAAGGACTACCGGAAGATGATATGATACAAGGCCAAGAGTTACAAGGAGGGCAGTAGTTTTCGGTTCGGGCAGTGGCCTTGTTAACAGTACCCTTATGAATAGCGGGATACCCACCGAAGCAACAGCCAGAAAGTAAATTGCCTGGTATGTCACTTCTCGGCCTTTAAGGTTCGTTTTTATGAAACGGTTAACCGGCTCAGGCTGATTGGTGTCCTGGGCTAAGCCCGTATCGCTGGCAGATACAGGTGGAGTGAGCCGAGGGGCCTGCTGCTTCAAACTTCCCAACACTCCTTGTGAGCGCTTGCGTAACATGCGCTGCCTCTTGAATTCCCAAGTTCTGGCAGATTATTACTATAATCCATGTTAGAAACCGGACTGACCTCCGGACTGAGCCGTTGACTAGTGCAAGAATGGTGCTACGGTGAGATAATGTCTGAAGTGTACAACTATCACCGAAGGATACAGTCATCTCCAAAGCGAGAGACTTTACCAAACTGACTACGTTACTGACTACCTTCATTTTAGATTATCGTACGAACCCAATGAGTTTTTCAAGTATTCGGCGGTAGTATTTTCAGAACTCACTCCCGAAAATGTGTAGAATTATCTTGATACTTGCGCAAAACAGAAAAAGAGGAGAGGAGGGATTTTATGGGCAGCGATTCAAATAGGTTCGTTGGTGCACTGGTTAGGCATGATCTGGCGTCAATCAGACAGGTTCCCAAGTCGGATTTACATAATCACTTTGTGCTTGGCGGATGCAGAGATTACATCTTCCAGCAGACCGGCATCAAGATTCCGAGCCTTGACAGGACTGTGAAGTCGATTCAGGACATGCACGAATGGTGCGAAAAGCACATTGGCCTGGGTCACAGATTCGATAGTCTTGATTTGCACAGAGTGCTGCTTGAGGCGGCGTTTCATCAAGCAAGGAAAGACGGTGTCAAGATACTCGAAATTGGCGAGGATGTCTGGGCTAACGCCAAGTATTATGGCGGTGATGTGTCGCTTCTAGTGGATACGTTTCTTGAGGTGCGGCAAAGGGTTGCACCTTGCACCGAACTTAGATTTCAAATCGGACTTTCCCGCCATTGCCCGGTTAACCTGCTTGAGAAGTGGTTAGAGCCTTTCTGGGGGCGCAAAGAATTCTACTCCATTGACCTTTCCGGAGACGAATTGGCACAGCCTATTGAGAATTTCGTGCCGATTTACCGCAGAGCGAAAGGTTACGGGCTGAAGTTGAAGGCTCACATCGGCGAATGGGGCACAACACATGACGTTATACGCGGAGTAGAATTGCTTGAGTTGGACGAAGTCCAGCATGGAATAGCCGCAGCCGGGTCTCAAGCAGCCATGGACTATTTTGTGGAGAATGGGATTCGCCTGAACATTTGCCCTACTAGCAATGTGAAACTAGGACGCGTGGACTCCCTTAAGAATCACCCTATTAGTACACTCTACAGGCATGGGGTAGATGTTACTATTAACTCCGATGATGTGCTGGTGTTTGACAGCGATGTTTCAAAGGAATATTTGAGGCTGCATAGGCACGGCGTTTTGTCTGCAGATGAGCTTGATGCCATTAGGCTGAATGGTTTGGGCATGAGGGAAAGTGTTTGTTGAGCCGGCAGGCAGAGACACCCAGGCAAACCTTTGTGGGGCTGGGATATGGGGGTGCCGGGCTATGCGGCATCTGCCCGCAAAATGTGCCGGGCCACCCGGTATCCACCGTGCCAGACCCCAAATGCGCCGAATCATCCGGCGCCCTTTTTGGTGGAGACATTAGTAAGCAAGTCCTGTTCGGTATAAGATATATATGGTACTGATACCGATAGGCGTAGGTGCAATGTTGGCCGGACTCGCGCATGTTCTCGTTTTGAGGTTCAAGTTCAAAGGACGTGGGTGCATGAAGTTTCTTAGAATGAAAGACCCTGTGAGTACCATGACCCATTTGGCCACTCTTTTGGCTTCTGCAGTTGGCCTGGGATTCTTGCTATGGACTGCCTGGGGCCACCTGGGACACGTCCTGGTCGCCGGCGTTTATGGCTGCAGTTTGCTCGTTCTGTATACGGCCAGCACATTGTACCATTGGATAAAAACAACTGCCAGGAAAGAGGCATTACTGAGGAAGTTTGATCACCTGGCAATCAACATACTTATTGCAGGAAGTGCTACCCCCGTTTTGTACCATGGCCTCAGGGGGCTGTGGAGAAGTTCAATGCTTGCTGCAATGTGGATTCTTACAGTTGCCGCCTGCTGCGTGCAAGTGTTCCTGATTAAGGGGCCCCGTTGGCTCTATACAATGCTGTATGTACTCCTGGGGTGTTTGGTACTAATCCCGGTAGTACAGCTGGCAAGAAACCTTCCATGGCAGGCTATGGCGTTGATCGCCACAGGTGGTGCAGTGTACATAGCCGGGGCTGTAATATATGCAATCAAAAAACCCAACTTGTTCCCTGGAATTTTCGGGTTTCATGAGATATTCCACATACTGGTTAGCGCTGCGACGGTCCTACATTTCATCGGAATCTTCAAGTATGTGCTGCCGTGATGGTTCAGGTAGCCATGTTTCTACTACCCGGTAGGACCGGCGACCAATCACCGTTTCCAGATCAATTTCTTGATCAATCGATTTGAACGATTTGATTATCCTTTCAAATTGCTGTAGAATAAGTAGATTACCAATTTGGAGGAATTTTATTTAATGACAGAAGGATTGCAAGGTTTCGAAGTTTTAGGTGTCCACTCGGCTATCATGAAATCCCTGGACGAAATGGGTTTCGAAGAGCCCACTCCCATCCAAGCAGCAGCTATACCGATTCTACTCGAAGGGAAAGACCTAATCGGGCAAGCACAGACAGGTACAGGCAAGACTGCGGCATTTGCCATACCACTTTTGCAGTGCGTAGACCCGAATTCACGTAGTCCTCAGGCAGTGGTCTTGGCGCCCACAAGAGAACTGGCGCTTCAGGTTGCAGATGATATTACCAGGATGGGAAGGTATATGCACCTTAAAGCGCTGGCATTGGTCGGCGGACATTCAATTGAACGACAAATCAGGGCCCTCAGGGCAGGTGCTCCTATTGTTGTAGGCACGCCTGGCAGGGTAATGGATCATATAGAGCGGCGGACGATAAAGCTCAACCAGGTCAGAATGTTTGTCCTTGACGAGGCAGACGAAATGTTGGATATGGGCTTTGTTGATGACATCGACGAGATAATGTCTAATGTTCCCGAAGAAAGGCAGACAGTTTGCTTTTCCGCGGTTATACCTGCGCCTATTATCCGAATAACAAAGCAGCATATGAAGAATCCTCAGCAGGTCAGCGTTGACCGGGAAGAACCGACAGCGTCTACCATAGAACAGGCGTATTTCGAGGTTCGTGATAGAGACAAGGTAGACGCCCTGACCAGGATAATCGACCACGAGGGTATTGCTCGAGGCATAGTGTTTTGCAGAACTAAGCGCGGAAGCGATGAACTGGCATCGGCCCTTCAAGCCCGTGGCTATGCAGCCGAAGCTATCCATGGCGATCTGAACCAGGTTCAGCGTAACCGTGCAATGGCCAGGTTCAGGGAAGGCCAGGTAGAGCTGCTGGTAGCTACTGACGTGGCTGCCCGTGGCCTTGATGTTGAGAATGTCACCCACGTTATCAACTATGATATTGCCCACTCGCCAGAGTATCATGTGCACAGAATCGGCCGTACCGGCCGTGCCGGGCGCGAGGGAACCGCATTTACGTTTGTGAGTCCCCGAGAATTCAGGCATCTCAAGTTGATTGAGCGTGTCACTAAGTCACGAATTCCTCGCAGGAGGGTGCCCACAGCTACCGACGTAGCCGAGAGAGTTTTGGAGATGATCGGGGAGAAAGTCGGCTCGCTGGTTGAGAGCGGTGCAGGGCAGGAAGCCAAGTATATGGATTTGGCGTCTGATCTTTTGAACGATTACGATCCAGAGCGGTTGGTTGCGGCTCTTGTCTCCAGCCTTGCTGAGAACCGGCCTGGAGCATGCCCTGAATCCGAAGCGGCAGGAGAGATTGGCCGAGGGCGTTACGGAGACGATGATGGTAAGAGAAGCTCGCGGAGAAGGGCTTTGGGGACCAAAGTAAGGTTGAAGGCCAGGGCAAATGTAAGGGCAAATGTAAGGCCGGGGCCGGAATTCGGGAGGCCCGGGTTCGGTAGATTTCATGATGAAGATTCCTATAATGGCGATTTCCCGGACACAGGCGCCGAACCTGGGTACGTTAGGCTTTTCATCAACATAGGGTCGCGCCAGCGGGTCAAGCCTGCTGACTTTGTGCGGACCATTGCCAGGCAGGCTGATATTTCCGGCGGATTGATCGGAGCCATTGATATTCACGACGATTTCACTTTTGTTGAAGTGCCCAGAGAGGTAGGCCACGAAGTGTTGGATGCTATGCGTCATGCATCTATTCAGGGGCGCAGTGTTCAGGTGGAGCCTGCCCGGCCCAGGTAAGATAAGATTCTGGACCCAAGGCTGTGTAGGATAATTCAAGCGATTGAAGTGTTGCAGAAGCCTGGTAAGTCACGGAAATATCTCAGACGCCTATGAAAACTCAAGTGATCAAAGTGTTGCTGAAGCCCTCGGATTTCGCCTGCCAGCGTCCCGGGGGCTTTACGGTTTCATGGGCACGATTTCAATCTCAGTGCAGATGGCCGGGCATCGACTGTTGGCGTAGGGGCTTTACGATTTCCGCATTCTGATTGGGCGCACTATTTCCAGCAGGAGAACCGTGGCAATACTGATGGGTATCATGGAATCCATTATCTGTCGCGCCGGCTCAAGTCCGGAACTTACGACGAGGTAATCCCTGAGCCTTGTGGCTGCTGCCGAACACCCAAGGCACATCAGTGCTTCTGCCGTAATGCCGGACAGAGCCGGTAGGAAAGGCAGCTTTATCAACCTCGATTGAGCGAACCCCAGGGCCAAGAGGACAAGTGCAATCACAAGCAGTAATGCGGCCAGTTCTTTTCCAATAGCAAAGTGGGGGTCAAGAGCCACCGTCCACATGAAGCCGTACACAGGAACTGCTGCGGCAGTGAGGATATATGTGATCCTGGGATGGCTCATCCTTAGCCGCCAGGAGCAAATATGGATTAACACCGCAATTAGGATGCCCCCCAGAATCGCAGCAGCAATCCCCCAGGTATTGGCTACAGTTACTCCCAAGGTATCTGTTGCACCAACTATCCAGGTATTGGCTGCAGTTACTCCCCAGGTATCTGTTGCACCAACTATCCAGATATTCGTAGCAGTCACTCCCAAGATATTTGTGCCAGCAACTCTCCACATATTTGTCGCAGCAACCCCCCCAGGCATTCACCAGCGAATCTGCCTTCACTAACCGTGCTAATTATACATTCCAGTGTATGACAGTGGAACGCTGCGGCAAGGCCCCTCGCAAACGCCGTGCTATCTTGCGTGTGATACATCCCAGTGAATGGCAGTGGAACGCCGCTGCAGCGCCATCGGCACACACTTTGTTATCAGGCCTATAATACCCCCTAGTGTATGGCGGTGAAACTGTTTATGCCAGAGCCGAGACAATAGGTTTTGGTATGTGTGGGAAAGTTCGGCACTTTATCGCTGAAATCTCCGGGGGCTGTGCCCAAGTAGTTTTCCAGGCAGGGATAACACCAGGCGCAAGTCGAATCAGTTACCTGGCAAATTCTCAACTGCAATAGCATAGGATTAGGAGATGAAATTGGAATGGATGAACATGGGATTGATGAAGTCGGTTCTAACCTGGGATCCAAGGGTCAGTCGGGGAAGGATGTGAGAAATGAGGGCTTGCCACAGGCTGGAGTGAAGTCTCAACAAGCAGATAAATCCCAGCTCCCGGCTTCAGACAAGGCCCGCACAATAATAGACTCCAGAAGCGGATTGTGGCTCAAGGGAAATCTTCATGCCCACACGACTATTTCTGACGGCAAACTTTCGCCTCCTGAAGTGGCAAAGATGTACCGGGATAACGGATATTCCTTCCTGGCTATCAGCGATCATCAAGTCCACACGCACTTTGAGGATCTACAGGCACCGGGTTTTGTTATATTGCCGGCTGTTGAGGTTAACGTGAGTTTTGGCAGTCCCAGGCGTTTCTTCCACGCAAATGGCATACTTGGGCCGAAATCCTACCAGGATGCTGCTACCCGAGAAAGGCTTGAACATATGCAATTCATCCCTATGCCCGCTTGGGAAAGTTACAGCACTGGACAGGCGATAGTTGATGATCTAGAAGCCTCAGGCAACATGGTAATGTTCAACCATCCGTATTGGTCACTGAACTGCATCGATGATCTCCTGAAGATTGACGGGTATTTCGCAGTGGAAATTTTCAACTATGCGTCTGAAGTTGAGACAGGTAACGGAGTTTCGACAATTCACTGGGATGCTGTGCTTCGCTCGGGCAGGAGGGTGTGGGGTATAGCTACCGACGATAATCATAATGGAAACAAGTATGGAGAGGCACCCGCAGACTGGGATTCGTTTGGCGGGTGGATAACAGTCGGTACGCAGGAACTCTCTCATCAGGCCATAACATCGTCTATTCTTAATGGGAATTTCTATTCATCGAGTGGCCCTGAGATTTACCACTTAAGCCTGGATGGCGACGAGGTACACGTTGAATGCTCGCCGGTCCGGCGCATATATTTCATCACCTATCCCAGGCACGGCTATTCAAGGTGTACTGCAGGCGGCGGGCTAATTGAAAGTGCCAGTTACAGGCTCCGGGGGACTGAGAAGTACGTAAGAGTAGAATGCGTAGATGCTTCAGGCCGCCGGGCATGGTCTAATCCTATTTGGCCTGAGTTCCCAGAGGTGTAGGAGGCAGCAGAGTGCCGGAATGCACGACGCCAACGGTAACCCCGGCGGATTTTATGGGATAATGCTGGAATACCCGGCACTCAGCTATTCTTCCCGCCGGATAGGCAGGCGCCTGTGGAGGCTTGTTCTGCGGACACCGGAAAACCCGGCGCATTTTATGGGAGAATGCTGGAATACCCGGCACTCAGCAGCTTTTTCCGCTACATTGTCCGGCACTTGAGTGGAATACCTCGTTTGAGAAGGACTCTCAGACCAGTGACCTGTTGTAGCAAACGACATTTCTCCCAGAACCGTGCCACTGAGAACACCCTCTTGCACTCACCTGGCTTCCGGAGGGACACGTTTATGAAGAGTGTGCCGCCACAAGTACACTGTTGCCGTCATATGTCACTACGGACAATACGCAACCGAAACCCGTGCCGTCCTGAATACACCCTCGGCATTGCATGCCGTGCAGATAACAGCTTGGTCAAAAGCCTGCCGCGATAAACACGTTCCCTCCGAAACGTGTCCTGCAAAGCGACACGTTAGCCAAGGCGTGCCTCTACAAGCACACTGCCGCTGTTACCTGCCGCTCAGAAAGACATCTGAGTCAGAACCATGCCGGTACAGATATGCTCCGCCCAACCCCGTTCAACGAGAGGAGAGCGTGGGTTCTGATGAAGCCCTCTCTCCGCACTCAGCTATTCTTCCCGCCGGATAGGCAGGCGCGCCCGATTCGCTATTTCTGCACGCCCTCAAACCGGCGCTGCAATTCTTCCACTTCCTCTGGGTCTATTCGTCTGAATAGGATCGGAGGCACTTCAAAGGGCCTGCCTGCTTCCAGAGCAGTAAGGTTAAGGGCAGAATCAAGCCCGGCTTTACCCTCTTCCTCTGACATAGCCAGGGCATCAAACAACGTTTCCGAACTAAACGGGATAAACGGCGACGAGGCCAAAGCATATGTTCGAACCAGGTTAATGCATGTTCGAAGAACCAAAGCGGCTTCATCCCGGTCAGTCTTAATCAGGCTCCAGGGGGCCCGTGCGTCAATGTACACGTTTCCGTGCGACCAGAGTTTCTTAAGAGCCAGGCTGGCCTTTCTGAACTCGAAGTTTCGCAGGGCACTCCGGTACTCTTTCATGGTGGCCTTGCACTCGGCTACGAGCCGGTCTTCGTGTTCGGTCCAGTTTCCTCCATCAGGAATCGTATTGCCGAACTTGGACGAAGTAAGTTTCAGTGTGCGGTTGACGAAATTCCCCAGTGTGCCAGCCAGGTCTTTGTTGACCAGGGTGGAGAAAAGGTCCCAGCTGAAGTCTGAATCGTCAGATTCAGGGGCAACTGACATCAAGAAATATCGCCAGTAGTCAGCGGGGAGGATATCCAGGGCATCATCCATAAACACGCCACGCTTTTGGCTGGTTGAGAACTTCCCGCCGTAGTATGTCAGCCAGTTGAAACCTTTTATATATGAAGCCATTGTCCACGGTTCCCTTGTACCAAGGATAGTTGCTGGCCAGATAATTGTGTGAAAAGGAAGATTGTCCTTGGCCATGAACTGGGCGTAATATACATCACCGGCATCGTACCACCAGGATCTCCAGTCCCGGTTAGCCGGATCAAGTTCAGACCATTCTTTGGTTGCGCCTACGTATTCAATAGGCGCATCGAACCACACGTAGAATACCTTGTTTTCAAAACCTTCCCGCGGAACAGGGACGCCCCAGGAAAGGTCCCTGGTAATGCACCTGGGCTGGAGGCCTTCGTTCAGCCACTTCTTAGCTATTGACGAGGTGAGGCGCGGCCAGTCGTCATGTGAGTCTACCCAGGCCTCGATTTCTGGGCTTAAGGCGTCTAGTTTCAAGAACAGGTGCTTGGATGTGCGTAGTTCAAGGTTCTGGCTTCCTGAGATAGCGGAGCGGGGATCCACCAGTTCAGATGGATCAAGCAGCGTGGCGCAGCTCTCGCACTGGTCGCCCCGGGCGCGGGCATATCCGCATCTCGGACATGTTCCGATAACGTACCTGTCAGGAAGGTACCGATTATCGTCGAGTGAGTAGATTTGGCTGATACCGCGTTCTTCGATGAAACCATTTCTCTCGAGCATATTGTAGAAATGCTGGGTGAGTTCTTTGTTTTGAGTCGAGGAACTGCGGCCGAAATAGTCAAAAGACAACCCGAAGCGCATGTAAATGTCCTTTTGCCTCTTATGCTGGATGTCGCAGTATGTCTGAACATCAAGGCCCTCTTCTAAGGCTGCAATCTCAGCGGGAGTGCCGTGCTCGTCAGTGGCGCAAATATACAGCACTTCTTCGCCCTCGAGCCTGAGAAATCTGGAATATACGTCAGCCGGAAGCATGGATCCCACCAAGTTGCCCAGGTGTTTCATGCCGTTTATGTATGGCAGTGCGCTTGTGATTAGGTACCGGGTCATCTTGCAACACCTCTTGAATATTGAATTTGAAGCTGTTCAATTGGCTGGTTTACTACTGCCGCTTGATTGGATTGCTCCTCCGAACAACTGCTGCTCGGATCAGATACTGCTCGGGCAAGCTGCCGCACGGACCAATTTGCTGTTCGGATCACTGCTGCTCGGACCAGCTATCCGCTCGGACCGGCGGCCGCGCGGATCGATTTGCTGTTCGGATCGCTGTTGCCACAGTCCATGTTTCACGCTTTCTGTTCCGAGTGAGCCGGGCAGTGAACAGTCTCCGTCATAGTTTTCCCTAATGATATTTGCACAGGCACCAGGTGTCAAATTGAAGGAATGTCATTAGGGGCGTAGGCACTGGATGAGTGGGAACTGGATGAGTGGGAACTGGATGAGTGGGAACTGGAGGAGTGGGCATTGGAATAGTAGGCGATGTTGTCGGACGGTAAAATACCGTCACCCCATGTTCAATTAGAAAATCTTACTATGCTTAGGACCACTTGGTGTGGGTTCACGTCCAAGACTGTTCGATTGGCGATACATTTATCTGGTGTCAACCAGGACTGTTCAACCAGCAGCACATTCTCTCCGTGAACCGCAAGCGGACTTGCAGTTCAGCCAAGACGGTTCAACCAGCAGTACATTGTGTCGGTATCTGCAGCCTGGGCTTGGGCTTCTGGCCAAGACCGTTCAACCGGCAGTACATTGTACCGGGACCTTCCAGCCGGGTTTGCACTTCGGCCGAGACCGTTTAACCGGCAGTACATTCTCACCGGGAACCGCAAGCTGGACTTGCAGTTCAGCCAAGACCGTTCAACCAGCTGCACATTCTCTCCGTGAACCGCAAGCGGACTTGCAGTTCAGCCAATACCGTTCAACCGGCAGTACATTCTCTCCGTGAACCGCAAGCTGGACTTGCAGTTCGGCCAATACCGTTCAACCAGCAGTACATTGTACCGGGACCTTCCAGCCGGGTTTGCACTTCGGCCAATACCGTTCAGCCGGCAGCACATTCTCTCCGTGAACCGCAAGCTGGACTTGCAGTTCAACCAAAACCGTTCAGCCAACAGCATGGGATGTCACCGCTATCGATGTTGCCACCGCGCGAAAACTTGGTTATATTTGGGATGAAGTTGATTGTTTATCAGAATGACCTGTCTGAGGTAAGCTCGTACATGCTATAGCAGGCAAAGGAGGAGGCCTAAGTGTCCGGCCTAAAATTCAGAGGCCTGAGAAGGGCTGACAGAGGAACTCAACTCGGAGATGCTGAGGATATTCTGCTCAAGGGTGAGACTGGGTTCTTGGGTGTTACAGGCGACAGCGGGTATCCATATGTGGTTCCTTTGAACTTTGTCTATGATGCACCAACCAGGAGAATATACTTTCACTCAGCACTAGAGGGGCACAAGCTAGATGCCATTGAAACAGATGATAGGGTTTGTTTTGCGGTTGTGGAGAAGGCCAGGGTATTGCCTGATGTCATTAGCACTGCATATGAAAGCGCCATTGTTTTTGGCAGAGCCAATATCGTAACGGGCTCTGAAAAGGAATACGCTTTGCAGAGGTTGCTTGACAAGTATGTGTTGGGAAAAAGTAAGGTCACTGCCGAAGAAGCCTCTAGGTATATTGAGAAAAACATAGGCAATACGGCTGTAGTACGAATAGACATTGAACATGTCAGCGGTAAGAAAAGGGAGGGGTAGGATCTTAGAATCTGAAAGTTCCAGCCGCGTTTCAGCGGCCGCGGAACCTGCTGGGGAACTGTTCAACTATTCCTCTTACCATCAAATCAGCCATTTCGAGGGCCTGGGCTTCGGTTTGATCGAATATGGCGATACCTGAGGCGAAATCTCCTCCAATCATGTCAACTGCCTCTGACTTCGTCAGCGCAAGGTGCTCGTGGAGCATAACTCTCCACTCTTCCTCGGACCAGTGGGGATTGATTTTCGCAAGGAATGCCGCTATTTTGTCGGCGTTTACGTACCATCGTCTTTCGGCATCAGCTGCTCTGGCAGTGTCGCCTTTTATCGCGGCATCGACCAGTTCGGCGGCTATAACAAGATGGTCGGTTAGCAGGGCTGCAAACATGCCGGCAATTCTTCGTCCGTACAAAGGCTCTAGCACCATCTGAAAGTCTATTGGGTTTCGAAGGAGCCGGTTAGTAACCAGCCTCACGTCTGGCAGGTCATGGACCATACTGATGATTGTCAGTCTGGTCCAGAAAACATGCTGCTCCCACAAGGAACGAATGTGGTTATTCAACTCCAATTCTGCTCTGCTGATTCCTGCACCTCGCCGGCGCTGGCGCCCAGGAAGTATACTGATTGTCTGTCCGACCTCGAGACGCTTGGGGTCCATGCCGGGATTTAGCTCTGCGATTGCTGAGACAGTAGTTTTGTGATTGATGGCCAACTGCCGCAGGGTGTCAAAGCGCTTGACTGTATAGGTTATGGTGCCGTCTGGCAATGGACTCATAATAATCACCACGTTAAGAATAATGTATTGCATTGTATGTTCGAGTGGCGATTATTGTTTCAACCCCGACTAGTCCGGCTTAGCGTTTGGCCCTCGGGACTACGACTTGGCGATCATGACTTCTGTTGGTGTTACTACCGCAGTGTGAGTTTGAACAAAGCCGCAAGATTGGATGAATCTTTGGAATGCTGCTCGGCCCGGTGCATCTCTTTTGAACACGCTGGCATCAAGGAGAACTTCCAGGAATCTGTTGCCCACCTCTGCCTTGACTATTGCGTTGGCCCGGTCAGCGGTGACCCTATTTCCATATTTGCTGACAAGCTCGCTTATCCAGTGCTTGTGTTTGTACAGCATGTAGTTTCTGTTCCAGGGTGTTTGGTTGATATCATGATCCATTTCTCCGCATAGAATCTTCCTTATCTCGTCAAGTTCTTTGTCAAGCCTGCCAGGAAGAATGGCCATCCCCATGACTTCGATAACTCCGATGTTTTCCTTTTTGATGTGATGAAGTTCGGGCTTGGGGTGGAAAAGGCCGTTAGGATGGGAAGGTGTGGTTCTGTTGTTTCTAAGGACAAGGTTGACCACGAAGTTGCCAAGAGTGTCTTTTCTTACAGTGGGAGTTACGGCGTTGTGGCTTGTTGCCCGAGAAAGTCCGGTTTTACCGGACAACGTGTCTTCACACGGTTTTATGGATCCAGAGAGGCCACCGGTTCCAGTATTCTGGCTGATGGTTTCCAGGGTATACGGTATGATGCGGGCACTTTTGTCTTCGTAGTTCTGCCAGGTATCCATGACCAGTGATGCCAGTTCAAGCAAGTCTTCTCTATCAGGGCCTGTCAACCTGACAGCCGCCATAGGCCACTTCAGGGAACCGGCAATAACATCAGGGTAGTTAGGATGCACGAATGTATATTCAAATGGCGCTCGGTCCAGCGGAAACGTTTCACTGCCGCCCTGATAATGGTCATGGTTGAGGATGGATCCTCCGACGATCGGGAGTCCTGCGTTAGATCCAATGAAGTAATGGGGGAAGGCCTGCACAAAGTCGAGCATCCGCTCAAGGGCGGCACGATCTACCACCAGGGGCCGGTGTTCCTTACTAATAAGAATACAGTGTTCGTTGTAATAAACGTAAGGCGAGTACTGAAAATACCATTGTTCTCCGCCCAAAGTCAGGGGAATCACCCTGAGATTCTGGCGAGCCTGATGATCGATCCTGCCTGCGTAGCCCACGTTTTCGAGGCACAGCACGCACTTTGGGTATTTGCCTTGTTCCGACGCAGCGGCTTCGGCTATGTCCCTGGGGTCCTTCTCGGGCTTGGAAAGGTTTATTGTAATGGCAAGATCTCCGAAACCAGTAGGCGCAAGCCAGCTTCGGTTCTTCTTGATCCTGTCAGTTCGTATGTAGTTCGATGCCTGGCATAGAGCGTAGAAATACTCTGTTGCCTTTTCGATTGATCGGGATCGGGTATCCAATGGCTGGACATTCTGTGGCCGGGCATCCTTCGGCCGGATATCCCTTGGGCGAATATCCTTTGATTGGGTATCTTTAGATTGGTTATCTCTGATTTCAGCAAAACGCCTGATGATTTCGGATTGCCGGGGAGTGAAGATCCCCATAACCTTTGTGTCAAAAAGGTCTCTATAGGTGATTGTATCTCTGAGGATCAGGCCTGTTTCGACAGCATAATCGGTGATACTGCCGAGAATTTCTGAGAGTGTCTGACCTTGGTGTGAATCCGGTGGCCCTGATTTATGGGTTTGGTTTGCCAGAGCCGGTTGCTGCCCAGAACTGTCTGCTGCGTCAATTGCAAGCTGCTGTATACTATTGTCTACGGTGTCAATGGCGAGCTGCTGTTCACTATTGTCTGCGGTGCCAATGGCGAGTCGCTGTTCAGCAATTTCTGCTTGCGCTTTGCCAAGGTCAATTTTCAGTAAGTCTGCAAGCTCATTCTTTTTTTGAACGCGATCAGTCTCGTCTATAAGGCCGGTATCAATTGCGTGTCGAAGCAACCGGTCAATGTATGTAACTATGTCCGAATTTCTCATCTCATAGGTCTCTCCCTGCACGATACATGTACTTATCTACGGTACGCCTTACCCACTGCCGAAAATGCGCACCCTCATCACCAAACTAACACTGCGTAATTCTGAGATATGGTTCATGGTTCCACGATTTGGCTTTCATCTAGATAATAACAGAAGCTGGGGTCAGTATCCCGGGTATGATCGCAGTCTCGGAACTTTATTGGGCTTACTTCCGTATTCTTTTAGAGATACAAACTACCTTGGAAATTGGGAAGGCGTAATTCTGGAAACGACGTTGCTTTGTATATACTACTACAAATTGAGGTGCTGAAATGAATATCTGCCTGGCTGCTAACTATTCTCCTCAGCTTGTCGACTGTCTTAGAGAGAACCCGGAACTGGTTGATGGAGTAAAGGTATCCGAGTTTTACAGGCCTGCTTACATAGAAATGTACCGTAGACTTGGCAAATCGAAACGTTTGATTCTGCACGGTATCTGCCAGAACTATGACCGGTATGTTCCTCCGGGTAACTCCGGGTTTATGGAGTCGCTGGACCTCGAAGGAATTTCATGTGCCATTAGACTTACTCAACCGGAGTATATATCGCTGCACCTTGAATGCCGTGTGATGGAGAACCGTGAAAACGGAGGAAGCAAAGAGACCGAAAATCATCAATACCGGCCTGATAAATTTCTCAGATGCCTGAAAAGAGACGTAGAAGCGGTTAGGCAGCTGACAGGGCTGCCAGTCCACCTAGAGAATGGTGTCTCTCGCAAGCAAGGCACTGCCAGGTCATCTTCAGGGCACCGAAACGCCTGGTTCACGACTGATCCCGGCTTCATTCTGGAGGCTTTACAAGAGACGGGCTGCCGGTTCCTCCTGGATATTGCCCATGCCCAGATCATGGCCGGAATTCGTGGAGTATCTGCCGAAGAATATTTGAATATCCTTCCACTTGATCTGATTCATGAAGTTCACATAAACGGGCCTGCATTGGTTAACGGAGTCTTGAAGGACAGGCATGAAGAGACTACCGAAGAAGGATATGCCCTACTTGAGATGCTCTTGGCGAATCATGACATCCGAGTTGTAAGTCTAGAGTACGGAGGGGTCGGGCCACTTTTTGAAATCCGGTCTGAGATTCCGGCGCTGATGCGGCAGATTGCCAGGTTGAGGTCGATAATCGCTTTGTAGCAGGAATTCCTCTGGACTCTCCTCTCCGCCCCACGCTATGTGAGTAGGAAAAGAGATCTATATTAGATGATACGCCCCCTAAAGTCCTTATCGAAATTCGTATAGAAATTATCGTTGTTCGTTAAAGCCTTATTGACTATCGATAAATTAGTCGGTATAATCCTCTTGAGAATAAGAAGTCTACAGGATGTGGATTTCCAAGCGACGGAGGGTGATTCAGATGAGAACCGGTTCAAACTCAACTTTGCGGGTTGCAAGGGGCTTTGTGAATTTCACGTGGTATTTGGGCCTGGCGGGATTCGCCATCATGGGAATCTTTGCCTTGATTGAAGTATTTTCGCCGGAAACCTTGTCACTGGCTTCCAGGGGTAGCCTGGTTGTATCCCCTCAGATACTTGGCCCCGGGATCATCTTGGAACTATCCCCAGAGTTCATCTCCCCCGAGCTATACAGGTTGCCTGGCTTGGTGTGGGGGATTGGGTTTGTGGCCATAGGTGTTGTATTCTTCGCGATTCACACGCTAAGGGAGATTCTGGCTACTGTCAGTTCAGGTACTCCTTTTGTAACAGAGAATGCCATCAGGCTGCGGCACATTGGGTTTGCCATCATTGCCGGAGGAGTCTTGAAAGTTGCAGTCGAGATGATTGTTGGCCTGCATATTGCCAGATACATCAAAATACCCGGAGTGGGTATAGGCGTTAGGTCAAGTTTGGGCATTGAGACATTTTTGTTCGGGCTCCTGGTCTTAGTCCTTGCAGAGATATTCAGGTTCGGGACTGAGCTTCAGGAAGAACATGACCTTACAGTTTGAGGGGGAAGTTTCATTGCCTATAGTCGTACATCTTGACCGGATACTGGTCGAACGGAAAATGACGCTTACAGAGCTCGCAGATAGGGTAGGTATCACGCTGGCCAACATCTCAATTCTGAAAACGGGTAAAGCAAAGGCTATCCGGTTCTCAACTCTCGACGCAATATGCAGGGAACTGTCCTGCCAACCTGGCGATATTCTCGCATATGTTCCCGACCCCGAGTGATGGAAAGTGGGTGATGGACTGCGGGGACGGTCTGACGGTTCTAATGTTTCACTCCTGAAACGTGGGGACGGTTCTAGCGTTTCACTCCTAAGAAACTGGGGTGCGAAAGGCTGGGACGGTCTGAAGTTCTAATTCTCCGTGAGTGGAAAACGGGGCTGTCCTGGTTTTTGGAGAATATCGATGTCTGCCACCAGGGTGATGTGTTTTGATTTTGGTTGTGAGGGTAATCGGAGACTCTCGGAATTTGAAGGAGTGTGTTGTGGACTGAGCGGTTCTGACTAACGTGAAACGGTACACTAATTACACCTCTAACTGATTGTTTTTCAAACTAAGTTCCAGTTGAGGGATTGAGTATAAAATTCAATTGTGTGTCCAATTCCGGTTTTCGCTAGCAGTTTCCAGGCCGTTACTTCTTGAGAAGAAGTGGCTTGAGAATCACTTCATCGGGCGGGATGCGTTTGAGTGCCAATGTTGAGATTACTTCATCCGGTAACAGCAAACTGGCAAGTTCAAAAGCGCACCGCCCGTTTAGGTTTTCTCTGCTTAGACTGTTCACATGGTCTCGTACCATGAAGGTTTGTGTTTGTGTAAGTTTTTCAAAGCTGCTGCCTTTGGGTAGGATCTTCCGGATTTCCACATGTGATTTCTCCACACCTGGCTTTTGCCAGGAGGTATTGGGGTCACAGTAAAAGATCTTTGTTCTTCGTTTACCTTTGGGTGAGAATTCAAGGCTTTTGGGATCTTTGAATTCAGAACCGTTGTCTGTGAGAATCACAGGAAACACTTTACGAAAATTCTTCAGCCCCCAGAGTTCTTCTAGGTGATTGAACTTGTCCAAAACAGCTGCCTGGGTTTTTGATTCCAACAAAAAGACGAGGAGCAAACTGCTTGAGCGAAAGTACACGGTCAAAAGAACCTTTTTGGTTCCCCTGGTCCCTTCCACCGTATCCATTTCAACTACCGGAACATGCGGGTTTTCCCTAATATACTGCTGGAAATCGTCATATGTCCGCCCTTGGCGATAGTTGGGGTGGGGCGCACGCTCCAATTGGCGTTTTCGGCGCTTTTTGTAACGAACTTTGCGTGGCACATGTATGTTTCTGAATGAAAAGTATCCCTCGTCTGTGTACGTATACAGAGTCTTGACCTTAACAGGTATCTCATCTTTGTGATAGTGCCAAATGTGATAAAGTGATTGTCCCTTCTTGATGAGCGGAGTAATCAGAAGATCCAACTGCTCCAGTTCTGCTTCGGTAAGGTTGATACCTGTCCGCGATTCTCTAAGCGTCGTACGGTACTTCTTTTCGGCCAGCTGAGCGCCATACACCTGTTTCAACTTGTAGCACTTGCGGAAGTCCTCACAGCCGTCGCAGACATAGGGCGGCCGCTCCAATTTCGAACACTGGATAGGTTCAAATTCAGGACAACGTTCATTGCAGTTTAGAGAGGTGCAATACCGGCACAGATCTACCAGACAATTCGGATACCTGCTACATAGGCCTTGGATAGAACAGGTTTGACGTTTCGTGCAGATGTTCCTTGGCCTTCCAAAACTTTTTGGCAATATGCGGGTAAGATTACGCCGTACTTCCTTTGATATCGTGCTTGGATCTTTGCCAAGCCGTTGCCCAATTTCCTTGAATGTCTTTTCTTTAAGAAGTTCTTCCTGGATAATGCAACGGTCATCCAAAGTTAGGTGCTTGTGTTTTCTGTTTTCAAAGATCTGTTTGTCATCCATAGTTTGTTTCCTCCGATCTAGTCCTATGTAGTGACCAAACCGGAATTGGACAACTCATATTCTACTTCAGAGGGTTTGTAAGAGTAACTTCCGCTTTTCTCAAAAACACTGGAAGTTACTTTTACAATTAAGCTCGGTAGCAATGTCCTTCAAATCGGGTTGCTATTCCATATAGATCCATGTTACTTTTATGGTGCCTTCTTCCTTAACAGAGAAAAAGGTGCTTGAGTTTACTGGCTCTTTGTCCAAGTTCGATGACTAAAGAGCAACAATAAGGGCAGTTTTACCGCACATCAATCTTCCGAAAGGGGGCGAGTATATGTCGGATTGCACAAATCTGGCACGAATCTCAATCCGAATATATGACACGTACAGCCCCGGGGTTTTTCATATCTCTTAAGCGTATTCCCGAATTCCAGGGCTAACGGTTTGGCAAAACATGATTGATTTTTCGAGATCGGCCTGAAAATCGGGATCTTGCAGGTGGGTTCAATCTCAGGCTGCGACTTGCAGAGTCCATGCTCCAGGCTATTTGCACTGTGCCATACCCGTTAGCTGTACTTCTGTCAAACCGGGGCTTCCATCGACCAGCGATCTTTTTACGCTGCCAGACATACCAGGACCTTACCTTAGTGGAAGGTGTTGGTAATGCCGTGCTGAGTGCAATCCGAGATTGGTGCAATGGGGAATTCGTGCAATGGGAATTCATGAAATTGCAATCACACAATCTGCAATTCGCCTCATCTACTACGACAGCGGTTATGTTTTGCAGATTTACCGAGGAGGCTCAATAATGGCCAGCAAAAGCAATAATGGCATTGGTGGAACAAAAAAACTTACTGAGAGTTCAATGCAATATCCATCGTCAGGTTCACCGGCAGGCAGAGTGGCAGGCTCAGTGACACGCTCAGCGACAGGTCCAGTACGAGGTCAACTAACAAGTTCAGCAGGGGGTCCAACAGCAGGTTCAGCAGGAGGTCCAGTGGCAAGTTCCGCAGAAGGTCCAGTAGCAGGTTCAGCAAAGGGCTCAGCAGCAGGGTCAGCGGCAGAGTTAGGGGTTCCGGCAGTGGCAGAGTCAGTTCCCGGCCGAAATGCTATAACTGAACTGCCGAAATCTCTGGAAGGCCTTGTAGTACGGACGGGCCCGGGCAACTACCTGGTTGATACAGGCTACGGGACATTCTTTTGCAAACTCAAAGGCAGTTTAAAGAATGTAATTAGGGACCGGACTGACATGCCTGTTATCGGAGACAGGGTTGCGGTTCAACCTGATCCAGAGGCTAAGCCACACAAGCAGGAGCCGAACAGGCAGGACGCGCCCAAGCAGGAGTCGGGCAGGCAGAACTCACCCAGGCATGACTTGCAGAGGCCGGATCCCCACAGGCAGGACTTGCAGATTTCGGATTCGCACAGGCAGGACTCCCATAACCGGAACTCTCACGAGACCTTGCAGGGCCAGCACTCTGAACTACAGGGACCAGTGAGTCGTCTGCCGGGGAGAAATATGCAGTTTGCAGGAGTTCCAGTCCGAGGGACAGGTGTTATATCGGCAATACATCCGCGAAAGACACGGATTTCCCGGATTTCACCGCCGGCTGATCCCTGGGGAGCTCACTTGGAACAGGTTTTGGCAGTCAACGTTACTCAACTTGTCATAGTCGCATCATGCGTGGCGCCTCCATTCAAAATGGGGAGTATCGAACGCTACCTTATGATTGCCCGCCAGTCCGGCGTTTCGCCGGTTGTCTGTGTGAACAAGGTGGATTTGCTCCCACAAGGCGTTCTTGAGGCCCTCATGGATGCTACGAGCACTAAACTTGCTGCTGGCGATGGGTATTGCCACGGCGGGCCTCAATATGAGGACGAATGCCAATGTATCTCAAAAGATGGTTTGGGTGAGGATAAATGCAATTCGGAGGAGGACAAATGCAAGCCGGATGAGGACAAATGCAAGCCGGGTACGGACGAATCCGCAATATCACCGGTCATTCAGTCAATCATTACCCTGCAGCGAAGGGGTATTCCGCTAATCCTTACTAGCGCTGAGACAGGGATGGGAGTCTCCGAACTCCAAAACCGCCTGGTCGGCGGCGTTATTTCGGTTTTCCTTGGCCCTTCGGGTGCCGGAAAAACGTCTCTTCTAAAGAAGATCTGTCCCGACTATGAATCAAAGACCCTTGAAATTAGCTCTTCTACGTCAAAGGGCCGTCATTCTACAACATACTCCACCTTGGTTGACATAGGTGGCGGATATGTAGCCGACACACCGGGGTTGCGGGCTATTGGGCTGTGGCAGTTGGATGAAGAGACAGTCAAATCGGAGTACGAGGACATTGAGAAAATGGCTTCCCAGTGCCGTTTCAGAGATTGCTCTCACACACACGAGCCGGGGTGTGCCGTTAAGGCGGCAGTTGCCGGTGGCCGGCTGGATGCCAGAAGATTCGAGCGTTATTTGAAGGTTATGGGCGAGACCGTGCGGAAAAGGAGATAGGTAAGTGGGTGGTTCCTGCGAGGGAGATAGGTGAGTGGGTGGTTCCTGCGACGGAGACAGGCGAGTGGGCGGTTTTGGAGTTGGCAGCTGTCTATCATTAGGCTCCTGATCTCCTGACTGATTCTCGTGTCTGCACAGACAGAGTTTCTTTGAAACCGAATTCTTACAAATGCTATGGGAGGGTTGCATTGTGACAGGTAAAATCGACAAGTCGGATGAGTTCACCAAGTACATCGAGAATGCAGTGGAATGGGCAAAGAAGCAGTTGGGTTCAAAGGCGTGGCCCTACAGGTGCCTTGCGTTTGTGGAAGACGCATATGAGATAAGCAATAATGTCGAGATTTTCGGAGGGGACTCTGCCAAGGAATCGGCTGACCAGTATGGGGTTGTCAAGAGCAGCGGTTTTCCTCCGCTAGGCGTGTTCGTGTTTTATGATTGCTTTGGGCCAATCAAGGGCAACTACAAGAACTGGGGCCACGTAGGCCTATCCCTGGGTGATGGAAACGTCGTACATTCCTGGGGTACTGTCAGAATAGACAACTACTTGGATATAGAAGGGCTTCGACCTGGCAGTGAAGAGTGGACAAAACCCAAATACATAGGTTGGACGCCGGTAGAGAGGATTTTTCAGGGATACCGCAAACTGGATGAAAGTCCGAAGGGTGAGTAAAACGAAGATAACGTGAATCATGCTTCAAGGGGGCGTTCGATAGGGGAAGCAATGACTGATCAATGTGCTGATACCATCATGAATGTGAGTGCTGACGCCAATACGAATATCGACGCAGATACTCTCAGAAAGAAGTTTCTTGAGGTCTACGGGGAAGGGCCCGATGAGATCCATATCTTCTTTGCCCCTGGCCGGGTTAACTTGATTGGTGAGCATATCGATTACAACGGAGGGTATGTACTGCCTGTGGCCCTTTCAATGGGCATATACGCCGCGGTGAGGTATGCGGATACGTATCCACACCAGGACAATATCGTTAATCTTGCCTCAGTCAATGAACCTGGCAGGGTTTCAGTGGATTTATCAGAGAAAATCCTGTTTGAGCCGGGCAGGGGTTGGGCCAACTATCCTCTTGGAGTGATTCAGAAGCTGCAGCAGCATGATTGGCACGGCTTGGGCTGGCGCCTCGACCAAGGATGTAGTCTGGGATCGTCCTGGAGCACCACAAAGCGCCTGCGAGGCTGCCAGATTCTATATTGGGGCAACCTTCCTTTGGGCGCAGGCCTGTCGTCGTCAGCAGCAATCGAGGTTCTTACGGCTTACTTGATGCTGTACCCTTATATGAAAGATGATTTCGACAGCACCCACCGGATATGGCTGGCTCAACTGTGTCAGAAGGCAGAGAATGAGTTTATCAAGGTACAGTGCGGGATAATGGACCAGTTTGCAGTTGCTATGGGAAAATGGAACAAGGCCATGCTTCTGGACTGTGCGTCATTGGACTGCCGCTATGTACCGGTTGAACTTGGTGACTATAGCCTGGTAATCATGAATACAAGCAAGAGGAGAAGCCTTGGTGAGTCCAGGTACAACCAGAGGCGTGCAGAGTGTGAGGAGGCTCTTGCGGTTATCAGGAGCCATGGCTGCTGTGCAGACGTAGAAAACCTGGCCCAGGCAACTTTGGAGCAGCTTGAAGTGCTGTGGCAGACCCCCGAAATTCCTAACGGAGCCGGGGATCAAGGCTTTCTCCTGGCGAGACATTCGACAGACTCGGTTCTTGCTAAACGGGCCCGGCACGTTGTCACTGAGAATCAGCGTACTATCCAGGCCGGGGAATTCCTATCCCAAGGGGATGTTCTTAGTTTTGGCCGGTTGATGACTGAGTCCCACAATTCTTTGAGATATGATTATGAAGTTACCGGGTTTGAACTTGACGCAATTGTAGAAGCTGCCCTTTCGCAGGATTGCTGCGCCGGTGCCAGAATGACAGGAGCCGGTTTTGGGGGCTGTGCCATTGCTCTGGTTCGAACCGACTCCATAGATGAATTTAGACAAGCAGTAGGGAAGGAGTACTTCCGGAAAACCGGCCTGAGAGCAGATTTTTATGTTTCGTCTATTGGAGATGGAGTCAGGCGCCTGGACACGAGCAAAGAACCGGAAGTCTAGACCGGTTCGAACATACAAGCAAACTCTTTCATGAACCAAGGCGGACTTATACGGATTACTGCCAATTCCGCCTGCAGGTCCCAAGACCAGTTGCGAAGAGGTGAAAGCGTGAACCATCAGTCAAATGTGAACCCAACGGCAAATTTGGGCCCAACAGCAAATATGAACCCAACGGCAGATATGAGCCCAACATCAAACACGAACGCAACATCACATACAGACTCAGGATCAAACACGAACTCGGCATCAAACTTGAACCCAGTATCCAGTTCCAACCCATCACTACACTCGGATGGAGCGCCAGATTCGAGTCCAACACCAGGTTGTGACCATACATTGGGTGACCAGTACAGCGGCTTCTTTGCTGAGTTCTACGACATTATCCATGCCGGCCTGGGAGATGTTGAGTCCTGGATTGAGTTTGGCCGCCGGTTTGGGCCTGGTATCTTGGAACTTGGATCAGGTACAGGGAGAATCACGATTCCTCTGGCAAAGGCCGGCTTTACCGTAACAGGAATAGATTTGTCAGATGATATGATCCGCCGTTACAAGGCGAAACTTGCTCTGGAAGATGAGGGTACCAGGTCAAGGGTGTCAATTGTCAAAGGCGACATAACTCGTTTTCAACTCGAAAGGCAGTTTGACCTGGCAATAGCTCCGTGTAATGTGATTAACCATCTTTGGGAACCTGGAAAGCTATCTCAGGCTTTGACACGTGCGCGACACCATCTCAAGGACTCAGGTGTGTTTATCCTGGATAACAGCATTCCTGACATTCAGTACATGGCCGGTGTTAACGGTGTTGAAAGAGTCTTTGAGTTTGAGCATCCACTTACAGGAACCAGAATCGTGGATAGGTTCAAGAGCAATTACGATTTTGTGAACCAGCTTGAACATGATTCGATCACTATTGAAGAATATGATGATTCAGGGAATCTGCTGAGGCACGCAACTTCCCAAGGGACCATGGCCTACTTCTTTCCCAGAGAACTGCGCTTATTGCTGGAATCATCAGGCTTTGCCATCTTCCATGAGCAAGGTTCCTTGCTCGAAGATTCTCCGATAGGGCCTGAATCCACCGAAATGGTTTTCTTTTGCCGCAGAGTTTTCTGATTCACAAAACAGATAGGCTGGCGAATTTCGGCAGCCACCGGGGGCACGAACCACCGGTTTTGCCAGACAGGATGTGGATCTGTATGGCCAGTGGTAGATTGACTCTTACCCACTTTCACTTGACAGACCCATTGGCACATGCTTCATGTCAACGGACAGTGATTCTGTCATCCCAAAGTACACTTACTTGGACTGTGAAAATGTCACCATCTTTAGTGTGAATGGTCGATCTTGATACTGGGTACTGACATCAGGTGGTCGATCCTAGTACCGGGTTGGGCTGGAACCTGGCGGGTTTTGGTACCAGGTTTGGGTCGAAGGTGGTCGATTCTGGTACCGGGTAGGGCTGAAACCTGGTCGGTTTTGGGGCCAATAAGGCCTCCGTGAGAAGATAAACGGGGGCTTTTCTACTGAATTTTGGCTGAGGCGGCCGATTTTGGTACCAGGTTTGGCTGAAACCTGGCGGGTTTTGATACCAGGTTTGGACCGAAGGTGGTCGCTTCTGGTACCGGGTAGGGCTGAAACCTGGATTGTAAATTACTCTGTGTAAATGAGCTTTTGGGTCGAGGTGTTCAGCATCAGTGTCCGGCAACACATTAGCACATTGGCACATGCTTCATTGAACTTACATGCACTTAGATGTTATAATCTCAGTTGTCGGGGCGTAGCGCAGCTTGGCAGCGCGCATGGTTCGGGACCATGAGGCCGCTGGTTCAAATCCAGTCGCCCCGACCAGAAAGACTGTTGATTTATGTCGGCAGTCTGTTTTTATATTATCTGCCGTTGACGCATGTTATGTTAAATCGATGAATATCAAAAAAACTAAGACCTTATAACTAAAAAGGAAGTGATTTACAATAAACATCGACATCCGAAAATTGACACCCGACCTTGCAGAGGCTTATGTACATTTTTTGATACAACACCTCACAATGACGAGGGTGACGGGGTTAAATGCTATTGTGTGACTTGGCGCAGCGACGATTCCTATGTCGGCAATGACCATTGGTATCCCTCACGGGAAGAAAGAAGGGAGCACGCCATGCAATTTGTCAGGGATGGCAGTCTACAGGGCTATCTTGCCTACCGCGGCAATAGGATCGTGGGATGGTGCAACGCAACCGCGGATTGTCAACTCGGCGTAAATTATCTTCGCTCTTATTGGCCAATAGAGGAATACAATGCGTACATAAAGGTAAAATCCATATTTTGCTTTGTGGTTGACCAGATATGCAAAGAAAGGGCATAGCCACGCAATTATTGAAGTGCGTTTGCAAAGATGCGACTGATGATGGGTTCGATTTTGGAGAGGCCTATGTCAACAATGAATTCTTAGATGCCACCCATGATTTTAGGGGGCTATGGCGATGTATGAAAAATGTGGATTTGACAAATACGCCGAACGAGAAGGCAGAGTAGTCGTGCGAAAGGCATTAAAATAATAAATCAGATAGATAATATAATTATACAAGCATCTAAAAAGCATAATATAACTTAGATCAAGCCATCTTTTTCGTTACCTCTTTACATGTTGTTTAGGTAGTATCTGCCCTATAGTCGGCCGGTCTCCCAGCTTCGAGAACCAACAAGAATAGTGCCTTTCCCCGGACATACCGTCCTTAACCCATTCGGCGGTGAATGTCCTAACAAACTTAGATAAGAGGTATGCAGTACTACCAGAAATGTACCTGGTTCATTCTTCGACACTGCCGTGCAAGAAGGGGTGTAATCAACCATACTGGAACAGTGCAAACTCCTCCTGGCCCTTTTCATCCGTATTTTCATCTCCCTCCGGTGTCGATTATGGAACTCTTGAGAGAAGTTCCTGACCCAACAGTTCAATGAGCAGCTCAGGCACGTATGCTTCTCTCGTGTGCTCAGCATGGACTATAACGGAGAAGAACTCGCAGTCGCCGCTTTTCAGGATGGCTGGTATATGCCGAGTAATCAATGCAGTTTCTACCTCGCCGTTTATGCAAATACGGGTCTGGCTTATGCCGGTCACTACCAACACAGCCTTGACAGGAGTTTGATAGATTCTTACCCTCTCGGGGGCCGCCCGGTGGACGAGAACTCCCTGACCGTAACGTGGGGAGACTGAAGTCAAACAGATCCAAGAGTGGGAATAACACGAACTACATGGAGGTACTTGGAGAGGGAAAGCAAACCTGTACGAAAACCGGGCAGCTTTCTGGCAAACCTGTAGTTTTACCGGACAGCTGCCCGAAATCCGTACAGTTTCTCGGGTAAACCTGCCTAGGAACCATGGTCACGGAACTGGCTCAAGAACTCTCTGGAACCGTACAAACCGCCGACGTTATAGGTAATGGATCCTAAAAACTGTTCACCACCTCATCCACCAGCGATCCAACATAGTCCACAGCAGTACGGATAGGCTCAGGCTTGGTCATATCCAAACCGGCCATCTCGGCAAGTTCCATTGGGTTCTTAGAACCTCCGGCTTTGAGCACCTTCAGCCAGCGGTCTACTGCCGGCCGGCCTTCTACCTGAATGGCTTTAGCTACAGCAGTACCTATAGTCAGTCCGGCTGAGTATGTATATGGATACAACCCCATGTAGTAGTGGGGCTGCCGCATCCATGTCAGCCTTGCCCCGTCATCGACTTCTACTTCCTCGCCCCAGAATTCTTCAAGGATATCGCCCTGGACCTGGCTGAGCGTAGTGGCTGTTATTGGCTGGCCCTTCTCAGCAAGGGCATAGATCCGTCTTTGGAGTTCTCCTTCAATCAAATGGCGGACGAAGTTATGATGATAAGTAGTTAAGAATTGCATTATCACCCAGCGGCGCATGCGAACGTCGCGGCTCTGAGATAGAATATGGTTGCCTACCAGGAGCTCATTTATGGTCGACGGTGCTTCTACAAAGAACATCGAAGGTTCGGCATTTGCCAGCCTCTGGTTGCGCAATGTAAGCTCGCCGTGGCCTGCATGGCCTAATTCGTGAGACAGAGTCAGGGCGTTGCGCATGCTGTCGGTCCAGGTAATCAGTATGTAGGGATGGACCCCTGGGACTGTGCTGCAGAATGCCCCGGTTGACTTTCCAATGTTGTCGGCAAGGTCTATCCAGCGGTTTTTCAGCCCGGTGTCGATAATCTCGATATACTCAGGCCCAAGAACTGAAAGCCCGTCCAGAATAACCCTTGAGGCCTGCTCGAAAGTAGTTGGCGGGCTGAAGTCCGGGTCAAGGGGAGCTTCTATGTCACAGTAAAGCATCTTATCCAGGCCCAAGACCTGCTTTCTTAGCCGGGCATACCGCCTCATATGGGGTGCCAGATCAGTCAAAATAATGTCATGGAGATTGTTGTAGACGTCGATTGATACTTCCTGTTCCTTCAGTAACATGTGAATTGCAGAAGGGTAGCCCCTGAGTTTTGCCAGGACCACGTTCTTTTTGACCTCGGTGCCCCAGGTTGCGCCATAGGTGTTTTGGTAAGCCTTCAGGCCTTTTGTAAATGAAGCAAAGGCATTGCGGCGGAGAACAATGTCAGCCGACCTTTCATACCTATTCTCGTAACCGGCAAAGGACATAGGGAGCTGGTTTCCGTCCTTATCAGCGACAGGTTCAAAAGACATGTCTGCAGCCTTAGAACGTTGGTATATGGTATAGGCTGCATCCAAAACTTCGCCGAGGGCCGCAAGTACCTTCTCTGTTTCTGGATTAAGAGTATGAGGCTTGAGTTCAAGAGCCTTTTCAATCATTCGGCGGAATTCCTTGAGCCCTGGCTCTTCCTCAAGGTATTTTTCCACCGTTCCGTCAGGAAGGCTCAGAAGTTCGGTTTGAACGAAAGATGTTTCTGAACTCATTCGAGCACCCAGAGCAGCTACGCGTCCTGCCATTACCTGATTGTCAGACGACGTGCCATCGGCTGATAACTTCAGCGACGCATAGGAACCTACCCGGAAAACTCGTTTGTACAGAGCCTCGAGCGATTCAAAGCATTCCAGAAGAACCGAAGATCCTTCGCTAAACCTGCCTCTGTATTGGGTAATAGTCCCGATTTCAGCAGCAACCCCCTTAAGTTCAGACTCCCAGGCGCTGTCATTAGGAAATAAATCGGCTAGATTCCAGGTTAGTTCCTCGGGAACTTCGGAACGCGAAAGACGTTTTGCCATTTGTAATCCCCCTTTTGCTGGTAACATGAAGGCCAAGAGTCTACCAGGACATATCTTGCCCGAGTCCCTTTCGATCACCCTGTGCCGGTAGTATAAAAACTGAGGGTGACGGCTGGGTTCATTGAGCCAATAATTCTACTGTGGCCGTTCCAATTCCTACCTGAAAATACTATGTAATAGTATTTGAGTGAGTGGTCTGCATTCAGTGGCGAGGTCGGGTGGCCTTGATATTCGGGAAACTGTGAATCAGGCCCCTTGCAGCTTCTTTGCCTGCCTCAATAAGCTCTTTTGCCTTGTAGAATTGGTGTGCGTGGAAGGGCCGGGTATTCGGGTGCAGCAGAATATTGGGCTTTGATCGGTTTGTTCTCTCCGCTCTCTCTTGTTCCAGAGCTTCATTCATTATGTCAACCGATTGGAGAATGGCTTTAATGCCAGCCCAGTTAAGGCTTGACTCGCTTTTGGCCTTGTCTTGATCGAGTCTGTCTTTGCCGGATTTGCCTTTTCCGGGAGGTGTCAAATCCTCTGCGGCCCCGGCTTGTCCTACGGAGTGAATACCGGGATATAGACGGCTGAGGGATTCTCTAGCCGCACTTCCCAGTTTCTCATCAAATATCCTGTCAACTACCTCGTGGTACCTTTCGATGTGCCGCGAATGCCTGCTTGCCCTATCAGCCGTAATCTCCCTGACGCGTTCCCTTATTAGGTCCGCCGTCTTCGCCGAGAGCATTATGCCCGATGTAGCCAGAGACCAAATGTCTCCGGAATTCGATACGTTCACAGCAACAGTGAATTTGGCACCTAGTTCATGAAGAATGTCTACAGGAACATTGTCTACCAGGCCGCCATCTACCAGAGTCGTGCCGTTGATTTCTACCGGTACAAACAACCCTGGAACTGACATGCTTGCCCTCACTGCCGTAGCAATATCTCCTTCATCAATATACACAGGCTCACCTGTGTCGAGATCACATGCAACCACAACCAGGCTAATTCCACTGCGCCGCAAATCGGCAAAGCTGAGGCCCCTGGTAAGCTGACGCAGAATGCTTTCGACAACATCCCCCTTGAATAAGCCGCCGTCCCAGTGGAGATCTGCCCATTGGCGCATGGCCTGCCTGGTCAGAGACCGGGCCATGTTCTCGGCAAGATTCAGGGTTCCGCATGCGTATGCCGCGCCGATTATTGCGCCCATGCTAGTTCCGGAGACAATAGAGAAATGTAGGCCTGCCTGCGTCAAAGCGTTCAGGACCCCTATGTGGCTCAGTCCCAAGGCACCGCCTCCACCAAGGGCGATACCGGGAATGATGTTCTCAGCAGAGAGATTTCTAGACATATTCATTTTGCCATTATCCATATCATCATAGCTCCAATAGTCTTCATCTCCTTCATCTTATGCAAAACAAGATATTCCCGGCAAGTGTTCGCAACAAACATGTTACTCATGCTCCTTCTTTGAAATCAAAGTGTTAAGCAATCCGCGAAGAGGCTCCGCTTTTATTAGGTTTCAATCGTATAACTATTGGTGACAAAGACAGATCGATAACTCGATTGCCATGTTTCTATAGTCCCCCGGCTGCCCCTTCCGGAAGGTTCGGGAAAGGCCGGGCCTTGATTGCTATTTTCCTACAGTCTCCCCGGTTACCCGAATTTACCACGGTAGATGATAAATCCAAACTGCACCGGCTGGGGTGTTTATGCAGGATCCATGAAGGAGGATGGGGAAATATACACTGTCATAAAAATGCATTAAGAAAACACGGAACAAATCAAAGCGTACCAGAGTAGGTGAGGGCCCCTGTCATCATTGTCCGAAGTCACAAGTATTGCCCAAGAAGTCTGCAATGCCATAGCGTCTGTTCTAGGCGTCGATGTCGAAATTGTGGACGACCGGCTTTTGAGGGTTGCAGGTACCGGCAAATACCGTACAAGAGTTGGGTGGTCCCTTGAAAGTGAGGGGGCAGTCTACCGGTATGTGCTAAATACCGGTAAAGGTGTTGCTGTGACCGAACCAGGAAAAGAAGCCATATGCAAGGATTGTGATAGGTTCGGAGTATGTGAGGAGACAGCTGAACTATCATCGCCAATCATAGTCGAGGGAAAAACCATAGGCGTAATCGGGCTTGTATGTTTTGATGAAGATCAGCGCAACCGGATGGTGTCACGTCTTGAGTCCCATAAAGAATTCACTGGCCACATGGCTGATCTGCTTGCCGCAAAGGCGGTTGAGACCGAGCTTTTCCTTGAGAAGCAGCTTGCCGCTGAGATTATTATGCTGCTTATGGACAAGACTGATGAAGCTGTAATCGCTGTCGATCAATCGGCTAAGGTCATCTACCTAAACAGCAGAGCTGAGAAGATGATTGGAATCAAAAAGGCCGATGTCTTGTCTGGGAAAGTGCCTGGCAACGGCCGCATGAAAGCGGTATTTGAGCTCTTCAAGGATCTGTTATCATCAGAGAAGAAGTACAGTTCCCAGGAAATATTTCTGGATCTTGGTGACGGAGAACAAGGATATATGGTGTCCACAAGTGTCCTGGAAGGCGATGGCCACAGCCTGGGAGCCATAGCTTCGATAATACCTCTGCTTGAACTGCATCGTTGGGCTTACGACATCACCCATGGCGGTGCAGGGCCTGCTCTTGAAATGAGCATTTTGGTCGGTAACAGCAGCGGGATTACAGAGGTAAAGAATACGGCGCTGAGAGTAGCCCGGAGTCCGTCTACCGTTCTTATTCGGGGTGAAAGCGGTACAGGAAAGGAACTGCTTGCGCGGGCTATCCACTCTGCAAGCAACAGGGCAGATAAGCCTTTTGTGGCGGTAAACTGCGCAGCAATACCCGATGGGCTCCTGGAGAGCGAACTCTTCGGGTATGAGGAAGGCTCCTTTACAGGAGCGCGGAAAGGAGGGAAGCCAGGCAAGTTTGAAATAGCAGACGGCGGAACCCTGTTTCTCGATGAAATTGGCGACATGTCACTGCACCTTCAGGCCAAATTGCTGAGAGTGCTGCAAGAGCGGCAGGTAGAGAGAATTGGCTCTACAAAAGGCAGGCAATGCGATGTAAGGATCATAGCCGCTACCAATCAGGATCTCGAGTTCAAGATGCAACATGGCGAATTCCGCGATGACCTCTATTTTCGGCTCAACGTGATTCCTATTAGAATTCCTCCTCTTAGAGAGCGCCTAGAGGACATTGAACCGCTGGTATGGCATTTTGTATGGAAGTATTCGGAGATAATGGGAAAACAGATAACGGGAATTGATCCCAAGGTGTTTGATGTTTTGAAGCAGTATTCCTGGCCAGGGAATGTAAGAGAACTGGAGAACGCAGTTGAATATGCTATCAATTTTGAAAATGATCGGGTTCTGCAGTGCGATAGTTTGCCTCAGAAGCTGAGGATTGAATGCGGTTCTCTAGGTGCAGGTAAGGCAGCTGCTGCTGAGCTAGGTACTCCTTTGACCCTTGAGCAAATGGAAGTGGCCATGATACGCAAGGCCCTCGAAGAATGCGGCAGCACCTATGAAGGAAAGAAAAGGGCAGCCAGTGTTTTGGGTATAGGGATAGCTACTTTGTACCGGAAGATAGCCAGATATGGCCTGGAGGGACAGTAGAAAGTGTATCATTTCGAGAAATCCATATCAGTTTGATAAATGGTAACCAACAGGCTCGTTAAGGGCGCTTTTCAGTACTCCCCTAGTTAACTACATATCAAAATGATAACGAACGACATCACTGGGTAAAGATGCCGGCAATGTCGTCAGCGTTTTCGCAAATTCCCAGTTCTTCTGTGACCGGCAACGATATAGCCTGAATAGACAATGTTTTGCCAATTCGGGTTATTACCTGAGAGATGGTATCAGCGGGAAGATTACGGTAAGCAACTAGCGAAAGTGACTACAGTACACGATGGCATGTTTCTTGCTTGATTATTACTATGAATAGTCCAAAGGGGGCACTCGATTTGCTTAACGAAGAACGGGTTAGTTTTCTAGTAGGGCTTTGCCAGAGGATGATCCAATGTCCAAGCCTCTCCGGTCAGGAGGGCGATCTTGCTTCCCTGATTCAAGAAACCATGATTTCTCTGGGCTATGATGAAGTCAGGGTAGACAGGTACGGGAACGTAATAGGCCGGATCTCCTTTGCCAGGCCTGGCAAAAGGATTTTGTTTGAAGGGCATATGGACCATGTGGACCCCGGAGACTTGTCTCAATGGACTGTTGACCCCTACGGAGGGGCCATGAAAGATGGCAGGATCTACGGGCGCGGAACTTCTGACATGAAGGGCAGCCTAGCAGCGATGATAACTGCGGCTGCTTACCTCAAGGCTGATAAGCCAAACGATTTGAGTGGGGACATCCTCGTGGCAGGGTCTGTTCATGAGGAGTGTTTTGAGGGAGTAGCATCGCAGGAAATCGGTGAGGCGTACAAGCCCGATTATGTTGTAATCGGAGAGGCCTCTTCATTGAACCTAAAGAGGGGCCAAAGGGGCCGGGCAGAAGTAGTACTTGAAACTTACGGCAAATCTGCCCATTCGTCAAATCCTCAGGAAGGGCTCAATGCAGTCAAGAAAATGGTTAAGCTCTTGTCTCGGATCGAGGAATCATACACACCTCCAACTAACGAAATCCTGGGCAAGGGAATCCTTGAGCTTACTGACATTATCTCGTCTCCGTATCCGGGAGCCAGTGTTGTGCCTGATAGGTGCAGGGTTACTTTCGACAGAAGACTCCTGGTGGGAGAGACGCAGGAAGACGTTTTGGGAGCACTTCAGCAAGTGGCCGACGAGATAGGAGAAAAAGATCCTGAATTCAAGGCCAAGGCGAGCATAGCTACGGGCGAGGAAAAATGCTACACAGGCGAGCCTATTAGGGCTCAGCGGTTTGCCCCCGGGTGGTTGCTAGACGATGGCCACGAATACGTAAGAAGAGCCTTAGCAGGCCTGCAAAAGGCCGGCCTATCACCTGAACTTTCACATTATGCCTTCTGTACAAATGGAAGCTACTACGCCGGAGTGGCAGGGATACCCACCATTGGTTTCGGCGCTTCTAAGGAAGAACTAGCTCATGTAATCGATGAATATGTGGAAATTGAGCAGTTGGCCGCGGCATGCAGAGGCTATTATGCAATTTCCGCAGCAATGCTTGATGGGAGTTGCTGACAGCCGTCGTTTGATTTCAGCGCCGGGCGCACAGGCGGCCCTGGCTTTTCAAGCGGAGTTCATTTGCTGGTTTAGGGCAATTTGCGGGCAATGGAACTACTAATCAGAGAAGAAGGGTAGCAGGAATGCAAAAGCACTTTGAGCTGAGATGTGTTTTGTGCGGGCGGCGTTACCCCGAAGGGGAGGTTGAATACACCTGTCCCCACTGCGGAATCGATGGGACTTTGGATGTGCTTTACGACTATGGCCAGGTTAAGAAGGAGCTAAACAGAGAAAAACTTCAGAAAGATCCGACGCCAGGCATGTGGAGGTATTGGCCGGTTCTTCCTGTTCACGATAGGGCAAATATACCCTCTTTGGCTGTAGGAGGGACTCCATTATATGAGAACAAGGCTGTGGCAGCAGAGTATGGTGTAAAGCGGTTCTTCGTCAAAGACGACGGCCGAAACCCTACAGGTTCTCTCAAAGACCGGGCCAGTGGAGTGGCTGTTGCCAGAGCCTTGGATCTAGGGCGCACGCACATAAGCTGCTCATCTACCGGCAACGCAGCCAGCTCGTTGTCGGGGTTTGCTGCAGTTGCTTCAATAGGTGCGACGATTTTTGTGCCTGAGAAAGCACCTGTGGCCAAGATCACCCAGTTGCTGGTGTATGGAGCCCGTGTGGTACTTGTCAAAGGTGACTACAGAGACGCTTTCGACCTTTCTGTCAAAGCCATCGACTACTTCGGATGGTATAACCGAAACTGTGCCATAAATCCATACCTAGTTGAAGGTAAAAAGACCTGTGGGCTTGAGATTGCTGAGGAATTAGGTTGGAATGTCCCCGACTACCTGTTTGTCTCAGTTGGTGACGGATGTATCATCAGCAGTCTGTATAAAGCCTTTTACGACCTGGTAAACCTGGGAATAGCAGACCATTTTCCAAAGATCATTGGTGTCCAGGCCGAGGGCTGCTCCCCAATACATGACGCAGTGAAAAGCAACCTTCCGAAAGTCGTACCTGCCCGGAGAAGCAATACACTGGCTGATTCCATAGCAGTGCGAGCCCCTAGGAATTGGGCCAAGGCACTGAGGGCTGTAAGAGAGACCGGCGGTTCAATGGTGACAGTTGAGGATACCGAAATACTTGGGGCCATCAAGGAATTGGCCGAAAGTACCGGCGTTTTCGCCGAGCCTGCAGGAGTAACCGCATACGCAGGTTTCTGCAAGATGGCAGCAGAGGGATTGCTCAATTCCAGTTCAACAGTGGTGGTTGTGGCAACAGGCAATGGGCTCAAGGACATATCAGGAGCAAGGAAAGCTGTAGGCCAACCTTTGATCACTGAACCGGATCTAGATGAACTCATAAAGATCATGAATTAACTGAGAACGGAGGTAATGCCATTGTCTAGGAAATTGGTTTGGGGCCCTACATTTGAAGAAATGCTTCATCCTGAGAAGATCAAACCGGAGATCAGGAAGCAGGCATTGAAATCGAAGGAGACCGACCCTTTGTCTCCGGTGAACCTATTCAACATTACATGGAAGCAGAACAACGGTGGGCCTGCATATGCAATTTTGCCTAAGGAACTTACCGGTGTTGAAGCCAACATTGTAGTAATGTATGCACGAGATTTCCCTACTCGCTCACATAAGGTAGGGGCTACGTATTCGGTGACTGTCGAGACGCAGATTGCAGGAGAGATTACTCCTGGAGAGAACACCATTGTCTTTCCATCTACCGGTAACTACGGTATTGGAGGGTCATGGGTAGGCCCAAGAATGGGTTATGACACTATAGCGATTCTACCGGAGCTCATGAGCAGGGAGCGATTCGAGTTAATTGAAAGTTACGGCGCAAGGTACATCAAGACCCCTGGATGCGAGTCGAGCGTTAAAGAGATTTACGATAAGTGCTGGGAGCTTTCCGAAGATCCCAAAGTCAGGATTCTCAATCAGTTTCAGGAAATGGCAAACTACAGGTTCCACTACTACGTAACAGGCAACACTGTTGCAGAAGTCGTATCAGAACTGAAATCCAAAGGGATTGGTGACGGAAAGTGTGCGGCGTTTGTATCAGCCATGGGGTCTGGCGGAACTATTGCAGCCGGTGACAGGCTGAAGCAATTGTTCCCCGATTCAAAAACTGTCGGCCTTGAGCCCATTCAGTGCCCTACCCTGTACAACAACGGATACGGCGATCATGATATCCAGGGTATAGGAGACAAGCACGTTACCTGGGTCCACAACGTTCTCAACATGGACTGCTTGATATGTGTAGACGACATGGAATCCAAGTTAGGGCTGCAGCTTCTGACTGATCCCGTAGGTATGGACTATCTATCCCGGGAAGCAGGCATACCCTCACATGTGGTCGAGGACATGTCCACCATGTTCGGCATTTCAGGAGTATGCAACGTTCTAGGTGCCATAAAAACTGCAAAGTTATACCGGTTGGGCAAACAGGACAACGTGGTCACCATCCTTACTGATGCCATTGACAGGTACCGGTCAGTAATGGCTGACCTAGACACCAGGTTCGGGCCTATGACACCGATGTCTGCCGCACAGCGTTTCTTTGGGATTTTCCATGGTGCCAAACTGGATTATGTTCAAGAAGGAACCAGAAACAACAGAGATAGGTGGTTCAACCTTAAGTACTATACGTGGGTTGAGCAGCAGGGCAAGACTGTGGCCGAGCTTAATGCTCAGAAAGATCCGGAATGGTGGATTGGGCACCAGCGCCGGATTCCCGAGGTAGATGCCCTTCTAAGGCAGATGCGTGGATACTAGGCAGTTAGGTTCGGCAAACCGGCCCTACTTTTACCGGGGGAGATGAAGCCTGGGTGGATGCCGGCTTCCTCCGGAGCGGCCCTGGAACACCCGCCGGGTACCGGGGCCGCATGCAGGACAGGGGGGATGGAAAGAAGAGTATGGTATTGACGGTTACAAGGAGGTGATGCCCATTGGAGTTTGAACTAATCATCAAAGGTGGCACAGTAGTTGACGGTGCTAAATCAAAGCCGGCCCGCCAGGATATCGGAATAAGAGACGGCATAATAGAAGCGATAGGTACCATAGAGGGAGCAGCCGGCCGGGTTATCGATGCTACAGGAAGAGTTGTCTGTCCTGGATTTATCGATACCCACAGCCACTCAGATCTGGTGCTTTTCTCTGATCCGGTTTTGCAACCGAAAACATTTCAAGGTATTACCACTGAAGTAATCGGGCAGGACGGAATGGGAGTGGCGCCGCTTAGTGGAAAGTACATTAAAGCGTGGAAGAAGAGCATGTCTTCTCTGGCCGGGAACTGCGATGTGGATTGGAATTGGTGCTCTGTCAGCGAGTACTTGAAGGAAGTTGATAAGCAAGCCCTTGGGCCGAACATCGCATTTCTCGCACCTCACAGTAACATCCGAATGTGCGCAATGGGCCTGGATAACAGAAAGCCTTCCGCTGATGAACTGCGCTGTATGGAAAAACTTCTTGAACAGTGCATCGAAGAGGGCGCTTATGGAATGTCTACCGGGATGATCTATCCTCCTTGCTGTTATGCAGGTACAGATGAGTTTGTCGCCCTCGGAAAGGTGTTGGCGAAAACCGGCACTGCGTTTGTTACTCACCAGAGAAGCGAAGCAGATGCCATTCTTGAGTCATGTGACGAAATTCTAAGTATAGGCAGGCAAAGTGGCTGCAGGATTCATTTTTCACACCTAAAAGTATGTGGGAAAAAGAACTGGAGCAAGCTCGACCCAATGCTGTGCAAGTTCGATGAGGCAGAAAACGAGGGGGTATGCCTGTCATTTGACCAGTACCCTTATGTTGCCGGCAGCACCATGATGAGTGTGATTTTCCCCCCATGGGCCCATGACGGTGGGGTTCCCAGGCTTCTTGAACGGCTGCACAATCCTGAGCTTAGAAAGAGAATGATATTCGATATTGAGCACGGGATTGAGGGATGGGACAACTTTGTAGATTTCGCAGGGCTTGACGGCATATTTGTTGCCTCAGTGAAAACTCAAGCCAACAAATCAGCGGCCGGCAAAAGTTTGATAGAACTAGGGGCTGAAAGAGGTAAGCCTCCTCTGGAAGCAGTCATGGATTTGATAGTAGAAGAAGACAACGCAGTCGGATTGGTTGATTTTTATGGTACCGAAGAGCACTTGGTTAAGATTATGCAGCGTCCTGAGCATAACGTTGGCAGTGACGGTGTGATCGGGGACAAGCCTCACCCAAGGCTCTACGGAACGTATCCTCGGATATTGGGAAAGTATGTACGAGAAGGCGTTCTTGATCTACCTGATGCTGTGCATAAGATGACGGGCAAGGCAGCAGAGGTCTTGGGGCTTAAGGGCCGAGGAATTATCCGCAAGGGGTATGCTGCAGACATAGTGGTATTCGATGCTGGCTCAGTGGAAGATACTGCAACATACACCGACCCCAAGCAATTTCCCCATGGCATTGAGCACGTGATTGTCAATGGCCGAGTGCTTATCGAACACGGGAAGTCAAATCCCGTAAAGGCAGGTAGAGTCCTCAAGTTTTCCGGAAGATAGTTTCTGTGTATCTGATTTCATGATGTGAGTATCGGTACGGAACGGAAAAGGTTTCTAGGGATTTCGCAATCAAAAGTCAATTTCCTAGAAGGGAGGAACGCTCACTTGTTCATTACCAGTAAAGCAATGAGTTTCGTTACAACTCTTGTCCTCATTGCCGTGATTTTCCGGCAGATGGCCCAGGCTAAAATTAAGCTCCCATCAATGAGGCCAATTGCCGGCCTGGACGCCCTAACGACAGTAGTTGGCCGGGCAACTGAAATGGGTAAGCCCGTTCACTACTCAACCGGAAGGGGTGCGCTGCACGATGAGTTTGCCCCGCAGACCATGGCCGGCCTAAACATTCTCTCCCACGTAGCAAAGCTTACTGCGGAATATGACTGCAAACTTATCGATACGGTTATGCAGCCCCTGGTATTTCCGGTGGCTCAAGAGTTAGTTAAGCAGGGGTTTTTGGACGCAGGCAGGCCTGAAGCATTTCGTGATGATATTGTACGCTTTATCTCTCCGGAGCAGTGTTCGTATGCGGCTGGAACCATGGCCATTATGAAGCGCGAGCAAATCGCCGGCAACATTCTAATCGGTGCGTTCTACGCAGAGGCCTTGATGTTGGCTGAAACCGGAGCTTCTGTTGGAGCTATCCAGATTGGCGGCACAGCCCGTATGTACCAGCTGCCTTTCTTTGCTATCACCTGTGACTATGTTCTGATAGGCGAGGAGATGTTCGCTGCAGGCGCTTATATTTCCAAGGACCCGGTGGCGCTTGGGTGCATAAGGGCCCAGGACCTTGGGAAAATCGTGTGCGTGGCACTTATAGTACTTGGATCTGTGCTTCAAACACTTAATGTAACCGGACTTCACAATTTTCTGAAGACTTACGGGAATTAAAGGGGGGATAAACAGTGAATAGCCGTTGGGGTCCTAGATTGGTTACGCTTATCGCAGGCCTGGTAATGCTTACCGAGTGGTTCTTCCGGTCAGATGCTCTTAAAGGGCTTGCAAGCGAAATGAAGGTATGGGCTATCATAGTTGAAGCTTTCACTTTGGCTTTGGGAGCTTCAAACTTGTTCAAACTCCACGGAAGGAGCATTAGGCAAAAGGCACCTGGTTGGTACGGAAGTTTGTTCATGTTTGGTTCGGTAATATTGTTTGCAGCCACCGGGATTCTCGCAGGGACAGCCAGCCCGCTGTACAGAAAAATGTATGACACTGTGATTGGCCCTGCTGGTACGACGATTTTTGGATTGTTGTGTTTCTTCATTTTCTCGGCAGGTGCACGGTGTATACGGTTTAAGAACCTTGATTCGATCTTAATTGGCGCATCGATTCTCATTGTGTTAGTTGCGCAGGTTCCCCTTGGCGAAGTACTCCTGCCGATGTTTATCCCCGTTTCCAAGTGGATGCTTGATGTAGTAAATGTTGCAGTTCAAAGAGGGATGATTATCGGAGCGGCCTTTGGAGCTTTTGCCGGTGCCCTTAGAACACTTGCTGGCCTAGAGCGTGGATTTTAGAGAGAGGAGGTGTAGCTGCCTGTGTTAGAAAAACTTGATAATAGATGGGTATATGCTCTTCTTATAGTAGTAACAGTAGTGCCGACCCTGTGGCCGGTTCCCCTTCCTATCAGGATCACTCCACATCACCAGACTATTTACGAGTTTGTTGAAAGTCTTGAACCCAAGGACGTAGTAGTCATATCAGCTGAATATACTGCAGGGTCAATCGGAGATGCCGAACCGCCCCTGGTTGCCATGACCAAGCATGCTATTCAGAAAGACTTGAGGGTTGTGTTCGTCGCGCTATCACCTGACGGCCTGGTGGCAGCAGAGAAGATGGTCGATCTGTGCCTTGTTGCCGGAAAAGTGTATGGAGAAGACGTAGTTGGCCTTGGCTATGCTGCAGGCGGTGAGCAGGCAATTGCATCAATGGTAGGAAGCTTTGCCCAGACTTTTCCCCTTGATGCCAGAGGCAATCCTATCGAGTCGCTGCCTCTAATGTCTGAAGTCAAATCGCCTAAGGATGTCAAGATTGTTCTTCAAGACACTGACGGCGATCTCGGGCCCCTGGGCTGGATTAGGCAGCTGGGTATTCCTCATAAGACCCCGATTGCCACTGTGGTTTCGCCGATTATGGCCCCTGCTGCAATGCCCTATTACCAAGCAGGGCAGGTTATTGGAGTTGGATCAGGCCTTCGCTTTGCGGCAGAGTATGAGAGCCTGATTAATGCACCAGGCAGGGGAACTGCCGGGATGACTGCCCAGTCGTTCTCTCACGCCTATTTTATTCTTCTCGTAATCCTTGGAAACATTGGCTACTTTACTTCCAAGAAAGCTCCTGCGAAGGGGGGCAGCAACTAATGAGTATTTCAACTGACCCGGCAATGTGGCTAATGGCGTTTATTGTGCTGTCTCTAATTTCATTCGTGTTTAAGGATAATCCGGCATTCCGTATCGCAGAGAATATCTATGTAGGCGCTGGGGCCGGCCATATGATCGCAGCCGCATACAAGAATGTCACAGGCCTTGGTTTGTACCCACTTCTTGAACAGGGAAAGTTTAGCAGGCTAATCCCTATTATTCTCGGACTGACTCTGTTTGCCCGGTACAGCAAGAAATATGCTTACGTTGGCCGTTATGCCATTGCACTTCCTCTTGGCATGGGAACCGGTATTGCTCTTCGAGGAATTGTATCTGCCCAGATTCTATCTCAGGTAAGGGCAACTCTCTTGCCCCTTGACAACTTCAACAATCTGGTCATAATCGTGGGAGTCACAGCCACCATATGTTTCTTTTTGTTCACAACCACTCAGAACAAGATGGTAAAGACATATTCGGCGGTGGGAAAGTATTTCATCCTCGTGAGTTTAGGTTTGACTTTTGCGACTGCAGTTTTCACCGAAGTAAGCCTGTATCTTGGTTCCATAAGTCTTTTGCTAGATAACTGGCTTGGGTTGATTAAGTGATCCTGAAAATGGACGAGTTTTTTGCTTAGAAAGTCTGCACGCAGCAGTCCTTACGCAGTAGACTATGCGTAGCAGGCTAAGCAGGCCCGGGTTGGCAACTGAGTCAACCCGGGTTCTTTTACTTGCCGGCTGAAGATATCAACCAAGCGACAGATTACGCCACTGCCTTCTTCCAGCGCCCGGACTTAAACCATACGAATCCTGCCACACCTTTGACCAGGCCGTCGGCACCCATGGCCCACCATGCTCCGGTGACTCCTGTATGAAGGACATTGATCAAGATGTAGGTTAGCCCAAGGCGTACAACCCATGCACTGAAAGCCGTGATTGCCATAGAGACTTTGGTGTCTCCGGCACCGCGCATAACTCCCAGAAAGACAAAGGAAAATGCTTGAGGTATCTGGCAGAGTGCCATGATTTCCAGGTAAATTGCACCCAGGCGTATGACTTCAGTATCAGATGTATAAAGGCTCATGAGCGCCTGAGGGAATACGGCGAACACAACGGCCAAAGTGCCGACTAGCCAACATGCCATTTTCAGAGACTGCCACGTACTCTTTTCAGCCAGTTCAGGTTGCTGAGCCCCAAGGTACTGTCCGACGAGGGTAGTGGCTGCAATTGAAAATGCCTGGGCAGGCATGTACGACAGGCTTTCTGCGTTAACGCCTATGGCATGGGCTGCGTAGGAGGTAGAGCCTAATCCTGCCACCATTCTTACATAGAACAGAAAAGCGGTGCTCATAAGCAGGCGTTCCATGGTTCCTGGAATACCTACCCGGGCCAGCCTCTTTACGAGAGGCGCATTCCACTTGAAGTCGCGGCGAAGGTTTACCGGTAACAGAGTCTTGCCTGAAAGGTATGGGATGAACAGTAGGATTGCCCCTACAAGCCGGGCTGTTGAGGTCGCTATTCCGGCCCCCAGGACTCCTAGGGCTGGAAATCCTAACAGCCCGTACACAAGCACAACGTTTCCAGCAAAGTTTATTATGCTGATGACCATATTCACTTTCATTGGAGTTCTGGTGTCTCCGACCCCGCGAAGGGCTCCTGTGAGGACAGTTGATATCCACATACAGAAAAGTCCAGGGGTCATCACAAGCAGGTATCTGGTACCTTCTGCGACCACGCCGGGCTCTGCGCCCATCCAGACAACCACCTGCCTGGCTCTTGTTCCAATATACAAGGCCCCGAGCGATGCGATGATTACAGCCAGTACTATTGATTGGGCGGCTGCTTTGGAGGCATCTTGCTTTTCTCCGGCACCTGTCAGCCTGGCGACGACTGCTGTGGCCGCCACACTTGCACCCATGAACACTCCATAAAAAAGATTAAGCGGCTGCATCGACAGTCCTATGGAGGCAACGGCGTTTGCGCCTAGATGTCCTACAAGAGCCATACTTACAATTTGAGCAAAGGTTTGAAGGACGCTTTCTGCCATTACCGGCCAGGCCAAGTCCATGACTTGTTTACGGATGACTTTATCTGTATCAGGAACGGGCCGCCTTAGTGCAGTAGGTTGTGAGTTCAGCATTTTGCTCTCCGGTGTTGTTATTAGTCCGACTATGGCTTTTTTCGGTTCCTTGGTAGTCCTCGTACTGAATCCTGCATAAAATTAGAGACCCGAACTATTCTATCATAAAGTTTGTACTGGTGCTTGTGGAACTGTGGCCACGAATGTTTTGTGTTAGGACATCCGGTTTGGAAGGATATTTCGGTACTCAAAACGAAAGTTTCTTCTATTGAGGTGTACTTTGAGATGTACTTCCGGTTTGGGGGAGTCAGGTGCCTGCCTGGCGTACCGTCCTGGGAAATCACTTGGCTTTGACCGGGCCTTCGTGACTGAGGGGTTCAGATTCATGTACCTTCTAGATCGCGACACGCATCTGCAATATCAATATGGAGGCAACAGAAATGGCTGAATACAAGGCAAGTGATGAAGTGGGAGACCTTGAACATGTTGAATGTGCAGGGAGAGATTCGGTTGATAAGGCGGTTGAATCGGCGGTGAAAGATTGGGTTGACAGGTTGACTGAACCGGCAGTGAAAGATTCGGTTGACCGGCTGGCTGAACCAGTGGTTAAAGATTCGGCGGACCGGCTGGCTGAACCAGTAGTTAAAGATTCGGTGGACTGGCTGGCTGAACCAGTAGTTAAAGATTCGGTTGATCAGCTGGCTGAATCAGCAATCAAAGATCGGGTTGAAGGTGTTCTGGATGCTTCCGAGGGCCGGGGAGTCTTCAAGAACGTTCTGTTTGCTACTATGGCACTGGAATTTGGGCAGGGGCTTCAGAGGGGGATTTTCAATAATTTCGTGGTTGAGGCTGTTGGGATTAACCCAGCCGAACTTGGATTTGTTCAGGGAGTAAGGGAGATCCCTGGGCTTCTGACAGCACCCCTTGCAATGTTGTCCCGGTATTTCAGCGAGAACGTCTATGCGGGCCTGTGCATAATTACTGCCGCCGCAGGCCTCTTGCTTCACATAGGTGTCAGCGGTGTTCCAATGCTCCTTTTCGCTACTCTCGTACTTTCCTTCGGGTTTCATCTTTTCTATCCGGTTCAATCTTCTATGATAATGAAATCTTGCTCGCCAGAGGAACGAGCAACCAGAATGGGCCAGCTTAACAGCGGCGCAGCAGCATCCTCGCTGGCTGCATTTGCCATGGTGTTGATGCTTTCCAGGGCAGGGGGGCGGACCAATTACAACCTTATCCACTTAGTTGCAGGAGTTTCGGCGCTGTTAGGCGGTATCATGGTATTGGGCAGGAAGACAGGTACTGCAGGCAAGCCAGGCACGGTCATAGATTTCAATATCAAGTACATGAGTTACTATGTGCTCACGTTCCTAGGTGGCGCAAGAAGACACGTAAATGCTACTTTCGCCGGTTACTTGCTGGTTGAGACCTATAGAACGCCGGTTAGTACAATGGTGGTTCTCTCGGCTGTTTCGAGCTTGATTGCGATTTTCACCAGGCCGGTTATTGGAAAGATCATCGACAAATGGGGAGAACAGAGATCTTTGGTCTTCAACTATTCAATGGTTGCGGCGCTTTTCTGCTGCTACGCAGTTGTAAATGTCCCGCTTCTGCTGTATTTGATTTATGTTCTGGATACGGGTCTTGTAGGGTTTGATGTGGCTATCACAACACACCTCGGTAAAATCGCGCCGAAAGAAGTATTGTCAGCTGAGTACGCCATGGGGAGCACTATTAACCACATAAGCGGGATAGCAGTGCCGATGATTGGCGGGCTGGTATGGGATGTTGTGGGAGCCGGGGCGGTTTTCTTGGGGGGAGCGGTCATAGCTCTGATGTCCATGCTCTACAGCCGTAACCTTGACCAAAAGGAAAGAATGGCCCTGGGGGCTTAATGAACTTACAGGTTAGGCTGAGCGTAGCGGGAGCAGGTATCTACAGAATTCCACGTTTGAGCCTTGTCGGCGGATAGCGGTTTTGCGGCCCTGGACCTCTCTTGACGATTTGGAAGTCCGACCATAACTGAATGGCTCGTTTGGAGAGCCATACTGGTAGATTTCAGGGGTTCGGGGTGGCTGAATGGCTCGTCTGGAGAGCCATTCCGGGAGTGCAAAGTCTTTTGTGTAAATGAGCTCTTAGGTCGCAGCGGGGAGTGCAAGGGTTTTGGTGTAAAATGTCATCATAGTTCGGTCACCCTAATCGGTTTTCGACTAGGTTCATATGGAGAGCCATTTGGCAGAAGCTAAAGGTATTGAGCAGATATGCCCTTTATACTTTTACGCCTTGTCATAAAACTCTTCCTTTCCCGGAAACATCCTGCATCATTGCTACGTATTTATGAGGAATTGGATTCAGTCCTCCCGCCAACAGAGCAAGATATGCCACATGGGACCCTTCCTCTATGTATATGGCACAGTTCAATGCTTTCTCTACTGTATCATCTGCACACAGCGCACCGTGGTTTTGAAGGAGAACCGATTTTCTGCGGCTTCCAAGACACCGGGCTACCTCGTCAGCTAGTTCCTGTGACCCGGGAAGCCGGAAGCCTGCAACAGGTACAGGCCCGAACATTGCCAGAGGGACTGTAACAACAGGCAGTTCTTTGTTAAGGACCGAGAATACTGTGGCGTACAGGGAGTGCGTGTGGACGATTCCGTGTATGTTAGGGCGCAACCGGTACACAGCAGTGTGCATGGGAGTCTCAGAGGATGGGATCTGGCCTCCGTAAACAACTTTGCCATGCTGGTTGACGATGGTTATGTCCTCTGTTGTAAGAACCTCATACGGGATCCCTGACGGAGTGATAGCGATCAGTCCTGACTCGGGGTCTCTGGCAGATACGTTTCCAGAGGTGCCCCGGGCCATCTGAAGGCGATATAGTTCCTGAGATGTTTTTAGCACGCGTTCTCTAAGTTCAGTCAGCATATTATCGACCCTCCCTAGTTCTGCTATTTCTATATACCATTTTTGAATCTTTTCCTCAAAATCCTTTAAAAGCAGTGTTACCTGGAGCATGATATTGTCACTGTAGGAGGTGAGCGAATCTTGCGACGTAGGCTTCACATTGCCGTATCTGTTAGAACGATTCAACTGGAAGAATTGATTGTGACTAATTGGCAGCCAATACCTAAGGGCACCCGGACCCTGTCTTGCCGGAACCTCCAGGAGTGGCCTACCACCCAGGCCACTCCCGAGCAGTTTAGCCTAATCCACAAGTTTAGTGGCCTACCACCCAGGCCACTCTCGAGCAAGTTTGCCTAATCCACTAGCCTAGTGGCCTACCACATAGGCCACTCCCGAGCAGTTTAGCCTAATCCACAAGATTAGTGGCCTACCACATAGGCCACTCCCGAGCAGTTTAGCCTAATCCACAAGTTTAGTGGCCTACCACCCAGGCCACTCTCGAGCAAGTTTGCCTAATCCACAAGTTTAGTGGCCTACCACCCAGGCCACTCTCGAGCAAGTTTGCCTAATCCACTAGCCTAGTGGCTTACCACATAGGCCACTCCTGAGCCATTTTGCCCAACCCACAAGCTTAGTGGCCTATCACCCAGGCCACTCTCGAGCAAGTTTGCCTAATCCACTAGCCTAGTGGCCTACCACATAGGCCACTCCCGAGCAATTTTGCCCAATCCACAAGATTGGTGGCCTACCACCCAGGCCACTGCTGAGCCATTTTGCCCAACCCACAAGCTTAGTGGCCTAGCACATAGGCCACTCCCAAGCGATGTCGCCCAACCCACCAGCTTAGTGGCCTAGCACATAGGCCACTCCCAAGCGATGTCGCCCAATCCACAAGCTTAGTGGCCTACCACATAGGCCACTCCCGAGCAGTTTAGCCTAATCCACAAGTTTAGTGGCCTACCACCCAGGCCACTCCCAGGACAATTCTACCCCGAAGACTAAGCACGACATTATAGAAGGGTTTTTCAATCCACCGTTTTAAGATTTCTGCAGTGGACTGTTCCGCAGATCGAACGCTGCCTGTAGGTAGGCCAGTATTCACAATACGGCTATAGCGTAAAAACGACTTATGCCGCTATTCGAAGGATTCTTGCAACTCGTGGCGAAGCAGTCAGGTAGCGGAGTTCGAATATGACTGGGGGTGCCTGAAGCGTGAATGATGTCTTGAAACTGGCACTGGACAGGGCAAAAAAGCTCGGTGCAGAGTATGCCGACGTAAGGTATGTTTCTTCTGACACTGAAAGAATCTCTACTAGAAATGGCAATGTTCACTCCATAGGAATGGATTCTGATTCAGGGTTTGGAATCAGAGTTCTGGTAGACGGAGCGTGGGGTTTTTCCTCATCCAGCGTCTCCACCGGCACCGATGGCAAGATTTCCAAAGCCGGTCTTGCTGAGGTGGCAGAGGAGGCAGTAGGTATTGCAAGAGCGTCCGGCAGAAGCATCAAGAAGCCGGTTACTCTGTCGCCTGCAGAAATCATTCAGGATTCATGGGCCATGCCTGCCAAAACCGATCCCTTCGCAATGAAGATCGAAGACAAAGTTAGCTACTTGCTTGATTCGGAACGCCTAATGAAACAGGCTGCTCCGGTAAGTCTTACATATGGTTCACTGGTATTCTTCCGTGAACATAAGTTGTTCCTGTCGACTGAGGGTTCCAGTATAGAGCAGAAACTTACCCAGAGCGGGGGTAACATTGGTGCCATTGCCAGGGATGGGCAAGAAGTACAGGGGCGTTCGTACGCTGCACAGTTCGGAGGAGATTTTGCTCTTAAAGGCTGGGAGCATATCGATGAACTGGATTTTCCCGGAAATGCTCCTAGAGTGGCAAGGGACGCATGTGAACTGGTAAAAGCCCCGCAGTGTCCAAGCGGTGTAATGGATATTATCCTGGAAGGCTCTCAGCTGGCCCTGCAGATCCACGAATCGTGCGGCCATCCCATTGAACTAGACCGGGTCTTGGGAATGGAAGCGGGAATGGTGGGTACGTCGTTTTTGACTACGGAAAAGCAGGGCAACTTCCGCTATGGTTCGCCTGAAGTGAATATCGTCGCAGATGCTACTATACCAGGGGCTAACGGATCCTTTGGGTATGACGACGACGGGGTCCCCGCTCAGAAAACGACTATCGTAGACCAGGGTATCTTTACGAATTATCTTACTTCACGGGAGACTGCAGGTGAGGTGGGGCAGGTATCGAACGGTGCCAACAGGGCGGTTAACTGGAACAGGATTCCTCTGGTCCGCATGACCAACATTAACCTTGAACCAGGAGATTATTCCCTGGATGAGATCATCAAAAACACAAAACACGGAATCTACATGGACCTGAACCGGAGTTACTCAATCGATGACAGGCGGTATAATTTCCAGTTTGGAACTGAGGTTGGTTGGGAAATCGAGGACGGGTCTATAAAACGTATGGTGAAGAATCCTACTTATACAGGCAACACGCCTGAATTCTGGAACTCATGTGACGCCATAGCCGGGCGAGACGAATGGAAAGTATGGGGGATCCCCAACTGCGGTAAGGGCGAGCCTGGCCAACCCATAAGAGTAGGGCATGGAGCTGCTCCTGCCAGATTCAGAAATGTAAGGGTAGGTGTTGGCAAATGGTAGGAATGGTGGGAAAAGAAAGAGCCCTGGAAATTGTGGAAAGGGCTTTGAAGGCCTCACCGGCTGATCAAACCGAGGTAAGATTGACAGGTTACCAGAGCCGGCTTACCAGGTATGCAAATTCGGTAATTCACCAGAATGTATCTGAAACCAATGCCAGGCTGTCGGTAAAGGCGTTTTTCGGGAAGAAAATGGGTAGAGCCGGCACAAACAAGTTGGACCGGGATTCAATCTTAAGAACTGTTAAACAGGCTGTGGAACTGGCAAAGCTTTCGCCAGAGAACTCTGAGTTTGTGTCCCTTCCCGGGCCCCGGCCCATTGAGGAAATTCCTTGTTGGTTTGAATCGAGTGCTTCGGCTGGCCCCGAGGCCCGGGCTGGGAACGTGCTTAAGGTTATCTATAGGGCCGGAAAGTCAGGGTTTGAAGCAGCGGGTGCTCATTCCACTTCCACGAATGAGACTGCTGTAGGGAACTCTCTGGGTGTACGAGCATACGGCGCTTCAACTTCCGCTGATCTTACATGCGTAGTTTTGTCAGGCCAGGGTTCAGGGTTTGCTCAGGCTTCCTCCAGGGATCTTCTGGATATTGATGCTGGCAAGGTAGCAGAAGAGGCGATTTCCCGCTGTGCTATGAACAAGGGACAAATCGTTCTTGAGCCAGGGGAGTATGCTGTTGTGTTGGAACCATATGCTGTGGCTGATCTGGTTTCATTCCTATCTGGCATGGGCTTTTCAGCCCTTTCGTACCAAGAGGGCAGGTCGTTCCTTTGTGGAAAACTGGGCACCCAGATTATGTCCCCTTTAATCACTATATGGGACGACGGACTGGATCCAACTGGGGCTCCGTTCCCGTTTGATAATGAAGGGCAACCTAAGTCTAAGGTAGTGCTTGTCGAAAACGGCGTGGCAAAGAATATAGTTTATGATTCTTTTGCTGCTTTCAAGGAAGGCAAGGAGCAATCTACAGGCCATGCAGGGTACTACCCTGGTGGATCTGCGTCGGACCTGTTTCTGTCAGGTACGCCGGGGAATACCCTGACCCGGCACGAACTTATATCCGGGCTTGATCGGGGAATCCTGGTTACAAGATTTCACTATGTAAGGACGGTTCACAGCCAGAAGACAATCATAACCGGCATGACAAGAGACGGTACATTCCTGGTTGAGGACGGGAAGATAACAGGTGCCATCAAGAATATGAGGTTTACCGAAAGTATACTGAGAGCCCTTAGCAGCACTGAGGCTGTTGGCCGGGAGCAAATGCTCATTGGTACTGTCCGCAGTGTAGTTGCTCCGGCCATGAGGCTGGGTACATTCAACTTTACAGGCCAGGCTGGACATTGAGATTCTTGGAGGTGGTATAAGTGGGTTTAGCAATCAAGAATGCAACTTTGTTTGACGGTACCGGGAAGATGCCGTACGGGCCTATCACTGTGGTTGTCGCGGGAGATAGGATAGAGAAGGTCGGGCCTTCTAACCAGGTGCCTATTCCGGAAAATCTTCAGGCGGCTGGAAATGTCATAGATGGCACAGGTATGTTTCTAATGCCCGGGCTGGTAGATTCCCATGTACACATTACAGGTTCAGGGGATCCCAACTCACTGAGAAGGATGAAGGAACTTGTGCCCCATGCAGCCATACGGTCGACTCTTAATGCTAGGGCGGCCTTGGAAGCGGGCATAACTGCACTAAGAGATGCAGGGGGTGGATTTCAGATAGATTTGGCTCTTAAGCAGGCCATTAACGAAGGGCTTGTTCCGGGCCCGAGGCTTCAGGTGGCGTGCAAGAGCCTTTCTATTACCGGAGGACATGGAGACAGCCGCAATGGTTGGCCGCCTGAAATCGAGTTCAAAGGGCGTTATGTGGTAGACAGCCCCGATGAGGCGAGGAGGGCAGCCAGGGAACAGCTCAGGGATGGCGCAGATCATCTGAAACTCCATGCAACAGGTGGAGTTATGTCAGAAGGCGACGTTCCTACAGCCCGAGGATTGACTGTCGAAGAAATGCGGGCTGCCATTGAGGAAGCACACAATGTTGGCAAGAAAACAATGGCCCACGCACAGGGTTCAAACGGAATCAAGAATGCAATTTTAGCAGGCATATCTTCAATTGAACACGGGTTCTACCTTACTGATGAGATTATTGAACTCATGTTGAAAAACGATGTATTCCTGGTTCCGACGTTGTGCGCGGTTCATCACATTGTAGTACAGGGCACCGAAGCAGGCATCCCCGGATATGGGGTGGTAAAGGCGAGAGAGGCCCAGAAGGCCCACGTAGAAAGTTTCCTTAAGGCATATAAGGCGGGGGTAAAGATTGCCATGGGGACAGATGCGGCGACGCCTTTCAATTACCATGGCAATAACGCTTTGGAATTGGAACTCATGGTTAATGCGGGTATGAAACCGGTCGACGCTTTGGTTGCTGCAACAAGCCGGGGTGCCGAACTAATGGGCTGGGAAGACAGAATGGGGCAGGTGAAACCGGGTTTCTGGGCTGATCTTATACTTGTGGAAGGAAATCCGGCCGAAGACGTTAAGGTGCTTCAAGCCAAAAGCAGCATCAAACTGGTTATAAAAGGCGGGAAGATAGAGTTGGATAGGAGAGGTTAGAAACGGGCGCGAAATGCCGCGTCATCCGGCTCCTTGCCGGTGTTTCCGGATGACACGGCGCCTTTTCTTCTTTAATTCCTGGTCCCTTTGGCCTGGGAGTGTTACATGTACTCCAGCATGTTCAGAGAATCATTCAATATTTTCTGAATGTCGGTAAGGGTTATTAGAATCCGCTCTTCGGCCGCAATGAAGCGTTGGATAGGGCCATGCATATTTACGATTTCCTGGGTTTGCGAGAACTCGGATTTAGTTTTCTCGTCAGGCTCTTTTCCAGCCATCAAGGCCGTTTGAACCATGAACTGCTGCCGCCTGTATTTCTTGAGGATCTCTATTGCAGACTCTTTTTCCTGAAGGGCCTGTTTGGCCTTTTGGTATTCCTTGTATTCGGGGCTCTCCTTAAGCTCTCGCGCAAGCTCGTAGGCCTTGTCGTAAACGGCCATAGTAGGTTTTCCTCCTTTTGAACTGTTCCAATTTCTATGCTTTGGCGCAAAACTGCTATCTTTTCATTCGTACAATTCTTTCAGATCAATGATTACATCTTGAGGAAGATTATGCAACTGCGGCACGTTTCAGATCTATCGACATTTGCCGCCAAAGCTGGCAAACTCGCCGGGGTTACTGATGGACCAGGTAGCCTGGGGGGAGAATTAGTGACGCCAGAACACCTGCCAAAACTGACGCAAATACAAGAAGCCCGAATACTGTTAGGACGACTCGCTTGCTTTTGGCTTCCTTAATCAGTATCAATAGCCCTATCCCTGAGTTCGAGGCGAGGCCGCTGATGGTAGCCGGGAACGACAGCATGCCTGCCCGAAAACTTTCTGCAAGGGCAACAGATGTGGCACATGACGGAATCAGCCCGACTAGAGCCGCAACAACAGGCTGCCAGAGCCCGGGTTTGGTCAGGGCGGCCGCAATCCGTCCTTGTGCGGCATGCCCAATGAAGTTGAACACGGCAGATAGAACGAAGACCATAGACGCAGTCCTAAGAGTACGAGAGACTGCGTGAGATGCGATTTCAGCAGGTCGTGACTTATCACCGATGCAGCTACAACTACATGCTGGGCCGTGTTTCTCTGCGGCATGATGGCAGGCTGGGCCTAGAGACGTGGAATTTGAGCCTGAAATTTGGTCCTGGCCTGCGTTTCTGTCTGTGCCCGGCTTTGCCCCCCTAGACCTAGACTTGGATCTCTGGAGCACTGCAGCGTTGATGCAGATTCCTGCCACAGCTCCCCAAACCAGTTTGGTGGCAAGCAAAGGTACTACCCACGGTAATGAGGCCGGGTCAGAAAGCATGACTGGTAGCGCCTCGTCAGACGTGGAAATATATGCGGACAGCAACGAGCCTATGGGGATCATTCCTTCAACAAAGAGAGTGGTGGCTACTACAGAAAAGCCACATTGAGGAATTAGGCCTAGTGCTGCTGCTGCGACAGGCCCAACGAAAGGCTGGGAGAAGGCCTTGGCTATTCTTGATGACGTGGACCTGTGGGAGATTATCTCAACAGCAACGAAGACCACGAACAGCACAGGCAGCATGGTTCCGGTGTGAACCAGGCTTTCATATAGTACTTCGCTTAGGTGCTCAAGTACATGCTGCTCCAAATTGGCAAGCCTCCGCTTTGACAAAGTCTCTACAGCAAAATCAGAATGACTTCAGCCACAATCTTGCCCCTATTTAGATCCTATACCCAAGGTCAAGGGTGTTACATGATTCGATGTTGGTCAGGTGTAATTATTACCAGTTTGCATGAATATATGTAACGATTATCGAACCCGTAGGGGGTAACCATACAGGGTGTCAACCTGGCAAGCTACAACACGCCGAATTGCCAACTGGTTTTGTGGGGATCGAAGTTGAGAGTGGAAACGAGAAAATAATAATAATCAATCGAAACCTTAATAATTACAATATGTATGTTGACATGATTAATATTGTAGGCAATAATGCTATTGGGGTTTGGGAAGTTGAGACTGATTTGGAATCTGTGCGTAGCAGAGGAAGAGGTGATCCATATTGGCTTTATCTAGCGAGGTACGCTCGGAAGTGATCAAGGGTTCTGCAGGTAGCCCCAATCAAGGTGCTGTCTCTGATCAACTACATGGCAGCAACCAGACTTCTCTTCAGGTAGAGGACTTGCGAAAAACCTTTGTAAGCAAGAAACGCACGGTAGAGGCAATCAAGGGAATATCATTTTCTGTGGCCAAAGGAGAAATGGTCGGATTTCTCGGCCCGAACGGAGCAGGGAAGACTACTACCATCAAGTCGATTTTGGGCCTGTTAAGGCCTGATTCAGGTACTATCATGGTTGACGGCATTGACTGTGCCAGGAATCACAGGGAAGCCATAAAACGGATGGCCGCAGTGCTTGAGGGGGCAAGGAATACATACTGGAGGCTGAGCGTTTGGGAGAACATGGCGTTCTTTGCCGGTATCCATGGAGTTTCTGCAGCAAAAGAAAAGGACTATTTCGAATACCTGTTAGAAGTGTTGAAACTCAAAGACGAGCGAAATACAGAGGTTCGGAACCTTTCCAGCGGCTACAAACAGAAAACTGCAGTGGCATGTGCACTTGCCAAGAAGACTCCTTTGGTGTTCTTGGACGAACCTACTCTAGGCCTAGACGTTGAATCTTCCTATGAACTAAGGGCGGCTCTTCACAGCCTTCAAACTGAAGAGAAGCGTACCATAGTGGTATCAAGCCACGATATGAAAGTAATTCAGGATGTCTGCAGCAGGGTGATCATCATCTCCGGCGGCAGTATCGTTGCAGATGAGAGCATCGATGACCTTCTGTCATTGTTTAGGACTAGGAACTACAAAATCGTAGTATCCCGAAACGGCAATCTTTATGATTCAGGGCCGCTCGTTGCAGGAATAAGGAGCGGTTTTCCGCAGGCAGAGATTACCGAAACACGTGACCTAATTGAAATTGCCGTGGATTTCAAGAACCCTTTTGAGATATACGAACTGATTGAAACGCTCCGGGACGCAGGAGCCCCTATAGAAACCATTGCTCAAGAACAGGTTGATTTGGAAAAAGCCTTCCTGAAGATCGTCAGAAGGGAGAATGAAGTATGTGGCTGACTGCATTGAAAGCATCTTGGAGGCAGAATTTCATCATGGCGACAAGGTACCTTTTCAATATGCTATCGGGCATAATTACCATGTATATTGTATTCTTGCTTATGTTTTATGGAGTAAGAGCAGTTGGGGCAGGTGCCTTTGACCTGGGCAGTACCCTTGAGGGACTCTTCACCGGATACATAATCTGGATGATTGTGATAATGGGGTATCAGGAGCTTGCGTACAATGTATCCAATGAGGCCCAGACAGGGACACTGGAGCAGTTGTACGTAAGCCCTATAGGATACAAATGGCTGGCATTTTTCTCTCAGAGTTTCAACTCCTTGTTGAATCTTAGTGTCATAAGCGTAATAGTGGTCATCATGATGTTAACTACCGGGCAAAACCTGAACCTGGACATGTTCAGCATTCTACCTGTATTCGTTTTTGTATATCTCCAAGCATGCGGGCTAGGGTTTGCCCTTGCAGGCCTTGCCCTGATATTCAAACGGATTCAGTCGTTCTTTCAGATTGTGACTTTCGGTGTAATTGGGCTGTTCATGCTTCCTTGGGCCCGTTTCCCTTGGGCAAAATACCTGCCTTTTACAATGGGCCAGCATCTGTTGCAGGAAATCATGATGAACGGGATGAAGATCACACAGGCCCCTTCAAGCGATTTAACCGTTTTTGCCGGCGTTACAGCAGTCTGCCTACTAACCGGACTCGCACTGTTCATGCGGGCCGAAAACAAAGCAAAATCCATGGGGCTCCTTGGACAATACTGATGGAACGGGGGGACGGTTCGCGCGTTCCATGCGACGAACATCTGGGACGGTCCTAATGTTTCACCTGTACCGAAAGGACGATTCTAGCAGTATGGTGTGAAACATTTGGTGGCCCCAATTGTCCACTAATCGTCCACCTGTACCAAAAGGACCAGTCTTGCTGCAGGGGTGTCAACTAGATGAATTTTTCAGGCATAGAACTTAAGTACGGAACAACCAGAGTGAAGGTATCTATGGCGTCAGAGAACCTGCTTGGTATATTGGAACCTGGAAATCATGTAGTTTTGCCTCACAAGGCCCACGCAACCCGAAGCCATGCTGTACCCGGGGCGGCACATTTCGCCCTTACCAATGAGGATGCCGAAATCGAGAGAGCCCTTGCCAACCCCATAGGGTCCCGGCGTCTTGAAGACCTGGTGTCCCCAGGAATGAAAGTCACCATAATCGCCAGCGACGCCACTAGGCCGTGTCCGACCGCAACACTTCTTCCCCCACTCATCAAGAGGCTTAGCAATGCTGGAATTAGAGATCAGGATATTACAATTGTCTTTGCCATGGGTATACACAGAAACCACAGCGAGCCCGAGAAACGCCGGCTGGTGGGCAGCGAAGTATACCAACGTTACAAGTGCGTGGATAGTTCAGAAGGCCAGGACTACGTTTACCTGGGTACGACTTCATATGGGACACCGGTTGAAATCGCAAGAGTTGTGGTTGAGGCAGATTTTCTTGTATGTACAGGCAATATCGAATACCACTATTTCGCCGGGTACAGCGGCGGGACTAAGGCGGCCCTGCCTGGATGCGCAAGCCGTGCCAGCGTAGAGGCTAACCACGCCATGCAGCTATGGCCTGGGGCTGAATCAGGTTCGTACGATGACAACCCGGTCCGCAACGATATCGAAGAGGCAGGCAAAATGGTAGGCATTGATTTCATTCTCAATGTGGTCTTGGATGAGGAAAAGCGTATTGTCAAGGCTGTTGCAGGAAACCCGGTTGAGGCCCATGCAGCTGGAAGGCAGGTGGTAGATGCCATATACGGCGTAACTATCTCACAAAGATCAGACATTGTACTTGCATCATGCGGCGGGCACCCGAAGGACCTAAACCTTTACCAGGCGCAAAAAGCCATTGAGAATGCCTCCCGGGCGGTTAAGCCAGGCGGGGCAATTATTCTCCTGGCAGAATGCCCGGAAGGGATTGGTGAGAGTGTGTTTGAAAGTTACATAACCGGTATGGATCTTGATCATATCCTTAGCAGCATCGCAGAGAAATTTGTGCTTGGAGGCCACAAAGCAGCAGCAATTGCAAGAGTACTGAAGAAATGCAGTGTCACCCTTGTGACCTGCATGAATCGTGATCTGGTCGAGTCATGCAAGTTATTCTGGGCACCATCAGCTCAGGAGGCCCTTTCAAAGGCATTTGGCGAACTAGGCAAGTGCGCTACTATTTGGGTTATGCCCTACGCAGGGTCAACTGTACCTTTGCCTGGGTAGCAGGAAGCACTCTGAAGTACCTGGAAGTGCCCTGAAGCAACCCGAAATGCTCTGACGTACACAAAAGTGTTCGTAAGTGCCCGGGAGTACTCGGAAGTACCAAGGTAAGTACCCGGAAGAGTTTCATATGTACCAGGCTATTTCGTATCTAGGTTGAAGATAGACATGTTGCGTTTACCGGAGTAAGAACCAATAGACATAGCAATGTTGAGCATGGAGGAGAGGAACCATGAGACCACAGACAGTGAGGCCACAAACAGTGAGGCCACAAACAGTGAGACCACAGACAGTGAGACCGAAAACGGTAAAGCCTCAGGCACTTAGCCAAGGAGATGCAGTAGCGATTGTTGCGCCGTCTGGCGCTGTGCGCAGAGAGTCCCTGGAACGAGGGATAAGGTTGCTAGAATCCCTTGACCTACGGGTCAAACTTGGGCATTCAGTGATGAATCGCTGGGGATACCTTGCAGGTCAAGATGCAGATAGGGCAAGGGATTTGATGGAGGCCTGGGCCGATCCAGAGGTGAAAGCAGTTATAGCGGCCCGGGGTGGTTATGGGGCAATGCGAATTCTTCCTTACCTGGATTTTGATTGCATCAGGCAGAACCCGAAAATTCTACTGGGATATTCGGATATTACCGCACTTCACCTGGCTTTTTGGAACGAGGCATGCCTTGTCACTTTTCACGGGCCTGTTGCGGAAATTTGGTCAGACAGCATGGACCCATATAATCTTGAACTGCTCAGGGATATGTTGTTTGGGAATTGGACTCCGGGAGATCTGCCTATGCCAGTCTGTAGGAAAAAGGGCTCCAGCTCTCCAGACTCTCCCTCTGTCCCTCAGGAATCATGCGGTTCGGGTTCGCACAATCTTGATTCGCCCACTTTGAGCACCAGAAAGCTTACTGTTTTGGAAAAAGGCCAAGCCAGCGGATGCCTGATCGGCGGTAATCTGTCACTGGTTGCGTCGACCATAGGTACACCATGGGAAATTGATACCAGTGGGAAGATTCTGTTCCTGGAGGAAGTAGGAGAGAGGCCTTACCGGGTAGACCGTATGTTATGCCAGCTCAAACTCTCGGGCAAGTTGAACGATGCAGCCGGTTTCTGCCTTGGCGATTTTACTGACTGCGAGGGAGACCCGGATTCTGCCAGGCCATCGTTTACTGTGGCAGAGGTACTTGAGCAGTATTTTGCCGGGACCGGCAAGCCTTGCATAGCCAATATTCCGGCAGGCCATGGGAAGTATAACGCTGTATTGCCTCTGGGAGTCGAAGTAAGAATCGAAGCCGGCCTGGGTACAGATGAACCAGACGCCAAGCTGCATTTCCCGGAAAAGGCCACGAACTGAGTGCGCCTGGGACCTAGAGCACCGGTGATTTAGGTTGATGGTTACGCAGAAAACCAGCGGCCGGCCAGGTAATGTTCTTTGATAGATAGGATAAGCGAACTGATTAAATGCCTGAAGGAAATTGGCCAAATTCGGTCGAAGAATCATTCTGCACTCATGCAGTTTCGAGTTGAGTGGTTAGAGAGTCAACAGTTGGAGAGCCAGCTAAGGGAGGGCGACATAGTGATAGCAATTAAGAATGTAAAGATCTACCCTGTCACAGGGCCTGTAATTGAAAAGGGTACTATTCTTTTAGAGAATGGCAAGATTCACGGTATCGGCGAGCATCTGGATATTCCCAAAGATGCTGAGGTTTTTGACGGCGAAGGGAAACAGGCGTTTCCGGGTTTTATCGATGCCCACTGCCACCTTGGAATGTGGGAGAGCGCAATCGGTTTTGAAGGTGATGACGGTAATGAGATGACTGATCCCATTACCCCTCACATGCGGGCCATTGACGGTTTTTATCCGTCAGACGAAACTGTCAAAGAAGCCTGTAAAGGCGGAGTAACTTCGTGCGCAACAGGCCCTGGCAGCGCAAACGTTATTGGCGGCACGTTCATGGCCATCAAAACCTACGGTGATAGGGTCGATGACATGGTCATCAAGAACCCTATGGCAATGAAGATTGCTTTCGGTGAGAATCCAAAGAGGGTATATAATTCAAAGAACAGGATGCCCTCTACAAGAATGGCAACTGCAGCACTTCTGCGGGAGACTTTGTTCAAAGCCAAGAGGTATCTGGAGCAGGTTGAGAAAGCCGGCGACGATTTCTCGAAACTCCCGGCCTTCGACATCAAGATGGAAGCACTGATTCCGGTGATCAAGCGTGAAATTCCTCTTAAGGCTCATGCTCACCGTGCAGATGACATCCTGACGGCGCTGCGCATTGCAGATGAATTCGGGCTCAAGATTACACTGGACCACTGCACTGAAGGCCATCTGATTGTGGATCACATTGTCAAAGCCGGAGTACCTGCCATTGTTGGCCCATCATACGGACACAAGAGCAAGTACGAGCTTAGAAACACCACGTTTGAGACACCTGGAATCTTGGCCCGGGCTGGAATTAAGGTGGCTATTGTAACTGATTCTCCGGTGCTTCCTCTGGAATCACTTCCCTTGATGGCCGGAATGGCAGTAGAGTCTGGTATGGATCCTGTCGAGGCTTTGAAGGCTATTACCATCAACCCTGCTGAGATTATTGGCATAGCGGACAGGGTTGGAAGCCTTGAGCCGGGCAAAGATGGGGACATTGCCATCTTCGACGGGTGTCCTTTTGAAATTGCAGCAAAGCCGTGGTTGATCATTGTCGATGGCAAAGTCGTATTCAAGCGGTAGTTGTGTTAGGTACGTTTACTAACCTCACTACCTTGTACAGGATTCAGAGGCGGGCTGATTGCAGCCCGCCTATTCTTGGCTCTGAATTTCTGACGCCTGTCACAATTGCACATACTTGACATGGTAAGATATAAATTGATTCCGGTATAGATGCAGATACCGGGGTCAGGCTGAACGTTAGTATTGAACTCTAAGGAGGTACATCCTGAATGAGTTTTCGAGCGACTTTGGAGGCTCTCTCGGTTCTAGACAGTGCCAACGTTGATGGAAAGCAAGTGGCCCAGGTCTTAGATTCTTTTGGGGTGAAGAATGTTGAACCTTCAATAATACATGGGGACAAGGGCCGGACTGATTTCATTAAGGCTGTCATTCCCGGATCTTGCGGAAAGAAGAATGGCGGAAATGCGCCCACGCTGGGTGTAATTGGCCGGCTCGGAGGAATTGGGGCGCGGCCTGAGATGATTGGCCTGGTGTCAGATGGTGATGGAGCAGTTGCAGCAATAGCTGTAGCCATAAAATTGGGCAGCATGGCGCAGAAAGGTGATTTGTTGCCCGGGGATGTAATAATAACAACTCATGTTTGCCCCAATGCTCCAACCCAGCCCCACGACCCGGTGCCTTTTATGGGTTCGCCTGTAAGCATGGATATTATGAACAAGCATGAAGTAGATCAGGAAATGGATGCTATATTGTCGATTGATACAACCAAAGGCAACAGGGTTATTAATCACAAGGGCTTTGCGATTTCTCCTACCGTCAAAGAAGGTTACATATTGCGAATTTCCGATTCTTTGCTTGATACTATGAGCATTACCACAGGTAGGCTCCCTGTGACCTTTCCAATATCAACCCAGGATATTACACCATACGGAAACGGCGTTTACCACCTGAACAGCATTCTTCAACCTGCTACAGCTACTTCGGCACCTTGTGTTGGGATAGCCATTACCACAGAAACTCCTGTTCCAGGATGTGCCACAGGTGCAAGCCATGCTGTAGATATTGAGCAGGTTGTACGGTTCGTTATTGAGGTGGCAAAGGGTTTTGGAAGTGGTAAATGCTCGTTTTTTGACCAAGAGGAGTTCAACAGGCTGGTCCGGTTATACGGGCCTATGAATCACCTTCAGACCAAGGGCCAATTGCCAGGGGCCTAGGGCAGGAATCTAGAATCTTGTGACTAATCAGAGGTGAAGATTGAATGAAGCAAAGTAAGAAGGTTCTGGGGACTGTGACCATTGGGCAGTCACCTCGAGCTGACCTAATTCCGGAAATGAGGCCTCATCTGGGAAGTGATGTAGAGATAATTGAGGCGGGAGCCCTGGACGGGCTAACCCTTGATGAGGTACACACGCTATACCCTGACAAAGGCGATTATGTGCTGATTACGCGTATGAGTGACGGAACTCAGGTAAAGATAGCCGAAAAACATATCCTGCCTAGAATGCAGGAGAAGATTGACAGTTTGACCCGTCAAGGGGTGCAGGTGATCGCTTTGGTATGCACAGGCGAATTCCCTGGATTTAGATCCAGCAAATTGCTGGTAGAACCTCAGAAAGTCCTGTTTGGCACTGTAAAGGCAGTGGCAGAAGGGCACAAACTGGGAGTGTTCATTCCCGACATAGACCAGGTTGAGCATGCCAAAACCAGGTGGTCCAGGGTAACCGGGGACCTGGTTGTGGAACCGGCATCGCCGTACGGTTCAATGGATGCAATTATTGAGGCTGCCGAAAAGCTCAGGGTTGCCGGTGTGCAGATAGCGGTGCTTGACTGCATTGGGTATACTGACGCAGTCAAGAAGGCCGTCAAAGAGATATTGGGAGTGCCTGTTGTGCTGGCTCGTTCGATAGTAGCTAGGGTCCTGGGGGAACTGTTACAGTAGTAGGCTGATGGTAGGTGGGGTTTCGTGAAAATTAAGGTTCGCCCGGAAGATTTCGTGGTTAGAGAACAAGTTGACATAGTCGCAGGCAGTAGCGATGACATAGGCCCTGCCAGCTGCTGGTACATGATCTATCTGTTGAAAAAACGGGCATGGAATACATTGGACGCGCTGCGCTTGATAGCGAAGGAGAACCGCATTCCAATGGCTCAAATTGGATACTGTGGGCGTAAGGACCGGTATGCAGTAACCTACCAGCATATCTCGGTCCCGGTGAAATATGGCCCCCTTGATACCGGCATTACCCGTAGATTTCCCAATATTGAACTCGAGCTTTTGGGTTATTCCAGGGATTTTGTTTCCACCCGCAATCTTGCAGGAAATCATTTCGAACTTGTGTTAAGGCAGATCGCCCCTGGCGAGGAAAACGGTATTCTTCAAAGGGCCAGAGAGGTTTCAATGTGGGGTTTCCCCAACTACTTTGATGACCAGCGATTTGGAAGTGTAGTCACAGGGCCAACCGGAGCAGGAGATGATCAGGACACCTCAGCGACGGTGCAGTACTCACCGGTGTTTTTCGCTGAAAGATTACTGAAAAGGCAGTATAATGGCTGTCTCAAACTGTATATGACATGGGCAGGTACAAGCTCAAACCGATCAAGGGCGGACATAGCCTGCAAGCTGAAGATTGAGGGACTTTGGGGCAACTGGGCAGATATCAAACCTTTGTGTGTCAGCGACACTGAGAAGAAGATCATAGAAATTCTCGAGAATGGCAGTTCAAAAAGCAATCTTGTTCGTGCCGTTGCCCAGATCCCCCGTGAAGAACTGTCTATGTATGTTGCAGCCTACCAGAGTCATATCTGGAACAGCACACTTTCAATGGTATTACAGAGGTTTGCCGGCTGCTGTGAAAGCCTCACAACAGTCAGCGGCAAAGTAGCAGAGTATTGCTTTTACCGGGTTTTGCAGGAAGAGAAATTCGATGAACTCAAGCGGACGCTCATCCCTACAGTGTCTAGCAAGATCTTGCCTGCAGAGCAGTGGATAATAGATGAAATCTATGATATCCTCGAGAAACGTCAAGTTGCTTTGGCCATGTTCAATCAAAGGGATGTCCGCAAAGTATTTTTCAAGTCATTCTACAGGCCTGCAATAATCGTTCCTGAGAATTTCGAGATTGCTGATTTGGAAGAAGACGATCTCTATCCCGGATACCGGAAACTAGAGATGAACCTCGCATTGCCCCCGGGTTCTTTTGCAACAATGCTGGTCAAAGGGCTGACTGTTTAGTGAAGGTATCAAAAATGGAACGCGCAAACCGTCGAACCGTGCCCTTAGTTTTGGGTAGTCTTGGTGGATTGCGATCAAGAGTAGCTAAGGCGCGCCCGGTGTGAGGACGCGCCTCTTTTCAATTATGGCTGGTTCAATGTCAAGACTTATTATCTACCTGGGTTAGAATAGTTCTTCAACGTAGTGGTTCATAGGGTAAGCAAGGTATCTGGCAGGCGGCATTTTCTCAGTGGTGTAGAAGCCTGCCGGAGACATGATCAACTGAGGAATCCGGTTTACGATTGTTGCACAGGTTAGCTCGACAGTTGCAGGCTGTTCGATTTTTACGGTTGTGTTAGGTTCGCCGTATATGGACCAGAGGTTGGTATCTACTTCGCCTTCAGGATAGACCTTGCCTATGCACTGGGTTACCAGGATCGGGCCTTGATTGGTCACAGTTGTGACAACTGCCGACATTCCAAGGGCGTTTCCTGCCTTAATTGTCATATTCAGAGTGGAGGAGTGGATGTCTTTATCGTGGAAGAGCGGAACCAGTTTTTGCTCCATTGATTTTATGCTCCAGCCAAACTGGGAGCACAGCCACTGATTGGCGTTCCACATATACGAAGGCAAGCTGTCGTTTTTGGCGATTTTCTCCTCGAATTCCTCAGGGCTGAGGCCTGCTCCGTGGACTTGCGCAAGTGCAATTCCATAGTCCTCGACGTTGTAACTGGACGAGCCCTGGATTTTGGTTATGTTGTGAGTGGCGCCGGCAAGAGAGGTTATGAGGTTGCCCCAGAAAACATCCTGGTACCCTGAACCTGCAAGGGTGCAGTTGTTTTCTTTTGCCAGCTTGTCGAGCTTATTGGTAAGTGTCGGAGATGTATTCCAGGGGTATAGGGCTTCTTCACAGGTGCTTATGGCGTTTACTCCGTGACTGGCGGCTAACTCGAAGGCGTCATATACGTCAGCCATAAGGCTCTTGGTGGCAATTACACAAACGTCGGCGTCACATTCCCTGAAAACATTCTCGGCGTCGGAGCGTACAGGTACATTCAGGTTGAACCCCAGTTCGGCAACTTCGCCTACATCCTTGCCTGTCAGTGCCGGATTTAGGTCTATGGCTCCAACAATGTCGGCTCCCTTTTCGTACAGGTAGCGGAGGAAGACTTTCCCCATCTTGCCGCAGCCGTACTGAATGACTCTGATTTTCTCCTTCACTTGGCATCTCTCCTTTCAAAAATATCCGAATGCTCACTCTTAGTGTGGACCTTATAGCATTTATAGAGTCAACAACAGGGTACGATTATGGGATGAGAAATTGAGAAATTAGGACCGTCCCACATTTTCAAGACGGTTGTCCTGATTGGTCATCATTTTGCTGTAGGGAAGAGACGAAAAAGGTGGCAGACTGAACCTGCCACCTTGGCCGGTTGCCCGGGAAAACTCTTGCATGTTGAGACGCGGCCCGAACCATGCTCTAGTCAGGCTGGGATTGAAACTGTTGGGCTTTACTTACCGTGTTCACAGGAACTTTCACCTGTCACAAGAGTACCGTTAAGGTAAGAGTTTATTACATCATCAACGTTGCCCAAAGCTCCCTTCACAACCTTTACATTGTAACTGTTGAACAAGTTTTCTGCTCTTGGGCCCATGCCTCCTGCGATAATGCAATCAACGCTGTGATCAGCAAGAAACTTAGGGAGCACGCCAGGTTCGTGGCCTGGGTTTTTGAGGGTTTCCTGCTTTGCTATCTTGCCTTCTTCTACGTAAAACACACGGTACTCAGGGCACTTGCCAAAATGAAGGGATACTTTGTTGCCGTCTGATGCAATTGCTACTTTCATATCAATACCTGCCTTTCAACGTTTGTCCTTACAAATCTGTCTGCGCCGGTAACTAAAGTTCCGCCAAAACTTTGTCTGCAATTGCTTTAACTACACTTGAGCGGTAATTCTCAATTAGGCCCTTATCGCCTAGGGCGCTTACTTCAGGGTCAAGGGGCAACGAACCAAGGAGGCCAATGTCCATTGATTGGGCAATTGCCTCAGCTCTACTGGGCCCAAATGGTTCGATTTTCTCACTGCACTTCGGGCACTCTACCCACCCCATATTTTCAATCAGCCCAATAATAGGAATGTTCATCATTCGAACCATGTTCACGGCCTTTTTGACTACCATCTCTGAAAGCTCTTGAGGAGTCGAGACAATGACTACTCCGTCTATGGGGAGAGACTGAAAAACGGTGAGGGGGACATCGCCTGTTCCTGGAGGCAGATCGACGACCATATAGTCAATGTCTCCCCAAAGTACATCTGTCCAGAATTGCTGCACTGCTCCTGCAATGAGGGGCCCACGCCAAATCACCGGGTCATCTTCGTGTTCCAAAAGCAAATTCAGGGACATGATTCGGATGGAAGACTTGCTGGTTTCAGGCAATACCTGAGATTCTACTGTTACCGGGCTTCCCTTTACTCCGAAAAGTTTGGGGATGCTGGGGCCTGTGATATCTGCATCAAGGAGACCAACTGCGAAATTCCTTCTTGCCAGTTCTGACGCTAACAATGCTGCAACCGACGATTTACCGACTCCGCCTTTTCCACTCATGACGGCTATGACTTTATGGATGTTGCTGTTTTTGGGTTGTTCCAGTTTGCCAATACCAGGTGCGGCCTTGGTTTCCTGGGGTGCGGTTTTATCAAGGGTTTCTGTCACAAAGGTCATCTCCTGTTTTACAAAATAAGTTTGATGGGGCCCTACACACGGCATCTACCTGGCGCTGTCTAATTGGGCCTCCCGCGGCCCTTGCCATGCCGTCCTTGCCTTCTGCCCCGAGGGCGCCCTGAAGAGTACCCATCTCCGGACTGCCCAATAGGCACTTTTCGAAACGATTCCAAATGGGTGCCGCCGCATTTTGGGCAAACCGGTTCCTTTGGAGCGTCTTCGCTGTTAGCCCATTCGTGTCTGCAGTCGCGGCACTCGAAGGTGAGGGGAGAGACCAGGTAGTTGCCACCTTCAATACGGAGCGCTTTACCGTCAACCAGTGCGTGAGCCACTTTGGTTCTTGCTTCAGTAAGGATTCTTTGGAATGTGCTTTGGGCCAGGTTCATCCTAATGGCGCACTCTTCCTGCTCGAGGCCTATATAATCTTTCAGGCGTATGGCTTCGGCTTCATCTACGCCAAGGGTTACTTCTTCCAGCCCTGCCATGGGCACTCCAGCCGGCTTAAAATAGGTCACGTTGGGAATGAACTCTACCCATCGGGGTTTGGTCGGTCTGGGCACCGGTGCACACCTCCTAGTGAGCTCTGGCGATCTAAGGATAACTGTCAGTTCCAGAGTTATTGGTATATATCAATAACATCGTAATCGTCCGAACTAAAGCAGTCAACATTTATTGGCCCCAGGTACTTTATAAAGACACTTACCCTTCTACTCTCCGGCCAGTCTTTCCTGAACGCTGTTCCATAACTCTCTTATAGAGTGCCCTGCAAGGCAGTCGTACGATGTGACGGCGACTCCGTCTGCCATGGCTTTTGGCACCAGGCTGTCATAGGGTATCAGGCCTATCACCGGGCATTTGATTTCGTTGCAGCGTTCCTGAATGTGTTTTGTGTTTGCAGGGTCAATGTCCCACTTGTTTATGCATACGACTGCAGGTACGCTGAAGTGTTTGCATACCTGGATTATTCTCTCCATGTCATGGATGCCCGAGAGCGTAGGTTCTGTAACGACCAGGGCAAGGTCAGCCCCTGAAAGAGATGCTATTACAGGACATCCGATTCCCGGTGGCCCATCGGTAATCAACAGGTGTTTTGCCTGGCTATTGGCAATATCTCTTGCCCTTTGCCTTACTGCTGAGACTAGTTTGCCTGAATTTTCTTCTCCGGGTTCAAGGCGTGCGTGAACCAGAGGCCCGCGACGAGTCTCGGCAACATACCAGCAGCCTGATAAGGTTTGATGCATGGTTATGGCTTCCGATGGGCATATTCGGAAGCAAAGGCCGCAGCCTTCGCATGACATCTCGTCTACCTGGAAATTGCTGATTGCTCCGAATCTGCAGTTTTGCTCACAAAGGCTGCAAGATTTGCACTTCGACGCATCTATACGGGCCTTGTTGGACATCCGAAATTCATGTTTCTCTATGACATTGGGTTGGAGCAGTAGCCCGAGATTGGCAGCATCTACATCGCAATCGCAAAGCACACTGTTGTCTGCCAAATCTGCAAAACCACCTGCCACTGACGTTTTGCCGGTTCCGCCCTTGCCGCTAATTATCACAAGTTCCTTTACTTGAGTCTCTGCTGAGACTCTGGGTGCGAGATTATCTTGGCCGTCGGCCTTCTTGGTTACTTTACTAGCAGTTGTAAACTCACCGGTTGCGTCTGACGTGAGTGATCCTGTTGCAGGCGGCACCGGTAGCGATGACCCAGGTACGATTGATTCGGGGCTAGGCGGACATGGCGCCACTTCGGTTGAGGCTCGGTCCAATTCGAGAATGTTTGAGAGAAGGACTGCAAATTTCTCTCTGTATTCCGGAAGACTCGCAATTAGCCTGCCTTGGGCATATAGTTCCGCTATGGTGCGGTCAAGGGGGATCCTCATCAATATGGGGATGCCCTGAGATTTGCAGAAATCCTCTACCTGTGAATCTCCCAAGCCGGACCTGTTTATTACCACTCCAGACGGAATACCAAGTTTGTGCGTGATTTCTACTGCGAGTTTGAGGTCATGAAGTCCGAAGGGAGTTGGTTCTGTAACCAGCACACAGAAATCTGTACCTTTGACCGACTCAACCATATTGCATGAAGTTCCCGGCGGAGTATCGATTATCACAAGATTACCGGGTTCGGAAACCGCTAAGGATTTTACTTTGGCTATGACCGGAGGGGCCAGTACTTCACCAGGATTGAGAAGGCCGTGGGCAAACTTGAAAGATGTTTCTGTTGGTACGCCGCAACCAGCTGATTCGTTTTCTCTGAAGGCCCCAAACAGGTTCTTCGTAGTGACTGTACCGGATTCGGTACATCCCACTTCCCGTGGTATTTCCTTTATGGCTGTTTCCCGGCAAAGTTTGGAGCACGCTCCGCAGCCATGACACAATTCGGGCAAGACAATGACTCTTTTCTTTCCTGCCATTATGCTATGAAACGCGCATATCTTTCCGCATTCACCGCACAAAGTGCACAGGGTTTCGTTTATCGTGGGGACCGGTATGGTAACAGGTGCTTTATGTTGAAAACTCGGGTGCAGGAAAATATGGCAGTTGGGTTCTTCAACGTCGCAATCGAGAAGCTGGACTTGATTCCACGTGTGGGAATAGGAGTCTTTGCCCGTGTGGCCGCTATTAGTCTTGCGTTCCTGCACGTTGCTTTTTGATTGACAGTGCCTTATTTGGGCCTGCTGTGCCCATGCAGTAAAGGCTAGATTTGCCGCAACAGTAGTCTTACCTGTTCCACCTTTTCCGCTTGCAATTGATATTATCATCACAGGGCCTCCACTTGCCGGTGTTGAAGCTGAAAAACTAATCTATGCGATGTCTAGACCCCAGCGAGGGGGATGAACGGCAACCTATTGTCAGTCGAACTGCCAATCGAAACCCCTCGCTGTCAAAAACAGGGGACTCGCGTCAATTGCATTATTCATTAACCTCGGTACCGGCGTTCTTGTCCATTGTCCTTCTAATCTCGTCAATACGGGCCGTAATCTGCTTTAGACGTTCGTTGATTAGGTGTACTTCGTTCTTGAGCAGGCTTGATTCGGCTTCAAGGGCAGTCTCTTCATCAAGTGGCCTAGGCGATGGTGCTTCGGTGTCGTAATACCCTTGATAGTATCCTCTTCCGAGCCTGCGCCCGAATCCAAACTGCCCATGGCCATGAAAAAGGCCAAACCATCCCGGCCCTCTCCCAAGCCTGTTGTACCTCTTGGCTGAGCCGCGCCAGGCAATTCCTGGGCCGAAACCTGGGCCTGCTTGCAGAGCGCCGGGAGCATCATACCCTGCGCAATAGCCGAATCCTCTTCCTGTCATAGGCCCGAATCCTCGAGGGCCTGTTCTATCTCCTCGTGGCATTCTCTTTCCCTCCTTCCGTCTGGATTTACACCTACGAAAACCGCCGAAACTCTACTGACGGCAAGTCACAAGCCGAATCTAGGCCTGGTGTTGCCCGGTAACGTTAGCGCCTGTCTGTTCCTCCAGCATTCCTTTTTCATATTCGTCAATGATCTCTTTTACAGTTTTGTCTCCGACAATTGAAAAGACTGTGATATCAGCGGCCTTAAGCGCTGAATGGGCATGAGGGCCAATATTCTGTGTGCACACTGCAGTGACACCTTTGTCTGACAAAACCTGAGCCGTGCTTACTCCGGCTCCATGGCCTGCCGAAAGAGAAGGATTCTTGATTACTTCATGGTGCTTCGTTCCCGGATCTATGATCACGAAGTAGGCGCACCTGCCAAATCTGGCATCGGCCATAGAATCAAGAGTGTCTCCCTGAGAGCAAACAGCGATTTTCATCTGGCGTATACCTCCTAAGATGAGATTTTAGGTTCACCGATTCCTAACCAGACCGCGACTGTAATCGATTCTTAGCGTCTGGCTAGTTCAGATTATAGTGTGAACCATGGGTTATGAATATATACCCATAACTGATTGTATAGGAGTTTTGGTATATGTCAATAATCCCAGGCCTCATTGTCGGTATATTTGCGTATATAAATTTTTTCGGCAAGCCCACGGCCTACAGCTACTGTAGATTCGCCTACTCTTACAAGAATCGGGCCTCTAAAAGGGTGACAGGACATGGCCGTTATTCTTGTTCCTGGAATAAGACCTAGATCCCATAACCGCCTTTGGGCGGCTTTGCCTACCTGTGCCGATTCGATCACTACTTCATCTCCTGGCTTTGTGCCGATAAGTGTCATGCCCCAATTCTCCTTTCTTCACGCAAACCTGTAACGATTTCCGGGTGTCAGTTCCTGAATTAGTACCTGCTATGGCTCAAAAGGCCGGCAGTATGAGATTGAGTACTATCCCCGAACCAAGAGAAATCGCCATGGCTATAGAGAATATTGCGGCCAGAGTTTTCCAGCCGAATTCTCTGTTTATTAGAAATGACATGGGAAGGCAGGGCATAGAAAGGGATATCATCGATGCGGCAATAGTGGCTTCCCGTGGCCCTAATGGCAAGTTAAGCAATGCCATTGGTGCTGCATACCGCTGGACAACTGTTACTGCCACTGCTGCAAGCGATTGCCCTGTAACGCCAAAGAGTTTGACACTAATGGGATCGAGCCTGGCCAGTCCGGACAACATTTCTGTATTTAGCAGTATCTTAACTCCGATCCCGGTTATCATGAGAACTGGCAGTACTTCTTTGAAAAATCCTTGAAAGCGCATCCAGACTTTGGCTCCTACTCTCTTGGCAGATGGAATTTGCACCGGAGGGACTTCAAGTATTAACTCCTGATTGGATTTCAGGAAATGTGCGAGAACACGGGAGAGCAGGACGAAGACTAGTGTAATTGACCCGTATACTATCTTCAAATCAGCACCGAAGGATTTTCCCACGCCGGCAATAATGCCCAAAGTGGCTGCGCAAGGTATGGGAATGGCCAGAAGGGCAGTCACGATAAGACGGGATGATCTGCCGGGCAGAGCCCTTGTAGCAAGCACTCCCGGTGCCCTGCAACCAAAGCCCAGTACAATAGGTATGATTGACTGCCCCGGAAGTTTGAGGAGCGACATGGCCCGGTCCATCATTATGGCAATCCTTGGCATCAGCCCTGAGTCTTCAAGCAGAGCCATGATGAAGTAAATCGAGAGCATTGTTGGCATTACCACCTCAAAAGGCAGCAGTATACCTTCAGGAATGGCAGAGAATATTGTTTCAGCAAGGCTGCCATTGGGAAAAGAGCCCGCAATAGACTCGATGAAGCTAACTACGGGCTCAAAAGCCCAGGGGACGAAGCTTTCTGCAAAATCAAGAATGACAAGAATCAGTTTGAGCGATAGATAGGCGATCAAGCCTAGAGCCGGGATGCCAGTTGATGGTTGGTCCAGAAACCTTTCGATACGGCCTCTAAGAGAAACGGAATCGCGAAGGGTACGTTTCGTAACCGTAAGTGCAATTTCCTGGGCCCTTTGAGTTCTTTCAAGGCACGTAGGAAGATTAGGGTGGGACTCATCTCTTGCGGGACAAAATCTGCATCCTCTGAGACACCCGTGGCACTGCACATTGCCGTCTGCAGCACTTATCTGTAGCTGTTCCACAAGATCAGAAAGCTCGGGATAGGTTACAAAAAGATCTTCATCCAGCGAATCATGTTCCATAAGGTGGATAGCAAGAGCCCTGGAAGGGTGCAACCTGTGTTTTCCATCCTCTTCTGGGATCAGCTCTTCGATATGCCCCTGCAGCATTTCTATTACTTCTTCTACAGGATCTGAGAAAACCAATGGGGTGATTCTGTTTTCGATTCCAGGAATAACGGTTGGGCCGCTTTCCGCGTTGAATTCGCCGGAGCAAGATACGCTGCAGTCGGCTATGGCTTTTGTGAGTCTGTCCAGACCCTCACCCTTAGATGCTATCATCGGAATTACAGAAAATTGAAGAACCTCAGAAAGGAGTTTCGTGTTAATTTGCATTCCTGATTCCCCAGCCATATCCATCTGGTTCAGAACCAAAACCATGGGAATACCCAGGTCCATAAGCTGCATGGTCAAGTAAAGGTTGCGCGAGAGGTTCCTTGCATCTGCAACATTTACAATAAGATCTATGTTTCCTTCAAGCAAGACCCTTTGCGTGACTTTCTGCTCTTCTGTATCTGAGTGCAGACTATATGTTCCCGGTGTATCGATGACCCTTATCTTACGTGTTCCATATAGGAAATGCCCCTGTGTGATCTCTACTGTGGTTCCCGAGTAATCTGATACTACTGCTCCAGCTCCTGTAAGGAGGTTCATTATAACGCTTTTTCCTACATTAGGCTGGCCCACAAGTGCAACTGTGAAATCATCGGAATGGATTCCCGGTGAGGTAGAATGGCGTGGACGTTCTCCTCCAATCCCAGCGTTACCCACAATCTTTTTGCGCATGGCCATGGGACTTCAACCTCGTTTCCCCAAGATATATGACAGATATAGGAATGTTAGTTATATCTAACACTATTATATACCATGCGGGTGATAATGTGGGCGTTAAGGAAAGAGGAAACTTGGAAAACGTACCGATGTCGTTGCCGCAAGGCAGGGAATTGCCAGATACATTTAGAATATTTTAGAGGCTGGGCAACGTAATACTGAGATCAGTAATTATGGCCGCGTTATGGATAAAGGTGTCGAATCTGAATTCTTCACCCAGGGTCTTTGAAGACTAGAGTTAGCAAAGGAGCCGGTTTTCAAATGAGTTCTGATTTATCTTCGTCTATTGAGGATTACCTAGAAACGATACTGTTGCTGTCTGAGAAAGATGAAGCTGTTAGAGTAACTGACATTGCCGAGAAACTTAATATTGCCAAGCCGAGCGTTACTGCCGCCGTGAATACCCTTAAGGAAAAAGGTTTTGCTACACAAGAGCGTTACGGCAAGGTCTTTCTAACCTCTGAGGGACGTGACTACGCAATGAAGATCAGAAGACGTCACAGGGTGCTCCGTACTTTTCTTGCCGAAATTCTTGGAGTCAGCCAAGAGACTGCTGAAAGAGATGCATGCCTCATGGAGCATGCGATTAGTCCCGAAACCATGGAAAGGCTCATTGAGTTTTTGGCCAACTCTGTTTCTCGGCAGTAGCTGTCTGGTTTGTTGAGGCTCTCTACGGTTCTTAGAGTTCTATCTGACAGCAGTTCTTCAGGTTGAAGCCGAATACCAACGGTACAGTGTTTCTACAGGTTGCAGGTCGAAAACTATCAATTCTCGGAACCTCATCACCATTGTGGGAAGGGAGCATCTGCAATGAAAAATGCGATTGCATCACGTATTAGCCTGGCATGTGCCGCCATAATCTTGCTGCAACTTGCTCTGGCACTGCTTGGGCCCAGTACCGTATGTGCTCAGCCAGAGCCAGGGATCAGCGATTTCCTCGAGTCTTCTCAGAAGAACCTTTTCATATTCACTACTGTTGAGGATTTTGAAAAAGGTGAAACTGATGGAACTGAGATCACTTTAAGCGGGCACGGGGCAGTGATTCTATGCGAAGGCCTTCAATCAGGCACTTATACTTCTCCTACAGTTGAGACTGAACCTTTTGAGTATATGGTGCTATCCTGGAACGCTGATACACCGGGTTCTACATATGTAGAGATTCAGGGAAGGGTTCATGTCTTGGGTAGGTGGTCAAAATGGCTATCCTGGGGAAAGTGGAGTTCAGCCGCGTTCAATGAAAAGGGCAGGATTAATTTACCAGGTTCAGCTGCAGGCGATACTGAAGATGACGTGGCCAGAATATCCATAGACGAGCTGATCGTGAAAGGCAAAGACGGAGAAACGGCTAATGCTTTTCAATACCGGTTGATCTTGCATTCCGGCGGGGGCTCAAGCACCGGAAATGGCAGTTTGCCAAAGGTTAGGCAGGTAGCTTGCACCATCAAGAACACCTTGCCGGGCCAGGCCATTTCCAAGTCCTACCCAGACGGCGCACCTGATCTTGCTAACTTGGACATAGACCTTGATGTACCAACCTACTCCCAGTACACTCGCGATTCTCAAATCTCAGGAAGCATATGCAGTCCAACTTGTGTAGCAATGGTATTGGGCTACTATGGAATTGATATCTCGCCTGAAGAGTCGGCATGGAATGCACGGGACTACGAGGCTGGCATTTTTGGAAACTGGTCCTTCAACCTGGCCAGTGCCGCTAGTTATGGGCTAACAGGGTATGTGGATTACATTGTCCCTGAAGAGGGAGCTGATCCCTGGTATGCAGTAAAACAGCAAATTGCGGCACACAGGCCGGTTGTAGTGAGTGTGAAATACAGAAAACCTGGTTTCCCGAGCCCTCTGCCTCCGGTTGAAGGCGTTCCAATTAACCATACAGATGGGCACCTGGTTTTGGTTCGGGGCTTTACCTGGAAAGATGGGGTTGAGTACGTCATTGTAAACGATCCTGCCGCGGCCAATGAGGATGATGTAAGGCGGGAGTATCGTGCAGATGAGTTCTTTGATGCCTGGGTTAAGAGAGCGGCGTATATAATTTTCGAGGATAAGAATGAGGCCGAAGAGATTTACCGGCCGGCACCTCTTTCGGGCCAACTGATTCCACTAGGAAAACCGAAAGATGGTTACCAGGCGTTCAAACTGCAGGTGGAAGATGAGGCTGTTGATGTAAGTACTTTGAATATCAGGAGCATAGTTGTCTCCTTTGAAGGCAGAAAGACAACGCCTGTTGGTTCCAGGCGTTCAGGTGAGGGTTCGGATCTGCTTTGGGTAAAGACAGACAGTGAACCTGGGACTTATGCCTTCACATTCATGGGAAGAAGCAAGGATTACTACCAAGCGGAGATAACCTTGCCCCTGCCAAAATCAAACACGCCTGTATTAGCAGCAGGGATTATCCTGGCCGCAGCAGTGTCAGCGGCAGTCATGCTGTCGCGTAAAGGGAAGAAAGTGCACCCGGTTCAGCAGGCCCAGCTAGATGAGTAAATGGGTTTCTGGCGGCACAAATGCATAGGATTATACTGGAGTGAAGCCCGGTAAAGGCCGGTAGGGGGCGAGTGAAGGACGGTAGCGAGTGCCACGAAGGCGGGCGGTGCAAATGGATGAGATCATATCAGCGACGGTGTCTGATGTATGATCCAGGAACACAAGGAACGTTTTTGGGCTACGGATAGTAAAGGCATTGCGGGAGAAAGGTTTATAAGGTGAGGACATGGCTGATACAGCCGCGAAAGGGGGATAAGGGCAATGACTTTGCCCAGAATGGTAACACTTGTCCCTACGTTGATCGCCGGGGTTGTTTGGGTTATTACTCTGGCCCTGGCTATTTCGAGAAAGGACAATCCAGTTGCACTGTTTCACGGAGGGCTAGGGGCCTTTGTATTTGTGCTGGCAGCTTTGTTTCCTGTAGTGGGCCTGTTTGGCTCCTTGTTTCTGCTTATCATCATGCTGACCTCCTACAGGATTGTACGTGAGTATGCCAGGGGTGTGGCTTTTAGATTAGGTAGAATACGCAGCCTCTTGGAGCCTGGCGTCACTGTAATAATGCCATTTGGAATAGACCAGGTACGGATTGTTGATGTAAGAACCTTTACAATTGACGTTCCCAAGCAGGAGGTTATCACAAAAGATAACATTCCGGTTGTTGTAGACGCAGTAGTGTACTTCAACGTGTTCGATCCGATTCTTGCTGTGACCAAGGTGGCCAACTATGTTGAAAGCACCAGCTTGCTGGGGCAGACTACTCTCAGGTCCATTCTTGGCCAGCACGAACTGGATGAGCTCCTGAGCAAAAGAGCCGAGCTTAACCAGGTTCTCAGGGAGCTGCTGGATGATGCAACTGATCCATGGGGAATCAAAGTAACCATGGTTGAAGTGAAATCTATCGAACTACCTGATGCCATGAAGCGCGCTATGGCACGGCAGGCTGAGGCTGAGAGGGAGAGACGCGCCAAGATTATTGCCTCTGAAGGTGAACTTCAGGCATCGCAGAAACTGGCTGAGGCAGCGCAGGTTATGGCATACCAGCCCATATCGGTACAGCTTAGGTTCTTGCAGACTCTGTCTGAGATAGCCACCGAGCAGAATTCTACGATAGTGTTTCCTATTCCCATTGAACTTCTGCACATGCTTGACGCGTCATCTAAGCAGAAAGAGTAGAAAAACGATCAGGAAGAGTAGTACGAGAGGGAGCAGGTATTTCGAGAACGACGGAGAACTGAGTAGAATTGTGCAGCACCCCGGCCGGTGACTGGGGTGTTTGCGTGTTTGCTGAAATCCTACTGAGGAGGAGCATTTGATGATCGCGACAACTACGCCTTCTGTTGACGGTTACCGTGTAAGCCAGTACTTGGGGATCGTAGCCGGCGAAGTGGCCCTGGGTACAGATTTTGTGAGAGACTTTATGGCTGGATTAGCGGATTTCTTTGGGTCGAGGACAGCAGCTTACGAAGAGAAGTTGATTGAAGCAAGAGAACTATGTATATCTGAGATGACGTCTAGGGCTCAGCAGCTAGGTGCCAACGCAGTTGTTGGGATCAGAATTGATCACGAGATTCTGCAAAACGGTATGATGCTGGTGATAGGAACTGGTACGGCAGTAAAACTGGTTGCCAACGTGTAGGGCAGTACGCCCGATGAACTGTATTTGGGGAAAGCCCGGTAATGAGGGTATGAGCCAAGTTATGTTGACAGCATATTCAAAGGCGTATCCGAAAAGGTGCTATATGTGCTGGAAAACTAAACAAGACTTATCGGAAGCAACTACTTAGTTGATCTGATAGGAGGGACCGAGGTGGAGTCTATAGGGTCACTTACAGGATTACTGGCTCCAATTGCTTTCATATTTGGCAATAAGCGCCTATAGTCAGATCAGGGGTCTGAAGAAAGAGATCGACCAATTACGAGAGGAAATAGAGATACTGAAAAGAAGGCAGATGTAATCTTATCTGGTCTCTATTTTGTCTTCAACATCACATTGGGCAAAGCGGCCTGGGCCACCAGGTTTGGTATTTGCTTTTGTGGTTTCAAAGCCCCCTCCAGCGCAGAATATGATCGCCGCTCTGATAGCAAGAGGTTTCAAATAGTCCCCGAAGCATGAATCCGAAAACATTTACCGGTTGAGTCGTGATCCAAGCAATGTCAGCGAGGTGTACAGGAGCAAAAACCAGGGCCACGTTATGCCGTGGCCCACGAATTAGTCAGGTTGCGTTTAGACGGTTTACATGATGTGCATTCGATTTGCTATGCCACACCGGCCAGAACCATAGGCCCGTATGTCATTCAGACAATATGTCATATGCCCATTTTGCCACTTTAGCTATGACGTCGTCACCGACCTTGGTATTTTCCACTTTCTGAGACAGACACACAATCACGAAATTCGCCTTGGGCCCGGTAATGATTCCAGCATCATGTGTAACATTTCTGACCTCTCCGGTCTTATGGGCACACACTGCTTCCCGCGGGAGATATTTCGGCATTTTGTGATTGTACTGCTGCCTTTTCATGATATCGACCATCGTGTCACAGTCGCCTGGATTCTCAATGGTTCTCTCGGCAAGCCCTTTAATGAGCAACGCAATATCCCCGGCTGTTATCGTGTTGTATGGGCCGCCGGGCTTTGGTCTCATTAGATGGGCCTCCAGCCTGCATCCTTTGCATCCTTTGTCGACCATGTACTGATTGACTGTTTCCCTGCCGACTGCATCCATGACCAAATTCGTTCCGGTGTTATCGCTGACCACGATCATCAGATTGATGGCATCAAGCAGGGTTATTTGAAGGCCGGTATGAAACTCTCTGAGGACTCCGGAGCCTCCTACTTTGTCTTCTTTTCTGAGTACTATTGCGTCGTCGAGGCGGACAGTGCCACGTCTTGCCTCATGAAATGCGGTCATCATGATAGGAACTTTGATTACGGAAGCTGCGGTGAAAGGGTTGCTGTCATTCAAACGAATGCTGCCTTTTCCGTCCAGGGACTCTATTACGATACCCCATTCTCCGCCTGCTTCCTCGATGATTTCAAGAAGCCGGTTTCCAGACTGTTCGAAAGCGCCTGTGGCATTAGGTTGGTTGCTCATTTGGTGGCCTCCATTTTTGAATTAGTTGTGTCGACGTTCTGAACTTGGCGGGTCTTTGTCTGTCATTGGATGTAGCCTTGTAATCGCCGCAATGCCCGCTACCCGGTTCTTAGATTTAACTGGTTCGTGTTCATACATGGAAATTCCTGCCCGCGGTCTGGGCTATGTAAGCGCATTTCGGAGTGAGCCCCATGAGACCCACTGAAGTCCAATACGCAACCTATCTAATAGTTGGGGTCAGCTGTTGAGGAACTTCTTCGCTCCGCCCGCAAGCCGCTCTTCTATGGCCTGTCGAAAAGGCTCAAATTGAACCGGTGAACCTTGATAAGGAACTCCGTCAATATATAGATTCTCGTCGCCAAATTCAGCGGCATCGCTTCTTGTAAGGATTATTACCAACTCTGATGTGACCACCTTATCGGAAATTCCTCTGGCCATGCTCAACCAGTGTCTCCAGCTCTGCATTAGCCAAGGGCACCTGCCTGTGAGCACTGCAGTCACATGGACTAGCCCATTTGCACTAAGTTTGCCCGAAATTCGGCTCGAGCCGAGGCCGAGGCGTCTGCGGCGTTGAGCGTTAGTATGCCTGTACCTGCCGAGACGCTTTTGAAATGACACAGTGGCATCATGACTCATCTTCAATAGAAGAAGGGTGGCGGGCCCGTTAACTTCAACAATCTCAAATCCAAACTTCTCGAAAAACGAAACAGGCATCCAGTTTTCGTAGGTCACTACTGCAATTCCATTTGAGCCCTGGGCTACGTTCATCGCTTTATTCATGAAGCGTCTTGCGATTCCGGTGCCCTGTGCTTCTTCGAGCACCCACAGGCACCTGATTACCCAGAGGCCATCTCCGGAAAGGGCCATCGGGGCTGCATCAATGGGCATAATCTCCATACGGCCAACGGGTTTTCCGTCTTGGAAAGCACCAAAGGTTTTGACTCCTAGAGCAGCGACATGCCGATGAACCCGGGCACTCTCTTGCAGGAAGGCTGAACAGTTAGAGCCAGGAACTGTGCACATGACGTTGATAGAGTCAATGTGCTCAGCAGATACCTCCCGTATTTTAATTCCTGGAAGAGGTCTTGGTTTCATTTTGTTCCCCCCTATGATAAGAACGAGGTGAAGTTGGGCCGTTCTTGGCCAACCAGACAGGAAAGCAGTGTCTTCACGTACCCTGTCGCTGCCGGAATAGTTCTGCCTCAAACTCAGGGAAACCTTCTGCCGATGGCTGTTTTTGTTGATGGTGAGTTAATAGGCTAACTGTAGAGTTACGTCATTAGCCATCTGGAGACTTTGAAGAACGATATACTCTTGACTCTGAAGTGGAATTATCCTGAAGATTGCCGAGCTACCCCAGAAATTGAGCCCCAAGACAAAGAGGTTCCGGTTGGGTAGGTTTCTGCTGGTCTGCCGACATGGGGCGCATAGACTGAGTTAGAGCCAGGTATGCAGCGCGCTTCTCTATACAGTGATTAACTGCGTCAGGATCAATGAAACCTTGTTTGGTAGTTTTGACCGGGCTGCCACTTGACTATACAGTGATCAACTACGTCAGGATCAATCAATCCACGATTTAGTCCACGGCAATGACTCTCCGACACTGTGTGACGGAGTGCCTCCTATACAATGATAGTGACGTCTTGCGGGAATCCCTGGATTGTTTCGGTGGTAGTACTTGTGGCGATCTAGCACCGGGCTAACATTAGTACAGAGGTTTGGCTGGGCAAGTGCTAAGGGGTAGTGGGATTCTTGAAAAGTGGCATATGGCTGTCCTATAGGAGGTGAGAGGCCGTGAAGGAACTGCTCGCAGAGCTTGTGAAAAACGGTATTCTAGAGGCATTTGAAGACGAGAACGAGTTTCACCTGCCGTTTCTTCTGAGCGGTGTTGCCTTGGTGAGAAAGGGTGCTCTCTCTGCAGGCGCAGGTGTTCTTGGTTCAGTGAGTACCTGGGGAAAACCCGAGATTGACTTGCTGCGCGCCACGGTTGAACCTACCAGGCTTCTAAACGTTGTAGCAGAGGATTTCCACGGGTGTTTTGGTAAGTCAACTCATCAAGGCCCTGCCGGGTTAGCGTGGGGTGCTGTTTTGGGCGATCTGGTAAGTCGTGTGGAGAAGTTTCACGAGGAAGCCCCTGAGTTCATAACCAGAGTTGTAGGCCTGCGTTACGAAGAGAGGTTCGATAGAATCGAAAGCCTCAAATCGGGGCAGCCGGTGAGCCTTCTGTGGGAGCCGCTAAACCCGTATGACTCAAAGGCTATAAGGGTTCTGGATGTCCATGGTGAAGACCTTGGATACCTAAGAAAGGGTATTGCACATAGATTGGTACCAAGGATTAGGAAAGGTGCAGCATTATCCGCCAGGGTAGCAGTTGTTCTGGGTGAAGAGTTCGACGTCAACGACAGACTAAACATAGAAGTCAAAGTGTGGGATACACATGCTGATAACCCGGCTGTTCAATAGTGATTAGTGGCGGGGATTGGTTGTAGCAATGGCGCTTCTGGCCGTGTTGTGTCTCCCAAGTTCTGCTCTATCGAGGGTGCTCGAGGTGGCGAAAATTCTTCGCCGCTTTCTTTCTTATTGCATTTGCTCAGGATACCCGCTTTCATTGATGCCGCAATTGCGCAGCCCTTCCCTATTGACACCCCTGGTTAGCTAGATCTAAACTGGACTAAAGTAGTCCACTATCATATTGGCCGGATTTCGCTAGGGGTGAATAGACACGGAAATTGTCAGAAGGATAACAGACTATTGCATTAGAGCGTTGGTTCATCTTGCACTCCACCCAGAGATAGAAGTAACAGGGGCCGAAGTCTCTGAAGAACAGAATGTACCTTTAGGGTATGTTCATAAGATCATGCAGAGACTGAACAGATGTGGGTTAGTCAACTCACATAAGGGGCCTAGCGGAGGTTTCTCTCTTGCCAAGAGTCCAGAAAAGATCACCGTCCTTGACATCGTCGAGTCAATGCAGGGCAGATTATCGTCAAATAAGTGCTTCTTGGAAAAGGACCCGTGTCCTAGGGCGCCAGAATGTGCAATAAAGAAGAACTGGCTTGACCTGGACCAGCAGATAGCAGGTTTTTTGCAAAGCATAACGTTGCAGGATCTTGTGGATCAAATAGCCGAGGCGGGCAGTTGATGATTACTGGCCTGCATGCGGTCGAGGACGGATCTGCAAGGCCCACCATGGAGAGGAGTCAATAGCCGCACTGAAATAGTTTTCTGGGTGACGTTAAACATTCGAGGCGGTCGGCATTTCACATTTGAGTCGGACAGAAAACAGGAAGACAGACAAGAAAGGTAGACAGGTAAGAAGGCCTACAGACAAAAAGGCAGACGGACAGACGGAAAGATTGACCGAATTGTTTATTTTGAAACCGGAGGGGGAGAAATACATGTTTTGCTATCAGTGCGAACAGACAGCCGGAGGAACAGGTTGCACCAAGTACGGAGTATGCGGAAAGGATCCTGACATAGCCAGCCTTCAAGATACTTTGATATTTGCCCTTAAAGGAATTGCAGCTTATGCGTATCATGCCCGAGAGCTCGGCGCATCAGATGAACAAGTTGACGCCTTTCTCGCAGAAGCTCTGTTTTCGACACTTACCAATGTCAACTTTGATCTCGACAGCCATATCAACCTGCTTCTCAAGGCAGGGGAGATCAACCTCAGAGCCATGGAACTCCTTGACAAAGCCAACGTAAAACGTTTTGGAGTCCCGGAGCCAACAGAAGTGCAGGTAGGCACAAAGCCGGGCCCAGGAATACTGGTAACAGGACATGACTTCCTTGACCTATATGAGCTGCTCAAGCAAACAGAGGGCAAGGGGGTCAATGTATATACCCATGGCGAGATGCTGCCTGCCCTTGCTTATCCTGAACTGAAGAAGTTTCCTCATCTTGTAGGAAATTACGGGACAGCATGGCAAAACCAGAAGAAGGAATTCCCAGAGTTTGCAGGGGCTATCCTTGGAACCACTAACTGCGTCCTTATACCGCCTGATTCTTATAGAGATCGAATGTTCACATGTGGAATTGCTAATCTTCCCGGAGTGACCCACATCCATAATCGCGACTTCACTCCGGTTATCGAGAAAGCCCTGGCTCTTCCTCCCCTTGAGGAAAAGGCAGGTCCGAAAACTATGACCGGGTTCCACCACCAACCGGTTCTCAGCATTGCTGATAAACTCGTCGACGCTGTTAAGCAGGGCAAGATCCGCCACTTTTTCCTGGTCGGCGGTTGCGATGGGGCACGTGCCGGCAGGAATTACTATACGGAATTCGTCGAGAAACTGCCCAAAGACTGTGTGGTTCTTACCTTGGCCTGCGGCAAGTTCCGGTTCAACTACCTGGATACCGGCGATATTGATGGTATTCCAAGGGTGTTGGATATGGGCCAGTGTAACAACGCATATTCGGCCATACAAGTAGCTGCAGCTTTGGCAAAAGCTTTTGACTGCGGTCTAAATGATCTTCCGCTTAGCATGGTTCTTTCGTGGTTCGAGCAAAAGGCAGTAGCTATCCTGATGACCCTTCTCCACCTGGGCATCAAGGACATCCGCCTTGGGCCAACCCTTCCGGCGTTCTTGTCACCAAATGTGCTCAAGGTGCTTGTAGATAGATACGACATTAAGCCTATCACTACACCTGAGGCAGATATCGAGGCAGTTCTAGGGAATAAGTCAAATCCATAAAGATGTGGTTGAGGCCAGTTCTTAGAGGACAATTACTGGGTATGTTCTTTTCGAGGCAATTCGAAGGAAGAAGTTCAACCGGTGAAAGCATAGGGAAGGCCGGTTCTTAGAAGACATTCACAGGGTATGATGCTAGAATTAGGATGAAGAAGTTCCAAATGTGTGCATTCTAACCAGTAATGAATAGGGGGCGAGTGCTATGACAGAAGAACATTGGGTAGAGGTTTGCCAGGTAGCAACAGAGGTTGAGGGCGAACTGATCCGTTCGGCTCTCGAGGCCAGCGGTATCGAGGTACTGTTCCGTTCCTTCTTACCTGCAAGCGTGTACCCGGGTTTGACGTTGATTAAGGTGCTTGTTCCTGAAAATGATTTGGAACTAGCCCGCCGGGTTCTTTCTGAAACCACGCAAGACCTGGGCAGTGATCCTGTTCCCGGATAGTAATTTGCTGGGGCACCCAGGAGTGGCCTACCACATAGGCCACTCTCGAGCGATTATGCCAATCCAAAGGCTTAGTGGCCTGCCACATAGGCCACTCCTGAGCAATGTTGTCCAGTCCGAAGGCTTAGTGGCCTGCCACATAGGCCACTCCTGAGCAATGTTGTCCAGTCCGAAGGCTTAGTGGCCTGCCACATAGGCCACTCCTGAGCAATGTTGTCCAGTCCGAAGGCCTAGTGGCCTGCCACATAGGCCACTCCTGAGCAATGTTGTCCAGTCCGAAGGCCTAGTGGCCTGACACATAGGCCACTCTCGAGCGATGTTACCCAATCCAAAGGCTTAGTGGCCTACCACATAGGCCACTCCTGAGCAATGTTACCCAATCCAAAGGCTTAGTGGCCTGCCACATAGGCCACTCCTGAGCAATGTTGTCCAGTCCGAAGGCCTAGTGGCCTGCCACATAGGCCACTCCTGAGCAATGTTGTCCAGTCCGAAGGCCTAGTGGCCTGCCACATAGGCCACTTGCAGGCTCATTCCACCCAGAAGACCAATCACAATGGGGAGGACGGATATTCATGATGGGATTGGTTTGACATTACCCGCAAGTTGCGTCATGCCTCGGACCCGGTGCCTATTTCCGGGGACTTCCGGCATAGCGTATGTTCATAAATTCCGCCAGATCCTTGCAGGTGGCCACCAGGTCCTGGCGCGCCAGTTCGCGTACGGATCTCTTACCCAGTGCCTGTAGTGCAAGTTTCATCTCTTCAGTGCAGGATTTGAGGAAGTTGGCCAGACTGTTTGCGGCCTGGTCAACATCAAGTTTGTCTGAGTACTGGCCGTCGTAGAGGACCATTTGCGCAGGCACGGCCTTGGGCAGGATCTTAACCACCTGAGTATGGACCGCAGCCAGAACTGCTATTGACCCGATGTACACGGTGTCGGCGCCTATGGCCAGCGCTTTGAGAAAGTGGCCCGGGGTTCTAAGCCCGCCTGCTGCGATGACGCTGAACCGGTCACGTATCCCTTGTTCCTTCAGCCAATCCAGGGCACGGACAAGGCCGTACAGGGTTGGGAGTCCCAAATCGTCTTCCAAAGTAGGGGGCGCCACTGCGGTTCCACCTTCGGCTCCGTCTATCACAATAAAATCTGCGTTTGTTTGGGCAATCACTGCAAGTTCGTTTTCCAGGAAATCGCTGGCTGCTATCTTCACGCCTACGGGGATGTCGTGGGCGGACTTGAGATTGTTGACAAGGTCTACAATGTCCCTTGGCGAAGAAACCCCCGGCATCCGGGCACGCACTGTAGCGTCCTGGCCTTCTTTCAGGTGCCAGGTTTCCCTGAGGTGTTGGCCGATGGTGGCACTTTGCATAATGGATTCAACAGCCCCGCCGAAGGCCCCCTGTCCCAGCTGGATTTCTATGGCGTCCAGCACGCCAAGCTGCTCGCGGGACATCAACCATCCACCCCGGTTGTACTGGCCTACGAGGTATTTTGCCAGAGAACGAGTTTCAGGGGCGACTGCTGATTCCCCTGTGTTGGTTGACGTGCCTGCCATGGCTGAGCCCTTGGCCAGGGCCATTTTCAGTTTCAGGCTAAGGGAACCCCCATAAGACATACCTGTTATCATTATGGGTATCTCTAGATTCAGGGGCTTTTTTGCGCTTTTGCCGATTACTGTGGCAGTGCTGATTTCGTCAAGGGTTGCTGTGGGCAGTTGAAAGAGCTGTCTTGGCGTCAGCAAAATGTCGTCCCAGGGCGAGCGTACTACCGGGCTTCCAAAGGGCCTTTGCAGCGCCTTGCCTGTTTGAGCCCGCATGCCGGCTTCAATTATGGCTCGGGGACTGAGCTTATCGGCCACAGTCACGATTTCAAACGGGTTGGTAGGGTAATCCTGGGTTAGTATTGCACGGGTTACATCGTCTGTCGCCGGGTTCATGATTTTCATGAGAATCCAGTTCATCATTCAAATACAGCTCCTTCTGGAGGGCATGGGTGCGCCTCTCTGGTGTCCTTCAAGAGACTGATAGTGGCCTCTCATAACAAGATCATTTCCCGAATGAAGCAGTTTCTTGAGTGGTTTGCTTGTCTCATGCCGAAGGAGTACATTTTTCACGAGATGCTGCCTATAGAGCCGTAATTCTGCATATCAACATTGCTCTCATTTTTGCACATGCGTATCAGCGCAGTGTTATGAAGGTCAAGGCCGGTAGGCCTTGCTAGCATTGAATAACTGTCAACAGACAGTGATATCGTCACTCTAAAACAAAGTGATTTGGACTGAAAACACGTCACCTTCTTGGGTTGGGGCGGCCGATTTGAGTGGGGTCCTGACGCAACCCGGCGGGTTTTAGTACCAGGCGCTAATGGTAAGTGGCCGATTTTAGTATCAGGTTGTCCGGAACCTGGCGGGTTTTGGTATCGGGTTTGAGCTAGAGGTGGTTGATTTTGGTACCAGTTTTGGCTACAACCTGGCCGGTTTTGGGGCCAGGAAGTTTTTCTGAAGGCAGCAGGTGGCGGGTTTTAGTACCAGGCGCTAATGGTAAGTGGCCGATTTTAGTATCAGGTTATCCGGAACCTGGCGGGTTTTGGTATCGGGTTTGAGCTAAAGGCGGTTGATTCTAGTACCAGGTTTGGCTAGAACCTGGCCGGTTTTGGGGCCAGGAATCTTCTCCGAAGCTGACTTCCTCTCGGCGAACTCCCGGGAGTCGTGGTGCGATTTATCTGGTAGCGTGCTTGGGGCTCTTGTCATGCAAAAGCCCCAGCTTACAGTCGTTCTAATAGCCCGTCATTTCACGATAGGTGCAAATTGCTTTTATACCGGCGACTCACATCCATCGACTCGGTCTTTCGACCGGTTGGGCTGTTTCAGGATTTCTACTACCAGCTGGACATCCAGGATTCACATTTGCTTTGGCTTCCCGGCTTTCGGCAACTAATTACCTGCCTTTGGGATCCCAGCCCTTCATATCGAATACGTGCTGCCTTCCATAGAAATCATGGAGCAGGTTGAGTAACTCTCCGAATCTTTGGAAGTGTACGATTTCCCTCTGCCACAAAAACCTAAGCGTGTCTGTGACGTCAGGATCGTCTGAAAGCTGTATCAGGTATTCATAAGTTGACCTTGCTTTTTGCTCTGCTGCCATGTTTTCGTGAATATCAGTAATAGGATCTCCTTTTGACTGGATGTATGAAGCCACCCAGGGCGACCCTTCTGCATTCACAAAATACAGTGCTTTGTCGTGGTCGGCATAGTATCCGTCCAGCCCGGCTCTCTTTATGTCGGCTATGCTTGCATCTTTGATCAAGTTATAGACCAGGGTGGCAACTATTTCCATATGGGCCAGCTCTTCGGTGCCAATATCTGTCAGTGCAGCCTTGGCTTCGGGAATGGGCATGGTGTACCTCTGGGTGAGATACCGCAAAGAGGCAGCCAATTCGCCGTCGGGCCCGCCGTATTGTGTGATTACAACTTTCGCCAGCCTGGGGTTAGTTGTTCTGACCCTGGCCGGATATTGAAGGCTTTTTTGATAAACCCACATTCATATTCAACTCCTTCTCCAGTTGACTTCCCATGGCCACGGGTCATCGATCCATTGCCAGGTGCGGCCTGTCATACCGAAACCATAGTTAAGCAGCGGCCCGTAAATACGTTCGTATTCCATTTTGGCACTCATGAGCTCTTGGGACCTCATTCTGAATTCCTGCAGGGCTCGCGTGTCATCGGGATGGGTATCGAGAAACAGATTTAGTTCTGTGGCCGCGAATTCCAGTTCCATGATTCTAAGGAGCATTTCTTTTTGCTGTGCATTCATTGTCCAGTCCCCCCTTATGACCCTGGTCTCTGGTAAAGAGGTGGAGTCCTTATTAGCTCAGGAAAAAGGGTTCCAACTCGCAGGGCTTCTCGAGGATCGAGTGTCTGCGAGAAGGTTTGCCACGGCACATAGGCTGTAGCCAGTTCACCAAAAACAGCCATGCCGGCAGGTGTTTCGAGTTTCATCTGCTCCGGGTCAGTTTCATCCTGAGTAAAGGGCCAATCTGGTGCGGAAAAACCGTTGTGAGGGGATACGGAAACCCCCGGATCGAGTTGTTCCGGAATATGGCCGGCATCAGGCCCGGGCTCATTGGGCACAGGCGGAACAGGCATTGGATAAGTTGTATCTACAGGGGGAAGCGGCTTATTGTCTCGTTGAGAATCTTCTGCTCTTGTGTCCTGACGGTTCAACCTAAGTCTTGCCTGCTCGCGGGCGAGTTCCTGTTCCGTGTCGCGAAAGATCCTGAAAGGCCTTTTATCGTTTGGCAATTGCCTTCGCATATGCAGGTCCTCCTTGTCTGGGAATAATATCATTGCAGTTTATGTAAACCAGGCAATTGTTGTGTCTGTGAAACACGGTTGAAATGCTGGGACGGTCCTGCGGTTTCATTGCTGGGGCTCTGGGGTGAAACATTGGGGACGATCCTATTGTTCCATTGCTGTTTGCAGACCAGGACAGCTCGGCGGATTGAACATCTATGAGCAGCAATTACGAGCACAGGTTGGCCAGGGAATTCAAGAACGGGGTCGGGACCTAGTTAACCATGAGTAGGAAATGAAAATACTGCAGTCTAGTGGAGGTTTGTCGATACCATGGGATACGGGGATGGTAATGACCCATCCCCGCCACTTTTGGATGCATTATATTGAGATAAGTCTCCTTATCGTAAACAGGCTAACTTACACCGTCAACCCTGCCTGTTCCATGGCTGTTTCTAGTTCAGGTAAGTGCTCGCCTGCGCGTTTCTTGGCATTCTCAAGCCTAGTACTGCTCGCTGCCTTGAACTCCTCATCTTTGATAGAACCAAGGTTAATTTCGGCATTCATGGCTGCGCCACGCCTGGCTGCGTCAAGCATGAGAAAACCGACTCCAATATCAGTAATGGCATTAGGATTTCCGTATTTGAGCAGGTCAGGCAACAGGCCCATGGCCTCGATGGCGGCCTCGACTGTTTTCAGTGGAGACTCTGTTGCCCCAACAAAGGCATCCTGCATTGCCTTTCGCCTCTGAGTTTTTTCCTCCGGAGTGGACCTGGGCATCTTCAAGGCTGCTTCTACCTGTTTGTATGCATTAGCGTCTTCACCGGCTAAGGAGAGGAATCTCTTATGTAGCATTTCCGAGGCCAGTCGTATTTCCTCCAGCCTGTCACGGCCTTCAGTGAAACGGGCGAGGCTTAGCGTGACACCGGCTACCATTTGGAACAGTGCGCATCCCATGGCGCCTGCCACGGCGGCCGCTGCGCCACCGCCTGGGGCGCCGGTAGGAGCCCTGAGATCATCCATGAAATTCGTCAAATCCATCTTGTGTCACTCCTTATCCTATAGACCATAAAACCAATTTGACCTGAGTTCTGACAATACCGATATCTGGCTAGATAGCAAGATCCAGAATTCTCTGCCTGGTGAAGTCCTTTACCTTTATTCGGGCAAATGCTATGTCCAGAAGAGCATCAAGAGGAATCAACCCTATAATCTCTGAGTTTACGATCTCAACACCTTTTTTCGCGGCTTCTTCTTCGATCTTGCTGAATACAAGTTCAATAGGAGTGGCCTTATAGTCAAGAAGGTTCATGGTAACCTGTGCAAGTCCCGTGTCTTCCATAGTTATCCCTTTTGCCTGGACGTGGGGAAGGCCTCCTGATGATTCCCTTATATGCCTCGCAATTGTCCGGGCGATTTTCACATCTGTTGTGTTAAGGTTTACGTTGTACGCGATTAGCGGGGGCCGCGCTCCTACGGCAGTGGCTCCGGCTTTGGGGTGAAGCGATGATGGCCCAAAATCAGGTGCCTTTTCGGGATCTGTCTTTATGGCTGCCTTCAGCCCTTCGTATTCACCCTTCCTAACATCGGGGAGACGTACCCTTTCCGGTTTGGTGGCAGCCTTTGCATAAAGATACACAGGGATTGCCAATTCCTCACCGATTCTTCTGCCTACTCGTTTTGCCATTTCCACGCAGTCTTCCATAGTGACCCCTTCGATAGGTACAAAAGGAATGACATCTGTGGCGCCGATCCTTGGGTGTTCACCGTGGTGCTTCTCCATGTCAATGAGTTCGCAGGCCCTTCTTGCAGCATTGAAGGCACCTTCTTCTGCTGCTTCAGGCGTGCCGATAAACGTGACGACTGAACGGTTGTGGCTGTGATCTGAAGACGCATCCAGTACTTTGCAGCCTGAATCATTGACAGCTGTGACTATTTCATCCAGCACTGATTGATTTCTGCCTTCACTGAAATTGGGGATACATTCGACTATCTTCCGGGGCATTAGTACATAACCTCCAGCACACGATTTTCGGTTATTGGGCATCGCATTCTGGTTCGTTGCCAGGTGCAACGCAAGATCTGCACCCGGTGCATGGTATTATAATCGCTGCTAACCAGAACCCACAACCATCTTATATCATCGCTGCTGAAGATCAAACATAATCATCAACGCCCTTGATACTGTACTTCAAGTAGATTTGCTAGAAAGATCTATTTATTCATGCATGTCCGGTGTAGGAAACGAAAGACCTGATAATCTTCCCTGGGAATGCAGTTTGTCAGCAAAAAGATCAGAGCAGGTTAGAATCAGTCAGCGACATTCATGGTAATAACTGGCCGGATGTGGTTGAGCTAAACCTGAAAAATGGTACTACTATTGCCTTGCCTATATGCTATAATATCCTCATTGGTGTATAAATATGCACACCTAGTTGAAGAGATTCATGAATCCGGGGCGACCCGGTGTTGAAACTGACATTACCCAGCATACAAATTTCTAGAAGAAACCGAGGAAAAGGAGGTTGGTATTGGCTTTAGCTTGCAACTGAACCATGCGAATGTTTGCTCCGTTAAGGCTGTGTTTAATAGATTGGCCAGAGAGATTATGTAAGAAGGGGAGAGACTTAAATGAAAAAACGATTTGCATTAGTACCTTGTGTCGTCCTTATCTTGATTATGGCGTTTGTCGCCGGGTGTACCCAGGAGGCTAAGCCGCCGGATACCGGAGCGAAAGAACCTACCGGCCCCGTTATGAAACTGATTGCAGTTGGAGAGTGCACTTTTGCCCCATTTGAATATGTCGAAGAGAAGACCGGTAAGCCAGCAGGATTCGACATCGATCTTATTAAGGCAATAGCAGAAGCTTCGGATTTCGAGGTTGAGTACAAGAACCTTGACTGGAACAGTTTGATTGCTGCCCTTCAGACAGAAGAGGCAGATCTTGTTGTGTCTGGAATGACCATTACCGATGAAAGAGCCCTGGAAGTGAAATTTTCCGATCCGTATTTTGAGTCAGGCCAGGCCTGGGCTGTGCAAGAAGGTTCCCCTATTCAGGTTTTGAAGGATCTTGCAGGCAAAACTGTGGCTGTTCAGATTAACACTACAGGCGACTACGCTGCACAGGCACTTGATGAAAAGTTCAAAGAGGAAAAACTGCCGGGGTTGACAATAAAGAGACTAGAGCAGGCCGCAGATGTTTTTAACGAGCTCAAGGTCGGAGGGGTAGACGCGGTTATATCAGATATGCCGGTCATTCAGGAGTACCTGAAGAACAACCCTGATTCTAAGGTGATTATTCCTGAACCTGCTTTCACTGTAGAGTACTACGGAATTGCCATGCGCAAACAGGATAAGGAGATACATGAACTGGTAAACAAGGGCCTTGCAAAGATAAAGGCAAGCGGCAAGTACGACGAGATTTATGAGAAGTATTTTGGCACTCGATAAGCGCATTAATTACCTGGAGCCGGGCGCTTTACCGGAATCACATTACCGGGTCTTAGCAAAGGGAGGGAGCAGTTCTGTTTGATTCATCTGTAGTTGCCAGATACTTTCCCTTTCTTATAAGAGGGGTCGGAATTACGGTCCAGTTCACTTTCTTGTCATTTATGCTGGCAGTTGTGCTTGGCCTGGTGATAGCCCTCGGCCGGATTAGCGGGAACAGGATAATTCGGACTCCTTGTCAGATATATATCGATTTCATCAGGGGTACGCCGCTTCTTGCCCAGATATATCTTGTTCATTTCGGGCTGCCGCAGATACTGCATTATAAGCCCGTGGGTTATATCGACGCTCTGATAGCTCTAACTTTGAACTCGTCGGCATACATGGCCGAGATTTACAGGGGAGGAATCGAGTCTATTGAGGCAGGCCAAATGGAAGCTGCCAGGTCTCTGGGGATGACGTACGGCCAGGCTATGAGGTACGTGATTCTTCCCCAGGCTTTCAGGCGGGTAATCCCACCAATGGGCAACGAGTTCATTACCTTGCTCAAAGAGTCATCTCTGGTATCTGTCATCGGAATGGAAGATTTGATGATGCGATCGAAGATGATGGCCGGCCAGAGTTTCAGGCCGTTCGAAGCGTACTTTACAACGGCGCTGATATACCTTGCAATGACTTTTGCTTTTAGCAGATTTCTAGGCCGGGTTGAAAGGAGGCTAAAGGCAAGTGGTCAAAGTTAAGAATCTCCACAAGAGTTTTGAGGATCTCCATGTGCTAAAGGGCATCGGCCTGGAAGTACAGAAAGGCGAGGTCGTAGTTGTGATCGGGCCGAGTGGGTCCGGAAAGAGCACTTTCTTGCGGTGCATAAACCATCTGGAGCGGCCAACTTCAGGAGAGATTCACATCGATGGAGTCAATTTGGACGACGGCCATGTTGACATAAACTTGATAAGGCAGACTGCAGGTATGGTGTTTCAGCAGTTCAACTTATTCCCGCATCTTACTGTTTTGGATAATATCAGCCTGGCCCCTGTTAAAGTGTTGCACATGCAGAAAGAAGATGCAGAGGTACTGGGCCGTGACCTGCTCCGAAAAGTAGGTTTGGCCGATAAGGCAGAGGTGTATCCTAATCAACTGTCAGGCGGGCAAAAGCAGAGGGCAGCCATTGCAAGGGCATTGGCAATGAAGCCAAAACTCATGCTTTTTGATGAACCTACTTCAGCATTGGATCCTGAAATGATAGGAGAGGTTCTTGGTGTCATGAAAGAACTGGCGTTTGAGGGTATGACAATGATTGTTGTTAGCCATGAGATGGGTTTTGCACGGGAAGTTGCAGACCGGATAGTGTTTATGGATGGTGGGGTTTTGGTAGAGGAGGGCCGGCCTTCAGAGTTCTTTGCAAATCCCAGGCATGCAAGGACTAGGGCGTTTCTCAGCAAGATCCTGTAGGCCTTCCGGCGTTGGCCTGGTTTCAGGGCATATATGATGTCCTGGAGATGTGACCTTCTTTGGTGGAAATGCTCGATCTTGATACTGGGTACTCACATTAGGGCGTGGTTAACCGGGACTGCCGAAAAAATTCGGCACCCCTAGAGTGGACAAGGCGCACCGGGCGATGTAGCTGCCGGGTGTGCCTTTGCTCTTTCTGGAAAGTCTGTGTCCATTTATGAAAATTGCGATGCAACAGTTCTAGACCAGAGGGCATTTGATAAACTCTAGGTAAAGCACAAGATGCGAGGTTTATGACAGCATGAGTTTTGAGTTTTCGCTGTTCGGGAGTGGGTAGAGTGGCTTTGATTTTGGAAAGTTTGAATAATACGGTTCTCGGCCCGGTGTTTGCCCTGCTTGCCGGAATCCTTGCGTCGGCAAGTCCGTGCGCCATGGCTGCCATTCCAATTATCACAGGGCATATGGTAGGCACCGATGCAGGCAGTCGGGGCCGGCAGCTGCTGTTGTTCGTCCTGGGAATGGCCACATCGCTTTCGTTGGCTGGAATGGTTGCAGGGCTGCTCGGGAAGTCTATTCTTTTTGCTGCCCCCTGGATAAGGTGGGTAGCCGGAATTGCCTTCATAGCAGCCGGATTCTCGTACATGGGGATAATCTCGTCCTCGAAAACCTGCAAGATCAACGTTCCATTGGATACAGAACCGGTGGATATAGAACCGCAGGGTATGGGCGAGAATGTGGTGAAACGCGGTTCTGGGATCGATACCCTCAGGCCGTTAGGCTTGGGAATGCTCTACGGCCTTTCTGCTTCACCATGTGCTACCCCGGCTCTTCTGGCAATACTGGCAATTGTGGCTTCATCTGGATCGGTTGTCAGGGGAGGCGTCTTGCTGCTGGCGTATTCCTTGGGCCAATCGGCTTTAGTTGTATCCGCTGGGTTGTTTGTGTCTGGGTTCAGGCGGTTTCTTGAGAGCGAGAAAAATGTTAGGGCGCTGGAAATCATGCAAAAAGCAGGCGGTGCGGCTATTGCAATATTCGGATTGTATTTGATACTCAGGCCTTATTTGTAGAATAGGCTACCTTTTGATTATGGGGCTGGCTTTATGGGGCCGGCATGAGGAGGTATACACGTGAGTAACACTTGCCCTTTTGCGATTCTTCTGGGCGGCAGGTTTCGGTGGGTAGTGGTTGCCATCTTGTTGGTTGCTATAGCCTCCGGCATATGGTATTGGAATTTGGCACGTACTAGGAATTTGGCCCTGGGCAACGTTGTCATCGAGGACATTGCCCCTGACGGTATGAGCAAGTATATTCCCGGGAGCAAGCCGGTGATTTTGGAGTTCTACACCAGGTCTTGCCCGTACTGTGTAAAGATCGAGCCTGAATTGAAAGAGATTAAGGCAAAGTATGGAGATAAGGTCTTAGTTCTGAAAATGAATGCTGAGGTGTTTCCTCAAGAGGCATCGAGGTATGAGATACGCGGAGTGCCTACATTGGTGTTTTTGGATCAGGCAGGCAAACCGCAAGCCACTGCCGCTGGTTACCGTGATTTTGAAGGAATCCAGGAGATACTGCAAGGCCTTGGTTTTGTGAAGTAGTTGCAGCAGAGTACCCGCCATTGGCGGGTTTTCCGTCTGCGGGTGGAAAATAAGGACTGTCCCGGTTTTCTCTTATCGTTCTGCAAGAGACGTTCCCAGGACCGTGCCGGTTTTGGCAAGGAGTTCTGTGAGGGTGATAACGTTTGATGATTCAAGGACGTACCAGGGGTAAGGCCTGTTGTTGAGCAGGAAAGTTTCTTCGGCCCATTGAGCGAATTGAACGGCTTTGCCCCGGTCTCCCATTATTATTGAGGCTATGGCAACGCTGCTCCAGGGGAATCTGTCTCTCTTTTCACCAAACTCCCATCCCGGAAATTGCGAGTTAAATTCTTCCCAGACCTTGATTGCTTTCGGATCTTCTGGAGGTAGTACGCCGCAGGTTACCAGGTATAGTTGGGACACTCCATCTGGATACCACTTGCCTTTTTTGGGAAAGCGCTTCCCAAAAGGAGACAGCGACCATGCAAAGGTTTCTCGTTCGCTGTCATACAGAGTCTGGGCAATGCCGTTCCTGATTCGTTGGGCCACATTCCTGTAATATGCCGCCAGGCTGGAATTGCCCAGTTTTTCAAGGATGTTGGACCAATCAATGAGTCCTCGGTAGTTCTCAGCGTTATCCATAAGATACTTTGTGCGTGAACCAGGTTTGACGAAAACCAAGCCGTCTTTATCTTGAAGGGAGACAATCACCTGAGCTACAAGATTAATATCGTCGAGATTAGCTGTTACCAGCTCGCTGTCCTGAGTCTTGTAGTAGTATTCTGAGACTAGGGTCAAGAACGTTGCTGCATAGCTGTCTGCCGAATCATAGTTTCTTGTGGCTATCATGACTATCTCAGTGGCCTCACTGCCCGCCGCAAATCCATGCCTTTCTACTTCGTAGTCATAGATTGTGCCTGATAATCCCCACCTATCGGGGCGGTTCAACTGAGAAAGGTACCATACCATGTATTTGGCGGCTGCCCCAGGGTCGACGTCTATTAGGGATTTTGCGGCGATGTTGGCGAAATAGGGAACTACCCTGTCGCTGTAAGGAGTTTGAGCAAGGGCGCCGTTAGGCAGCTGGCACATTGCCAGCCAATCTCGCTCGTCGGCAAGAGCTTCAGGCCGCTCTCCGCTAAGTTGCAGGATGCCTTTGTGGCCACTCTGCGCCGGTCCTACCACCATATTTCCTTGCCTTGATGATCTTGCGGCTCGGAGGTTTCTGCCAACAATGGCCAGGGGGTTATGTGGAATCTCTACAAGAAGCAATGTCAACGCCAGAAGGGAAGTTACAGATGCCAATATCAAAATCAGCCGTACATGGCCTGCAATCAATCGTACCATAGGCTTCCCTCCGAAATGTCTATTTGGACTTAATTCAACGGCCATGATGAAAGTCCTGCTAGACACCCATATCTGATCTCGCCAATTCTTGGCAGTGAGAATATTGTACGTCTGGTATTGCGGAAAGCAGGAGTTTTGGAAGGGGTTAGGCAAATATCATTCTTGGGGTATTATTAGGATTACTACGCACAAGAGGAGGAAGTACAATGACAAAACAAGTTCCCTTTACTAAAATGCACGGACTAGGTAACGACTACCTTTACATCGATATGTTCTCCTATGATGGCAACCATGACTGGCCCGAACTTTCCCGGAGAATGTCTGAGCGCCATTTCGGAGTGGGCGCAGATGGGCTGATTCTGGTAGAGCCTTCAAATACGGCAGATTTCAAGATGCGCATGTTCAACGCAGACGGGTGCGAAAGCGAGATGTGCGGCAATGGAATGCGGTGCTTTGCCAAGTATGTTTACGATAGAAAATTGATTGACAAGACTGCCATAAGCGTAGAAACCAAGGCAGGTATTATCAAGCCTTACCTTACTGTAAGCGGCGGCAAGGTAGAATCGATTTCAGTAGATATGGGTGTTCCCCACCTAAAAAGGGCAGAAATTCCTCTTGCTAAACTCGAAGGGCCCGAACCGGTGATAAACGAACCTTTTGAATATGATGGCCAGGTGCTTCGCGGTACGTGTGTATCTATGGGAAATCCACATTGTGTCTTTTTCGTAGACGACGTATGGCAGGTAGAATTAGAAAAAATAGGGCCTGTCTTGGAGAACCATCCGATATTCCCCAAGCGCGCCAACATCGAGTTTGTTGCAGTGAAATCAAGGGATTCAATAGACATGCGAATTTGGGAGAGGGGCTCGGGCATAACTCTGGCATCGGGTACAGGTTCGTCTGCGTCAGTAACTGCCACCATCCTTAACGGAAAGGCAGACAAAGGAACTCCCATAACGGTAAATTTACCAGGCGGAACCCTGGTAGTAGAGTGGAAAGAAGACGGCCACATATGGCAGACAGGCCCAGCAGTAGAAATATGTACAGGTGTCTTCTACCTTTAAGGAACGCGGGGACGGTTCGCGCGTTCCACCAGAAACGAGGCCGGGGAGACAACGGGGACGGCCCTAATTTCCCGCAGAATGATTTGTAACGGTCCCGGTGTTTCCAAGAAACACGGGTTATCTTAGCAATATTGAATGGAGTCGCTAACATGCCACAGATACTAGCCGATGCATTGTTACTATTTGTTACAGTAATTTGGGGGACAACCTTTGTTCTGGTTAAGGGTGCCATTTCATCTGTAAGGCCCTTTACATTTCTGGCAGTACGGTTTGCCATCGGTGGGATATCGTTGTTGTTGTGGCTGTTTGTGAGGAAAATTCGGGTTTCCGGGAAAGCACAAGCAAACGCTGTCATAGGTGGCATGGAGCCCGTCAAAAATCATGGTGATACCATCATTTCCGCTGATTCCACTGTTTTGGCCAAATCATCTGGCTCGTTTGTCAAAGGTGCAATTATTACAGGAATCACACTGCTTCTTGCCTATGCTACTCAGACCTTTGGGTTGCTTACTGTGGCTGCCGGGAAAGCTGCCTTCATAACCGGGCTATCGGTGGTAATCGTCCCGGTGGCTTCAGCCTTTCTGCTCAAGACTGCTCCAAACCGGAGCACCGCCATAGGCGTGATTTTGGCAGCCACAGGCTTGTGTCTTATGTCACTGACTTTGCCGTTCAGAGTAGAATACGGTGACCTATTAGTGTTCCTGTGTGCAATTTTCTTCGCAGCCCATATTCTCCTTGTAGGGACATACTCCAGAGGGAATGATCCTGTAGTTTTCGCAGCTATCCAACTCATTGTTGTGGCCGCAGGCTCGTTTGCAGCAGCCATGCTGTTAGAACGGCCTCTGTCTGTTCCCAGAGAGGCCTGGGGAGCCATAATCTACACTGCTACTGTGGCCACTGCCGTAACAGTCCTAATACAGTCTGCTGTACAAAAGTATACTTCGGCTACCCACACTGCATTGATCTTTTCGGCCGAGCCTGTTTTTGGAGCCATCTTTGCATGGATGATGCTAGGGGAGATCTTGAGCCCCCGGGAGATGGCAGGAGCGGTGCTCATATTGTCAGGTATGCTGGTTTCGGAAATTGCCCCCAGGCAAAGGCAACTTGAAAATAGGAACAGTGTTGCAGCCGGCAAAGACCGGTAGGGAGTCTAGTTTGTTAGCGGCGCCAGGATGTGAAAAACATCATGAAAGGACGGTTGCTATGGCAAAGAACAAGTTTGTCCACCCCTTTATCCCCAACTCAGTTCCCGAAGTTCAGGAGAAGATGATGCAGGAGATCGGGATTACCGAAATAGACAGGCTGTTTTCGGAAATCCCAGAGGAATTGAGATTTAGGGGCAAAATGAACATTCCTGAACCTCTCCTCTCAGAATTGGAGCTCACCCGTCATATGGAGAAACTCCTTTCCAAGAACCAGAGTGCTGAAGAGGCAGTGAGTTTCCTTGGGGCCGGCTGCTACCGGCATTATGTTCCTGCAATATGTGACGAAATTGCCAATAGGCCGGAATTCCTGACTGCATATGCCGGCGAGCCGTATGAAGACCATGGAAGGTTTCAAGCCCTGTTTGAATACCAAAGCATGATGGCCGAACTGCTTGATATGGATGTGGTTAATGTACCTACATATGACTGGTGCCAGGCAGCTGCAACTGCAGTACGGATGGCAGGCAGGATAACCGGGCGGACTAAAATCCTTGTTGCCAAGAACATCAACCCACAGAGGCTATCGGCTATCAAGAATTACTGCCTTCCTGCTATGACAGTGGATTTTGTTGAATACAGCGGCGAATCCGGTTGTTTGGACCTTGAGGATCTCGAGGGGAAACTAACACCGGATGTAGCCGCGGTGTACCTGGAGACCCCTAACTATTTCGGGATTATTGAATCTCAGGGCCAAAGTATAGCACATATTGCCCACCAAAACGGCTCCCTTTTTGTGGTAGGAACAGATCCGGTATCACTGGGGATTCTGTCACCGCCTTCACATTACGGCGCAGACATTGCATGTGGAGACATTCAAACACTGGGTATTCACATGAATTACGGCGGAGGTGTTGCCGGTTTCATTGCAAGCCGGGATACTGAAGAGTTTGTAGCAGAGTATCCATCAAGGTTATTTGGAATAGCAAAAACTGAAGTCGAAGGTGAATGGGGCTTCGGAGACGTTTACTACGATAGGACATCGTTTGCCAGAAGAGAACTGGGTAAGGAGTTTGTTGGAACGGCTGCTGCCCTGTGGGGCATCACTGCAGGAGTATACCTTGCACTTATGGGCCCTAAAGGAATGCAGGATGTGGGCAAGACCATAATGCAAAATGCCTCATACGCTACGAAGAAGCTCTCGGCTATCGAGGGAATACGCCCGAATATTCTTGAGTCGCCTTTTTTCAAGGAATTCATAGTCAATTTTGACGAGGCCGGTTTGACTGTGGCAGAGGTCAATGCTGCGTTAAGAGAGAGAGGCATCTGGGGCGGCAAGGATATTTCCAAAGAGTTTCCTGAGCTAGGCCAAAGCGCCCTTTACTGTGTTACAGAAATGCACTCTAAACAAGATATCCTGGCGCTTTGTGATGCTCTTGCCATGATTGTGGGCACCGGGAAAGGGGGGAGGGCATAATGAAATCAAAGAAATCACGTCTGAGACGAGGTTTTCATCAGGCGAAGTGGGATGAACCGGTGATATTTGAACTCAGCCAGCCAGGTGAGCGTGGTATCCTTGTGCCCGAAGCAGAGAATGACGTAAAGGCTGAAGCAGGGCAGCCCTGGAAAGACCTGCCTGAAAACATGCTAAGAAAAACCCCGCCGGCCTTGCCTGAGTTGTCACAGGCCAGGGTGTTGCGCCACTACCTGCGGCTTTCACAGGCAACCCTTGGAGCAGACCTGAACATAGAAATCGGACAGGGTACATGTACGATTAAGTATAGCCCCAAGGTGAATGAGAAGTTTGCAGCATCCCCCAAAGTGGCTGAACTTCATCCGTTTCAAGATAATGAAACCGCTCAGGGCATACTCGAAATCATGTACAAGACTGAACTCTTTCTGAGGGAGATTTCAGGCCTTGACAGGTTTTCTTTTCAGCCAGGCGGCGGGTCTCAAGCTGCCCTTACTATTGCGTCGATTATTAGGGCCTACCATGAGTCAAGAGGAGAAGGCCAACAGCGGGACGAGATTATAACCACGATATTTTCCCACCCGTGCAATGCGGCTACTGCTGCGGTCAAGGGATTTAAGATTGTAACTATCTATCCGGATCAAGATGGATATCCTGACCTAGAAGCACTTAAGGCCGCTGTGTCTGAACGGACGGCAGGTTTGATGATAACCAATCCGGAAGATACAGGTGTATTCAACCCTCGTATCAAGGAGTTTACTCGCATTGTCCACGAGGCAGGTGGAATTTGCAGCTACGACCAGGCTAATGCCAACGGAATTCTGGGAATTACCAGAGCCAGAGAGGCAGGCTTTGATCTTTGCTTCTTCAACCTCCACAAGACTTTCGCGTCTCCCCACGGATGTGGGGGGCCGGGCTCGGGAGCTGTCGGAGTCACCAAAGAACTTGAGAGGTTCTTGCCTGTCCCTATAGTCGACTTTGACGGGTCAAAATACAGTTTGAACTATGATCTGCCGGATTCAATAGGAAAGATTAAGATGTTTCATGGTGGTATTCAGGCGGTAGTTAGGGCTTACGCATGGATTATGAGCCTGGGTGCTGAAGGATTGGAAGAAGTGGCCAGGACAGCAGTTTTGAACAGCAACTATCTGCTCTCCAAGATCAAGAAGATACGGGGAGTCCATGTGCCATATGCGCCTGGAAAGCACCGCTTCGAGCAGGTAAGGTACAGCTGGGGGCCGCTTACAGAGGACACTGGGGTTACTACTGAGGACGTCCAGAGGAGAATGTGTGATTTCGGGCTTCATTACTGGACTAGTCACCATCCGTGGATTGTCCCTGAGCCGTTTACTTTGGAACCTACAGAGTCGTATTCCAAGGAAGAACTTGATGAGTACGTTGAGGCTTTGGAGGAGATTTCAGGAGAAGCATATGAGAATCCTGACATCGTCAAGAGTGCTCCTCACAGGAGCGTGGTACACAAGATTTCTCAGGATTGGTTTGATGATCCGGAGAAATGGGCGATTACCTGGAGGTCTTATTTGAAGAAGCATGGGAAGGCTGGAGCAGTGAAATAGGACACGGGCGCGCGAACCGTCCCCGTGTTTCACCAGCGTTTCAGGGTGGAACGCGCGAACCGTCCCCGTGTTTCAGGATGGGAGGGAGTTTTGTGTCAAAGTACGAGGATCCACTTTTGCTTGATGGGAAGGTGGCGGTTATTACAGGTGGGGCGTCTGGCATTGGGCTGGCGTCTGCCGAGGTTTTGGCTGAGTATGGGGTTGCAGTTATTTTGCTGGACATAAATGAAGACAATGGGAATGAGGCTGTGTCTTCTATAGTAGGGGCAGGGGGCAAGGCCTGGTTTATCAGGTGTGATGTCACGTCCAATGATAACTGCCGCCAGGCTGTTGAGGAGATAAGGGCCAGGTATGGACGGATAGACGTTCTCTTCAACAACGCAGGGGTCATAGTAAGAAAAGACGTGGTTAGCCACGAGGAGAAGGAATGGGATTTGGTAATTGACGTCTGCCTCAAGGGTACGTATTTGATGTCCAAATATGTGATTCCGATTATGGCCTTAAACGGCGGAGGCAGCATAATTAACACTGGATCCGGGTGGGGCCTTAAAGGCGGCGACAACGCTGCGTCTTATTGTGCTGCCAAGGCAGGTGTTGTGAACCTTACCAGAGCTATGGCCATAGACCATGGCAAGCAAAATATCAGGGTCAATTGTGTGTGCCCTGGTGATACAGACACGCCTATGCTCAGGGGAGAAGCCAGGCAGTTAGGGTTTGATGAGGAGGAGTTTCTAAAGTCTTCGGGTGTAGACAGGCCTCTCAGGCGGATTGGCGTGCCACGGGACATTGCCCATGCAGTCTTGTTCCTGGCCTCTGATTTGTCTGCTTGGATTACAGGTACGGCCATTGTAGTAGACGGAGGCGGAATAGCCTGAGGGTTTCATAAGGCCGGAGGAATAAAGGGCAAGCGGCCTGGAGTATTAGGGAGAGGCTTGACGCAAAAAAGTTTTCCCCCACAAGGTTTCTGTGTCCTTCACCAGATAAGTCAACGCGAATGCAGGATATGTAAGAAGGGGCCTTCCGGCCCCTCTTTGTCTTTGCTCGATCATGCCTCTGCATCAGCTGGATTATGCCTCTATTCCATTCTTGCTCACTGCCGGGATGTACTACTTTATGATTCCCAACCAGTTGGCGTATAGGAAGTGGAGCCTGCCGATGAAAAGCGCCATACGTCCCATTACAGTGCTTCCAAATGCTGCTCCAAAGGATACCATCATCATATATCGCCCAAAAGACGATACGTGCTTCAGAGGACCCCTGTGTTCCACTGAGAAGAAGAAGTATGCAAGAACACCCAGAGTCCCCAATACTATCAGGACGTTGTTTATGCCGTTAAGGGGCAAGATAGTGCTCTTAATTTGGCTGACTATCTGAGACCCGACTGTCCCTCGTATTGCAAGGCCTGTTCCTATTCCAACCAAGATCGCAAGCGGGAAACGGGACAGCCATGCGATTTTCTTGGAATACCTTGTATACAGCATTACTCCAAGAACCATAGGGATAAGAACTTGCCAATTGCCCTTGGTTGTCAGCGGCTCGATTCCCTGGTCTCTTATGTTCATCCAGCCCAGGACCAGAGCGTGCCCTGCCGATACTCCAACGTACACGTTTTCTACCAGCTTGTATAGTGGGTTGTCCTTAAAGGCAAAACTCATAATTCCAATGGTAGCAATAGCTGCAATCCACGTTCCAAGATTAGTGCTTATCTGCATCACCGTCCACCTCCCTCTGTAATAGAATTCTTAGTTCCCAGGTATACAATATTTCCTAGTATTACAAGTCCAAGTATTGTAATGTGCGAGATTGACTGGGCATCCATGCCACGGATTCCAAGGCCGGAGATTCCCATTAGGCTTTCATAGCCTGCGGCACCTTTCATGCTCGGGATCATGCCCGTAATCTGCCCGGATTGGACATACGGTGTCATGTTGGGTACGTTTACTGCGACAATTGCAGTTGCTATGGGAACTCCCATTGGATCTCCGACTTGTCTTATCCACTCAGGCACGCCTGGTGTTCCGGATGCGATGGTTATGACCAATGCAACATCTTGTGCCGAAGAAATGCCTTCCATTGCAGGAAGATCAGAAGTCAGGTTGCCCCTGTAGTCCCTTGGGAAACTGCCAGGTATATCTTTTGCCATTTTGGCTATTGCAGTTTCGTTTCCGGCCAGGTAGCCAAGGTTAACGTAATCTACACCGTATTCCTTATTCTTATAGTCTGACCCTCCCAGGGCAGTTTCCAACAGGCTTGGGCCTGTATCAAAGAACCCCATGCCTATGACTCTGATTTCCTTGCGCGCGAGGTGGTTTAGAAGTGCTGTTGCACCGGAAGCCAGCTCGCCATACCCTCCGGGAGACGTATCCATCGATACGATTACTGCACTGCCGGCAGGCAGCGACTCTACAGTGTCATAGAGTTTTTGGGTTTCCGGCCCTACTGTTACCCCCAGGCCAATAGGCCAAATAAGGGGGATAGAGAGGGACAGGAAAACCACTGCATATATAACACGACGATCCATGTGCGCGAGTTTTTCGAACAATGTTTGTCCCTCCTTTATGAACTTGAACCGCCAAGATATGACTTTTCAATTCCCAGAAGCACCCGCAGGCCTGACGCGATTCCGCCTATGCCGGCACCGATTAGCATACCCCTTTGGCCTGCAAGGTTGGGAACGTCCATAAGCCAGTTGCCTATCGTTGGGAACTGAGACCATATCTTTTCACCAATAGGCACGTTACCAAGCATCAAAATTGCTGCAGATACCAGCAGAATTGCTGCATCTAGGTTCCTTACCCTGAAGGCCCTGTAAGCTGCCGATGCGATAAAGAAACCGGTCATGGCATATACAGTAGCTTGTCCAGGTACAAATAATGCATCAAACCAGAACTGATAGGTCTTATCAGTTGGCCCCTTGATCATTCCCAGAAGAGCGACTCCTATCATTGAGAATATCAAGGCGCCTGAATACAGCCAATCAAGCCCCTTGCCTCGCGTAATTTTCTTTGCGTGGATTTGGATAAGGTTTACCGATGCCAAACCCAGGGCAAAGGCAGCGATTATTACGCCCCAATTTTCAACAGACTTTGCTGCCTGGATAAGAGGTTGCGACGGGAAGAAGAACGACACAATCATCAGCACGCCGACAGCAAAAGCCAGAGCTATTGGTAGTTCACGCCTCATGATATTGTCACCCCTTTCACTTGCTCAGTAGTTTTGTAAAGAAAGTTGATCCAAAGCTTCGCGATACTACTCCGGCGATGATAAGGGCGGCAACAATCACTTTTGCCATATCTTGCCCGAGGATCGAACCGAGCTGCATTTGATCTTTTGAGAGGTAGGCTGCTGCAGCAAACAGCTCTTCTCCAATAAGCGTGTAGTCAGATGAAGCCACAAAGAAAGGCACCTGTGACAGCTGGGCTGTACCTGTTATCTGCAAGGCTCCGACTTCCGATCCTACTTCGGCCAGCATCAAAGCTTCAGCCCAGAAGGCACCCATCATGAAGTTGGCTGCAGGTTTTTCTCGGGCCATTATGCCGAAAAGAGCTGCGGCATAGGCAAACTGCTGCGAAGAAAGAAACCGGATGTTCCCAGGTTCATATGCATCGCTTTTTCCTTCTTCCAGATATGCCTGACGGACAGTCTCTTCTGCCATTGGGAAGACTTCCGGTTGCCTTATTGTTACAATTTCCGGCACGTCAAACCTGGCAGTAAGTCTTGAAACGTAACTCAGAATGGCTAGCCCGGCGAAGGTTTGAGGGGCTTCTACTGCGCCTATGCCTCCGATACCGGGGCAGTAATGAACGGGCCTGCCCATTTCAGTGGAACGCCCTATTGCTTCTTCGATAGCGTCTAGCCCGGCTATCTTCCGAATACTGATTGGCTTTCCTTTTCTGGCTCTCCACATGGAGTACAAAAGACATCCGGTGATCACTAAGAGCAGCCAGAATGAAAACACTCTACCTTTTGCAAGTGCCAAAAAATTCACCTCCTGTTAGAATGGAAAACGCACTCTACCTGCGGTTATGTGCGTTTGCGCGGTCTTAAGTAGTATAACAATACAGAACATTCAAGAGAATGAATGAATTATGGATCTGATGATCTGGGTTTCCAACGTTCCTAAATTGAAGAAACAAATCCTTAACGTGGTATTAGGACAAGGGTTCTTTTGAGGTAAAATGGTGTTGAAGTAATGCATAAGTCTAGCGAATTAGATTGAGGCTGACTTTTCGGAGGCTTCGAACAACTGCTTCTACCAATTTCATAGGATTGGGCACATCAATTCTCATAAACATCAAGAGACTCAGGATGAAAGCAGCCAGCAGAACAATTGAGAATGCCATAAGGTCTCGCCAATGATGCTCTTTTGCCATTTGGGGGATCTCGTAGACGGCTATCAACCCAAAGCCAGATATTAAGAGAATGAGGTGAAAAATGTTCACTTTGGACTACCCTCCTGCAATAAGCCTTGATTGCCTGCCCAAAGGCGCTATTTGTTCTCAACGCTTTTTATTATCATGCCTGTTGTCCTGAGATTTGCCTTTACGCTGACACTAATCTCCATGTCGGCAAATGTCTCTGGCCACCGGTCTTTCAGTTTGGCCCATTCTTTAGGATTCCGCCTGAATATTTCCTGGCCGAAACCGATCGCATCGGCTCCCATTAGCTGTAATTTGGCAACCGTTTGTATGATCTCATCTTCAATTGCTCTTTCAAGGCCTTTTTCTAGTTGTATCCAGAGTTCTGGTTGTTTAATGAGGTCTATGGGTTCTTCCACCGAACCCAGGTTGCCCACTGCATCTATCTCGACAATTCCGGTTATGTTGCCTCCTTGCATTTCCACCTTGAATTTGCCGGTTGATCTAATGATTTCCACAGTAGCCAGTTTGCTTTCAGACTCTGGCTGTGGGAATATAACCAGGGTATTTTTGACTTTACTGAATATCCAATTGAGGCCCCTGGTTTCCAGGTCGTCGAGCCAGCCGGCCAGGTAATTTCCTTTGAAGACTGCTGTGCCCCCAATGCGTGCCGTTGATTTGATCTCTTTGCGGGTCAGTTCGCCTTCAATTGAAATATCAGGTTCAAGGGGAATGAGTTCCGCACTCATAGCAATAGGCTCAATCCCCTCGGCTTCCATTCTGTCCAAAAAGTTCTTCAGGGTGGCTTCGGTAACAGTGGCCTTTGCACTGCGCAGATAAAGTATGATTGCTTCCGCCCCTTCAGATGGCTGGGCCATGCCTGAAAACTCGGCCTGGAGTAGCTCTCTTGCAGTGCCGCCCTTTGCCACAACAACTTGCGCAGCTAGGCGCGGTTCAGCGTCTCTGTCAAAAAAATCAATGACCGGTATGATCCCAATTTCCCTCAGTAGATCCTCGCCAAACAGGTAGAACCGGTTATGGGGCAAGTATGGACGTTTAGGGGAAATAGACCCCAGTTTTCTAAAGGCATCAAAAACTGTGTCTCCTTCAGCGGTTGATATCCAAAAAGGCTTCTCCTGATTTCCTCCTTGGTCCCCTCCGCCTATGGCTTGTGGTTTGGCAATATGGGCAGTGACCTGTATCTTGCCAGATTGTGCCCTGTCCACGCCAAGAGCCATGACAAATCCAAGGGTTTCGATTTCCCTGCGGTTCCAGCAGCCTGAAGCAAATGTTAGCATCATAGCAATTGCTATAAGATACATAGTGATGTGTACATAGAACCTTGCTTTCATCAGCTTACCTCTCTGTGGCCACGGCGTTCTTTGATATCTTGCGTTTTAAGCTGCTGTTGAAAACGTATCCTAGATATATGGCCGTAAAAATACCTAGGATGAGCAGTGGTATATACACCGGCATAGTTTGAATGTAAAACTGGATGTGTTCGACGTAGTTTTTGAAGACCAAAAGACTCAAACACCCAACCAGAGCTCCTACCGGATAGGCCAGTGGCTGAAATCGCTTGAGTCCTAAGGTTTGGGCGAGTCCCACGGCAGCTGCCCAGATGTCGATGGAAATCTTAATGAGTGCATTTAGCACCCATACAATTACCGGGACGGTTTCAATCCTTTCGAAGAATTGCCCTATGAATATCTGCCTGACAAGTACGAAACTTGGGACTCTGTATGTGGTGGCTTGCGAGCCGAAAACTGCTACAAGGACTATGGAGTATACACCTATGAGAATTCCGCTCAGTAAGATTGCATACCTTGTATATCGCAAAACCTCTTTTCTGTTGTGAAGATAAGGTATTATCATGGCCACTAGACTGAGCCGAAGATAAAAAGCTATAATCATGAAAGATCTCTTGATATGGGGGCCAAAACCGTAAGGCAATACCGGCAAAAGGTTTTTGAACTGCATAGCCGAGTAGGGTAATACCAGTACCACGGCAGCCGCAAAGATCCCGATGGTTACCAGTTCGCCCCAGCGTGCCACAACCTCGATGCCGTTTCGAGCTGCATTTGCGGCAAGGGCCACGGCCACGACTATGAATACCAGAACAGGGGTTTCGGGCATGAAACTTGCAGCAAATGCATCGCCTAGCGCTCTGGTTGTCACAGCTGTATCCGAAATCCAAAACCATATGAGCAAGAACGCGACGATTTTCCCAAGGAATTTCCCTAGAACAACCTGGCTATATTGAATAACTGTCATGTTAGGAAATTTCAGACTGAGCCTGACAATTAACTCTAGAAGAACAAGGGACACAATAACGCCGATGGCCACGCCTATCCACGCGTCTGTGGGAGATTCATTCCCTGTCATAAAAGGAAAGGCAATAGTAGTGGCAGTCATGCGTACCAGGAACAGCAAACACATATTTTGAAATGATGATATTCTGCCTTGGTCAATTTGAAGCATCTGTCTTACCAGCCCCTTCCAGGTGATTGATCTCCTTCTCATCTGGCGGAGGTGCCTCTGGCATCTGTCCGGGAGCGCTTCTTTGGTCATCTTTGCCACCGGCGAATCTCGGCCGTTTATCCATGGCCCACCATGGTACCCGGACAACAGTATCTTTATGCTCCTGCGCCACCACTGGTATAAGTGGTTCAGTATAGGGAACGCCAAATGATCTTAGAGAGAGGACGTGGATGGTAATCGCCGAAAGCCCTGCCAGTATGCCGAACAAGCCCAAGGTTGATGCGAACAGCATTAGGGGAAATCTGAGAAGCCTGATTGAAATCCCTAGGCTAAACGCAGGTGTCGCAAAGGAAGATATGCCTGTAAGAGCCACGACTACAACCATGGCCGGCGATACAAGCCCTGCCCGCATAGCAGCTTCACCTACGACCAAAGCTCCGATAATACTCACTGCTTGCCCGACGATTTTAGGTAACCGAAGCCCGGCTTCCCTCAGTATCTCAAAAACAACTTCCATAAGGGTTGCTTCGACCACTGCCGGGAACGGAATCAGCTCTCTTTGCGCAGCGATACTGAGGATTAGGGCAGTGGGCAACAACTCCTGGTGGAACGTAGTAACGGCTATGTAAAGGGCCGGAAATGTAAGAGATAAGAAAAATGCCAGGTACCTCAAGACTCTAATAACAGAGCCTGCGTAAAATCGCTCGAAATAGTCTTCTGGAGTTGTGAGAAACATTGTTAGTGTAGCTGGAGCCACCAGTGCAAAGGGAGAACCATCAACAAGAATAGCGATTCCGCCTTCCAGAAGATTTCCTGTTACCCTATCCGGACGTTCTGTTCTAAGAAGAGTAGGGAATGGAGACAAAGGCGCATCTTCGACTAGCTCCTCAAGCTGCCCGCTTTCCTGAATAGAATCTACGCGTATTTGCGAAAGTCGTTTCCTGGCTTCTTCTGTAACCCGTGTGTTGGCAATTCCTTCAATGTACAGGAGAGCTACAGGTGTCCTGGATACAGTTCCGAGGGTGTATTGTTCCACTCTGAACTTGGGATTTCTGATTTTTCGTCTGAGCAGGCTTATGTTTGTGGGCAAAGACTCTATGAATCCTTCCTTTGAGCCGCGAATAGTAGATTCTGTGGTAGGCTCAGAAACGTTCCTTTGCTCATACGCCTGGGCATGGCATACGATCGCTTTCGGAACTCCGTCAACCATGATGCATGTATTGCCGTCTGATATTTTTCCTAGGAGTTTGTCAAAGTCATATTCCTCATGTACTCCGGTTAATTCTAGATAGCGATCTCTGAGGCCTTTGTACAACTCACCTGGGTCGTCCAAATCTTCAGTTTTGTCCATGACCCTCTTCAATATGGCACTGCTGACCATCTCAGCATCTACGAGTGCATCTAGGTGAACGACTAATGCCGGGATTCGTCCTCCGACGCCGATCTTTACAGACCGAACTGCCAGGTCTGGACTGTTCCCGAAAGCCTTTCTTATCCTCTCTTCGTTAACATCGACCTTGGGTGATATTGGATTTTGACTACTGTCTTTTGGCCGTGTTATGCGCCTGGCCTTTCCGGTAAGCTTCCTGATGAGCCTTTTCAGCATTGAGTTACCTCTGCTTTCCAAAGGGCTATGCCCGTTTTCTGAAACAGAACGGCAGTGTTCTGCGCCGGGCATGTAAAACACTACATTGAAACCAACTTATGGATAGTAGTGTGACATTTGGGTGTTCTGTATACACAGACAAAAGTATTTCAGAAGGAATCTAAGAAGCACCGATGGATCTACAAATTCGGACGTATCTACAAGGCCGGCTTGCAGATACGTCCGGGAATATTGCGGCGGTTTGTGGCTCTAGCCTATTTCAGCCAGCCTGTCTATGAACTCAACAGCCATTTTGATTCCTGCCCTGTAATCTTCGAGCCTGATGTTCTCATTGGGACCGTGGTTTGATGAACCCCAATATCCGACTCCAAAAGCTACCATGGGTAGGTCAAGGTACTTTCTAAAAGGATGCATAGGCCCAGAACCTCCCTGAGTAGGTGCGATAACCGCAGGTTTGCCGTATACTGAAACGGCAGCTTTTTTGGCAGCATCTACTACCGGTAGTTCAGCCTGGGTTTTTACAGGGTAATCCAGGCTTATTAGTTTAACTTCGATATCTCCAAAACCCTGTTCATGGAGATGCTTTTTCAGCTTACCCAGTATATCTTCTGGGTCTTGATTAGGCACCAGACGGAAATCCATCTTGACCAGAGCCCTGGCAGGGAGGACCGTTTTTTGGCCTTCTCCTAGGTATCCTGCCTTAAAACCGCAGATGTTGGCAGTGGGGCTGAAGAGTGAGCGCTTGCGAAGTTCTAGACCGTGCATGCCCAGGAGGTAGCTCTTTAGTCCAAGGGCCCGGGCGCTTTCCCGGGCAAGTTTTTCTGATTCTTCATCAGGCAAATTCGGGTTCTCGGCGGCGTCCCTAAGCAATTCCATCTCTGCATCGGTAGGAGGGAGCACGTCATCGTAGAAGCCGGGTATGAGAATATGCTCGTTTCTATCCTTTATGGTGGACAGAGCCCAGACTAACCGCCATGCGGGGTTAGGTATTGTCGTTGCCGATCCCGAGTGCATGTCTTTTGACGCACCTTTTGCTATGAGCTCTACGTACAGCATACCCTTTACACCAAGGTACATGCCTGGCCTTCCATTTGGGCTCATGTAGCCCGACTCCCAGACGCCGTAGTCGGCCTTGAGGAGGTCTGCATTGTCCTTGATGAATTGGCCAAGATGAGGGCTTCCTATCTCTTCTTCTCCTTCAATAAGGAATTTGACGGTTAGAGGGAGCTCGCCCCTAAGTTTTAGCATGGTACCTACCGCCTGGATCCGTGCACAGGCATTACCTTTGTTGTCTGAAACTCCGCGGGCATAGATTTTGCCGTCTCTTATATCTCCGCTAAAGGGGTCCGATTCCCATTCGTCTAGAGGGTCCGGTGGTTGTACGTCGTAATGGTCATAGAACAGCAATGTCTTATCTGATTTGCCTTTGGTTTCTCCGTAAATACACGGGTAGCCGCCTTTGGTCGGAATGAGCCTAGCATCTATTCCGTAACTCTCCATCAGGGTTTTGAGATGATTGGCAGCTTCGTCCATGCCAATGTTCTGAGCGGCAATGCTAGGCTTTCCAACCGCTTCTTGTAATTCAGAAACAAACCTGTCGAAATGCAGGTCTATGTAAGCCATTTCCTTCCTTTCTGTGCTCAACTAATCTACCTCCTTAGGGTTTGGCCATATCAAGCATTGGGTTGCGGTGCTGTAATTAGCATGTTTTGTGTTCCGGTAAGCTATCGTCAGTTTATGTTTTCGTCACATGTACACATTTGACCTTGCTTCTAGGCGACTCTAAACTCATCTTTTCTTGGCACTGTGAATTTGATACCATTTTGAATGATCCCAGGGCCGGGTGGTCCAACACCCGGGGGAAAGGTGGATGGTTATGGGAGTACCAGGTTTTTCGTATGATGTTAATCTGTTTGACGCTTCTTTGTGGCTCAACGCAGGGGCAGTGGCTGCCAGAGTGGGGGCAGTGATTGTTTTGGCGTTGGTAGTAATCAGGGTTGGCAATTCCTTGATAAACAGGTTGTTTTCCCACCCACAAGCCCGAGTTCCCGGCCTGGAGCTGGATCAGACCAGGGCTAAGACCCTTGCAGGCCTATTGCGCAGTGCCCTGCGGTACATAACAGGCATTGTAACTCTTCTTATGATTTTAGACCTTGTGGGCATTGACACCAAAGCTCTTTTGGGCGGAGCTGCAGTATTTGGCTTGGCAGTTGGCTTCGGTGCTCAGAACCTAGTGCGTGACATTATCACCGGGTTTTTTATTATCTATGAGCACCAGTATGACGTTGGAGATTATGTCACAATAGCAGGTGTGTCAGGGATTGTTGAGCAGATTGGCCTTAGAACTACAGTGCTGCGTGATTGGTCAGGAGATGTCCATACAGTCCCAAATGGTTTGGTGGATAAGACCACAAACAGCAGCAGGAGAGGTTCTAGGGCTCTCGTTGAAGTTCCTGTTGCGTATACAGAAGATTTACGGCAAGTGACCTCTTTGTTTCAGATTGTTTGTGACGAAGCCGCTAAGGAGATGCCTGTTATACTTGAAGGCCCTAAGGTCTTGGGAGTGAATAAACTGGGGGAATCAGGGGCTGTTGTCCTTGTATGGGCAAAAACCGAACCTCTGAATCAATGGATTGTGGAAAGAGAGCTTCGACTCAGGTTGAAAGAGGCTATGGACAAGGCTGGAATGGAAACTCCGTATCCGAGGCTTGTTGTGTATAACAGGGGAGAAGATGATAAGCGAGGGGATCCTGCCTGAGAGTGACACCGGATCCGCCTGCTAACGGCACAATCAACATAATGAAGAAGATCAGACGGTTACCGGTGTGCGTCTGATCTTCAAGCCTGATACTCTCGGCTGTCTAAGGTGTAGTTGGCACTAACCCTTGCAGGCCAGGTCTTCCCGGGCGTTACCAGTCGGGCAATTCTGATCGCAGAATTCCCAGTCAGGGCATGCTCCATTGTTGATTGTTAGGCAGTTGGTGAATATGACATAAACCACCTTACCCGGGCAGCAGCATTCGCCGTTTGGGTTGCATCTTCCATCAATCGGCCTATCCGCTACCTCAAGGGCCGCCTTGAGCAAATTCTTGTCTACCATGGTTTCACCTCCCGCAGGTAGGAATCGTTACATAATATGTTGCGAGAGGTAAGTGGTTACTTGCTTGCTCAGAAAACCGCCTCAGTGAAGTTCTTCTAGCGGGTAGTTTTACAAAGAGGCGGGGACTGCAGTCTTCAGTGTTCCCGCCTCTTTCTTGCTTTAAGCCAATTGCCCTTCAAAGGTTTCTAGCAATCAGTTGAGATTGAGGTAACCCGCTATGTTTGCTTTTTCAACCTTAACAGGTTTGATCTTGCCTGTAAGAGATGTGAGAAGTGAAGTTACGCCTGGGCCGTGGCCTGAAACAAAGGAGTTACTGTGGACCACTATTCCGATGATGACGGCACCGACTCTGTAGCTTCTGCCATAATATGATGACGAATCCATAATTGCGACTATGTCGCCTAGTTTGATCTTGTCAAGTCCCAGCTCCTTAAGCCTGTCTTGCTCCATAGAGGTGATATCGTAGTCGCCTGTTTCAGCAGATGAAGCTCCAAGGCCGCTTCCCATAAACTCAGGGGGTACCATTGCCGATACAGGAACTTCAAGGACTCCGTCTTTCTCAACAATACCCATTTTATGCAGGAAGCCGGGGTCCAGGTTCATGCATTTTACTTCGGGATAGTCAGCCAGTTCAAGGCCCTGGCCAATAGACCTTACCTGTACTTTGTCGCCTATTTGGAGTTTCTCGAGAACGTCTTTCTCAAAGTGGATGAGTACGTGCTCAATACCGCCATGTTTGCCTGTAACCGTTCCTTTTGCGCCTTTTGCATCTCCAGAGATAACATAGGCGGTATTACCTATGCATGAAAGGGTGTTATATCCCTGGTTGGGGCCGTCTTCCTTGTTCTTGGTGCTTACTCCCGGTTCAACGTGGTCGCCGGCCCAGCCAAAGGCAGGATCTCCAACTCTTACGTTGTAGGCGATTCCACCTGTTCCAGGACTTACCCTGATGCGGCCGTCGTAACACATTCTAGGCCTGGCTCCAGGTGACGAGATTTCCCCTGAGACAGATAGCATTACTAGGCGATCCTCATTTGTTTTGATCACTTGTTAACCCTCCCGATTTTGCTGCTCTCAGTTTGCATGTGATGGCTGACTATGAGAGCGCTGGATCATAATCTTCATTGTCCTTTTCAAGGTGAGTGTTAAACCACCTTAGAATCTGGTTGAGCCTGTGTACTCTCAAAACAGGCTTGCCGCCCCTGGACAGTTCATGGTTTGATTCAGGAAACCTTGCCATTTCAACTACCTTCTTCAGTTTCTTAAGTGCAGCATAGAACTGCTCCCCCTGTTCAATCGGGCATCTTATGTCCTTTTCTCCATGGATAATAAGAAGGGGAGTTACCACGTTTTCAACGTATGCAATCGGCGAATGTTTCCATAACAGATCGCGGTCTTTCCACGGAACGCCAAGTATCTGCGTCTCTGTAAAGGTATATCCAATGTCAGAAACACCGAAGAACGATAGCCAATTCGAGATACTTCTTTGAGTTACGGCAGCCTTGAAACGGTCTGTGTGGCCTAGAATCCAGTTTGTCATGAAACCGCCATAACTTCCTCCGGTCACACCAAGGTTATCTTTGTCGATAAACTCTTGCTCATTGACGAAGTCTGTCCACGTCATCAAATCGTCATAATCCATGCCGCCATAATCACCGATGACAGCGTGGAGGAACTCCTGGCCAAATCCCTGGCCTCCTCTGGGGTTGGTGTAAACTACTGCGTACCCGTTGGCTGTCAGTATCTGAAACTCGAAGAAGAAATTCCACCCATACATAGAGGCAGGGCCGCCGTGGATTTCAAGGATAGCCGGGTATTTCTTGCCTTCGACATACCCTATAGGTTTCATGATCCAGCCGAACCTATTCTGGCCGTCACTGGACTTAAACTCGAACCCCTCTGGTTCGCTCAGGTACACCTGATCCAGCAGTTCCTTATTCTCACATGTCAAAAGACTCTCCTCACCGGAATCCAGGTGGAAAACGCCAATGTCCCCCGGCAGAGTGGGGTGTGAGATAGCAGTGGCAAAGGCCTGGCCCGACTTATCCAGCGTAAAACCGAATATCTGCCTCTTGCCGCCTATTACCGGTTTTACTTCGCCGCCCTCAATAGAGACTGAGAACAGAGAGGTATTGCCGCTGTCACTTGAAAGGAAGTACACAGTTCTTCCGTCAGGGCTTATTGTAGGGCCGTTTTCCGAAGGGCCGAAGCGGGAATCGCCGGCCATGCTGTCTCCTACTGACCTGCCAAATGATCCTGTGAGCATGACAGGTTCTCCGCCTTCAGCAGGCACTTTCCAGACCCGCGCAAGAGTAGCTGAGCCATGCTCCCGCCTGTGCCCTGCATATACAATGTACTTTCCGTCCGGGGTCCATGAAGGGGAACCAGATGGCCCTTGTGTGTCAGTTAGCTTCTTGAAATCCCCGCCTTCTGAGGGTACCACAAACACATCTACCAGCCACGGGTCATAGTCAGGTTCGTCCTGGCGGTTTGCCGAAAATGCAATGTATTTTCCATCTGGTGACCAGGCCGGGCTGTGGTGGTCAAATTCGCCGGAGGTAATTTGCATGGCCGGCTTATCACCCTCAATTTCCTGGACGAAGATGTGAGTCCTTCTGTTTCCGATAAGCCCCATGGCAGAATCAGCTTTTGTCTTTATCCTTGTAACCAGTGCAGGTTCGTTGAGTTTCTTCTTTTTTTCTTCTTCCCGGGCTTTGCTGTCCATGGGTTTCTGATAGTCCTCAGGGTTGTCTCCAGGATCAATTGGAGCAACGAAGCAAATTTTCGAGCTATCAGGTGACCAAACAGGATTGGAAGTGCCCCTGCGCATTTTGGTTACCTGAACGGCTTCGCCGCCTGAGGTTGGCATGGCCCAAATTTGCCGGTCTCCACTCCTGTCAGAGATAAAGGCAAGTTTGCTTCCGTCTGGCGACCATCTCGGGGAGGTGTCTGTCTTTGTACCTGATGTAAAAGGCCGGGGCTTTCCGGTGCCAATAGCTGCAATCCATATTACCGAGCGGTATTCTTTGGTTTTTTCATCAATTACAGTTCTTACGTATGCTATTTGCTTTCCATCAGGCGAAATTTGAGGATCCGACACAAAGGTTAACTTGTACAGATCGTCTGGGGCCAGTCTTCTTTTGGTGGTCATAATCGTACCTCCTTTACCTAAGGCTAAAGGTTGCGCTACAGTAGTTATTTTTAATTCCGCACACGAACCATTTATCCCTTCTTTTTTCCAAGGCCCATAGAACCAAATCTTAAGTTGTCTTTTCTCAAGGACAAGGCTATATGCATGCCTGGCAAAGGATGTTTGTCATCTTAAGTCGAAAGGTACTTTATGTGCTTCATGCAATAGGGTGGCCTTTTCTATGAAGAAAGGTTAGTTCTTTAAAGAAACGGAGGATTATACGATGGCAGACAAGGCATCGTCCGGGATTTCAGGCAGAGTGGCAGGTACAGGGTTTGCCTGGATAAAGCGAAATGCCCGGGAATTAGCTCAACTAAGCGATGACATATGGGAATATGCAGAACTGGGGCTTCACGAGTACCGATCAGCCAAAGCCCTTGAAAATTTCCTTCAGGCCAATGGGTTTGAGATTGAAAGCGGCGTGGCAGGTATGCCCACAGCCTTTGCGGCAACATGGGGAAGTGGCAAACCTGTAATAGGGTTTCTAGGTGAATACGATGCTCTTCCCGGCGTTTCACAGAAAACATTTCCGGAACGAGAGGAATTGGTTCCGGGAGGCTCAGGCCACGGCTGTGGGCATAATCTACTTGGCGTGGCAGCGGCGGCAGCTGCGGTCGCCCTAAAAGAGGAACTTTCCCACAGAGGAATTGAAGGCACAGTGAAATACTACGGATGCCCTGCAGAAGAGAATTTCAGTGGGAAGGCTTTTATGGCCAGGGATGGGTATTTTGACGGTTTGGATGTATGCCTTACCTGGCACCCGGGCTCAATGAACATTGTGCGAGGCGGCAGTTCTCTGGCAGTTAAATCTATGATCGTGAATTTCCATGGGATTAGCTCTCACGCAGGCGGCTCACCCCACCTTGGAAGAAGTGCCCTGGATGCTGTTGAGATTATGAACGTAGGTGCTAACTACCTTAGAGAGCATATTATCGAAAAAGCCAGAATCCATTATGTTACTACTAACGGAGGCCTGCAGCCTAATGTAGTCCCAGCTGAAGCATCTGTGTGGTACTATGTGCGAGCTCCGCGCATGGGCCAACTGGAAGAGATTTATGAGCGGGTCCTAAAGTGCGCCGAGGGTGCCGCAATCATGACAGAAACTACATTTGATGTTCAGGTTCTTGAGGCAATATACGAGGTCTTGCCAAATGAGACTTTACAGCAGGTGCTGAGGGATGCTATGGAAATTGCCGGGCCCCCTGAGTTTGGCAAGGATGATCTCGATTTTGCCAGAAAGTTAGAGTCTACTTTCCCACGAAGGGTTGAAGAGATCATAAACGAAGAGGAACTTCCCGAACAGGAGAAAGCAAAGCTTAGGGGCAAGATCCTTAACGATGCTGTCCTGGGACGCCCTGAAAGCGTTCCTGAATCGCGGGGTTCTACTGACGTCGGAGAAGTGAGCTGGTGCGCCCCAACTGAGCAGTTCACTACTGCGTGCGTAGCCATGGGTACTCCGGGGCATTCATGGCAATATACTGCCCAAACAGGTATGGGTATCGGCCATCAGGGCATGCTGGCTGCTGCCAGGACCCTTGCCCAGGCTGGATTAATGCTGGTATGTGACGAAGAGTCTGTTAGAAAAGCCAAGGAAGAGTTCGTAAGGCGCACTGGAGGGAAGGCTTATAAGAGTGCTCTCCCACCTGATGTCATGCCAGCGTTTGATATGTTTCAGGCCAAGCAATGATGCGTCTGCGTGAGATGTAATTTCTTGGACCGTTGAGAAGCCTGTGTTTAACCGTGGAGCAGGGCGGGCAATGATTAGTCCGGTCTAGCCGGCTCCACGGTAAATGTCTTTGTTCTGCTTTCCCGAGGTTTTTGGCCGACGCCTATCTATTTTCATGAGGGTTTGCTTCGCGGACAGGAAGGTACCTTCCTGGGGAAATGTCGGCAGATCCCAGGCCTGATGTCATGTCTCTTATTCGGTTTTTCAACATACTTGCCGTTTCAGGAAGGGCAAGAGCCTCGATGGTGACTTTCCCGGCGTACGAGATATTCTGGATAACTGAGCCCGATGTTTCAATCTCCCGTTGCACTCTGCCGAACTGGTCGTAATCTACAACTGCGGTCAGGCATTCATGGTACATGTAGACGGCGAGTCCTGCTCTATCTAATGCCATAGATGCAGCATTGCTGTAGGCCCTGACTAAGCCGCCTGCACCTAATTTTGTCCCTCCGAAATACCTGGTAACTACACAGGCCACGTTCGAAAGGCCGCGTTTCTTGATCACATCCAGCACGGGATACCCGGCTGTGCCTCTGGGCTCTCCATCATCAGAGGCCCTTTCGGCAAAATTCCCTATTCCGACTGAATATGCAAACACATTATGGGTCGCATCACGGTGTTGGTTTCTGACAGATTCAATTTGCCCAAGAGCTTCTTCTTCTGAAAAAGCAGGAAACACATGGCCTATGAACCGGGATTTCTTTATGATTATTTCGATTTTCGCCTGTCTCCTTGGCGCAGTAAATTCCATATATGCACCGCCTGAACCCTGGATTTGCCTGCGATACCTGCCGTCAGGTTGTCCCCTGCGAATAGAGTCTATCAGATCCAAGGTGTTTCTGGCTAACGTCGCTCTGCGTACTATAGAAGGACCCCATTTGATCCTGGCCCTAAGTCAATCAGGAAAATTACTAGCAACAAAGGAACATATTTCATTGGAGTACGTCCATACACTCGAACGCACCAAGCCCTTGTACTAACAGGGGCCGCAGTGGGTGGTTTGGGCGCTCACGTGAATACCGGCTAATTAGCGGAAATATCGAACCAAGAGTGACGGTGGTATGAGAGAGTCTAGGCAATACCGCCGGTGACAGTGCCAGTAATTTGAAATGAGGAGGTAGTCTAGGGTGTTATCAGTGGAGAGTATTAAGGGCCTTACGAAATTCGTGCTTCCAGCTCTTTTGGTAGTTTGCTTTCTGGTTCTGCTAAGCAATGATGTTCCAACGGCCAGGGCTGAGGAGTCAGAAAAGAGGCTTATCTCGGTAACGGGTCAGGCAGAAATCTATGTCAAGCCTGATGTTGCAAGTGCAAGTTTTGGAGTGGAAACCAATGCGTCAACGGCTCAGGAAGCCCAGAAACTGAACTCTTCGGCAATGAACCGCGTGATTTCCGTACTTAAGGGAAAAGGTATAGCAGAGGCAGATATTCAGACGTCCAATTTCAGCCTTTACCCTATCTATGAACAGCAGGGCGAAAGGCCCTATGTCCAGCAGATGAATGTGACAGGTTACAGGTGCAGCAATACAGTCACTGTAAGAATCAAGAACATCTCGAATGTAGGAAGCATAATCGATGCGGCAATAGGTTCCGGGGCAACCAATGTGAATAGTATTTCGTTTGGGGTCCTAGACTCCAAAAAGTACGAAGATGAGATGCTTGCTAAGGCTGTGGAAAATGCCAGGCATAAAGCAGATATTATGGCCAAAGCTGCAGGTGTAAATATTACCGGCATCTTCAAAATGTCTGATGGGTGGGTATCTGTTTCAAATACCCGCGGCATGAAAATGATGAATGATTATGCTGAAGCGGCTACTATCGAGCCAGGTGAAGTGAGCATAATAGGTACAGTAAGAATAGATTTCACTTTCTAAGCACATTGTTCGAGGCTCCCCTTTCTTGCCCTTCTCTGGAAAGTGCCAGAGAAGGGTTTTTTCTTTGAACTGTGTTTGCCCACATGAGAGTATAGGAGGTACAGGAATCAAGAGGCTTGCTGTAGAAATTAAACTCGTTTCTGACGATTAGAGGGGTGGTGTATATATGGGGATTATCCTGCGCCGGGCTCGGATAGAAGATAAAGCCAGGGCTTTGGAAGTGGAAGCAAAAGCAACGCCTGGCCTAAGGTATCTGAACGTGATGTTTGAACACTGGGTTCATGACCGGGACGGGGATTTTCGTGTTGCTGAAATAGACGGCGTTTTGATGGGGATAGGCAAATTCACTGTGATGCCCGACGGTTCAGCCTGGCTCGAGGCTCTGCGTGTTTCCCCCGAGGCCCAGGGGAAGGGAGTCGGGAAACAGTTCTACCAACACTTTTTCGCTGTGGCCAGAGAGCGGCAAATACCACAGATGCGTATGTATACAGGTGTAAGAAACGCTGCCAGTAAGGGATTGGCAGAAAGGTTTGGTTTCAGAGTAGCTGCAACTTTTCGAGGCGCATCACGCAACATAGAGGTTGATTTCATGGCCAGGGCGGCAGACACATTTAGGGTTATTGCTGATCCGGTCTGTGCAAGAGACATCCTGTTGCCGTTGAACCAGCCATGGGCCGGTTACATGGTGATGAACCGCACGTTTTATTCGATAACACCTGAACTGGGCCTGGCGTGGGCCAGTGAGGGCAAAATCTACTATGATGACATAAGTTCTAGTTTGATTGTCCTCGGGGCGCGATTTCAGGCTGATCTGGCTTTGCACGTAGCGGGTTTGGGCGGCAATCTGGAGAAGTGTTTGGATTTTGCTGAGCACAGAGCGAGAGAATTATGTGTTCCTAAGCTATCGTGTCTGTTTCCGTGCAATGAGAGCCAGATTGAGCAGGCATTATTGAGCAGGGGATACCGCCTTGATACGTCAGACTATATCGTAATGGAAGTTTCGGTGACGTAAAGTGGGTATTCAGACGGTCCGCCGGTTGCCATGTTGATAGGTTAAATGCTACAATATTTTGCGTACAGAAATATCTCATTAGCGTAGGTTAATCGCAAATGTACCTAAGTAATGAAACCGGATGGTGACCCAATGGATAGATCGCCCCATGATGAATCAACCGTAGAGGATTCCTTGAGTTTTAACGAAGATAAAAGCATTGAGAGAAGCGTGCTGGAGGAAGAACTCAGAAGAGCTCCTAAAACCGATGATTCCAATGCTATTGCCGGCATAACACCTGCCTTGGAACTGGCCGAGGGCCTGGTTGAAGACAGGACTATTATAAGAAAGCAGATAATCAATCTTGCCCTTCCTGCACTGATTGAGCAGACTTTGATGACTTTTGTCTCTATGGCTGACATGATCATGGTAGGAAGGCTTGGGCCATGGGCCATCACTTCAGTAGGGCTTTCAAATCAACCTATGTTTGTTGCCATGTCTGTTTTTATTGCTCTTAATGTAGGGGCAACTGCACTTGTGGCACGATTTGTCGGGGCCGGAGAACCTCATGAAGCATCCAAAGTTGCTAAGCAGGCGCTTATGATTGCCGTGATCATGGGGGTCGTCCTGGCTGCGGTAAGCGTGTCTTTTGCCGGGGAAATTCTGCACTTTATGGGTGCAGAAGAAGACGTTATAGGCCCGGGTACAAGCTATCTGAAGGTTGTTTGTTTGGGCCTTCCTGTTTGGGCTGTAACCATAAGCCTGACAGCGGCCCTTCGGGGAGCCGGTGATACAAGGACTCCTATGACAGTTAATATTGTAGCTAACCTTGTCAACGTAGTCGGAAACTACTTGCTTATCTACGGCCACCTGGGACTTCCGCGGCTTGAGGTTACAGGAGCTGCAGTAGCTACAACCATATCTCGAATTGTTGCGTGCATACTCATACTCGCAAAAGTGCTCAAAGGCGGTAAAGTTATCAAAATAACTGTCCGCGACTCTTTCAAGTTTGATATGCCGATTATCAAGAGGATACTCAATGTAGGAATTCCGGCTGCCATAGAGCAGGCTGTTATGCGAAGCGGGCAGATGACTTTTGCGCGGATAGTCTCTAGTTTTGGTACAAATACTTACGCAGCTCACCAGATTGCTTTGAACATTGAGGGATTTTCTTTCACTCCGGGAATGTCGTTTCAGATAGCGTCCACAACTCTTGTAGGCCAAAGCCTCGGGGCAAAGAATCCCGACAGGGCCGAGCGAGTGGGGTGGGAAGCAGTTCGAATTGGAGCCATAGTCGGAGTGTTTACCGGCCTTATGTATTTTTTGTTTGGAAGCAACTTTGCCCATCTTTATACAGACGATGCTGCTGTAACAGCTATGGCGGCAGGTGCGCTTAAGATAATCGCAGTATCCCAGCCTTTCATGTTGTCCATGTTTATCTTCATCGGTGGCTTGAGAGGAGCAGGCGATACCCGCTGGACTTTGGCTATTACCATGGCCGGTTTCTGGGGCATCAGGGTGATAGCTGCTTATCTTTTGGCAATCAAACTGGATATGGGCCTTTACGGGGCATGGATTGGAATGGCCCTTGATATGGCTGTAAGAGCTCTTCTTGCAGGATTGCGATTCAGGGCCGGAGGGTGGAAACATATAAGGGTTTAGAACTTCTGTGCCGTTGACTGCAGGCGAGAGAGTCTTGGAAATGATCAACACTAACAAAAGATAGGGCTAGACGTAAGAATTGCGAGTCCCCGTGCTTTAAGGCCGGGGATTTGTCATCGGAGAGGTGAGTCCTGCCCTATCTAAAACACGTATAAACCAATGAAGGGAGGGAGAACTTTGCTGCCTGTCTGGGGGAAATGGATTGTTGTGGCCGTAGGTTGCGTGATAGCAGAGATTTTCACTCCAAGTTTCTATATTCTTTGGTTCGGCGGAGGAGCACTTGTTGCTGCGTTCCTTGCCGGGCTGGGTCTTGGAGTGGCGTGGCAGTTTGCAGGATTTGTTGTGGTGTCGGCAATTCTGGTTATCTTCACGAAGCCAATTGTTTCTAGACTGTTTACCAAGAAAGAAGAAACTAAAACCAATGTATATGGCCTCATAGGAAAAACAGGCTGTGTAACCAGAGATATAGGAGATGATTGCCCCGGTGAAGTTAGAATTGGAGGCGAGATTTGGACGGCTCGCAGTGTGCCAGGGGCCGCCATTCCGTCAGGAGCAAAGGTTGAGGTAGTAGAGGTCAAGGGTGTTCATTTGGTGGTTATGGCGTTAGGCGAGGAGATTACGTGTGACAAAGCGATATAGAGAGGAGAGGGTGGCGAGGCTATGGAGATTATTATAGGTGTCCTAATTCTGCTGGTTCTTGTTTTTGCTACGACCTCTATAAGAGTGATCAGGCAATCTCAAGTAGGAATTGTTGAGAGACTTGGGAGGTTCCACGGGCTTGCAGAAACAGGTGTCAACATTATCCTGCCGTTTTTGGACAAGATGAGAGCCGTTATCGATTTGCGGGAGCAGGTGGTTGACTATCCGCCTCAGCCGGTTATTACCAAGGATAACGTGACAATGCAGATTGATACGGTTGTGTATTACCAGGTTACCGACCCGGTCAAATTCACTTATGAAATAGCAGCTCCCAGAATGGCCATAGAATATCTTACTGCGACAACTTTACGTAATATTGTGGGCGACATGGATCTTGACGAGACGCTTACGTCCAGGGACACTGTAAACTCGAAACTCAGGTTAATCCTGGACGAAGCTACAGACAAGTGGGGTATCAAGGTAACCCGGGTAGAACTAAAGAACATATTGCCGCCGCGGGATATTCAGGATGCCATGGAGAAACAGATGAGGGCAGAAAGAGAGCGGCGTGAGGCAATCTTGAGGGCTGAAGGCGAGAAGCGGTCTGCCATTTTGAAGTCAGAAGGTCAGCGTGAAGCTCAGATTCAGACTGCCGAAGGTGAGAGGCAGGCGGCCATATTAAGGTCTCAGGGTGAAGCTGAAGCAATCATTACTGTTCAGAAGGCCAAAGCCGAGGCTGTGAAAATGGTCTACCTTGCGATAAAAGAAGCTGATCCTACCAAGGAAGTCGTGGCCATAAGATCCCTTGAAGCTCTTGAAAAGGTGTCAGAAGGCAAGGCCACTAAGATTCTGCTGCCGGTTGAGGCGGCAGGAGTTCTCGGCGCCCTGTCAGGAATCAAGGAGATAATGGGCAAGGACCCAAAAGAGCTGGATGAGGGAGTTGTATCTGAATAGAATCAGGGAACAGACTGAGTGTAGCGTTCGGTTTCCGGTGAATTCCGGACACGCTGGAATCAGCACAAGGCCCCTGCGTGTAAGCCGGGGCCTTCTTCGTGGCGAGCCGGGTTGGATTGGGGTTGGGTAGGAACAAGGCCTAGAGGGCTCAACCTTGTGCTGTATGTCACGAACCGGAGGAACATTGAGCCATTGCCCTATAATGTAGAAAATGACGGCCATAGCCATCTGCCGGCGGTCGGTTCATGTTGAGACGGTCGTATTGCTGTCAAGGGTGATAGATTGAGTGTGCGAAAAACCCTTATATATCAAGGCTTTTCGCAGATATGGGCATGAAACCCATTAAGAGAAAATATTAAATTATCGCTTCGCGGAAACAAGTCCATAAAGGCAGTATTTGATAGTCAAGTGGTCAGGTTAGATGTCATAGCCCCACGAGTGGTCGGGTTAGATGTCAGGCTTCGCGAGTGGTCGGGTTAGATGTTTTTTCGGAAGTTTTTGGGGTTGTGTGGTCAGGTTAGATGTGTGATGCTGTGTAGTTAGAATCCTATAAACATTAATAAAGTTTGCGAGTAATTCTGGAGGGCTTGGGAGCATGTTAGAATTTTAGACAATCTGCTAAGATGGAAAGAGCGAAAGAAAGCTCAGAAATCGGAGGCGGAATTATGGGAGAATACAGAAAGAAATATGATGAGGACTTTAAGAAGAATGCGGTCAAGTTATCGTATGCAAGCCCAAAATCGGTAAAAGAGATAGCAGACGATTTAGGTATTCACGAAAATCTGCTGTATAACTGGCGGCGAAAATATACCGCAGATGGTGACAAAACAAAGTACGCCACGCTTGAAGAAGAAAACAGAGCATTGCGAAGGGAACTCGCTGAGGCCAGGATGGAGCGTGACATGTTAAAAAAAGCAGCGGCCTACTTCGCGAGCCACCAAAAGTAAGATATCGATTTATACAGGGCCATCCCGAATGCCCTGTGGCGAAGTGGGCCGAAATCCTGCAAATAGAGCGAACAGGATATTATGCCTGGCTCAGTAATCGGGAAGCTTTTGAGAATCGGGAAGCGCATCTGAAAAAGCGAATCAAAGAAGAGTTTGAAGAAAGCCGAGGCACATACGGGCCGGACAGGATCACCGCAGAACTGCGTAAAAGAGGCGAGCGGATCGGGCGCAAGAAGTGTGCAGAGTATATGGCGGATATGAATCTGGACTCCTGTCATAACAGGCATAGAGCCAAGAGCCTGACGAACAGCAAGAAAGCCCGGGGTGACGGATATTCAAATATTCTTAGGAATCAAGAGTTTCCTATCATGCCGCGAATGGGTTTGACAAGCGATATAACATATCTGAGAACGGACGAAGGATTTATGTACCACTGTGTGATCAGAGACATCGTAACCGGCGAAGTGCTTGGAGACCATATGGCGGACAGGATGACGAAGGAGCTCGTGATCAACGCGATACTGGCGGTGCTTGCGAGGCATGAGTTGGCTGACGGATGCATCTTCCACAGCGACAGGGGCAGCCAGTATACCTCAAAAGCTGTTATGGGATTGCTGCAGCAGTACGGGCTGCGCCAGAGCTTCTCGCGAGTCGGGATGCCGGGTGACAATGCGTGGTCGGAGAGTTTCTTCGCAACCATGAAGAAAGAGCTGATACACTGGACGCACTACGAGACGAAAGAGTCTGTGCGGGCGGCAGTGTTTGAGTACATATATTGCTTCTACAATGTGAAGAGAATTCAGAAAAGACTCGGTTATATGTCACCGAAAGAATATCTCAAATCATTGAAAGCAGAGAAACTAGAGAGGACAGACAGGGTAGCTTAGCAAATTGTCTACAAAAAAGTTGACGTCCCCTTTATGAAATTACAAGATACCATTAAGGGGTTGCTTTCATTAAAGCGTGAAGGCGGATATTGGGATTTTAAGAAAGAATGGTATGACGATAAAGGCGAGTTGCTCCTTGATGTTCTTTGTATGGCAAACAATCTTGAGGATATGGATGCATATATCATCCTCGGGGTTGAGGATTCCACATGGAGCATTAAGGGTGTTGAAGCTGATCCAAATCGTCTACCACTTAGAAATCTATCACAGATTATTTCTAACAAGAAGTATGCAGCATATGCTCCAGAGGTGGATTTGCAAACGATCTATCTCGAAGAACATGAAATAGATGTCATAATTGTTCGCAATACGATGCATACTCCATATTATTTGACAGAGCAGTATAAAGTGTGTGTTGTAAAATAAAAGTACAGCAAGTTGCCACATAAAAATGCAGCAGTTTGCAAAACAACTTTGAGAATATTTTACAGCACATATCACATCAATGCAATCTTCACTGCCGCTGATTTCTATCATCACTGGCAGGTACACTTAACAGTTCATAATTATGATAGAAAAATAAAAAACCATTGCCAACACCCTGACAAAATAGTACCCTTTAGTTGCTAACGCTAAGGAGGTACGGAAAGGATGCTAACAATGGCTAATATTAAGTATATCAAGGATTTATCGGATAAGAAAGGCTTATCCTTACGAGAAATTTCAAGAGTAACCGGTTTTAACTTCAGAACCGTTCAAAAATATGTGGATAAGAATGATTGGTCCGAACCATTAACCAGGAAAAAGAACAGCAAAAGCGTACTTGATACATATGTGAGAACTATTGATGAATGGCTGGAAGCTGATTTAAAGGCACCAAGTAAGCAAAGACATACAGCCAAAAGAGTATATGCCCGGCTTAAAAAGATGTACAATAACGATTTTACTGTATCTTATCGAACTGTCGCCAGATATGTAGCAGAGAAGAAACAGAAGCTCTATGGAAGTCATGAAGGGTATATCCCACTCCATCATCCAGCCGGGGAGGCACAATTAGACTTTGGAATGGCAGAATTTGTGGAAAACGGCATCCGATATGAAGGCTGCTATGTGGCCATGTCCTTTCCATACAGTAACGGCGGATACATACAGGCTTACAAGGGAACCAACATTGAATGCCTGCTCCAGGGGATGCAAGACATATTCAACCACATGGGACAAGTCCCAACATGCATATGGTTTGATAATGACAAGACCATTGTGAAGAAGATCTTGGCTAACGGAGAACGGGAAGTTACGGATTCATTTAACAGGTTTCGAATGCATTATGGCTTTGAGAGTAACTTCTGTAATCCCGACAGTGGTCATGAAAAGGGGCATGTGGAAAACAAGGTAGGCTATTCGAGACGGAACATGCTTGTTCCGGTACCGGAATTCAAAGACCTTCGAGAGTTCAATGAGAGCCTGCTGACCGAATGTGATGAAGACATGCAGCGGGAGCACTACTCAAAAGACGTGCTCATTGCAACTCTGTTTGAACAAGACAGAAAGGCAATGAAACCTTTACCCAGGGCTGAGTATGAAATCTACCGCCTTGAGAAAGTGAAGTCTGATAAATATGGGAAAGTGAACTTTGACAACAGAAAATACTCTGTCAGTCCTGAACATGCTCAGCGAGAGCTTTTTGTGAAAACCAATGCCTTCACCGTCTGGATTCTTGATGATCAGTATCATGTTATTCAATGGCATAACCGATTATATGGAAGCCAAAAAGAATCTATGAAATGGGAGCCCTATCTGGTTCTCATGGGGAACAGACCCAATGCCATAAAATATACCGGATTTTTTCAGCAACTGCCCCAGACGCTACAAGAATACCTTTCCAACTGTGATTATGAGCAAAAGAAGGCAGCTCTGAGAATGCTGAAGAGAATGGTTGTTAACAGTGAGCTCGAAACTGCGGTAAATGCTTTTAATTTCTGCATTCAAAAAGGTATACGAGATTTAGATAGTATATGGGCTAGTTATTACAGTACAGTCTTCGCAAAAGCTCCCATACCTGACCTTGCTGTGAAAGATGAATTTCCTCGTTTATCATACGGGGTAGATAACTCAATCTACGACAGCCTGCTTGAAAGGGGGCTTCCTCATGCATGAATTAATCGCAACCTATTGCAACACCTTGAAACTTGGGGCAAGGATCGCAAAGAACTATGCACAAATTCAGGCAGAAACCCATGAGGAATTCCTTGCTAAGCTCTTGGCTATGGAAATTGAAGCCCGGGAGTTCAACCGGAAAAATACCCTGTTGAAACAGGCGCAATTTGATGTCCTAAAAACCTTTGGGGATTTCCGATTTGAGAAGATGAGTATTCCCAACACTATTGATGTAGAAGCTCTTAAAACGGCTTCCTTCATCGATAAAAAAGAAAACCTGATTCTCTATGGGTCTGTCGGCCTGGGAAAAACTCATCTGGCAACAGCAATAGGTGTTGAAGCCTGTAATCGGGGAAAACGGGTCAGGTTCTTCCGAACATCTTCACTTGTCAATCAACTATTGGATGCCAAAGCCGAAGGAGGCCTTAAACGTTTTTTCAAGCAACTGAATAAGGCAGATCTGATTATTTGTGATGAGTGGGGCTTCATCCCTTTTGAGAAAGAGGGTGCACAACTTCTATTTCAGGTGATATCAGACTGTTATGAACGTAAAAGCCTTATTATTACTACCAATCTGGAGTTCAGTAAATGGAACGGAATCTTTTATGATGAAAAGCTTACCAGTGCGATTATCGATAGGATCATCCATCATAGCCATCTTATTGTATTTGAGGGACCAAGTAACCGCTTAGAAAACTCCATGATGAAAGCAAGATAAAAAACATACCTTATATTAACATAATTGGATTGTCAGGGTGCTGCACTTTTCTTGTCATTTTGATGCATTTCCTATTGACAAAACACAATAAAGATAATAAAGTCGATGATCCTCTTAAAGCTAAGGTTGTTGAAGCTGGGAAAATATATGTCAGGTTAAATGATCGAAAGGCAGGAGTAGGCGAAATCACTCCATACTGGTGCCTTGAACATTTATGGGGGAAGCATTTCGGGCTTAATCAGCCAATTCTTAAAAGGCTTAGTGTACTTCTTGATGAACCAAATAAATGGATCTTTGATTGGGGAAATAAGGATTATGCCTATCATATAGATCACCCGGAATTTCGAATGCAGAGAATTGGAGATTTTGAGCAAGGCTGGTGGCCAGCAGCGGCTTTTTATATACACCCTGTTATGCATTTAGCAAAATTAAATATCTTGTACCATAACACAATAATATATGAAACAGAGATATGGGCATTTGATGAATTTAGAAAGTACCTTCCGAAAGCAACAAACTGCTGTGTTAGTGGAAAACCAAATTATTGGTACTCGTATTATCAATTGGATACAATTGAAGGAAAAATGCTGACTATCTTTACGAATGGCAGCATGGACATATCCAGTCGTGAACCAAATTATAATCAATTTCTGACATTTAAAGACGAGAAAGAAAGAAAAGAATTTGATTCATATCTTTATGAGCATTTTGAGGATTATACAGATGAGCAGATTGCAGATGAATACAAGCATCAGATTGCTGAAGACACAAAGTCTAACGGCGGAGGGTTAATATATTCAGCTTTTCAAGTTGCGAAGAGTGCTAAGATTTATGGAGATTGGAAGCGTATGCATAAATCTTAGGAAATAATAACGGGTAAAAAACGCGGCTACCTTTTTTAATGAAATAATCAATTTTGAACCGGTTAGATGCCATAGCCTCGCGAGCGATTAGGTTGGCGTTAGTATAACTATGTGTCGCGATTAAAGCGATAAATTGTAATTTATGGAGGTTTCCATGAAAATATTAGTAAAATTTTCAACGATAAATAACGTCCAGCCTTTGGACAACCTCTTTACATATGTGGAAAATGTAGTAATCGAATTGCTTGAGAATGGCTTGATAACAAAAGTGATAATTGGTCAAACTACTTTAGATTTTGGAGATAGTTCTCCGATTGATGAAATTGCAGATAATGTTTTTGCTGTGGAATTTGTTTACTCAAAAGAAAACATTAATACTCATTGGCAATTAGTATTTGAGTTTGGAACATTTAGCTCGTCAAAACAATTAGAAATAACGATAAGCTCTGACGATTACATAATAGAGACAAGTAATAATTATTTAGAGCAACTAAAGCTTGCAATAAAAAAATCAATTAAAGACGATTGGAAAGAAATTGTCTGGCTTATGGATAAAGATTCAGAAATGCTATCAATTGAACTTTATCCCTCTATATATCGTGTCGAAAACTTGGCGCGTCAGTTGATAAACGAAATAATGACCAAAGAGTATGGTATAGAATGGTGGGAGGTTTACGTCCCTATTTATATAAAAAAGAAACACCGTGCTCGAATGAGTGGATACAAATCTACTGTTCCGGGATTCACAAATGTTAACGAACGATTAATGTCTATTGATATTGGTGACTTAATTTCAATTTTTACTTTGAAAGAAAAAAAGTGGGTACCCGTTTTTGATGGAGAAATAAACCATTTCCTAAATGGCCATTCAGAAATGAAGCTGGAAAAAGTCCGAAAGAAATTAGTTGAACAAATGGAAACAACAAGAGATTTGTGGACAGAGCAATTCTCGAAGTATTTATCTAATGATTTCATTGAGTATTTAAAGGAATTTGAGTTAAATCGTAATCATGTTGTTCACAACAAACTGATTGATCGAACTGCTTACATTTCCATTTTGCGCTCCATTCAAAAAGTAGAAAAAGAATTGAAAGATGGGTTACATAAGGTATCGGAAACCGTTATTTCTACCGAACAGCGCAAAGCAATAGCTGAACAGGTAGAAATGGAACGTAAAGAACAAGAAGCGGCGCTTTATGATATTATGGAATCAGAAGCTGGTGTTAAGATTCGTAGTGTTGAAGAAATAATTGAATTATACGATGAGCATTTATATGAATTCTACACAGAATTTCAGTCTAACTTGAGATTCCGCAATGACATTGAAATTGGAGATTACCAAAATATTTCTAGTTCTGAAGACACGGGTGTTTTATTTGAGGTTAAATATAAAATCGATGATGAAACCGCAGAAGTAAGTTATGGACTTGAATCGATAATTGACTCACAGGGTGAAGAAAGCACCGTGAACATTTCTATTCGAATAGGTAATGAGAATTATTCTAAGTCTGTAAGATATATAAACGGTGAAGTTTCTTTTAACTCATATCAAGGAAACTATATGCCAGAAACGCAGGATGAGTTTAGTATGTTAGATTTAGAAGAACTGATGGAAGGCCTTGTAGAATTTATTGATGAACACTTTGAGAACAAGCGAGAAAAGATTGATTCCGAGATGTACTCAATTATAAAAGACGGTGGGAGCAGCCCAGTAGCCGATATCTCTTGCTGGGGATGCGGAGAGGAATATATTTGCATTGATGAGAACTATGGAGTTTTTGGACAGTGTTTGAGTTGTGGAGAGATGATTAATATTTCAGTGTGCGACAGATGTGGTTGCCATTTTGAAGGAGAACCAAGTGAAGATGAACTAAATTTTTGCGAAAACTGTTTAGATCACTTTGAAAATGAATAAGAGGGGCTAGAAACATTTCGTACTGAATTTAGATAATGGTTGTTTGGAATTCGTATTGGTTTAAATTTCCCATACGAATAGAAGATCATCTTAAGTTGCGCCAATGAAAGCACCAAAAGATGAATATCTTCGGGTGCAGCTTTGGATAATTTCATAGCACCAAACCGTGCAGACAGAGGCTTTAACTATGGGGAAAGTGGTTGCCGCTTTCACCGCGAAAATCTGAAAATTCAGCCACGGCGAATCAATTCCTGTATTTTGTCTGTGAACTCAACATAAAATAATGCAGAGCACTCTATGCAAAATATGCGTAGAGTGCCTTGCTTGTTTTTAACTTTATTCATTTACATCCACCGTCACACCGGACTTGAATTCCACAGTGAATTTATCCTCGTAGACTGTGACTTTCTCAATCAGCCGCCGGACAAGCTGCTCATCGTATTTGGAAAGAGCGGTGGATTGCTTCTTTAGAAATGTGCTCATATCAGCCATACGCTTTTTGAGTTCATCGCGGTTGGCGTTTTCAAGGAGCAGCTTCTGCTTTTGGTCACGAAGGCGGTGAATCTCATCGCCAACATTATCATAATCCGCATTTGATGTGGCCAATTTCAGAAGCTCCTTTTGCAGCTCTTCCAGCCGCTTATCGATATCCGCCAAAGCCTTGTCGCTTTCACGGCTTATAACGGTGGCGATGTTGTCCCGTAGAGTAGTCAGGAATGAGTCTTTGTCGCAGAGCGTCTGATTGATGGCGGTGACCAGCACTTGCTCGATGGTACTTTCCAGTACCGTGCGGGCATCGCAGAAAAGGCCGGTGTTTTCTAACCGGCTGACACAGCGCCAGACGATGGACTTCTTACCTCTGTTGTTCCAATGCACCCTGCGAAAAACCTCACCGCAACTGACAAGTAAATAAAAACACTCACTTCTTTTTTAATAGGGGCAAATACCTCGTTTGAAAACAATGCCGAAAAACGGCTTAAAATAGATGCAAAAAATCTCACGAAATTTAAAGAACTGCTTAGCTTTTGAGATTTTCTGCAGTTTATAGGGTAGGGGGGTCTAAATCTCTACAGTTTTTTACCCCGGAAACGGGCGGGGGGTCACGCGCGAAAAATCGCAGTTTCAAACGGGGTATATCCCCTGTTTATTTTTACATGAATCGAGGTGATGTGTATGGCAAAGGACGGTACCAACCGCGGCGGGGCACGTATTGGTGCAGGACAGAAGAAAAAGCCTCTGGCGGATAAGATTTTGGAAGGAAACCCCGGCAGACGAAAGCTCATGGTAATGGAGTTTACGGATGCTGCGGAACTGGAAGGAGAGAGCATGCCGCCACCGAGGGATTATCTTGCTGCAAAGCAGAAGAACGGAAAAACAACACTGGCGGTGGAAATATACGAAAAAACATGGCAGTGGCTTAAGGAACGCAGGTGTGTTCACCTTATCCCTGCGCAGCTTATAGAGCAATATGCCCAGAGTGTGGCGCGGTGGATCCAGTGCGAGGAATGTATCACTGAATTTGGCTTTCTTGCTAAGCATCCGACAACTGGCAATGCCATCCCGTCACCTTATGTGGCTATGAGTCAAAGCTTTATGAAACAGGCCAATAACCTGTGGTATCAAATTTATCAAGTCGTGCGGGAAAACTGTGCTACCGAATACAAGGGGGCCACTCCCCACGACGATGTGATGGAAAAACTACTGACAGCCAGGAGGGGTGGCTGATGCATAAAACAAATTCAATCTTTCTTAGGGAACTAAGAAAATATAAAGACCATTTAACGAAGCAGCAGTTTAAGACTCTGCGGGGACAAGTAATAAACGGAGATTGTGAGGGCGCAAAAAAGGGTCTTAAGAAAATATTGAACAGGAGAATGCAGCATGAACATACAAAAAATATCTGTTGAAAAACTTAATCCAGCAGCATACAACCCGCGCAAGGATTTAAAACCTGGCGATAAGGAATATGAAAAGCTAAAACGGTCAATAGAGGAATTTGGCTATGTGGAGCCTGTTATCTGGAACCAAAAAACAGGTAATGTGGTAGGCGGGCATCAACGCTTAAAGGTTTTGCTGGACTTGGGACAGACTGAGATAGACTGCGTTGTAGTGGATCTTGACCCGCAGAGAGAAAAAGCGCTTAATCTTGCTCTTAATAAGATTCAGGGAGAGTGGGACGAGAATAAACTGGCTGAACTGATGGCTGAGTTGGACGCAGGTGCATTTGATGTTTCGCTTACAGGGTTTGACGCTTCTGAAATAGACGAACTGCTTAACCGATGGTACTCCAAAGAGGCGATACAAGACAGCTTTGACATAGATAAAGCGCATGAGGAAATTGTGCAGCGCGAGCCTGTAACGAAGCGGGGCGATATCTGGCTTCTCGGGAATCATCGCTTGATGTGCGGCGACTCTACTAAGGATGAGGATTTTGAGAAGTTGATGGAAGGGTGTCACGCACAGATGGCAGTGACTTCCCCTCCATATGGGGTAGGCAAAGAATATGAAAAGGCCGGGATTGAACCATGGTTCGAGACAGTACGCCCAGTGATTAGAAACCTGTGCAGGTATGCAGATATTGTCTGCTGGAACTTAGGTGATCTCTATGCCACCGGCTCTCAGTTTATTGAACCCACCAGTGTTTACAGTGTGAACATGTTTTTGGAAAACGGTTACCGCCCTATCTGGATCCGCATTTGGAAGAAACAAGGGCAAAATTTCGGCGTAGGACCTTATCATCTTGTTTCAAACAAGCCGGTTCAGCAGTATGAGTATATTTCAGCCTTCAGCAATAAAGGAGAAGTTGAGGAATATAACGATCAGGAATATGTATGGCTTTCAGCCTTTGCGGGACACAGTTATAAATTTGTGAAACGGCTTACAAAGGAAGAACGCAAGAAATGGGGCTATGCTGGGATATGGGAGATGACGACTGTCCGGGCAAACAAGGAGCATCCTGCAATGTTCCCTGTGGAGCTTCCATGGCGGTGCATCAAAATGCACAGCGACAAAGGCGGTATTGTGCTTGAGCCGTTCTCTGGTAGCGGAACTACTATAATTGCGGCTGAACAGACCGAGCGTAAATGCTATGCAATGGAGTTATCCCCTGTTTACTGTGATTTAGCTGTTAAGCGCTGGGAGGAATTCACCGGTGAAAAAGCCATAAAATTGGAGGGTTAAGATTTATGGATATACTGAAAATACCAGCAGAAAAACTAAAACCTTCTAAATATAATCCGCGGAAAGATTTAAAGCCTGGTGACCCTGAATATGAAAAATTACATCGGTCTATTGAAGAGTTTGGATATGTAGAGCCGGTCATATGGAACAGAAGAACCGGGAACATTGTCGGCGGACATCAGCGATATAAAGTACTAACAGCTTTGGGGTATAAGGAGATCGACTGTGTTGTAGTTGATTTGGATGAACAGCGGGAAAAGGCGCTCAATGT
>JAXGPX010000005.1:0-152428 GCA_040766745.1 Bacillota bacterium
CCGCAACTTATGGTGAATTCAGCAACAGGCCGTAATCAAGTTGCCGCAAATCAAACGCCCTAAAGCACATTTGAAAGCACATATTGACGCAATGATTTCCGCTAACCAAGCCAAAATTGTGGAAATCATGGTGGGGACACAAGAATACACAATGTTTTACAAACTAGCCGTCAAACCAGGAAGGGTCAAAAATTGATTGGCAAGGGAGAAGCTGCATCAATATCTTTAGCAAAAGAACATAACGGTATTGTTGCCAGCAATAACCTGAGCGACATTGCTTATTATATTGAGAAATTCAAGTTGAAGCATATTACTACAGGAGATATCCTTTTAGAAAGCCAATTCGCTTGCCCTTTGATTCTACCATTTTGGCAGGACCCACTAGAGCTGAGTCCTGCCTTCTGGATCAAATCGTACCCTGTGTTACCTCTCGCAATAGTTCAAAACTGCTCGGGAAGCTGTTTGAACGGCGGTTTGGCCTCTGGCGGAACGGCACACCTGTAGGGCCGGCCTGCCGTCGCCTTTGCAAACTCCTCCCTAGCCTTCCTTAGCAGTTCAGGATTCCTCAATAACTTACTGCCGCTAAGGGCGAGGGTTTTCGCCGCGAGTTCGAGGCCCTTATGAGCAAGACTGGAGCCGCTGGCAACGACCATTTGCCATGAATGTCCCGGGCATCCCAACGGCGAGCAGCACGTCATAAACTGCGCAGTTGGTGTCACCCAGGAAACATCAGCCACATCAGTCGAGCCCCCTCCTACTTTGCCCTCGTCGTAAGGCTTGCAGATGGTGTCATCAAGATACTTATCGAGATATTCCGGTGGAGCTCCTGTCGCCCTAAATACAGCTTCTTTGCCTCCCGGTTCAAACGTCGCAGTTAGGTCTTTGGCAAGCTGTATATCCTCAGCGGTCCACTTAGGCGGCCCGATCTTAACCAGGCTCTCGTACAAGAGATCGCTTAACACTTTGTTACTTAGTACGCTGTAGCAGGCTGTTAGGATCTCCAATTCGTACCTGGTTTCGGTCATCATGGCAGCACCCGCCGCTATTTTCTTAACCCTTTCGAAAATCTCATCTACATCCTCACGTCTGGGCGCGCGAACATAGTACCAGACCTGGGCCTCAGGCGGGACCACGTTGGGCGCACCGCCGCCGTTAGTGGTAACGTAGTGTATCCTTGCCTCCTGTATCACGTGTTCTCTTAAATAGTTTACGCCCACATTCATTAGCTCCACTGCGTCCAAAGCACTGCGGCCGAGGTGCGGGTCGTCGGCTGCGTGGGAAGTCCTTCCGTAGAATGTGAACTTCGCTGAGTTCATGGCGGTACCCGACGACAGCCACGTCGTATTAAACGCCGTTGGGTGCCAGGTGAGCGCACAATCCAGGTCATCGAAAAGCCCTTCTCTCGCCATGAACACCTTGCCTATCAAAGTCTCCTCTGCCGGGCAACCGTAAAAAATAATAGTGCCCGAAAGGCTGTCCTTTTTCATCTCCTCCTGAAGGGCAAGAACGCCACCCAGAACCCCTGTTCCGTATGTATTGTGCCCGCAGCCGTGCCCGGGGGCGCCAGCCTGGACGGGTTCTCTGTAAGCCACAACTTTCTGGCTCAAGTGGGGCAACGCGTCGTACTCAGCGAGGAAACCAATCCTGGGACCCCCGGAGCCCCAGGTTGCGGTGAAAGCGGTCGGCATGTCAGCCACTCCGCGCACTACCGTAAACCCGGCTTTCTCCAGCTCCTCTGCGAGTAAAGAGGAGGACTTGTACTCCTGGAGCCCCACCTCTGCAAACCCCCAGATCTTGTCGTTAATGTCGTGGAGATATCTTTTCTTTTCCTCGATCCATCCAAGTGCTGTCTTCCCGGTCATTGATGCGTTCTCTCCTTCTTTTTCAACTGTCTGCCAGTGCGCTTGCCTTCTAACACGTTAACCGGTCAAGAAATATGCTTTCTTCTTTCAGATTTCACTAACACACATCTGTTTTCCTTCCAAGGCAACGGGCCAGAGTCTTTCAAATTGCTTCCCTCATCGGCACTTATCCACTCTTACAAGACTATGGCCTCTACTTGTATTACAGCAGACTAGAAGACAGGATTGACAGTTCAAGAGTATACTTCAATGAGAGTGGTCACAACGGGCCAACCGGCGATAGATCTAGTGGATAACTAACGACTGGAAGGTGTGAAAAGATGTCTCAAGCGATAAAACTCAAATACTGCGCTAACGGAGAATGGAAGGAATCTAAGACCCAGAAGTACATGCCAGTCACTAACTCCAGCACGGGAGAGGTCATAGCGGAAGCTCCTTGTTGCACATCTGAGGAGGTATACGAAGCAATCGGGGCTGCCAAGTCGGCGTTCCCCGAGTGGTCCTCGACCCCGGTAACCCGGCGAGCGGACCTGATGTTTCGTTTCAGAGCGGTGCTTGATAACCATCTCGAGGAACTAACCCTGTTAGTCTGTAAGGAGCTGGGCAAGAACCGGGACGAAGCAAGAGGTGACGTACTCAAAGCTATCGAAGTGGTTGATCTCGCTTGCGCCACGCCGGTGTTGATGCAGGGCGATGCTCTTTTTAACGTTTCCCGGGGATTTGATACAACGGTGTATCGGGAACCACTAGGAGTCTTCGCCGGCATAGTTCCGTTCAACTTCCCAGCGATGATACCGTTTGGTTGGATGATCCCATTGTGCATAACCACTGGAAACACGTTCGTCCTCAAAGCAGCTAGTATGACCCCGATGACTTCCATTCGTATGCTTGAACTGCTCATCGAGGCCGGACTGCCTAAGGGTGTTGTCAACCTTGTTACTTGCAGCAGAAACGAAGCGGAAACACTCCTTGTTCACCCCGATGTTAAGGGCATATCCTTTGTCGGCTCAACATCGACCGGCAGACATATCTATTCCACGGCTGCCGCCCACGGAAAGAGGGTTCAAGCTCTGTGCGAGGCCAAGAACCACGCGCTAGTGCTGAAAGACGCAGATCTGCCGAATACTGTCGCTGCAGTAATCAACTCCACCTTTGGGTGTGCAGGACAGCGATGTATGGCACTGCCGGTTGTATGTGTCGAAGAGGCCATTGCAGACAAGTTCGCTTCACTGCTTGTGGAAGCGGCAAAAAAGCGCAAGATAGGTCCGGCCTGGGACCCTGCTACCGAATTGGGTCCCTTGGTGTCGGCAGAACATAAACAGTTTGTGCTTGGATGGATTGAAAAAGCTATCCAGGAAGGGGCCCAGCTGCTTCTTGACGGGCGCCAAGCTGTCGTTAAGGGATACGAAGGAGGCTTTTTCGTCGGCCCGACCATATTCGACCATGTGAAACCGGGCATGTCGGCCGGCGATGAGGAAGTGTTCGGCCCTGTAACATTCATCAAGCGTGTTAAGGATTTTGACGAAGGTCTAGCTATTATGAACAGCAATCGTTTCGGAAACGGTTCTGCCATTTTTACACAGAGCGGATACTACGCGCGAGAATTCGCGCGGCTAACCCGTGCAGGAATGGTAGGGATAAACGTCGGGATACCGGTGCCAATTTCGGTCTTCCCTTTCTCCGGACATAAAGACTCATTTTTCGGCGACCTCCATGTGCTTGGGAAAGACGGCGTGGCCTTTTACACTGAGGCAAAGTCGGTCACCAGCCGGTGGTTCGCAGAAGGTGAGGCAGTGAAGATGAGCACCTGGGAAGGGAATATATCCCGCACTTAGATTGGGATCGGTAGGTGGCTGGCCGTTAACCGGCCAGCCAGCCTCCCACAGCACCTCCTAGGCTATTCCCGCCGTTCCAACTCATGATGGCATTCATTCAACATGATATTTCCTAAAAGTGGGTTTAGTAGCTCACCCTGTGGCATTCCTCCCGGGCTTTCCTCAAACACTAGAGAACTAAAACTCCTTGTATAAAGGAATTCTCGACAATGTGCCGAACTACAGGAAGGAGCATCCATTTTTTCAACACTTCTAGTTAAGGATGGTGTCTATTCATGAAGAAAGCGAAGCAACTGTTCCCGTTACTGCTCATTATCGCGATAGTTCTAGCCGGCTGTACACCAAAAGAGCCTGCGCCTGCCGGTGACGTAGAATCCGGTGATTATTTCACCGTCTACTCAGGCGAACTCACTACCATCAACTATCTAGTAACCGCTACTACATCGGAAGCAGGAACCGCTGCAAACTGTGTTGACGGCTTGGTTGAGTACGATAACTTGGGTGTGCTTAAGCCAGCACTGGCGGAATCGTGGCAAGTCAGTCCCGACGGGCTAACCTGGACTTTCAAGATCCGCGAAGGCGTCAAGTGGGTCACGTGGGAAGGGGAAGAATATGCAGACGTCGTCGCTCAGGACTGGGTGGACGCCATGAAGTATGTTTTTAACCCGGATAACGCCTCAAGAGTGGCAAACTTTGCATTCCTGGCTATCAAAAACGGCGAGGAATATTTCAAAGGTGAAGTCACTGATTTCGAAGAGGTTGGCGTCAAAGCCATAGACAAGTACACTCTGCAATACACGCTAAAAGCTCCTATCCCTTACTTCCTGACAATGCTCACTTGGATCTCCTTTTTCCCTGCTAACGGCGAGTTCCTTACCGAAGTGGGCGATAAGTTCGGCACCGATAACAAGAACATACTATATAACGGCGCTTATAGAATGACAGTCTTCGAGCCACAGAACAGGCGTATCATGGTGAAGAATGAAAAGTACTGGGATGCTGACAAGGTCTACATTAATACCCTCAACTACCAGTACAACAAAGAAGCGGCGACACTTGCCCCCCAGCTTTTCCTGCAAGGAGACATCACTGGCACGTCGGTGTCGTCTGCAACTATTGATGACTGGATGAACGACCCGGCGAAAAAGGATCTGGTTCGCCCTGCGGCCACAAGCTGGTACAGCTACTTCTATGCTTTTAACTTCAACCCGCAGTTCGACGCAGAATACGAACCTGATAACTGGAGGGTAGTTGTCAATAACGCCAACTTCAGAAGATCCCTGTTCTACGCACTAGATCGTAAGGCGGCCATGCTAACTGCAGAGCCCCATAATCCTGAGAGAAGAATCAGCAATACATTGACCCCCAAGGGATTCACTACCGTGAATGGTATCGATTTCACACAGATTGGCCCCCTGGCCGAGATTTCAAACAGAGATAGTTTCAACTCTGACGAGGCAAAGAAATATCGGGACATTGCCCTTCAAGAACTGGCAGGCAAGGCCACATTCCCGGTCAAGGTCCCGATGCCGTTCAACTCAAGCAGCAGCGATTGGACCAACCGGGCACAGGTCGTCGAGCAGCAGATGGAGGCTGTTCTGGGAACTGATTACATCGATATCATCCCTGTGTTGTTCCCGCCTACCAACTTCCTGACCGCCTCGCGCAGGTCCGGGAATTACGCCATTCAGGAATGCAACGGTGGCCCTGGCTTTGTCGATCCTGATGCATACACGGGCATATTCATGCAGGGCAACACAAAGCTTTGGAGTTCCTTTGAAGACGCAGTGGAGTACCTTGATGAGAATGGCAAACATACTTACGCCAAGATGATCGAGGAAGCCCGCGCTGAAGTCCTGGATGTGGAGAAGCGCTTCCAGCTGTTCGCAGAAGCCGAAGCCTGGCTCATAAACGAAGCTGCCCTGATCCCCTATGCTGTTGGAGGCGGTGGTTACGTAGCAACTAAGCTCGAGCCGTTTAGCCAACCTTGGAGCCTCTCACTAAGCGGAGAACTTTTCAAAGGCGCCCGTGTGCTTGAAAAACCAATGAACACGGACGAGTACTTTGAAGCGCAGGAGAAATGGGAAGCAGACAGAGCAGCCGCTCTCAAGGCTGCAGCAGGCAATTAGAGGTCGTAGAAAGTCAGGCCGGTAGATGATTAATACACCGGTAAGACAGATTGAAGATTATTGTTGAGGTACATTGACTGAATGAAGATCCAGAAGAAGAGTCCGCTCCGGCGAGTCTTTTCTTCTGGATTTTACTTGCTGCCACTTGGAAAGCACCACCGAGCTTCTACCTGGCTGCAGATAGCAGCAATGTTCCTGCTCAACCGGAGGCGTTTGCAGCACTCGGCAATTTCAGCTTTTACAGCCTCCGACATCCCTAAGAATATGTGGCCATAGTTACTCAGGTTAGGTTTCACAGGGGTATGCAGGGAAAACAAAAGCCGAAATATACTATAGCGTTACCATTTAGCCCGAGTATTATATCCCGTGCTACAAGTTCGATCTTGCAGAAACATCTGTGCCTGTAAAAGATGGTGTATCACGTTATACAGTTGTACATATTCCTATGGTACAGAAAAAAATCAACGTAATAGCAGCTCACCCCTAATCGACCTCAGCCAGCGGGAATATCGCACCTTATTAAGTCTTCAATGGAGTGAAGGAGTTCACTCTGAAGTGGCGAATATGGGAATTGCGGTTCGATGGTGAACTGCAGTCAAGGCTCAGTCATGAGCCGATGTAGAGCAAGCCGGTCACTAAGGAGGTATTCATCGTTGAACAAGAACCGATCCGCGATCCCCCCCGGTAGGATGCGACAAACCGATACGATAAAGGGCAAAGACTGTCCTCTACCAGCCGAACCGGGGATATACCGTCATGTTAACAAGAAATCTGGCGAGGTCGATTATGTGGGTCAGACGGACAACATTCGGAAAAGACAGCAAGAACATGCTCGAGAAGGTAATCTGAATCCAGTCGAGCAGCAGATTGTGTGGGCTCAGGCGAGATCGGATGCTACCCGCGAATCTCTGCTTCAGACTGAGAAGGACCATATTGGCAGGCACAACCCTTCGGGCAATACCTACAAGGGCGGCAACGGAAGAAGGGGCGGACGCGTCAGGTAATACCCGCGCCGGTACGGAATCATGGACAGTTCGAGGAACCCGAATCCCCCACAGACCAACTGACAGGAGCAGTCCTGCTGAGAGGGGTGATTTTGGTATGGGTGTAGTCTCTGAGTTCTCGCATTACCCAGGCAGTTTCGACCAGCCCGAAAGGTCAGATTGTCGAGGCACCGGAACAAACAGGGGGGACTCAAAACCCACAGATACCCTACTGGACCTGGAGTTCAGGAACTCCCTCTCAGCGGATCATCGTCCCCATTTCTATCGCCGTTCTCGTTACCTGCATAGCTTTTTCGATAGGTAAACGGGCAAAAGGAAAGTGAACTTTCTTATTATAGTAGGCAAATGACTTTTCTATAATCTGCCGGTACCCCTTACCACCAAGACCAATGATAGTATCGTAAGCGTCAAGGCCCTGTTCTTTGATCTGCCTTTGCAGGGTATGTGCAGAAACTGGGTTCGTCTTTCTTCTTTTGAAGGTAACGTTATAGGGGCCTGTTATTTCAAAATCAGGGGAAATGAATGCGTATTTTGCGCTGAGTATAACCCACTGTTTCGTGCATACTCGGAGTTTACCTTAAAGGGGCCTCCGGTATAAACATACTGGGCAAGGGTTACCCCCTCAAGTGGATACTTGCCCCATATTATCCTTTGCCCGCATGGGACTATAACAAGAACGTCTTTTATTTCATGCTAGCTCCTTGATGAAACTGTCAACTCGCCTTAAATGGGCAGGCACACCCCACACTTTTCTTGTTCTTCAACTCGGTATCAAGATTGCCCGCGGTTCCTTCCCGGCAGATTTGGTTGCAATGAGCTTATATCTCCCAATACTTTCTCTCTACCCCAAATGTCCCTCTCTCGTTTGCGATGAAACCCAGTGATTCACAATACTCTCGATAAAGATTATCTAATGTAGGATTTGGCCTAGGGTTACCACCCAAAACTGCTGAAATAGCTCGGTTTGTATCTCCACCGTACTTATGCTCACTAAGATGGGTATCCATGCAATTATCGGCATAGCCTACGAATCTGCTTGGGCAAAACCTATATGCACCATTCTCTTTCACTACCACAAAGCAAATGCCCCTCTTAACTAGGTCTATTGCGAAGCTATACTCCGGATCAGTTTTTGAGTCTAGATACTTGTCCAGAGTTTTGGTGTTCATTCTTATCTCATTCAATCCTTCTATTACTCTCATGCTACAACCTCCTCGAAAAGCACTCACGACTTAGGCCTACTTCGGCGTCGGGTATAGTTCGCATATGAGACCATTCCTCTTACACTGACGGCTTTGCGTCTCAGCATAAAAACCGCTGATCTGATCTGGAAGTTCCTAGATCAATCCCTACTATCAAGGTTACACCTCTTCAGCTATCATCACGAAAAACATCTCATGTTAAGCCACAAACCGGACAATCAATCCACTGCAAAAGCCATGGACTGCCCGTCAAGATACCTTCGAAGATCGGCAAGGGCGGTAAAGACCCGATAGCCAAGGTCTTGGAGCTTATGACCACCACTAAAATCCCCCGTCATTAGTCCAATTGGCTTGCTAAAACCTTCCTGAATACCGCGAGGCCAGGCCAGATCAAGAATGGCAATCACTTCATTTGCCTCATCAACAACCTCCATATGAAGTTCGGGTTCAGGCAATCCTCGTGAAACAGCCCACTGGACGAAATCGATTAGCTCCTGCTCATCATCTGAAAGCACCATAGGGGCATCCGGTAATTCAGCGCTAACCAATGCATCATCGCGAGCCAGTCCTCTACCCTCGAGTAACTCATCCAGAAATCGGTTTGCAGCATCCGCAAGCAACTCACGTCTGGCTTCCAGGAAATGCGGATAGTTCTCTAGCTTCCATAGTTCCTTGTCCATAGGTATCCAGTGTGACGCGAGGGCCCCAGGATGTGTCTCTTCAACCCATTCGAAATATTCCTCGGGTCGTCTATCCCTGATCAAAAGGTTGGCATCCTGGGTCAGAAAACTGAAATTGGCAATTGCGTTGACCTGTCCTTTAGAATACTCTCTATCATAAAGTAATGTTTTTGGGAAAATATGGTGCAAATGAAGAGCACTGTTTTTCCCGAGTAAATGTGCCGACAGGGGATGTCCGCTCGCCCAATCTCGAGCTCCATATACGCGAGTCAATAGGTACAGCATAGGATAGAAGCGTGCTCCTACGGTAGAACCTGCAAAATCGCTCGGCCTGATGACCAAACTGCCCCGCCAAAGCTGAATTCCGCTAACTAGCCGGTCCAGCCCTAGTTCATCAGAAGACTCTATACACTTTAAATCCTGATCCAGGCTACTCTCAACAGAGCCTGAAAATCGTCCCCATAACAACGAATGGATATACCAGTACAGCAACTTATCTTGTTCGCGCTGAGCATAAAGGACTCCACCCCGCTGGTCTACATAGCGGCTCATCACAGCAAACGCAGAACGGGCCCCTATCACCCTATCGTGGTCAAGACCCAAGCGGCTTGAAATAAGGTTAAGAAGAAAATTGCATGACTTCTCGAATCGCCTAAAACCCGACTGCACTTCATCTATGGATACCTTGTCCAAAGCAGAATACCTGGCTTCCCCTGTAATAACAGCGTTGATATTGCGCAAGAGCCAATCGAGTTTGAATGAGTACCCTGCTCTCCTCCAGTGCTCTAAAGTAGACTTGAATTCCTCGCGGGCTTTAGGCCATTGGGCGCAAATCTTGGCAAGGGCAAGGTCAGCCTGGGAAAGCTGTGTACCGCCACTGTTTACGTTGTTGAAGATTTCGACCACTTCGTCGATCCCCTTATCTGCACCGGTTACCTCCTCAACATGAAGATCAACGTCCTTTATCTGCTCGATCTGATTAAGCCTCCTGAGATAAAGCTCAGTTTTCTCCTTGTACTTAGGATCAGTAACAAAGGGCATACCCACAGAAACGGTGCCGTTCCGCATAAGAGCAGTCACCTCGATCCACAAAGGATTATCTTTCATCTTCATCGGGGCATAGAACTCGAACACTTCATTCTCTACATCAAAGTACAGACCCGTAAAAGCCTGAATATTTCCATCAAAAAAGCGGGGGGATCTACCACGAATTATCCCATAGAGTGAAGTCACTCGCTGCTGTCCATCAAGAAGCAACTTTACCATCCCGCCGATAGTCCCTCCATCCCCTCGTATCTGGGTCGACTCGACCTTAGTAACCCATACCAAAAGACTACCTATCGGATGTCTCTTATAGAGGGAGTCCATTAGTTTGCGAACCTGATTACGATTCCACACATAGCCGCGTTGGAATTCAGGTAAGGCAATAGTCCCGTCGTCAATGTGGTCAAGAATCGTACGGATCTTCAAAGATATCAACCTCCGCTAAATGGCAACTTAAGCCAACGTGCAAAATTAGCAGGAATGCCCCGTAATGAATGGCGATCATCGTTCAGGTGTCCTTGTGCTAGAATGGATATTCGACCCATGTGAGGGATAATCCTTGTCGAATGGGCTTTCCTCCTGGCAATCGCAGGCGGCTCGCAAAGCCGCGGGGGCCTCGCTATCCATAGATAGGCACAACTAATTCACCCTGCCCTCACCACAACACACGGAGAACGAAGCGCATCTTCGTCGAGTCTAAAGCCTGCCCACATCAACGCTGCCGCACCAAGTGAGAGCGGGATGTCGCCTTCAGCGGTTTCTTGCGGGTATAGTCTAGGATAAGAGTTGAGAAACGAGGCAGCAGCCAATTGAGCTTTGCTAACGTGAGGAAGCGCGGTCTGGGTCCTTGAGACTGCCGCTTCCCAAACAAATAGATTCGCATGATTGTCTACGAACCTACGCCAGCTAAAGGTAGGTTGACTTGCTCCCCGGGTGGAGTCTCTAAGTTCTCGCAACACCCAGGCAGTTTCGGCCAACCCGCAAACAGGCGACCCATAACCTAGACTTCCCTGCAAGATATGGCTCTGCTCACATACTTTGAGATGCTTTTCTTGTTCTGTTGTCCACGTGCGAAATTGCTCAGATTGTCGAGGCACCAGTACAGACAACGGATATTCAAAGCCCACAGATACCCGATAGCCTTTGGCCAGGTCATCTGAGATTCCTTCGGCGAATTCCCTTATACCTGTCCCGGCTCCCAAAATCGAGCCTTCGGAGGCATTACCGCGACACCATACATACCCCGCCTCACGGCCTGTCTCAGTACCGGCCACCCAGAGAGACACATTGCTACCCAAACGGTTCCGTGCAAATGTCTCCTCAAGTCGACTCCACCGGCTATCTATCTGACGAAGTAACTGGTCTTTCTCAGGTGATTGAAACACCTGGTATGCTGCATCGGTAAGGCTGAGCCCAGAGGAACTATAGGTGTAGAATTGAATAGGGGCTCTCCCGCCGTCTAGGTTGTGAAAGGCTCCTAAAACATCATTGAAGCCATCCCGTTCAATCATGCTTACGGCCTGTTCTCTGGTCAATCCGCCTGCCTTAAAACCTGAAATCGCCTGTTCCAAGATCGTGGTCTTATTCGGATCAGAAAGCTGGGGCATGTCAGCGCAAAGCCGGTCAAAATATATGTCAAAGAAGAGTTCGGCTAGCTCCCTTCTGTTCACATGCCTCGTACCACTTTCCACCATTCGCGCTATACCCAATGCTAGGGCCATCTTGTATGTTGAAGTAGCCCTGCCACGCTCGATTATGGACCGCCACCAGTTCAGGCTTTCGGATATTGTAGGCATGGGATCATTCCTCCGTTTCTCTCTCTGAGACTCTAATAACCCGAACCCTATCTATCGGTACAACTGAATTGCGTGGACACTCGAACGATAGTTACTCCATAGCAGAGTCTGAATTCTCCAATAAGATACACGTGCCCTCGATTTGCGTAGTCGAACTTCCGAGGTAGGGATTTGCTCTAGTCCAGGGAGTTCATTAATCAGAGATCGTACTTTTGCGTTTTTACATCTCTTGATGGAACGCCAACGTGATTCGTTTGAAGGATGCTGTTCAGTAAATCGGTTCACCTAATACGCTCCTCTTAGTACACTCTCCTGTCAGGTATTACTCCCCTAACCCCACCTCTAGGATTATCTATGTCTCCCTTGTATCTGGGTATCAAGTGCACGTGGACGTGGAAAATCGTTTGCCCGGCTGCTTTGCCACAGTTAATTCCGATATTGTATGCGTCCGGTGACAACTGCTTGTCCAGCCTGGACTTACATCGCTCCATGAGTTCAAAAATCGCTTGCCTCTCATCATGTGATGTATCAAAGAAGTCAGCTACGTGCCGCTTGGGGATAATTAGCATGTGTCCTGGAGACACGGGATATGTATCATAAATGGCATAAGCCAGGGCGTTAGAAACGACTATATCTGTTGGATTGCAGAATGGGCAGTACACTCCAATCCCACCTTCGTAGGTGATTTTAGCATAGACTCGACATGATAGGAAAGCGTTACCAGTCTGAAGGCTGTGAAACGTATCGTCTTGACATAAACGGAGCTTATATCGTTCCATCGACAACTAGAGGAAATCCCCCATTGAGGATTGAATATGACAAAACAGAACCGGGAGTCCCTATGGTTCGGCGGGCACCTGGCGATAATCCAATGGCCGAAAACACATTATAGTTACAATGCTCAATATACCGCTTTACTGAAGTCCCGTAGAACCTGAAAGGATGGTGACATAACTGAGTAAGAATATCAAGCCACAAGGGGCACTTTTTGGCCAAGAATCCACCGATGATTACGGAAACCTGCCAAACTATGTTTTCGTTACTCTTGACCAGTTACCTTATAATAAGGATCCCTACGATCTATTTGATGGTGATGTCTTTGATGAATTGTACGCGGTTACCTATGTATCCTCGCCGAAAGCATTTGAAAGAATAGCCCAGAGGTTTCGAAAAGTCGAGTTCATTCTTGGGACCCCTGATTCTGATTTCGCAGCAAACGTGGCATCCATAGTGGGAACTCTCAATATGGATGAAGAGGCCGGCGGTTTTTGGACAGAACTAACTCCGGACACGAGAGAAAAAGTCTCCAGGAAACAGATAAACATCCGCTATCCTCATCTGGGAGTAACTATACATTCGAAAATATACTTGATGCAAAACAGCAAGACCGGTGCAAACAGGCTGGTCGTCGGTTCAGCAAACTTATCAGACACAGCATGGACCAGCAGGCCCCAATTCGAAGAGATCATTGCCTACGATAACTCCGATTTCTTCAACCTCTTCATGGACCGGTTCTGGGCAATACATAAATGCACAAGGGACTATATACCGGAGAATCTGAAAAGATGCACGGATACAGACAGGATTAGCATGTTCTTGGCAGACCAATCTGCAATAGAAAAGGCACTACAACAGGCTCTTCAAGACCAGAAGGCCCTTTATGTTAGTGAGGATGCTATAAACACCTTGGAAGTTATGCAACATCAAAGACTTCCAAAGGAAATAGAGAAGATTGATCGCACTGCTAAAATACTCAGGCTAACCAAACACTCTGGCAAAAAGGGAAGTAATATAGTCTCGCCTGCGACGATCATCGCCACTTTGCCTAAACTGCCTGCCGCATTACCAAAACAATCTGTAAATCAAGAAGAGCACCATACTAACAGCGTCTTCCTCTATGACGATGTTGACAAAGTGCTTCGAAAACAAAAAGACAACTTGGCTTACCCCCTGGCCAGAGAAGCTTCAATTGATGAAATCAGGAGCGGCCTCAACTGCATACATGCATTTGTCGATGCGTATAACCTATTCACATACAAGGAAGACCCGGAAAACCAGGCACGAGTCATGGAAGCTATTTTATATGCGTTCATGGGGCCTTACCTCTGGAAGGCCAGAGAGGATCTTGTTGAGGAGCGGGGGCAAGTAAGTTCTAGAGCCGCCATTCCTCCACTCCTCATCATAGGTGGAAAAGCAAGGTCCGGAAAAACAACACTCCTAGAATTCATCAATAAACTTATAGACCCAACCAGCCGCCCTACCTTCTTTCAGTACCCAACCATAGAAAAGCAACTACGAAACATGATTGATTCAGATAATCTGCATCCTATCCTAGTTGACGAAATGCCCCCGGCTTTCTTTAGAAGCAAGAAGTCCGATAAAGGGGAAGAATTCATTAAGTATATGGCAAACATTCGCGAAAGCAAACACCCGATACTCATAGCCACCACTAACCATGATAACTTTAGTATTGGAGATCAATCTCGCCGCCGCACGTACTACCTGGCAATCAATAACACATTTGACGAAACTAAAGCAATCCAATCCGGAAAGCACCTGGAACAAACCCTAGCTCAGGCAAACAACACCTTATTCTGCGATTATGTGCTCCGTATGCAAAACATTCTAAGCGAACATCAAAGCCTGGCCACTTCAGCTGACTTTTTGGAACTTCCCCGCAGCGTTTTTCAACAATACTATTGCATGTCAGAATTGGAAACGCCCTCCTGGTTCCCCGGAAAGGTTTTCGACGATTACAGGGAAAGAGGCCGCGCACTGTGGTCCCAGATATTCAAATCCAACAGCAAACACTTTCAAAAAGGCGACAATGACACCTTGGTGGTTGATTATCGTACCATTCCGTGGAGAGAACAAGACAAGGACTGGCTGCTTAACCATGTACCCCCACAAATTGTTCAAGAATCTAAGGGGCTGATAGCCTTTAGGGCCAGGGAGTTCTACGAATGGATTGGGGTTAGGCCCAGGTCGTCTATTGTGTCCAAGATGTTTCGAATCATCAGCAGACAAAGATAACACCCATGGTAGGGCTGCTTAATTGCAGTTCGACCCTGACTCGCCTGCAAAACTAGGCTTTATAGTATAGGAAGCTTGAGAGTGTAGAACCTCGCGCCCGTTACCACGGCCAGCATACAGTATATATTGCGTGGCTCACTTTCTAAGTGTCATAGTGGCTCAATTTCTAGGTGGCATTCACACTACCATATGCGCTATGGCAGACGCGTGTCAACGGCCATGTTGCGTAATAGATATGGGCGTACATACTCCGCATGATAGCGTTTACCAAGGTTACGCCCCGGGAAGAGCCCCATTATGCCCATAATCCGCATAAGGGTTTGATGTGCTCAAAGGGCACCGAATAGTACATCCCGTCCACGGCTGTTTTTGCAAGCTAATTTTCCCTGTTTTTGCACATTCGGTTTGCAGTAGCCTCCCTGGGAATTTTATGGTCGATTTCTCATCAGCGAATTCTTGATCCGGTAACTCTGACCCTCAAATAGCAGAAGATAGCTGTGGTGGACCAGGCGGTCAATCATGGCAGCTGTCATCTGCTCGTCGTAGAAAATGTTCACCCACTTGCTGAATTCCAAATTTGTGGTTATGACCACGCTCCTTTGCTCGTAGCAATCTGAGATTACTTGAAACAGCAACTTGGACCCGGCCAGGTCTAGGGGTACATACCCCCACTCGTCACAAATTAGAAGGTCTGTCTTCGATAAGTGCTTGAAGAATCGATTAATTTCTCCCTTCTTTTGTAGCTCGTTGAGATGGTTGACTAAAGCAGCCGTACGGAAAAACCGTACTGTTTTACCCTGGTTACAAGCTTCAATGCCGATTGCCGTTGCAAGGTGAGTTTTGCCACTGCCTACGTTTCCATAAAGAACCAGATTCTTCTTGTCAGCGATAAACGTTACTTCTTTCAGCGCAGAGACTGTCAATTCACTTGGAAGCCGGATTTCATCAAAGCAGTATCCATCGAACGTTTTCAAGGAGTAGAACCCTGCCTGTTTGATTAGCCGAGCCTTTCGATTCGCCTCCCGGTAGGAAATCTCATGCTTTAGAATTTGCAGCAGATACTGCTGATGGCTGTCAGCTTCCACCTGTTCACATATGGCAGCAATGTTCCTGCTCAACCGGAGACGTTTGCAGCACTCAGATATTTCAGCTTTCACAATGTCCGACCTCCCTCAAGAACATGCGGTCATAGTTATTCAGGTTGGGTTTCACAGGGGGTATTTCAGGAACATTGGCTGGCAAGACCATGGGGTCTAGATCTACAATATCGCTGTTTAGCCTGTTAAACATGGCTACAACACTGTCCACGTCCCGAGCGTTATGCACAATGACTGCTCTGACAGCCTCGGTAGCCTGGCTGAAACTACTTTTCTCAGTCAATTTGGCCAGAATTCTCAAGGTATCTTTCTTAGCCTGGTAACTGCACGAATCCAAGAATTGTTGTATCTCGTTAGGCAGCATAGGATAAATACCGGTGTACTTCAGTGCCGCAGGCCGCCGGGATAACTGGGTCAGGTAAGGTAACCATTCCATCTTCTCTTGATAGTAATCACCGTAAATCCTGGCATGCCTTACGATCTCCCGGTAATTCTCGTCAAGCACGACTACTTCATGTGCTGTTAACTTTGCAAAAACCTGGCTTTTTGCAAAACGGGGAGCCGAGGAGTATGTATGCTTCCCCTTGTTCAAGGTGAATTTGGCATAGCTGTCAGTGCGCACCACTACGACCTCGGATTCGTCAAAACGTACAGACGGTAAGGGCAAAAAGACTTCTCTGTCTTCTTCGAAAAGGTCTCTATGAAGGCGTCTTTTTCGGTAATGGAGCCTTTCCATGTCTTGGTCGCCTTGCTTTAGGAGTTGCTTGTTGAATAGCCTTAAATCATCTATCCTGGGTACTGGTACCAGCATATTACGGCGGTGATATCCTACTTTGTTTTCCACGCTGCCTTTTTCATGACCACACCCAGGGTTACAAAATGCTACAGCAAAACCGTAGTGGTTCTTGAAACGCAAGAACTTTTCTGTCATTTCGCGTTCATCGTATTTGAGAATATCCTTCACTGCAGGCGTTAGGTTATCGAACCATAATCTTGTCGGCACTCCCTTTATGTGCTCAAAGATGTTCATTAAGCCTTCTGCCAGGCACTGCATATTCTCGCCTTTGAACAATTGGAGATAACCGGCGTTACTGTTGGGAAAAGACACATTCAAGTAGTGGCCTTTGCAACGTACGTTGTTTTCCAAGAAGTCTGCTTCGCCGAAGTCTACCTGGGCTTCCCCAGGTATGTGGACAAGTGGCATGTAGAATTTGTCTGGTTCACCGTAGATTTCTTTTTTCCTTTTGGATACGTAACGCGCCACCAGACGGTACGAACAGTCAAAATCCGGGTGCTTCTCTGCAAGCAGCTCGAAAACCCTCTTGGCCGTATGGCGCTGTTTTCTGCGCTCTTGCTTGTCCTGTTCCAGCCATTCGTCTATCTGGCTTTTGTACACATCCAGTTTGGAGCCACGAACCTGCCTGGGTTTTGGAAGAGGCTCGTTGAAATTCCCCATCATTATGTACTTTTTCACCGTTTTGACGTCGTGACCGGTAGTTCTTGCGATTTCAGCATAGGTCAAGCCTTTTTCGAAAAACAGCTCTCTGATAGAATTTACTTGCGCCATTGTAAGCATCCTCCTGATCCTCCCCTCGTGTTGGTCCACAAGGGGGTTTCCGGGGGGCCACTGCAATGGCCTTCTTTGTCTGCAACAACAGGGAATTCTACGTGGCAACTTCAGGGCGTAGCCGGTGTAAAGTTCACTCAAGAGCAGAAGAGAGAAGCCGTGATTGCGCTATGCACCCGGATCGGCTCTGTGAAAGATGTTGCTGAGCGTTATGGCGTTACCCGGGAGGCATTGTACAACTGGAAAAGAGAACTTGCTCAGCAAGGAGGTCAGCGCGACGATGCCCAAAGAAAAAGAAAAACCACTGCCCGAGGATAAAGACGCTCTTTTGGCCGAAATTGAAAGGCTGGAGAGCGAGATTAAAAGACTAAAGCTGAAACAGATATTTGGAGAATGGCAGCGGAAATCGTAAAAAAAGCCCGGGCGTCGATCCGAAGAACCTGACAAACAAAGAGAAGGCAGTTCTGGTCGACGCCCTGAGAAATGAGCACCTATTAAAAGAGTTGCTAGACTGCCTGGGAATGGCACGCAGCAGTTATTTCTATCACCGCGGACTGGCCTTACTCCCGGACAAGTACGCGAAACTAAGACAGCGCATAAGAGAACTATTTGAAGAAAACAATAAAGCGTACGGCTACCGGAGAATTCATGCCCTGCTTGCACAAGAAAACATACATATTTCCGAAAAGGTAGTAAGACGCATTATGTTTAAGTCCGATTTGATGGTTGTTGGAAAGAAAAGGCGCAGGTACAGCTCGTATAAAGGAGAGGAAATGCCTGCAGCAGATAATCTTATCGAACGTAATTTTCATGCTGACGCACCCAACGTGAAGTGGCTCACCGACATCACAGAATTTGCGATACCTGCCGGGAAGATATATCTTTCTCCTATCATCGATTGTTTTGACGGTTTAGTCGTTAGTAACGGACTATTGGGACAAGCCCCAATGCTGAAATGGTTAATAGTATGCTTGACCAGGCAGCAAAGACTCTAAAAGGTGGAGAACATCCACTGGTACATTCAGACCGTGGTACTCATTATCGGTGGCCTGGGTGGATATCGCGTATGCTTGAAGCCGGCCTTACCCAATCAATGTCTAAAAAAGGCTGTCCACCTGACAATGCGGCTTGTGAGGGGTTCTTCGGTAGGGTAAAAAATGAGATGTTTTACAATAGGTCATGGGCAGGGGTCAGCATAGATAGATTCATTGATATTCTTCACAGATACCTGCTTTGGTACAATGGGACAAGGATTAAGATGTCGTTGGGTGCGAAGAGTCCACTGCAGTACAGGAGAAGTCTTGGGTTGGCGGCTTAATGAGTCCAAGAAAACGTCCGCACCCCCTTCCCTACAAATTTAGTTTGCACTAAATATCAAGAAAGATGGTGTAACCTTGTCACTGCTCTGGGCCGAGTACTGCGAGGAATACCGTACCGGCGGTAAAACACCACTTATGTATTCTCAATTCTGCCACCACTACCGTCAGTATCGTCAAAGAACCAAAGCGACCATGCATATCCCTAGAAAACCGGGCGAGCAAATTGAGGTGGACTGGGCTGGTCATGGATGCTCGTAAAACTGACTGCAGAAGAATCCAGATATGTCTGTGAACTTGTACATCGCAGGCATAAAATGGCTTCAACAATCTTCTGTTCACAGTTCTCACCGGCTGGCTGGCATAAGCGCATTGCGGAAGATACACTGGCTGACGCCATTCTCGACCGCATTGTCTATGATTCCTACGTAATTGAGATTAAAAGCCAGGAAGATATGCCCTCAATGAGAGAGAAGTACGGTCTGCAAGAACACAGACAGTAGGATAATTGTTGGCTCTCACATCACAACGGTGGCTCCGCTTCTCCGGAACTGTGGCTCTCACCTCACCGGACTGGCGGCTCCACCGCGCCGTAATAATCACCCCACAGAATCTTTCGACCATAACGTATTCGAGGCACTGTTAGAAAACCCCTTTTTGTCAACTGCCATTTAGATTGCCCAACTTGGGGGTGCTACATAAACATGAAACACCTGGAGAATGTGGAGGAGTCACCGTCAGTAGATGGCTGACACCCAGTTACCAAGCGAGAAAATGTGCGAAAGACTATTGACGGTACCATCACTTTAAACTGTCATAAATGGCTCACTTTCTAAGTGTCATAGTAGCTCCATTTCTAACTGACATTCGCAGGCCTGAAAATGAAAAGCCCGAAACATCGGGGCTTCTATCTTTCTGCAAGTTTTCGCCTTTTCTTTTCCTGGGCCCATTCTTCCTGGCCAATGCAACAAATGTAACTCTCTTGGCAAATACCGACAACACCGTCCATTAAAAGAGATGATTGCAGAAACATGGAATCAACTGTTTTCTTCTAGCGTTTCAAATTTTCTATTAACTTCCGGCCTTAATATGCACCCCGTCTCTTCAAAAATATCCAGCAGTTCTTCGTATACATCATCGCACGCCACGAAATTCCAAAATTCGCCACCAACCAATATTTCACCATTGTCTAGGTCGTACAACCCTCTTAGTGTCCATCTCTCGTATGGCTCGGGGTGATATGGATTATATGGTATTGCTAACCTAGTAAACACATTGGAATTTTGATCTTGACTCAATCTAAGTCCTGTCCACCTTAGTAGTTTGAGCTTTAGCGAAGCAAATTCCTTCATATTTGGCTTTGCGCTTGTAATATCAAAGTAATTTTCTTGACCGTTAATTCTCACCAAAAGATCTACTACCGAATCCGGATCCCTAACTTTCTTGCCTTTACGAATACTACTTCTAATTTGCTCTATTTCCTGCAACTTGCTTGGGTTATGTTTAGCATTTCTTAGCCCTAAATGCATTTTTCGAATCATCTGTTCTGTTTCATCATCAATTTGACCTAATAACTTAACTTGCCTTTCTCCATGATTACTTGCCCCCTTCGCTAACAATACTGCGACTTGTTCCCATATTGACATACCAAAGGTAGTGCTCATTGAGTGTAAAAATGAACACATGGCATAACGATCCCGACCAATCAGTCTAAAATGGAAAGGCATATGGGAAGTTTCTGGACTGTAATCCTGCAATTTTGCTCTGACAATGTTGGTTAGCAAATTCTTAATTGCTTCCTTAGTTGCTGTAGGGATAGACAATTTATGGCCCTCGTTTCGTCAAAGTTTCTAATCCAGAATAATAAGGGAAATGGGTCTTCAGGGCAATTTCATCCTTTGCTTCAATAATTTCCCTCTTCTTTTCATTGCCCACACTATCTAGCACACATTTATAGTGATAATGGTAACCATCTGCGTAGTTATGATCAGCACACTTTTTAGTTATTGCTTTTTTCCTTGAATATTTGACATACGGACATTTACCCTGCGCTATTTGATCTCTATCGTAAGCTTCACACCCATCGGTCAAGCATCTATATTCAGGCTTTTCGGGCAAATTAACGTCCAGATTGCTATACTTGTTTATTATGGGATCACAAAAAGCAATCCATCTCTTACATATTGGACACCGGTCTGAAACCCTAGAGTTTTCTGTGTTAATTGTAGCTGTAGGTATATTTGTCTTGAGAGAGAACGTACCTGATTGAATCTCTTTTTTTGTGCCAACCTCAATACCGTAAACATTTTTATCGTAAGTAATAATCAAAAAGTCAGGTGGAACTATGTGGTCTTGCAATCCAATCAATCTTTGATGTAATATTAGGGGCACAATGTAACCCACATCGTTTCTTAGCAAAAATGAATAGACTAAAAGCTCGTGCCATAGGCCTCCGGCAGTTTTAGGCAAAATACTATCGAAATATTTATTAAGCTGACTTGAAGCATCGTTCTCAGCCATAGGCAAACCGATTTTTCCATCAAAAGTTACTAATTCCTGATAATGCGCCTCGGCACTAATGTTTCCTATTTTCCCACCCAAATTTTCAACATAAATTTTTCTTAGTTTATTTGAAACAGTCATTGCTTCATAAGAACTTAATAGATTCGTAAAGTGCAAAAGCGCCTTAATAAATTGCCCTTTTGTTTTTTTGCTTACCATTGAGTAAAAACCACGACCTAGAAACACATACTCGTAAAAATCCGCGAGTATCATCTGTCTATTTTTTTCGTCATACAGTTGTGAGTAAAATTCTAAACTTGAAAGTGTTTCTCGTAACTCTTTCGCGCTGTGCTTATAGGTCTCATAATCACTTTTAGCATCATAGTTACTCTCTACTTCAAAAGTGTTGTGCAGCGTTTCAAGATGCCCCAATGTCTTGTACATTTGCTCAAATATGCTATCCATATTTGCCCCCTATCTGTGAAAACACGTGTAGTTGCAAACTCCCTAGTGCTTATAATTGTATTTCAGATGAAAAATACTCTCTGAATAAGGATTCCTGTTTCTTTCAGTTCTGTTTAAAACAGGTCTCCTGAATTCGTTTACGATAGTCATATCTGCTCTCTTAGCGATTTCGGGATACAGATTGTGTTTATCGTTAGCAACTATAAAAACATCGCAATCTGTCGTCATAACTTCTCTACAATTCACAAGGACATTGGATATTCCCTCCACATAGGACTGCTGGGCCTCTTTGCCTTCACCTTTAAACAAAGGACCTATTTCAAGCTCGTCTTTCCTCTGAAAGCCAAACAATTCGTAGGCATAAGCATGTTGATCGTGATAATCAATATTTCCAACATACGGAGGTGAGGAAAAAATACCCCTTGCTCTTTTTTGCTTTAATATGTCAAATAAAGTGCGGTTTGCACGTTTCACTTCATCAAATATATCTATTGACCTGGAATCCCCGCCAACTATTACAAATTCGGCATCGGTTTTCACCTTGTTGTATTCCTTAATTCGCCTAACAGTGTCGTTTAAATATCGTTTGAATCTCGGCATCATTGTCATTATCGGCTTACATATCTTCTTATGCTTCCTACAGTAGTACGTTTCAAATTGTGGCTCTTTTAGCGTCGCTAAATCGTAATGTCTGGTTGCTCTACATGATCTGACAGTTCTACTCAGAACAACCATCATTAGACTCCTTATTTTTTCATCGGGCTCTCTTAGTATTTCTTCATAAACTAACTCGATTTCCTTCTTGATGTTTCTCAAGAGCCATTTGTCAAGAAACTTCGTTCCACCGGTTGGCTTTATTTCTACATCATACTTTTGCACCAAGCTGTGATAGATAGGTAGGAACTCTTCCTCCTTTTCTTTGCCGTATTTATCCTCTTCGATTTGACCCTGCCTAACCTCATACCTGAAGTCAGGACTCGGAAAATGTTTTGCATTATAGTGGCACATTTCGTCCAACAATGCTCTCTCAAAAGCCAAAACGTCCTTGCTTATCTCAGATTCTTCTAGTCTGCGCCAAAGCCGTGTCACCACTGTTGACAAGAGTTTAATGTCATAGTCTTGAATTTTACATTTTGTTATCAGACAGTTAAACTCAGATATGTCTACACCTATACCGTGTATTCCAAGTTCGTTAGCTTGAACCAGGGTTGTTCCCGACCCTAAAAATGGGTCTAATACTATATCGCCTTCTTGAAAATATACCTCTTTCTTAAATTCATCGACATGATCGTCAATGAAGTACTCCACTAACTGAGGAATAAATTTCCCTTTGTAAGGATGCAATCTGTGTACGTGTTTCGTAGTGTCCTTTTCTCTTAGATGCTCAAAAGATAAATTCCAGTTTAGGGCTTCGCCCAGTTCGTTTTCCCACTTAAGTCTCCTTTCATTGTAAAAGGCATCATAATACTGCATCAACTCTTCGGGATCAACTAGCGTTAAATCATTATCAGTATACTTTCTCAGATGACCATATTGTAGAAGATAGGAAATATTACTTTCGCTTATGTTTCTAGGTATATCAATCTTATTATTAAGATAATCATTAGCAATTCTAGCTGCTTCTCTAATTGTTACTAATTTCTTCACAGGATATCTCCTCCACCATCGACATCTCTTAGTGTACAATTAGCTAACCTTGTCGAAAACTCCTGCATTCGAATCGAAGAAACCTCTTTTTTCAACATCACACGTTACAATCCATTTCCATTCGGGCCTGGTACGTATCACAGCGTTTTAATCGAAGGTAACCTCTCCCTCAAGTCTGTAAGCACCGGCATCGCAATAATTACGCTGGCTATCCTTACCATCCCAAGTGACAGATGGACCTAACAAACATTCTACTTCCTGTACTGTATTTCCTCTTGGGTGCTTAACGGCATTGCCAAACTGCCTATAACCAATCCATACTGAACTCAAAATACAGACGACCCTCCTAGTACTCTACCCCATTAACCCCGGCAGAGAGAGTCGAGTACAAATATACGTATTAAACTGAATGTGATTATTACTAGTCTTCGGGTAGGACCTAGCCAACCACGAAAAGGAAGTCAAACTGTAAGGTCGGCTACTTGGGGCGTCTTCTGTATGAGCACTCAAACATCGTGAGGTTCAGATTTCGAATATCTAATACTTGGAACTGATCATTCAATGTCCCCCCAACTCCCCCACAATCCCCTCATCAGCCGGCATCCACCTCAGACTTGCCAGGTCTTGTGGCATCATCCACTTAATTCGTGTGTGGTCATGGAGTTCAAGAGTTCCCGTTGCCTGACACGTAAAGCAGAACATCCTAAGGAAGAAAGCCTCATAGGCATAATCAACCTTCATGAAAGGAGCAATGTCATAGATATCAACAGAGAGCTCCTCACGTATCTCGCGAACCAGGCATTGATCCAACATCTCTCCCGGCTTAACCTGGCCGCCTGGGAACTCCCAGTATCCAGTAAACTGTCCCTTTGCCCTTTGGGCAACCAGTATCCTGCCCTGGTCATCCCGAATGATGGCTGCAGTAACCAGCTTCAAAATACCACGGTCCAACGCACTTTCAATATTCGCCGCTGTACTGTCGAGTCGGGCAGCCATCTCCCTGCTCTCCAAGCCAACATGGGCTTCTCTGTGACATGTAGGACACATGGCAATCAAAGCATTGGGCTGCTCTAACCCATAGTCGACGACAGAGCGGACATTATGGACCTCCAAATAAGGGCTTCCATCTTCACTGAGGAATGGAGCCGGACGGCCGCACGCCTCGCAAAACCCGTTGGCCCGCTGTAAAACGTATTGGTGCACAAAACTGATAGATGCTTGATATTCATCTCGCTGATTTTTCTCGAGTATCTGCCAATCAGCAACCCTCTGATGTTTGCTGAGCGGAATGTAATCTGCGTTCCGTACCAAAGGCATTTGAACTGGCAGAGGCTGGATTGATGGAGCCCCATCGTCTTCAGTTCCAGCAAAATCATCAGACCCTATTGGCGCCAAGTTGTTTTCCCATTCGTCCACTGCTCCTTTTATTGAGTCAGGCTTATCAAATCCCTGCTCAATCAACTGAAGCACGTCAGGCCGCATGTCCAGGAATGCAGTCGCCTCACCCGTCTGACCAATCCGCCCGGGAACAATACAATGCTCGACAGGAATCAATCGGAATACGAAAACGCGTCTTCGATTTCCCAAAGCATCAGTGTGTCTCTCGTAATAGTCAACACAGTTCATGAACCCTTCAAACCGGTATAGCCCGGACTTAGATCCGATACCCTCAAATAGCATCAACGTTTTGCCTGTTTTCATGTGATCTCTTACTGCCCTGTTACCACGTATCATCTGCATATCGGCAAATTGGCCTTCTCCGGTGTAATGGTAGAACCCATCGGCCTGCCAGCCGTCATCCTGGTATTCGGAACCCGCTAAGTGCGGTGTTCTAAACAGCAATACCGCTGGAACAGATCGAGGCGTGGATATACCTCCTTGTTCTTGCCCGCCAAAGGAATCGTGAATCCGCTTTCGGACATACGTCTGGCCCCGCCGGAAGCGGCCGGCAAGTGCTTCGAAGTCCATATGCACCATCCTTCTTTAGTTGAAGGGTCTGAATGAGTCGAATATTGTCTTGATGCTCTTTTCGACACACATACTTCCTATCCTTTATCATGGGCTTCTGATCGGCAAGGCACTCGGTGGCGAGGGATTTGGTATGTTGTGAGGCAGAAGCGTTTTGCGAAGGAAAAACCACAAGGTGTCACTAGACTACCTAACACAATAGGTTACGTTCAGAACGGCATTTCAGCCCTCAATGCCCTCTCCAATACAGGACAGACCTCCTCTGGGTTCAGTCCCATAGGTATGGCGGTGAGAACAAGATCGACCCGACGTGAACCTGCGCGAACTGAGGCTTTGTGGAAAGGGCGCTGCCTATGAAGGAGCGAGTGCCAAGTTTGTATGCGACAAGGGTAAACCAAGCATGAGACTACCCTCTTGCTTGCAAACATTGTTGAGTAGGCCAACACCTGCAACAGATCGCTACGGTGGCGTTCCTGAAGTTCCTTGTCTAAGCCGTACCATCCTTCTCTACTCAGTTCCTCCCAATGGTTTTTATATTTAGCATCAAAAATGATTGTTTCTTGTTCTCGTTCCAAGATGATGTCAGGAAGAAGGTAGCGCTGTGACCCAAAGTACGGCGGAGACCATCCAAGGGGTGTAATTGTTTCTCGCATCCGCCCAGTTTTGACGATTCCCCCGGTGTTACGGGCTAAGCGGCTAGCCACCGTCTCTACCCACGCCTCGAAAAAAGTCTCCATGGGTAGAATCCAGGGCAAGCCTCTTAGATCCCCCAGACCAGCAAGACCCCGATCATCTATGGTCCACTCTATGGCTTGGATACCTTCGCGGAATGCTGTTGTGTCAAGATTGCCTCGCAGCCAGTTATTCAGTCTTTTGGGGCTTGGTTGAATAGCTGGAACATCTTGCACCTTCTGTAGCAGCCCTTGGCATATTCTTAGGAGCTGGAAGACCACTACACCAGCTGTTCGCTGGCTTTGTAAACTAGAAAGCATCTTGCGTAAGGTAAAGTGAATAGCTGCTTTCAGCTCTGTGTCATCACAGAGATCCGGAAACCGGCAAGGGACGTTAAGAAAGCCGGCTCGAGGTAACTTAACCGATGCATACTGTGCCCAATTTACATGACCTCTAGGGGCGTTTAGGTCAATTTCTTGATATTCGAAACGCCTCTCTAGCCGGTCCAGAAGTTTCTGAAGCCGAAAAAGAATGGTAGATGAAAGCACCCAAGGGGGTATCTTTCGATCTGACCGGGGAAGCAGGGGTAGGGGCAATGGATTGGGTAGGATCTTCCACCCCATTGCTGCTAGCATGGGCCCAACGCCCTGCCAACCAAAGCGGGGTTTGATTACCAGCCCATAATCTGGACGACCACTAGTTGGAGATAAAAGCGGCAAAGCACCTACTTGGCCACCTGTATGAAAGCGAATGCTTACCAAAGAACCATCATAGTCAACATTACCCTCTACGGCAAAATCTCGAAGAATACCCCGATTTTGCTTGAGAAACTGTTGGGCCAAACGAGCTGATGGCCCTTGGGGATCTCTAGGTATTGCACCCCTAATTAAGAAACCTGCGGGCAACTTCAATTGAGAGTTATCTTCTACTTCAAAAATGGCAGTTTCGCGAGCAAGCATAGGTATGCTCATGACGACAGGCTCCAGAGCCACTGAAGGTATCCCTCAATAGAATCAGCAAAAGAAGCAACGTAGCCCTGTCTTAAATACTCTTCCAAAAGTGGAATTAGGTTAACCTTTAGTGAGATCAAAGCCTGCTTTTCATCTTTTTCGAGAAAATAGGAGTGGCCAGGCAGCAGATCCAGAGAGTCTTCATCTGCGTATTCAACGAAAATGTTCAACAGTTCTTGAAAGGCTAGCTGCATAAGATTACAGCCATGAGCCTCAACAACAGCCATCTGCGGCCACAGTTTCAAGAAAGCAAACCGCCGGCGCACTGCTATATCTACAATAGCGATGCTGCGGTCTGAGCTGTTCATTGTACCCAAAATGTGCAGATTGGGTGGAAGAGTTAGCTGTGAGTGTAAGGGAGCATCGAAATCGTAGGGTAGACTAAGAGCTCGCCCACTGTCTGATGGTTCCAAAAGAAATATCGCTTCACCCAATACCTTAGCCAGGTCAGCGCGGTTGATTTCGTCGATAATCAGTAAATATGGCTTATCCTTTCGAACAGAGGCCTTCAGAACAGCTTCCATCAAAAATCCCGGTTTGGGAGCAAACTGTAGCCCTAGGCCACTGTCGGTATGTATAGGGGCTAGTCCCCCAACAAAGTTTTCATAGGTTGTGTTAGGGTGAAACTGGATTGTCATGCCGTTGTCTTCGTATTCATCCTTCAGCAGTTCTAGAGCCATGCGGGTCTTTCCGGTTCCGGGAGGGCCCTGGAGAACAACATATTTGCGCTTCTCCAAGAGTGAAGCAACCTCTTCCAAAGTGCAATCGGGGAGCATATGAGAGTAGTACTCTGCCTGAATCTGCTTAGCGTCTTTCTCAGCACCCTTAAGAGGCTGATGGCCCCTTTCGCCGAACATAAGATCTAGGAAAGCTTTGAGGCATTCTTCTGTTCCGCGGCGGTCCTGGTCGGGCGCATAAAAGCCGTAGATCACTCTGCCATATCGGGCAAAGATAGGTTGATAATCGGCAAATAATCTCTTGATGTTGCCTGGCATATCCAGGTCGATGCGTGCTGGGTCTTCTTTTGCCCAAGCAACCATCTTCCCCCGACCATATTTATTGTTGAGCCATTTGCAGATTGCAGATACCTTACGTCCATGGCCTGGACGGGCAAGAACGTCCTCGTCTGGGCTAAGGCCCTGAGTGCCGATAACCATGCTCAGAAGTGCCGGCCGACCTTCCATAGGAAAGATAACGAAACTCATGCCTCCGTATGCCCCTGAGTCGGGATTGGAAGGATCTATCAAAGCAGCGAAAGGAACTCCACTGGAGGAGCGGAATTCTGGGGCTCTTAAGGTTACCGATTGCTCTGCCCTTGCGGGATAACGACCACCTTCAGAACCAAAAAGATCGCTAAATGCATCGCTGCAGCGTTGTGTCCAATTGGATAACTGGCCGGCATGGATCAAATCCAGTAGCTTTTCCATGAAGTACACCTCCGATAAAGACAATCGTTCCGGCTGTCACTGGCATTTTGCTTCCCCACGGGGGGGTGCCTTGTTCGCTTACCCTAGTAAAGCCTAAGAAGGAGAGAAGTTTCCCTTCGTAATGGCTACTGTATTAAGGGCCTTATTCGACACATATCGGGTCTATCCTCTTATGGCGGATTCTGTGGAGGTGACGTCCAAACATAATGGCTCATTCATCTGGGTTGTCTGATTCCTCGTGGCCTATCTGCCGTCTGTACCACGGCAAATGTCTCATAATCGCTACGCAATATGGCTAAACAACGCTTGACGCTCGGTCGCTGTGCTAATGGTCGCTATGTGTGATGAAATACCACTCCAGCTCCCCATACACCTCACACGCTGGCCGGATGAGAATCACTTGAGGGCCCCTGTAGGGTAAAGCGTAGACGACAGTGAAGAATCCAATGATCTTGCCGTTCTGAATCACAGGGCTGCCGCTCATCCCTTTACCCAATCTCACCTTCTGATCCATGACTTGAGCAGCCAGCATCTGGCCGCCCCTAAACTTCTTGAATCCAAGCACTTCAATTGGAATGACCCCTTCTGGGCTCCAGACTTCGCCATACTCGCCTGGGTATATGTCGCCAGCTCCCCCAATGGGCATTTCCTCCCTGCCGGGTACCGGCGTCAACCCAGAGAGTACGGCTCCGAAAGGACTGTCGGTAACCACTTTAACCTCAAATTGGCCCGGAACTGCCCTTTGAAATGCATCAGGAATCTCCATTCCGTCTGGATCAAACCGTTGTTCCCACCAGGCCAAAGAAGGTGTTTCAGGAATCTCGATTCCGTCTGGATCAAACAGGATCCGTGAGGCATACACAGTCTCTGCATCATCAGGTATGCTACACGAATGGCCTGCAAGCACACAAAGTTCGGTATCAGGTACATAGAAACACACAGAAGCCCGGAATAAGCTTCTTTCAAACTCCAACATCAAACTGTCTCCGCCTGGTATAACGACTGCGCCGGCCACGGGAAGAGGCGCAAGAGGCGTGGTAGATGCAGTTTCGGCCAGGTAGAACCCTCCAGTAACATACCAGGCAAAGAACAATACGAGAAAAAATGCGATATTTTGAACCCAGCGTCGTTTGACCTTGAATACATTGCTCGCAGCAATGGCAAAAACATAACACAAGAAGAATATGAGGTCCCGCGGTGGGTGAAAAAACAGCCAGGCCGCAATAACGAGCATTGCAGCCCAGGCCAGGGCCTGCCTGCGCTCAGACACCCAGCCATCGATCTTCCTCAAAATGCTGGTTTCATTTTTCAAAGCACTCACCTTGATCAGTCTGTCATGGAACACCGGGATGGAACACCAGGTGTCCAAAGGCCGACCCTCTTTCCCGGGTCCGCGCCAAGATGAAACTAAGACCGTCCCAGGTGCCCACTCTAAGGCCGGAGGCTCCCTGCCTTCAGGCTAAGGTCCCACATGTTCACCATAAGCTTATCTCCTGGAGCAACTGCCACCGAGACCCTAATCTTGGCTCCCACCGGCAACACGGCCACCAGGCCATTGCACAAGGCCTCAACGACCGGCAACTCCACCATTACCTCTGGAGGGGGCATGCTATGGGAAGCCTCTCTGAGGGTCTTGAGATCGGAGGGAGTTAGAGAAATATCGAAGGCCCTGAGGTTCTTAACCAGGTGGACAGGACTAACACAACCCACAGGGACAGTTGCAACCTCGCTGCACGCAAGCACATAAGCAAGGGCGACTACCGCCGGGTCAGTCTCATGCTCTTCGGAAACGCGCCTGACTTCGGCACATAATGCATTCAAAGCATAAATGAACTCATCCGAAAACATGGCAGCAAGGCCCTGCCGTTGCTCCTGGATTGAAGGCGGGTTAACAAGCCAGCCCATAAACAACGGCGCCCATGGGATCAAAGAAAGGCCTTCAAAACCGTGGTCTTTGCACAGATCGTCAGCTTTTGCCGGTTCAGCCAGCGAATAAGATAACTGAATTGAGACTGTTCCCGGTATGTATGAAAGCCACTCGCTGAGCTGGCCCTTGCTCATGTTGCTAACCCCTACGAATCTTACTTTGCCCTCGTCTACCAATCTGGCGAAAGCGCCGGCAGTTACATCTAGGGGAACTGCCGGGTCCGGGTTATGTAACTGATATAGATCTATGTGGTCAGTTCTCAGGCGCCGCAGGCTTTGCTCAAGCGATTTTCTAAGATGCTCAGGTGTTCCGTTTTGTCTCTCGCCTACTCCAGGCAACCTCTCAGAACCACCTTTTGTGGCAAGAATGTACCGGTCTCGAGGTTGGCCGGCAAGGCCTTTGGCAAGCAGTTCTTCAGACCTGCCATCTCCATAAATATCAGCCGTATCGAAAAAGTTGATTCCCGAGTCGATTGCCAGTTTGACTGTGGTTGTGCAATCGGCCGTGGAAACATCCTTCCTCCCAAAGCCGCGACACCCGATGCCCATAGAAGATACCTTCAGTCCTGACTTTCCCAGTTCTCTGTATTGCATCGCGCTGTCCCCTCAGTTTCACGGACAATCCAGGCGAAAACCAGGACCGTGACCATATCTGCCACATCTGCCATGGTTCTGCACGTTTCACCATTGAAACGCAAGGACCGTCCCAAAGTCTTGCCCGCTGAAACGCCAGTGCCGTCCCAGGAGCCCGTCCTAGATGCCCGTCCTAGATGCCCAATCACGGATTTTCGGCCAGTTTTGCTTTTTTCACCTTTGACAAGTTAGGACCGTCGGACCGTCCCAAAGCTTCAAAGTTTCACGGTCCCGGATGGAACGCGCGAACCGTCCCCGCGTTCCATGAATTCCTCGGCGAAAATCTCCATGTACACCATGTCCTGAAATTCGCCGTCGACAAGTTGGTGAGCTTTGAGACGGCCTACTTCCTTGAATCCTACCCGGGAGTAGCATTTTCTGCCTCGCTCGTTGGCTCCCTGGTATTTGAGAATAATCTTACGCAACCTTAACTGAGAAAAGGCGAATCTCAAAAGGGTTCTTATAGCATCTGCACCGTAGCCTTTTCCCCAGTAGTCTTTGCGTCCTATCACTATGCCCAGTTCCGCAACTCCCGAGACGTAGTCGATTCCATGGAGTCCAACTTGCCCGATGTAGACTCCGTCCTTAGCCTCGATCACCAACACCTTATCGCTGCTGGAACCCGTAGACTGGGTCGCCCTGGCAAGCCATTCTTCTTCTGATTTTCTGGAGACTGGCCATACAAACGCAAGCAGAAACTTGGTCACTTCCCTGTCATTCACCCATTGCATAATGCTATCAAGGTCCCCGGGCTCAAGAGCCCTCAGATTCACTTTCTCTCCTGTAAGCATTGGCAGTTCCTCCTAACTACCGTCTACCTTTCACTTTCCTCTCAACATCGAAAGCCCTACTCTTGAGCTCACAGTACTTACTACAATCTGTCTTCCTTCGCCCGGGTTTGGCCCGTGGGCGAGCCTATCTGTTTCGGACTAATCACGGACTAATGGCTCACTGCTCGGCAGGCTTTTGGGGTATTCTACCTTCGGCTCCTTGGATATGCAAGAGTCTTTCAAAGGCCATTCCACCGGATGTTCTATCAGATTACGCCGGAAGGTATGGAATTGGCATCTAGGGGCAAAGTGGTAAGGTCCCGTAGAGCGGGGGGGATTACCGCACGGAAACCTGCTTGAGCACGTGCTTCCGGATATCCTCAAGATCGATTAGTACATGGTCTTTAACGTCCTGATCATCCATCCATTGACCACACGGTTGATATTCATTGTTTTGATACTCAAGATACCTGAGCATGAATGACGCGCGATGCAAAGCCTCAAATGCTCTGATAATCGGAAAATAAGAATAGAATTCATGACGGACATGATCCAATCTGTCTTGATGACTGTGTAGGTGACACCCTCCCTTAGCACCCTCTGCCTCAACATAATGGAGTGCCGAATAGAAAGCAGTGATAACCGCCCAATCCCTATACACGAGCTTGGCATCAGATATTAGGCGATTAGCGAGTTCTCGATTGTGTTCTGCCTGACTTAAGTGACTTCTAACATCCGCCATCTTATGTCCTCTTGAAGCAAATATGGGCTTTCTGGGAAACAGAATCCGATGGACTTGGAGTTGGTACAGGATAGAATTGATAGCGAAGCTTACGGCCAAATCTCTCTGCCTGAGCAATAGACTTATGCTCAGCTTCAATCAACCTGAACATAAGGTCCCTGCTGTACCTCGGCATATGGGCAAAGACGTGTACTTCAGTAACATCATTAAGTACTTCGGCCCTGATTTCAGAGACTTCCTCAATGGTCTTGAAGGGTTCTATCGCCATATCTATTAGTGGAGATTCGGTGCCTTCTATTTGAACCACCTGCTTGGTAGATCGCTCGATCGAGAGTATTCCCATGGATCTGTATTCAGAACCAAATATACTGGAAACTCGCTTCAACAGTCCGACAAACTCGGTGTGAGCCTTCAACTGGTTAAATCGATCTTCGAAGGATTGTGTTTTAACACCCCTCTCACCAAGAGACAACGCCATCAATCTCACCCCATTTACTCAGCCACTCTGAAATCATATTATCTAGTTTGGAGTGCGTCAGTCCCTTAGTCTAGTTCACGAACACGATCCCGTAGTCGATCTGAGGAATGGTATATCTAAGCATAACATTCTTTAGGGTCGAGGAGAAGCTGAACTGTGTTCTAAGTCTATATGGAACTCCATCAGATTCGTATTCGCGGACCCAGGAAAAATCAACTTCCTTAACGTCTCCGAGTCGTTCGTTATCAAAGTACCTATTGAGTACATCAGATATGGTAACCTTATCGCCAATCTCATATACAACAATAGACAGACTTTTCACAGTCGAAAACTGGTTGCCGATTACCTCCTCATTAAGTTCAGCAAGAATTCGTTTAATCCGATCACTCCAGCCAGGCTCTTCGCGCCACTCGAGACTCAACTCCATACGATCATCTGTGTGTGCAAAGAAACCTATGCCATCCTCAGTCCACATAATATTCGGACCCGCGCTATGAGGAACGGCCCAAATAGAAGGCTCAACAGAAAACAAGTCGACAAGGATTTTGTACACCTTGTTGATTGTCGGCACAATCTTGGTTTCTCTTTCTTCTGAGAACTCGACAATAAGCCCAGTGCGACTTAATCTGAGTGACTTACGGAGTAATTCCATACCTTACCCTCCGAATGGCATTGTCTATGGCAGTCATACTACATGAAGACAGGAAAATCCTTCTCACCAATGGGTTTTTTCACCAGCCTTTTCTCCAACACTGCCCGCCTGTGGAACTCCCTTCAATCCCGCCGTTTTCCCATGTTTCAAGCAATCAGTCGAAAACTAGGACCGTCCCCGATTGTCCCCCGTCCCGGATTTTCTGTCTTACCTTCTCTTCCTCAAAACCCGCCCATTCAATGCTCCCGTATGCCTGCCATGATCCACTGTAACCACGCCGTTTACGATTACATATTCGATCCCCTCAGGGTACCTGTTAGGAACCTGGAATGTGGCGGCGTCGCGAATCTTGTTAAGATCGAAGACCACCAGATCGCCGGCGAAACCTTCTCTGATGAGCCCTCTGTTAGGCAAACCTACTACCGAAGCCGAAAGGGACGTCATTTTGCGAATTGCATCTTCAAGGGAAAGAACCTTGTCCTCTACCACGTACCTCCTGATAAGCCTGGGCATCGAGCCATACGATCTTGGATGCGGCCGCTCCTGGGCTTCAGCCTTAGTAAGCCAAGCATCGGTTACGACCGAAGTCAAAGGATGGGCAATGACAGTGGCTACATCAGCCTCATCCATGGCAAAAGCGATCATTGATGCCTCGCCGTCAATCTCTAGCATGAAATCGAGAAATGCCTGGTACATGTCGCTGGTTTCGTAGCGGCCGGGGAGTATCTCTGCCATAGACTTTCCGTCAAACCCATGGTTGGCAGGGCAGCTTGCGATGACAATCCCTTCCCACCCTGAACCCTTTATCATGTTCTCCATCTCTACCGAGTTATCTTCAATCTCCCTGGCTATCCTCTTCCGCAATTCAGGATCTCTGAGACGCTCCAGCATGGCCTTGACTCCGCCTGTCATGGTCCACGGAGGCATGCACGCCGTCAGTGTAGTGCTGCACGCTTTGTACGGATAGCAGTCGCAGCTCACATTAACTCCCTGCTCCCGGGCTCGCTCCATCTCTCTGAGTGTGGCGTTTACCTTTCCCCAGTTATGCTTACCCAAAACCTTGTGGTGGGATATCTCTACCCGGGCCCCTGACTCTCTTCCTATTGTAATAGCCTCCTGAACTGCATCCATAAGCCTGTCGCCTTCGTTCCGGAGGTGTGTCGCGTAAATCCCGCCATAGTCAGCAACCACTTTGGCAAGTTCAATCATCTCGCTCATATTGGCATAGCAGCCAGGGGGATATATAAGTCCTGCCGACATTCCCCATGCACCCTGCTTCAGGCTGTCGCGCAGCAGCTGTTTCATTTCTTCAATCTGTTCAGGCGTGGATTCATCACTGTCGAATCCCCTCACCGCCAACCTGATTGACCCCTGGCCTGCAAGAGGAGCCATGTTCATGGATATCCCCTGGCGTTCCAGCTTTCTGCAGTAGTCGTCAAGGCTCAACCAGTCCCATCCCCAATCGAACCCATCTGGAAGAAACGGCCCCACATACTGCTTTAGGAGATGAAGTTTCTCGGGGTTGATTGGAGCCATGGCAAGGCCACAGTTTCCCACAACTGAAGTTGTAATGCCCTGCATAATATGGCTTTCACATTGGGGATAGGCCAGGGCTGCCATTTCGGTATGGTTATGCAGATCCACAAATCCAGGGCTGACGATTGAGCCAGACGCATCAATGACAACCTGGGCATCGCCTCTGAGGGATCTGTCGACACGCTCGATTTTGCCGTCCTTGACAGCAATATCAAAATTGCTGCTCGGATTGCCGGTACCGTCAACAACCCGGCCGTTCTTGATCAGAATGTCCCATTTGGATTTGGATTGACGTTTGGGCTGGCGTTGGGGTTTGGATTTGGATTCGGATTTAGAGCACGGTTCTGATCGAGATTGGGAGTTCAGTTTGGATTTCTGCATCAAATCTGCGCCTCCTGTTTTTGCCACTGATTTTGCCGCTTTTTGCCTCTTGCCAGTATTAAGCACAATACTTCTTTATCCGCAGCAAGATTCCTTCCACTTGCATAATGGCGCAATCACCGCTCCACTAAGACATCATCGTTCATCCATGGCTGAAAAGCCAAACTCGAGTGGCCTATGTGGTAGGCCACTAAGCCGTCCTTCCAGGTGAAATGAGGCCCAAGTGGCCTATGTGGCAGGCCACCAAACCCTCATTCCCAGCAAAACCGAACCTCACTGGCCTATCTGGTAGACCACTGAGCCGACCTTCCAAGTGAAATGAGGCCCGAGTGGCCTATGTGGCAGGCCACTAAGCCGTCCTTCCAGGTGAAATGAGGCCCAAGTGGCCTATGTGGCAGGCCACTAAGCCCTCATTCCCAGCAAACCCGGACCTCACTGGCCTATACGGCAGGCCACTAAGCCGACCCTCCAGTTGAAATCAGGCCCGAGTGGCCTATCTGGTAGGCCACCCAACCCTCATTCCCAGCAAACCCGAATCTCACTGGCCCGTACGTTGGGCCACTCGGATTTTTCATATTTACACCGGCGCAACCGCCTATAGCGCTACATCTAAATTCCACCCCGAAGCCCGTCACCGAACTTTGGCCCAAACCTCCAAGCCCCGTCACATTTCCAAGCCCCGGCCTCTCCTCAATCTTTGATTTTACTTCGATACTGAAAACAGTATAATAAGATTGCAGTAATTCGGGTGTTCAGGTACTGCCTGCTTAAATGCACGTACCTCATAGAACTCTGTAACTGATGCAAGCAGGCACAATCCAAGCCGGCAGTGCAAGTCTAGGAGGCACAATCTAAGTAGGCGCAATGCAAGCACAGTACAACCTGCTTGCCTGAGAATACAGGAACCTGATGAAACGCATTTCGGATATACCTAACCTGATATACCTGCTACACCTGATACACTGACTGCGCCCGGAATACTGATGCATGTCATTCATGAATGACATGCACAGTAACAGTCAGGAAGGGTCTCACACTATCAGATAACCATAGATAACTGGAGATCCCGGTAACTAGAGACACAGATAATTAGAGATAAGGTAAGTATATAATGGATAACATTGAGAGCGAGGCTCGGCATGGCTGACATCATTCTGCAGCTAACTCAGATAGAGAAGAGTTTCGGTAATACGACGGTTCTTGACGGTATTGACCTGAGTGTCCGCAAAGGTGAGTTCATCACCTTGTTGGGCCCCTCAGGCTGTGGCAAGACAACCACCCTACGCATTATTGCTGGCCTGGAGGCACCTGACAGCGGCCGCGTCCTAATCGCAGGGAAGGACGTAACCGGTGAAGAACCGAACAAACGGAATGTGAATATGGTATTCCAAAATTACGCCCTGTTTCCGCACATGAATGTAGAGCAAAACATAGGCTACAGCCTGCGGTTGAAGCGCATCAGCAAAACAATCATCAAAGAGACTGTTTCTAAGGCGCTGGAACTGGTGCAACTTGAAGGTTTCGAGAAACGAATGCCAGGTGAACTATCAGGCGGCCAGCAGCAGCGTGTGGCCATCGCCAGGGCAATCGTCAACCGACCTGCCCTTTTGCTGTTGGACGAGCCCCTTGGTGCTCTGGACCTTCAGTTACGCCGCCAAATGCAGATTGAACTGAAAAGGCTTCAGAAAAGATTAGGCGTTACCTTCATATATATTACACACGACCAGGAAGAGGCCCTCAACATGTCAGATCGCATCGCGGTCATGCGAAACGGCAGATTCGAGCAAATCGGGACTCCGTCGGAAGTCTATGACCGGCCCAAAACAAGTTATGTAGCAGGTTTTGTAGGTTCTGCCAACATTCTCAAGGGAAATGCCTTAAGGGCAGACACCGAACTGGTTGCTTTTCAAAACGAAAACGGAGCCGGCATTGTATCTACCCGCGGGGCCAAAATCACACAGGGGCAGCCCGTGACCGTGGCTGTTCGCCGTGAGATGGTAAACCTGATTCCAGATAATCCGGCTAATTCCGTCGGACTTCGCGGGGTAGTGCGAGAGAAGAATTTCGCAGGAGGTGTGCTCCAGGTCACCGTAACACTGGCCGACGGCAGTGAACTGGTATCCAGCCGCCAGGGTATCGACTTGCCTTTTGCTCCAGGCGATAGGGTTACTGCGACCTGGCTGCCGGATCATGCAGTGCTCGTAGACTTGAAGGACGATCTGGAGGACATATAATGGAACACCGGCCTTCTCCCCTTCCCGTGATTTCCGGGAAACCCGGGCCAGAAAGACAGCCCAAGATAAGGGGAAAAACAGAACAAACAAGGAAACTTGGGACGATAGGAAAAATAGATGCGGCCGTGCTGACGGTGATTCCCCTTTATGTATTCACATTGCTGTTCGTCGCCGGCCCTTTAGTCTATATGGTTATCCTCAGTTTCCTCAAACGGGCTGAAATATGGGGCGTTGTACACGAGTTCACCCTGAGTAACTATAGGAACATCCTGGAGCCCATTTACCTCAAGACCTTTTGGGAGTCGCTCAAATTGGCCGGCCTAACCACGTTGCTGGTCACCCTAGCTGGCTATCCCTTTGGCTATTTCATGGCCAAATTGACAGCCGAATGGAAGCATAAGGTCATGTTATTGCTGATGATTCCTTTCTGGACCAGCTCACTTATACGGCTGTACGGTTGGATAATCATCTTTCGCGCCAACGGCACGCTTGACCGGCTGCTCATGGGCTTAAGAATCACCGACGCCCCGCTCAAACTGCTGTATACCTATGCTGCTGTTGCAGTCGGAATGGTTTACGCCCTGGTCCCGTTCATGATTTTCGCTGTCTATTCCAGCGCCGAAAAACTGGATTGGAGATTAGTCGAAGCAGCGCGGGATCTTGGCGCCACCCCCTTTCAGGCCTTTTGGACCATATCGTTCAGGCTCACTTTGCCCGGGCTGCTATCGGGAGTTGTTCTTACATTCATTCCTTCAATGGGGCTTTTCTTTATCGCAGACATCCTTGGCGGCAACAAGGTGGTTCTCGTAGGCAATCTCATCCACGAACAATTGATGAAGGCACGTAACTGGCCCTTTGCAGCTGCCCTCTCGGTTGTGCTGATGGTCCTGACCAGTCTCATGATTGCCTTGTACCGAAAGATATCCGGAGTGAAGGAGTTGGAGGGCCTGTTATGAGGAAACGAACAAGGATGGCAAGGGTCCCTGAGACGCCCTATTGCCAAAGCACAGCAGGTTTTGGGGAGGGGCTGGCATGAAGAACCGGACACGAATCCCAAACATCTATCTGGGCTTGGTCCTGTCCATAATGTATATACCTATCTTGCTGGTCATCATCTATTCCTTCAACCAGAGCAAGATAAGTTCGGTATGGAGCGGCTTTTCCCTGAAATGGTATGCAGAATTATTCAAAGACAAAGACTTGCTTGAGGCAATGGTAAACAGCCTTGTTCTTGCTACAGTAAGCAGCCTTTCCGCTGCAGTAATCGCTACACTGGCAGCAGTGGGTATGCCAAGGGTCAAACTAATCAGCAAAGGTATTATCGAGTATATCTCCACTCTACCTATTATGATCCCTGAGATCATCCTGGGCATGGTTTTCCTGGTGTTCTTCGCCTTGCTCAGGCTGCCTTTTGGAATGGTAACCCTTACCATTGCCCATACATCGTTTTGCATTCCCTATGTTTACATGCTGGTAAAGGCAAGGTTAGTTGGCATTGATAAAAGTTATGCCGAAGCCGCCAAAGACCTTGGAGCAAATGAATGGAATGTATTTTTCGATATTACACTGCCGCTTATCTTGCCTGCCATACTCTCAGGCATCCTTCTTTCGTTTGCAATGAGCCTGGATGATGTGGTCATCAGCGTTTTCGTAACCGGAGCGCGAACCAATACACTGCCACTCAAAATATACACTCAGCTCAAAACCGGGGTGACACCCAAGATCAACGCCCTGTGTACGCTCATGTTCGGGGCAACTTTGATTGCGATTCTGCTGGCATCATGGGTTAGCAAAAGAACACCGGGAGGCAGGACTCCGAAAGATAGGACTCCTGAATTCGGGAAACCGGATTCAGAGATACCGGATTCAGAGATACCGGATTCAGGGACACCGGAAACAAAGCCCCTCGAACCTGGACTTCGGAAAACAGAACTTCTGGAAGCCTAGCTCAGGAACCAGAACTCTCTAGAACTCTAAGGAGCCCGGGGCCCCAAAAAGGGCAGGACTCCAAAATGCAGAAACACAATTAGGAACCTTTAGGAGGGAAAAGAATGAGAATAAACACAAGGAACATCCTTAGAATCACTTTGGTATTGGCTTTGTTCGCTAGCGCCATGGTCCTTACCGGCTGCAGTCAGGAAAGCCCTAAGGGCAAAGAGGCCAAGTTAAACCTGTTTACCTGGGAAGGGATGTTTCCCCAGGATGTGCTGGACGAATTCACTGCCGAAACAGGCATAGCAATCAACTACAGTAACTTCGACTACAACGAGACTATGCTTGCCAAACTCGAAGCAGCCAAAGGCGGCGACTATGACCTGGTTATCGCCGATGACTACATCCTTGAGACGGTATTTGCTGAAGGCCTGGCACAAAAGCTCGATCGGTCCAAGATTTCGAATTTCGACAATATCAACCCTGTATACCAGGGCCAGTTCTATGACCCTGACAACGAGTATACAGTGCCGTACGGCGCCGGCGTCCAGACGATTGTGTATAACCCTGACGAGGTAGACATCGAGATTACTGGATACGCCGATCTTTGGGACGAATCTCTCAAGAACAATCTGGGCACTATCGCAAACTACAGGGTCATAAACGGCATGGCCCTCAAGGTTCTGGGCGAGAGCTACAACACAGAAGATTTGGATGTTATAAGCGCAGCAGGCCGGAAATTACTTGAGCTTGCACCTAATATCCGCCTCATCAAAGACGACAATCTTCAGGATGACCTTCTGTCCGGTGAAATCGGCGTTGCGGTCATGTACACATCCCAGGTGACCACTGCAGTGTTGGCCAATCCTGATCTGAAGATTGTTTTCCCCAAAGAGGGAATTGGGTTCGGTATTATGGCTAACTTCATTCCGGTTAATGCACCAAACCCTGATGCTGCCCACCAGTTTATCGATTTCATCCTGCAGCCTGATGTATCTGCCAGGTGCTTTGAGTACCTGGGATATTACTGCACCAATAAGGCGGCAGATGAACTCATTAACCCTGACTACAAAGACATGCTTACCCTGCCGGCTGATTTCAGCGGGGACATGGAGATGATTCAAGCGGTAGGCGCTGAAGCCGAAGAGGCACATGCCAAGGTTTGGACGGAATTCAAGGTCGCGTGTGGGCAATCGTAAGAAAGTGCTTGACGGAAACTGGAAGTGGTGATTCTGCGTAGTCCCCGGGCATAAGAAACAACCGGCCCCAAGTGCTTGCTTGGGGCCGGTTGATGTCCTGCTCCTACTTGGAACGCGCGAACCGTCCCCGCGTTCATCTCCGCGTTCAACGCTCCAGTCCCTGGAACGCGTGAACCGTCCCCCCGTTCCATCGAACCGTCCTCGGCTTCATGCCTATCCTTAAATTGTGGAACGCGCGAACCGTCCCCGCGTTCCGTCCCGCTCTACCCGCAAATCATCGACTCAATATCCCTGGGGTAGTAGGTCAACATTTCCATTCCGGTTTCAGTGACCAGAACAGTGTCTGAATGCCTGAACCCGCCGAGTCCCATTACATACAACCCGGGCTCAACAGTGAAAACCATGCCAGGCTTCATTATGGTATCGTCGCCGATGTCAAAGAAGGGAGCCTCATGTCCCAGCATCCCAATGGCATGGCCAGTGTGGTGCCGCCAGTATTCCCACAATCGATTCCTCTCGAAGAATGCCTCTACTGCTGCATCAACCTCTGAGCACTTGTGCCCCGGCCTGATGTGATCGAAAGCGATTTCCTGGGCTTCCATCATGAAATTGTAGAAGCGCTTCTTCTTGTCGTCAGGCTCGCCCATGAACATTGTCCGCTCCAATTCGCTTCCGTATCCGAACACGCTTGCACCTGCTCCTGTAACAAGGACATCGCCGGGCCTGAGCACTGCGTTGATTGACATGGCATGAGGAAGTGCCGAGTTCGGGCCGATCTGTCCCCTGAATCCTGCACTTGCTCCAGATCGTCCAAGCGTAGTTGGATCGTACATGGGCCCGAGAGTCTTGATCATTGCAAGAGTAGCGTCAAGCGACGCCCTAATAGAGATTTCGTTCTCAGTTGCGCCGGGCTTGGAGTAGTCCTGCAAGAACCTGTGGGCCAGATTGCCCCATTTGCAGCTTTCCTTGATGAGCGCAATCTCTTCGTCTGACTTTATCATTCGGTGGGTCTCAATCAAGAACGGGTCGACGACTATCTCTGCTGAAGGCACAACTTCAGACATCCTCGGCCCCCGATACCCCCACGCCGAACCGTACCCGCCGCCGTCAGCACCAAGTTTCCCTGAGGCAAGCCCTATTTCCTCAAGCAGCGTGCCTATCTGATTCATAGGATGAACTTTGCCGGGGTAGTCACGATAGCACCTGACTTCATCAATTTCGGGGCACTCTTCTGCGTGTTCCAGTTCCAGCCCAGGCGCAAAGAGTGTCTTCTTGCCATTCTTGTTGAGAATCAGGCACATTGGCCTTTCAGTCGGAATGAATGCAAAGCCGGATAGGTAGAAAATGCTGACCGAACTCCAAAAAATGAATCCGTCTAGATCCCGTTCCCTCATGCTGTCAAGCACAGCATCTGTCCGCCTCTTGAATTCCTCAGACGAAATCCGCAGTTTCCTCATATCCCCTCGTTTCCCCCTTCTTTTCATTGTCAGTTATTGATTGTCTGTCGATTGTCGGTCGACTGTCGGTTGATTGTCTGTTGATTGCCTGTCGATTGTCGATTGATTGTCGGTTGATTGTCTGTTGATTGCCTGTCGATTGTCGATTGATTGTCGACTTGCCGGTTACCGATCGCTGTGCCGTAAATGTGTGATTGTATGCTTGTATGACCGCATTCGATTATTCACAATTATTCGTCTTTTGGACGGCTGAAACCTGCATGGGATGTTGTAGTTCTACACAGTTACGTTTGTGATCTTGGCCCAAGCGAGAGCGAAAGACTGAAGCCGGCGATGCTGAAGTAGCAGAGGTGTCATCGCACGTCGTCCTGTACGACAGGCTCAACCCGGTAATTGCCTAGCCTCAAGTTGGCTATTCGGCCGGCCGCCCTCACTTGCCTGGAAAACGCGGGTGTTTTTCTCCGGTGCCCAATTGTAAAGTACATAAGTGCTCAACAGGCAGAGACCTCGTAGATTGAGTGTCTTCCAGGTCCTGTTCGTCCCCGCTCACAGACTCAACCACGCGTACTGCCGGCTGAAACCTGACAAGAGACGCTGCAGCAATCTCAACCCGGAAAGGCCGAAACTTCCCTAGTACTAGGCGGATAACTTCAGGCACAGCACTGTCCTCCGCGTTAGCGGAAAGGGTACAATGAGGAACCCACAAAGAGGGTTTGTAATACTTCCACCCGTTGGCTTCGAAATCATCAAAGGAGCAGTGAAAGTGCCTGTGGATCATCAGAAGATCCTCTGACGGAATAGGAGCCAGAAAAACCGTGCCGCTCTGGGGAAACGCACCTACTGACCCGAAATTCACTGCGAAAGGTGCCCACCTTGCGGCAAACTCACCCAGGCGCTTGCAAAACCGGATTTCGGCTATTCTGCTCAGGTTGCCAGTGTCACTGGTCGAAAGGCTGTCATAAACAGCCAGGGTAATATGGGGTATGCTCCCTGACTCCACCATGTAAGCGCCCAAACCAGCAGCCTTCAAGGCCTCCCAGATACGCCGGACCCGTGCTTCTCCTTCCTCATCAAACAACAATTCAACTGCATAAGGCATGTCAGAAGATACCTCCGATTTCGTATGCAATTCTGAAACCCTTCTATTTCGCATGCAATTCGAGAAACCCTTGTCTATCCCTATCTGTCGCTTATCTCCTGTCTGTCGCTTATCTAATGTAGGGATAATTCAAGCGCTGACAGGAATAGGCTCGAAACCCCAGAAACCTGAAATCTCTAGCGGGCCCTAAAAACCGTGGCATCGCGCCAGCCATAAGCAACTTCAGGATACTGAATGCCTCCGACCTTGATATCCCTTCTATCGGTAAGCTCTCCGCCCAGCCTCTCGTAGAAACCCCGGGCATTGACGTTATCAGCCAGTACCCAGACCTTAACCGAATCCATCCCATCCTGAAGCAGTGACTGAACTGCCCGGGTAAAGAGCCTGCGGCCCACGCCCTTTCCCTGGTATTTGTCCAGAACGTATATGCCGTGAACCTCGCCCTTAAAAACGTGAGTATCATCGTCCCGGTTCGAGCCGGCAATAGCAAATCCAACTACTGCCGGGGAAGATATTGATGAGTTATCCTGTTGATTCCATTCAGCCACATATATGTACTTACCTTCGGGTTCAAGAATCGTCTGCCGCCATCTCTCGCCGCGGCCTGTATAGGACATTCTGTCAAGGACTTCACCGGCGATAATCCCTCTGTACGCCGTTTTCCAAGTATCCACGTGGACCCTGACCAACCCCTCTGCATCTTGAACAACGGCCCTCCTGATAATCACAACATCATCCCCTGTATTAGCGAATTCCTCCAGGCCACCGGCACACCTGACCAATGCTTTTCGATTATCTTAATATGGATCGCGGGGCTAAGCCACATATAGCGCCCTGATTTTCTCTCGTTGAAAGGCAGCGTCAATGCCGCCTCTAAATAGTAACTCAAATGCGGGGGTTTTGGCACACTACCTTATCCTGCACCGGTTCATTGTCCTGCAGACCAGGGCAGCAGATTTCTGATGTAATTGGTGCCATTTCTTATCCACACAGTACCGAGGTACAGCAATTCTCTTCGCTGGCAGTTCTCACCCCGGGTAGTTCTCGCCCCTGGTAGTTCTCGCCCCTGTAGTTACCTCCTCCGCACCTGCTTCTAGTGGTTTCAAAGTCCGAACTTGGCCGATTGGCTCGCCTGGAGAGCCAGTCGTGCGGAGTACCGGGCTTCCGATTGGCTAATTGGCTCGGCTGGAGAGCCAGTCGTGTACGTCCTCGGTTCCGCTGGCATAATCCACAGGAAGCCCAGGCATAAAAGGAGGAATAAGCTGCCAGGCGTAGAAGAAACTTACCAAATGGCGAAACTGCCTAAGTTTCGGCACCTTTATACAGGGAGGAATCTTCATGGCAAGAATGATCCCCGACGTATCGCCGCAGACGATTGAAAACGACGGTGAACGGCTGTTTTACTCGGCGTGCAGAGACCTTCCTCCTGAATATACTGTGTTCTACTCGTATAAGTACAAGATCGGAGGCACCGGGGATAGTGAATTCGGACGCACCGACTCCGGTGCTGGCTCATCAAGGCAGTTTACATCCAGGAAATTAGCCGCTAATCCCACTGAGAACCTTGCTGATTTCCAGGCCATCGGAGAAGCGGATTTTGTGATAGTCCATCCGGAACTGGGGTATGTAGTGTTCGAAGTCAAACAGGGTAACATAATGTACGCGAACGGCCAATGGCACGAGTTCAAGCCGTCGAAATCGGGCGCATCTCACAACACCCAGCCTATGGCCAAGGACCCGGTGGACCAGGCAGAGCGGGCAATGAGGGCTATTCTCGGGCGTTACAAGGAAAAATCGGGGTCCGCCCGCTTTCCGCTTAACATAAGATTTGCCCTTTGCTTCCCGGAATCCAAAGTGCTGGCAGGCGAGCTTCCCAGTTTCCTTGATCCAAGCAGCGTATTTCTATACGACGATCTCGATAACCTTGACGCCAGAATCCGAACCCTCTTCCCAAAGAGTAAAAAGCCTGAACCGGAGGCTACACAAATCCTAATAGACAAGGTGCTGGGCCCTTCTTTTAAGGTTTTTGCCCTGCTCGAAGAACGAATTCAGATGTTCCACAGCACTGCTGAGAAAGTGCTTACAGATGAGCAATCGAGGATTCTTGAGGAAACTGAGCTAGACAACAGAAAGGTATTTTTCGGAGCAGCTGGAACGGGAAAGACCCAGCTGGCCATGGAAAAAGCCAGGCAGCTTGCGGATTCGGGCAAGAGGGTCCTTCTCACCTGCTTCAACAAGAACCTTGCCGGCGACCTAAGGCGGAAGATGCCTGCTGAGATAACCTGCTCAAACTTCCATGACTTCCTAAGAGAAATGCTGGGTAAGAACGGGTTTGACGTCTCTGAGCCTAAAGACGAGGCTGAGCGGGCTGAATTCTACGACAATACTCTCCCGGATATGGGCTTCGATTATTATATGGAAGCTCCCGAGGCCGATAAGTTTGACTCGATAATCGTCGACGAAGGCCAGGATTTTCACGAAAACTGGCTTCTTTGCCTTGAGAGTATGCTGAGAAACAGAGAAGGCGGCGAGTTCTACATCTTTGCCGATCCAAACCAGGACCTTTTCGGTGTGAGCACAGAGCACTTGATGAAGCTCCCTGTGTCCAAACACAGGCTGACGAGAAATCTTAGAAATGCCGAAACCATAAGCGATTGGCTGACTCCGTTTGTGCCAAAAGGGCACCTGAAACCCGTGCTTCGAGGCGGAATTCCTGTAACATACCACCCCTGGGAGACCCCTCGAGAGGAAAAAAGGAGGATTGAACGAGAAATTGGCAGACTTGTCAGCCAGGGTATCAGGCCTGGCAGAATCTTGATTCTTTCGCCTAACCGCCTGGAGAACAGCTGCCTTGCCGATTGTGAGAAGATTGGCTCCTGGCCCCTTGCCGACTTCAGGAAAAATCACTCAGTCCGCGCCGGGGATATCCGCTTTGCGACAATCCGCTCATTCAAAGGACTAGAGTCGGACATTGTGTTTTTGATAGGGTTGAGGGACGGCAAACGGAGCTGTACCGATGCCGATATTTACGTAGGAGCCTCCCGGGCCAGGTTCATGCTGCAGGTATTTCACGATAGGAATCTGCCGCCGAAGAAACTGGCCATGTGCCTCTGACGAGTTCAACCAGCATCGTTCGCTGTACTTATGGATGATAAACCAAGGGCTTATAAGACATTCTGAATTAACTACACCCTGAGATATGCACTACCATATTGCCCTGGCCTGTTCAAAATCTCACTCTGACCTATTCCCTAATCCACACCAACATCTGGCCTGGTTCACGGTTATCCCAGGCGTAATAAGGCACGGCAGTAATCCTAATCTTCATTTTCGACGCCGGCGAGTACCTATACAATGGTTCAACCTCACCGGCGACTGATCCAGCCGAGTCAACCAAGGTCGAATCAACCATGGCCGCCTCCCCCATGCCCGACTTATCCATGCCCGACTTATCCATGCTCGAATCATCCATGCTCGAATCCCCCACGCCCGACTTATCCATGCTCGAATCCACCACGCCTAAACCCAAAGCCAAGGCCTCAGCCTCCCCAGTTATCACCATAACTCCACCTAGCAGGTCCGGGTCGAAATGGGCCGATAACTCAGAATGTCTGGGGATAGATATACATGACAGGTTCGAAATCTGGTTATCCACTTCCTCTAAACAGTAAACTATGGGGCCTCGTTGAATGGCCACTTTGCCGTTGTACATTCGGATTCGAGGGTTAGCGTACACCCGCTCTACAGGCATAGCAAGTTCAAAAACAACTCGATCGCCATCGTGCCATTTCCGGGAAATCTTCAAATACCCCTTCTCTATGGCCAATCCCAAATCTGCATACTCGCCGCTAGATTCGCTGTCTACCCCGTTAATTCGGCCAACGTTTGCCTCGTCAATTCGCCCGCAGCTTGCCCCGTCGATCGGGCGTTCATCTGCCTTGCTGGCCCGCCATCCGCTTGCCTCACTGACCTGGGGTCCGCTTGCCTCGCCAATCCGCCATCCGCTTGCCTCACCGATCCCGGGTCCGCTTACCTCGCTGGTCCGCCATCCACTTGCCTCACCGATCGGGCATCCATCTGCCTCGCTGGTCCACCCTCTACTTACCTCGCAGATCCGCTCGCCGTTTACCTCCACCCAGGCATTCCTGCACCAACCTGGGATTCTCAGCGCCAAGGTGAAGGGTATCGTCTCAGGGGCTTCAACCCCATTCAGGCTACACCCATGCCTATCGATGTTTTGCTCCCTCTCGGCCTGCCGGCGCCGGCTGTCCTCGAAACCGACATTGATCTCAACCCGGCCATCCCACGGGTAGCGGGTCTTCTGCTCAAGCCTGACCATGCGTCTTCCGAAATCCAGCGAAGCAGTACTGTTTGTGTACAGGTGAATCCAAACCTCCGGTAAGCCTGTACACGCGCAAGGTTCTTGATTATTTCCACGGCTGACCGAGTAAATATACCCACCCAAACTGGCTATAAGCCGGGAGATATTTCCCGGGCAACATGCACACCCGAACCATTCCTGGCGATGGTGATCTCCCAAACTAGCCAGGGGGTTGACGTAGAAAAACTTTTCGCCCGAGAAAGAGACTCCGCTCAGTGCCCCATTGTACAGCGCTCTTTCCATAACATCTGCGTACTGCGAATCCTTCTCTATCTGTAAAAGCCTGTGGCTCCAGAAAATCAGTCCGACTGCAGCACAAGTCTCGCAATATGCCGTTTCTTCAGGTAAATCGTAATGGAAGGTGAAACCCTCGTTGCCCCGTGACTGACCGATGCCCCCGGTAACATACATCTGCTTCAAGCACAGATCTTCCCATAAGGTCCTGCAGGCCTCGATAAGTCTGGTATCTCCTGTCTCCCTGGCGAGGTCAGCCATTGCAGAATACAGATACATGGCTCGAACCGCGTGGCCAACCACCCTTTTCTGCTCACGGACAGGGAGATGCGCCTGGCAATACTCGTAGTTGAACTTCAAAGGATCCTCACCTCGAAGCCTGGCCTCAAAGTCATAGTAGTGCGAGTATTGAGAGGATTGGCCTCTTTCGTCCACAAAATATTTCGCCAGGTTAAGATACCTTTCATTGCCGCTGGCATGGTACAGTTTGATCAGGGCCAGTTCGATTTCCTCATGACCAGGGTAACCTCGAATCTTTCCCTCTTCTCGGCCGAAAACCGAATCTATGTAGTCAGCATAACAGCACATTATGTCAAGAAACCGCCTCTTGCCCGTCGCCCGGAACCATGCAACAGCCGCCTCCATGAGATGGCCGGCACAATAGAGTTCATGACGATCACGAAGGTTGGTAAACCGCTTGTCGGGCTCACACGACGTAAACCAGCTGTTTATGTAACCGTCAGGCTGCTGAAGTTTGGCGAATTTCTCAATGACCTGCGTAACCTTTTCCTCAAGTTCAGGGTCGCTGTGGGACGCAAGAGTATACGCAGCAGTTTCTATCCACTTGGCTACATCAGAGTCCCAGAAAATGTGGTGGGCACTCCTGTCTCCAGGTTTGTATTCCGGGTCGATGCCATCTAACCTGCCGGTGCTCTTGAGGTGGTGGTACTGGATGTTTGTTGTAACCTTGCGGTTGGTCTCCATTCGAGGGCCAAAGAAACCATCGAAAATGGCGACCCGGGTGAAATCGAGCGGCTCAAGGCACGCGCTACGTGCTGTTTCCATCTTACTACACTCCTTCTGACCCGTCAGCGTGCTCCGATAAGTGCAGCAGCCCACACCATTTCACGGGTCTAGACAGTTACGACTAACACAGACACCACCTGATACTTCTTTTTCCAGATCAAAATTCCTTTCAGTCAAAGCAATCTTCCGAACCGCTCCAAATCATCATTCAACTCGTCCTAGCCGCGCCACAATAACTTCAACCCTATAAAAGTTTCGAGGAAATCCGTTGGGATTTCTTGTCATAATTGCTATTTCTATGGTAATATATGGCAGTAGTCGAACCGTGAGCAAATATTATGTCGAAGGAGGTTTTACTAATCCAACTCAAGATAATTGAGCGTGCCCTCGCTCTTCCTTCACAGCAGCGCGTGATAACCATGCCACGCGCTCTAGCCATGGATACTTCCATAGACCCAAGGGCAAAGGCGCTGTACCTGAGTCTGATTGCACATAAACCGCGCTCTATTCGAGAACTGGCTGCATGCGCTTCGATGAATCGCGATGTAACTACTCGAATGATTCATATACTGGTTGAAAAGGGCTGGGTCATTGTGAAGAAATACGGTTGCAATAATATAATGATACCAACTCAGCCACCAGAAATCCAAAAGGCGAATCTGGATTATATCCGAGCTTGCGAAAGAGTACACCCCAGGTCCGGGGAAAGCAAGATGAACCTCAGAATAGACCAAATTGTCGACATAAGCCCCTTTATTGACAACGCACGTCCATGGTTTCTGCAACACTCGAAAACAAAAGAACTTATGGAATATGACCGATTCAGCGTTGAGGCAAAGCAGGCTTGGGAGTTTGGTGGAAGGCAGCATTACGAGCTGACTCCTTATTTTCCTGATGAAGACAACCTTAGAGCGATTATGGAGCGTGATGAAGAAAAAGCTCGGTTGAGCCGAGAACACGGCATTACGTTAATCCATATAACAGCCGAAGACCTTACTTTGGAAAACATGTTAAGGAAAATTCCTGATGATGTTCCAATCAAACTCATTGATACAGAGGGCATCTATGCAAAGGGACTAGAGGAAATGTGTTTGCAGTATATCAAGTATTGTCAAAGAGCCAAGGCTCGAGACGAGCGCCGACTAAGGCATTCGCATTCATAGCCCATATCACATCCTAGTGGCCTACCAGATGGGCCACTCTGCATCCGAACGCCGGGGAGTCACGTAGGACTGGCCTACCACATAGGCCAGTCCAAGCTCATCGAGGCTCCACACTTAGTCGAGTGGCCAGCCGTATAGGCCACTGGGCACCCGAACATAACGTAACCACGACTTAGTGGCCTACCAGATGGGCCACTCTGCATCCGAACGCCGGGGAGTCACGTAGGACTGGCCTACCACACAGGCCACTGAGCGTCCAAACACCGAGGAACTCCAAACGACTGGCCTACCACGTAGGCCGGTCCGAGCTCTTCGAAGCTCCACACTTAATCGAGTGGCCAGCCGTATAGGCCACTGGGCACCCGAACATAACGTAACCACGACTTAGTGGGCTACCAGATGGGCCACTCTGCATCCGAACGCCGGGGAGTCACGTAGGACTGGCCTACCACACAGGCCACTGAGCGTCCAAACACCGAGGAACTCCAAACGACTGGCCTACCACATAGGCCGGTCCGAGCTCTTCGAAGCTCCACACTTAATCGAGTGGCCAGCCGTATAGGCCACTGGGCACCCGAACATAACGTAACCACGACTTAGTGGCCTACCAGATGGGCCACTCTGCATCCGAACGCCGGGGAGTCACGTAGGACTGGCCTACCACATGGGCCGGTCCAAGCTCATCGAGGCCCCACATTTAGTAGCGTGGCCAGCCGTATAGGCCACTGGGCACCCGAAACGGAATCCGCCAGTATATCCACCTTGCCCGAACCCGGCTCTAACCCACCGAATCCACTGGTATCTCCATCGCCGCTGGCTCCCTAACCCATGGAATCTGCCGGTATCTCCACCAAGTCAGCAAGAACCGCACAAACAAATCCAAGGTCATACTCAGCCAAATCCCCACAATGCCCATGCCAAAAGTAAATCCCAACAGGTAGGCTGCTGGAAGCCTTATTCCCCAGAGGCCCAAGCCCGCAATATACATAGGCGCCCGAGTATCCCCATTTCCTCGCATCGCACCTTTCATAATCGCCGACACTTGCTGGGGAACCTGAATCGTTGCCATGATTCTGAGGTATATGGCACCAAGTTCAATGACCTTGGGGTCGCTGGCGAGCAGGCTTAATATCTGGCGGGGAAAGACAAAAAGCATCCCCGCAGTAAACACCGTAATCACCCCAGACATCATAGTCAGTTCCTGCGAATATCTTCGGGCCATATACGTATTACATGCTCCGACGGCTTGTCCCACCAAAGCAGTAGACGCTATCTCGAAACCTGCTGTAGGCATATACGAAAGCGACTCAGCATTCAAACCAATCTGGTGAGCAGCGAAAGCTTCTGTGCCAAAACTCGTTACATAGAAAGTAAGAATCATCGATGCTGCTTGCCAGGCAAATGACTCGCCAGATGCCGGCAAGCCGATTCTCAGGACCTGCCGCAAAGACTCACGCTCAAACCGCCACGGCCCTCTCAGGCGAAGCCCCAAAATCGAGTTTCTTGATGCTACCGCCCATAGCGACATAGCCGCACCAATCCACTGTGCAATAATCGTGGCTATGGCTGAGCCGATAACCCCCATGGCAGGAAACCCCAAATTCCCATAGATAAGAACCCAACTTATCACAACGTTGATGATATTAACCAAAACCGCTACCACCATAGGGCTTCGGGTATCGCCCGCTCCTCTGAGCGACGCACCTGACGACATCATTAGCCCTACAGCCGGCAATCCCAGAACGAATATCCGCAGGTAACGTATGCTCGTCTCAAGCACATCCGGTTCCGGGTTGAAAACCGACAGCACCGGGACTGCTGCTGCTGAAAGCGCAAATGCCACCAGGGCAACGCTAAGTACCCCAAACATAATCGCTTGAACAGCATGGGTCCTGGCACGGTCCCTGTCCCCCGCCCCTATGGACTGTGCAACAAGCACCGTGGCACCTGTCGAAACAGCCTGGTACAACGGCCAGGCCAGCAGCATTGAAGCACGGTTGCAAAGCCCAACAGAACTTATCGCCACTGCTGACAAATGACCTACTATGGCCGTATTAACCAGGCCAACACCCATCTGGAGCAGGCTCTCCACAGTGGCAGGCCAAACGAGGTTCAGAATAGTCCTGCGGACTTCCCGCCTGGACGGCTCGCACCGCTCTGGTTGTGCCCCCGGCTGAACTGGGTTAGACATTAGATTCATCCTTTACAACGTGTGATGATAAGAAACGCGATCTCCACGAAAATCACAATATCAGTTGCCGACAGCAAATCCAATTCGGGTCAAACACCTTTGACCAGTAAGAGGGTTCAAGTCTTCCTTATGCGCGTGAATCCGCATAATCTACCTACGATTCTAGCATAAGAGCGACAATGCTTCGCGATAAGTATGGCACTGATGATTGCGAACTGGGGCTGGGAGAAAGTTTAGGAATGCAGTCACCGATCAAAAAAGCAGCCACAGACTTTGTCACATCTGTGACTGCTTTTTTCGGCAATCCTAATTCATCAACTGAGTCCCAGTCAAGAGACACAATATAGCAGGCAAGTTCCATTACATAACGCCATTGCTGGCAAACCATTCTGTTTTTGATCCGGCCAGGTCCGCGTCAGTGCACCCAGGTCTGCTTCAGTGCACTCAAGTTTGCCCCAGTGCACCCAGGTTTGCTTCAATCCGCCTAGATCTGCGTCAGTGCACCCCGATTTGCTTCAATCCGCCCAAGTCTGCTTCAATACCCTCAGGCCGTTCTTGCCCACAACCTTAGAGATATCTTCCCTGCTATATCCGTGCTTAACCAGCCAGCGGACAATATTGGGGAAACACTCTCCGGGGTTCTCCATGCCCTTAACGTACTCAACCTCTTCAAAAGTCTCGCCCTTGTGGCTATCTTCTATGGACATAATTGCCCTCACAGCATGGTGCAAACCAACATGATCACCAAAGTGAGTATCGGGGCCGAAAGCCACGTGGTCGATGCCTACAAGGTTGGCAATATATTCAAAGTGCTCCATGACAGACTCGATAGAGTGTAAAGGGTGTTTGTGAGTCAGAGTAGTGTGAGGAGCCGCTTCAATTCCTATTACGCCGCCCTTTTCGGCGCAGGCTTTGAGCACATCGTCTGGCATGAGCCGCGGCGTATTCCAAAGCGCCCTGGCTCCTGCATGGCTCATGAGTATGGGCTTCTCACTGAACTCAATAACATCCAAAGCCGTCTGGTCACCGCAGTGAGAAACGTCGATAGTCATGCCCAGTTGGTTCATACGCCTGACGACTTTCCTGCCAAATTTGGTGAGCCCGCCGTCTGTGGTCTCTTTTAGGCCAGAACCGAGGCCGTTTGACTCAGAATAGGTGATTCCCATCATTCTCACGCCGAAACCATACAGCACATCCACTCGGTCCACTTCATTTTCTATAGGAGTAGCAGATTCGATACATGCAACCAGGGCTATCCTGCCCTCGGGCTTTGCTCTCATAAGATCCTCGAAAGTCTCTGCCTTGTAGATCATGCCTTGGTGGGCAAAATCGGAGAAACGAATACCCAGGTCATGGATGATGTCTGTCCATTTCCATCCAGAATGGGAGGTTATAACTGCCGACCCATTCATGAAGTTATCAATTACAACATCCACTCCGGCATTACTCATACCTTCATAGCCTGTCCAGTTTCTCCCGCAGTGATTGTACTCAAGCACTTGCGAGGCGTCTTCTGGCATAACCTTAATGTGCTCGTGGACAGATACCACCACTTCATTATCTAGAATCTCCTGGACTTGTCTTTCCAGTTCCGGAGAAACCGGTACAACATAGGGCTCAACCCGGTTGATCTCTTTGGCGAGTCTGAATACCTTGTAGTCAACGCCAGGTTCAAGGTACTGGAATGACTTGTACCCGTCATACTGTTTTCGTGGCATCTCAACGCACTCCTTTTTCAAAATCCCTAAAAATCATGACGACTCACCTGTGGCTGGGAGGTTCCACTCGAACCCATGCTGGCTCAGGTGATCTTCAGGTCTGAGGGCGATTTTATAAACATCCTTTTCAGGCGCTGCTAGACCCCCCTTGTCTGAATCACTACCCTACTAACATAGAGCCAGCAAAATCATACCTCTTCAGGCCGCATCTAGGAGACGCAAGTCTGGACACATAGCGTCCCCCCTTACCGGGCCCAGGTCTCCCTTAACACCCTGAGTGCATTCTTGCCCAGAACCTTGGATATGTCTTCCCTGGCATATCCGTGCTTTACCAGCCAACGTGTGATATTCGGAAAACTCTCGCCCGGATTCTCCAATCCTTTTACATACTCCACTTCCTGGAACGTCTCTCCCCTGTGGCTGTCCTCAATTGACATAAGACTTCTGAGGTGGCGATGGAGGCCTACATGGTCGCCAAAATTTGTATCAGGGCCAAATGCCACATGGTCAATGCCAACCAGGTTAGCAATATACTCAAAATGCTCCATAAACGACTCGATAGAGTGCAAAGGATGTCTGTGGGTCAGGGTGGTGTGAGGGGCAGCTTCAATTCCTATTATGCCGCCTTTTTCCGCACAGGCTTTGAGCACATCGTCTGGCATGAGCCGCGGAGTGTTCCAAAGTGCCCTGGCTCCTGCATGACTCATAAGTATGGGTTTATCACTGAACTCAATGACGTCCAAAGCCGTCTTGTCACCGCAGTGGGAAACGTCGATGGTCATGCCCAGTTGGTTCATACGCCTGACGACTTTCTTGCCGAACTTGGTAAGGCCCCCATCCCTAACCTCTTTAAGGCCGGAGCCAAGCCCATTTGACTCTGAATACGTGATTCCCATCATTCTGACGCCCAGGCCGTACAAGACATCCACCCTATCCACTTCGTTTTCTATAGGCGTTGCACATTCAAGGCATGCAACCAGGGCTATCCTGCCTTCAGGCTTTGCCCGCAAAAGGTCTTCAACACTCTCGGCTTTGTAGATCATGTCTTGATGGGCGAAATCCGAGAAGCGAATACCCAGGTCATGGATTATATCCGTCCATTTCCAGCCTGAATGAGAGGTTATGACTGCCGATCCGTCCATGAAGTTCTCAATTACAACGTCTATACCTGAATTACTCAGGCCTTCGTAGCCTGTCCAGTTCCTGCCTGAATGCTTGTAATCAAGCAACTGAGATATATCATCAGTTGTGATATAGATGTGTTCATGAACAGACACCACTACATCGTTATACAGTACCGCTTGGGCCTGAACCTCTTGCTCCTGAGTCACCGGCACTACATAAGGCTCAACCCGGTTGATCTCTTTGGCGAGTTTGAACACTTTGTAGTCAATGCCGGGCTCAAGGTATTGGAATGATTTGTACCCGTTGTACTTTGCTTTGCGTGCCATGTATTCATACTCCTCCAAATGTCATTTTCCGCCGCCCCTCCTGACATCTACACATGTCAGGCAAGGCCTAGGTCAGTACCGGCTTGGTTCCGGGAATTCATCAACCTTGAGCCTGTCTCCACATCAGAACCAGGCCGGAACCAGGCCGGTACCATATTCTGCAACTCTGAGCCCTCAGCGGCCTCAGCGACCCTCAACAACCCCCGGCAAACTTCCGCGCCTGCTTGAGTTGCCATACAACCCGATTCAATCCACGCCTAAGGTGCATAAGCAACAAGTAATACCTGTCGCTACCCATTTCGACTCTGGCAAGTTCCCTGCTAGCGGCAAGATCAGGTACCGGCGGCCACTCAAGCGCAGGGTCCTGCTTGAAAATGTCGCCACGAACATAATTCACTCTAACCAAAACACGTTCAACTGCCAGAAGAGTTTCGTTGATTGCCTTTACATCAGGATCGTTGATACCTCTGCCCTCTGCCTGAAGTCCCGCCTGTCTGGCGGCCAGACTCTCACATGCCTTTACCAGGGCTTCTGCTTCCGAGATGGCAGGAGCGAAATCCAGTCTGATAGGGCGCGAAGAAACGTATGCGCCAGCCCGGTTGGTATCAAAGCAAACGCCCTCGGCCTGAGCCAGGTCGCCATGGCTGGCATCCGGATGGCCCTGGCCGGCATTGTCGCTAGCCTTGGCTATCAGGGCCGCATACCCCTTTATTGTCTCTTTAACCTCCCTGGCCGCTGACACTAGGTCATACGGCAGAACAGGCATATTGGCAGATCTCAAAACCGATAAAGCATAGATTCTGGTATCACGAAGCAGGTTGTCCCTGTCGGCGACTTCAATCGTATCGTCTTCGTGGTGCCATTCGTTGTTGCCGCCGGAACCGCCTACGTGGTAAAGCCCTTTGGCCTTTCTAACATCCTCAGGAATGGAAGGCAGCAGCATGTAATAAGTGCCTATTCCCAGATTGGCGAAGGAACAGTCACCGGCTCTGGGAACTCTGTCGCCGGTAGACTCACAACCACAGGCGTCCTTTATGGCTTCATAGCAGAAAGGCTCGAATTCCTTGGTCATTGATACGCCCTCGTAAACAGTTGCATCCTTGCATCCGGTAGAGTCACAGTTAATATGGGCTACGCAGTTTTCGAGAAGATCCAGGGCAAAGTTGTCGGAATACCAGGTGGAGCCTGCATATCTGCCATGTGAATGGCCTGACCACCATGCAATCCGCACCGACCTCTTAAGATTACCTTGAAACTTAGACAGCACCCGGGCAAGTTCAAGTAATGTGGCATTGCCAGTTGCATTGTCGCTGATACCAACATGCCATGAATCCAGATGCCCGTGAACCAGAACAAACTTGTCGGGATCCTCGGAACCTTTTATCTCAGCAACCAGAACAGAGACAGGCCTCCAGCCCTCATCCAGTTCAGTTGAAATATCTACCTTAACCGGGCCCTTCTCCAAGAGACCTTTGAGCCACAACCCATCGGAACGGCTTATGGATACCACGGGAATATAGGGCTTTCTGCCTATGGAATCAAGATCAGGGGAACCCCAGATGCTGGTGCATATGCCTTCGTGAATCCGTTCTCCCGGAGAAATAAATACTACGGCAGCGGCTCCTGCGGCCATCAAATCTGTCACCCTGCCAGGCAGCGGAAGCCCCTCGGTCATGACTGCCTTTCCCCTAACGGAATTGACGTCATCAATCTCAAGCCCTGCGAAAACGTCGTTGGCTGTTTTGGCATAGCCAGCGTCTATATACACCAGGTCTAGTTCGAGGCTGCCAGGTGCAGTAGATGCTGACATGGCGGGAGTCTTGGCCTTAAGAACCCTGAACTCCCCGCCGGCCGTTCCTTGCGCCTCAGTGCATCCGCATCTGCATCCGCATCCACATTCGAGCACTTTCACCGAGGCCTTTTTTGGCAAGCTCACCAGCAAAGTAGGAGTATACAGATTGTACTTCACACCCCAACGATCAAGCTTATCGGTAAGGATCTTGACAGCGCCTCTCTCACCCAGCCCACCTGAATCTCTCACGATCCTGTTGAACTTCTCTACTATTTCCCAAGGAGCATCTAGGGAAACCTCGCCTAGCACCGCTTGTTCAAGTTCAGGATCAACAACATAGCGAGCCATGGTCTACTTCATCTCCTTAATATAGTTAGCCAGGGTCAACACCATTGACTTCTCGTAATCCAAAAGCCCCTTAACACTGAAATATTCGTTACTTGAATGCTGCCTGGCACCGTGCCCCATGCCGCCAAACACATACGGCACTCCGAGCACTCTGTCGAAAAGATAAAAAGGCGCAGAACCTATATTCAACGGAAAGACAGCAGGTTCGGCTCCGAGCTCCCGGTATGCTTTTATCAAGGCCTGAACCACAGGCTCTTTCACACTGACTTTGCTCCAGGGATATTTGTTGATGACCTTCATTTCGATGTCGCCAAATCCTCGCCTGTCAAGGTGCTCTCGGATAGTCCTGGCCATTTTGTCAGGGTCCATGTTTGGCACCATACGGACATCCATCTTCACTGTGGCTTCGTGAGGAAGCAAAGTCTTGGTCCCAGGCCCGGTATACCCTGCTATTATGCCGTCTATATTCAGCTGGGGCTGGGTTTGGGCATGCAGGTAAAGTGGCTTGCCAGTGAGCCCCCACTTGAAACTCATCACCTGGTGGGCATCAAGTTCCCTGCCTGCATCAGGTGAATTACCAAGGGCCTCACATAATTCCTCATCCTCCTGGGTAGGTGTCCTCACATCATCAAGGAAACCATCGACGGTGATGTGTTCTTGGTCATCTTCCATGGTGGAAAGGGCCTGAATTAGCCTCCATACAGGATTGGCAATCCACACGTTATTGCTTCCGTGAATGCCTCGCTTAACAGGGCCTCCCCACTCGCCGCCCCGGCAGGTAAGTTCAAAGTACAACAAGCCCTTTGTACCAAGCCTTATAGCCGGCACACCTTGCTTATCACAACCGAAGAACGGAAATACAACTGCTTCAGCTTTTTTGAGTTCGTCCAGGTACATAGAGACAAACTGCGGAAGGCTGCGGCTGCCGTATTCTTCTTCGCCTTCTATGACGAAAATAAGGTTTACCGGCAGCTGGCCGTACTCTTCTTTGATTGCACGCATTGCTGTAAAAAACCCTGCCAGCGGCCCCTTTGTGTTTGCAGCCCCCCGGTTTATGACACACGGCCCCATGTCTTCCCAATCATGGATTTCCGCTGCAAAAGGAGGTGCGATCCAGCCTGGCTCATCGGCAGGCATAACATCATACATTCCGTATATAAGGAGCGTGTGGGGTGCCCCTGATTCGATTTTTCCGTATACCACAGGGTGAAAGCCGCCTGGTACCGGTACAAGCTGAGCCGTGCCGCCCAGAACCTCAATCCATCCTTTCACCGCTTCAGCAGTCTCCAAAATCCCCTCGCCGGTATAACTGATGCTTGGCTGCCTAAGAAAGGCCCTTACATCTTCAAGATCCTTTTCAAAACCGCGTTCCAAACGCTCAAACACTTTTGCAGTATTCATCTGACATCTTCCTTTCGGGACAAAAACGCTGGTCCCCTACTCAATTTCCTCAAGAGCAGATTCAAGCGCCCTTGCAGCAACCAACATCGACCTGACTACCCAGTTTTGCCTGCGGACCAGCCAGTTTCTGAGGAAGCCGAATTCGTCTGAATCCGGGTTCAACTTAGCCAGCTTCTTTACAGGTTGAAGCATTGGAATAGGCTCAATAGGAATTGCAGGGCCATGCTCATACGGAGCCTCAGGTGAATACCTGATTGGCGTAAGATTCTTGATTGCCTCAAGCATCGCGCTATTAGCAGTAGTCAACACGCAGTTGCACGGGCACGACTGTGCAATTCTCGAAGCTGCCAAATCGAACTTAGAAGCGGCATCGTCCAACTTTTTTGCAGCCAAAACAGTCTGGCCAAGATCGAACAGCCCGTTAGCCGCCTTTTCAAGTTTGGATACTTCGTCCAGAAGCTCTCGAGCAAGGCTAGAGACTTTCAAGGGCAGAAGCTTGGAGGTACACAGCCTGTAAGCTGTGAGTGCATATATCTTGCAATCCTTATCAAGTACTGCCTTTTCAACCTTGTCGATAGTGTCTTCCTCAGTATGCCACCACCATCCGTAGCCGGACCCTCCCACAGAAGCCCTGAGTTCTTTCGGCCGGTTGGAAAGAAGCATGTAAGCGGAAGTTATGCCAGGCCCCCAGAAACTCTGGTCGCCTGCACGTACAGGCCTTTCAGGTTGAGGCACCTGGCCGGTGACCTCGTGGACCACAGAGCTTATCATATCGTCATTTTCGGCAACCATTGTTACTTCGGAGTAATCAGTGGCACCAAGCGGGCCTGGAGAATCAATATTGATGTATGTCACACAATGGTCTCGAAGGTCCTGCCAATTATGATCGCAATACCATGTGGAACCTGCGTACCTTCCTGTGGAATGTCCTGGCCACCAGCAAATCCGTACCCCACGAATAAGCTCATCCTGGTGAATTTTGAGCACCCTGGCAAGTTCCAGGCACGTAACGTTACCGGTGGCATTGTCTGTGGCACCTAGGTGCCACGAGTCAAGATGGCCGCCGACAAGCACGAAATCATCTGTCTTGCCCGGTATGATGACTTCTGGGAGAAGCAGTTTTCGCCAGCCTGTCTCTACCTTGGTAAACAGCCGGATTTTGGTAGGGGCTTTTGAGGCCATATCTTTCAGCATCAGCCCGTCTTTTCGCTTCACAGCCACCACCGGGATTTTGGGGCAAGTATCAATATTATCCGGAGTGGGTGTGCCCCAGATCGGAGTTACAATGCCTTCGTGTATTACGTCTTCGTCACTTGGCCAGAGATGGATATAGCCTACTGCTCCCATGCGCCTGGCCATAATCATGTTCTGCCTTCCACCGCCCTCAGAAAGTACAATCTTCCCTGCAAGATTGCTGGACTTTATCCGTTCCACAGTCTCGGTGTCGGTAAACATGTCACTGCCGCCGGGCACATAGACTATTTCGCCTTCTACTCCTTCTTCGGGAGTGGCTTCAGAGAAAGCCCGGGTCTTGGCTTCAATTATTCTGCCGTCTACGGTTTGAATTTGCGCCCATTTGGGGTAGCTGAGATAGGCCATAAACTCATTTATCTTTACGTCAATACCATAGGATTTCAGAATTTCTGCAATATATCTTACAGACTTGTACTCACCTTCAGTACCTGAGGTCCGGTCAATGTCACAAAGGAATTCAAGGTGCTTCCACATTTCTGCTATATCTACGTCGTTTATTAAGTTGAGCTCTGTATCATCCATGAAAGGCGTCTCCTCTCCAAACTCAATTAGCATTACTCCTGGTATGCTCTACACAATTCCAGAATTTCTTTAGCTGCTACAGTACTGCCTAACCCCAACACCAACTGCTTGAGCCTCTCTGCATTGCTGCCAATTACAGGAACGGCAAGTTCTATAAACTTGGTGCGCACAGTGGCTTCGTCAAGTGGCCTCAGCGGGTGGCCTATGGGGATAATCACACTCCGATTGATGAAGTCCCCTGCTTGTAACCGGACAGCCGCCTTTACCCCAACGTGTTCCGGATAAACCGCGTCTAGTTCCTCTGAAGCAATGACCACAGTTCGAGACAGAAGTGATTGGATAACAGTATCCTCGACTCTCTCCTGTGTAAACTGGCCGAGATAGCACTGGCCGTCTACCATAGAAACCACAAAGTTGTACGGGATACTTAGCTTTGCTGCCAGTGAATTACCGGGACTCAAGTTGCCCCATGCAGGATCTTTGGCGGTAACCGTGGGGATTTCCAACACAATATCCTCTACAAGGTCCGGAGTTACTCCTGCAAGGTTAGTTAAGATCCCTGCTTCTGCCGCGGTATGTGCTGAGCGGCATGATGCAAACACTTTGAACTCAGTATCTTGAATGTGAAGCCTTCCACCGGGCAATCCATTAAGCGCTTCTTCATGCCCTTCGCCTGAGTGGGCCTGCCTGAAACCCATGGTTCCTTCAATGGCCGTCTTTGGGCCTGTAAACCCTCCTGCTGCCAATTCTGCAGCAATAATCCCATTCCTAGATGCAAGCCCGGGATGGATGTGCTTACAGTTTGATCCCCCAACAAACACTTCTCTAAGGCCTGATGCCATTGTTGCAGCTATGGCTATTGCGTTTTCTGCCTGACTTAGGCCAAGATCCATGGCTTGAATCGACGCGGCTGCCGAACCAAGAGTTCCAAGGGTAGCCGTGGGATGCCATACTGCGTAATGACTTATACCCATGTAAGCCCCGGATCTGGCCATGACTTCATAACCTGCTACAACTGAGGACAGAAACTTCAATCCATCCAGGTGCAGTGTCTCCGCCAGAGCCAACGCCGCCGGAACTACTACTACACCCGGATGGCCTATACAGGCACTGTGAACATCATCCAGTTCTACCATGTGGCCCGATGTACCATTTGCCAAAGCTGCATTACAGGCAGGAACCTTTGAAGAAGTGCCTATGACTGTTGAATCGGGCTTGCCTCCCTGCTCAATCACCCACTTGCGCACCGTGGCCCCGGGGCCCTCCTGCAAACCTGCAAGAGTGGCTCCCAGGTAGTCCAGGACGCACATTCTGGCCCACTGCATAGCAGGTTCAGGAATCACCTCGGGCTTAAGCCCCATGGCTACTCCAGCCAGCAACCTGGCAATTGGACCCCCAGGTTCAGGCAGTTTACTCACCTGGGATTCACCCCCACTCCACCGTAAAGGGCGAGCATTTCAGCCATTTTGACCAGGCTGATTAACGGATTGATAACGGTGACTCCCAGAATTTCCTTGAGTTCTAGATCAATGCGTTGAAATGCCATGCTCATACAGCCAAGTATTACAGCCTGAGCACCGTCTCGTTCCACACATTCTCCGGCAACCTCTGTGGCAATTCGGACGGCCAGTTCTCTATCATGTCTTATGGTAAGCACAGGTATATTCAGCGGCCTTACCGATGCAAGTTTCTTTGAAAAACCATATCTTTCGGCCTGGCTTAGTGTTGAAGGTACTGAGGTCTCTACCGGCGCAAGAATCGAAAATCTATCTACCATGAGGCCGGCAGCATGAATCGCACTGATCCCTGGGCCAAGGACAGGCACACTTGCGATTTGCCTTAATTCGAAGAGCCCGGGGTCTCCGAAACACCCTAGAGTAACTGCATTGTATCCAACTGCGTGGCGCAAACTCTTCAGAAGGCCTGGAACTGCATCTTTCTCATCTTCTTCCGACTCAATTGAAAGCGGGCCTTCAGAGTTGGGATAGTAATCGATTGTAGTTCCATCCGAAGCCAGTCCTCGCATCAAGTTAACCCGTCTTTCCATCTCAACCTCACCGTTCTTGGTTGCAAGGATGTTTGTTGCCGAAAGATGCAGGATGCGCACGGTGTTTCCCCCTCTCCTTTTCAGTTACTTCCGGGCCGCCATGGTTTGCCTAAGCTCCTCCCAGGCCTTTTCAAGAATTGAACGGTCTGTTAGGAGATCAATGACAGTCATGGCCATCACCTTGGCAGCGTCAACGGCACCTCTGTCGCCTGCAGGCGACAGAGCGGCTTCTCGCATTTCGTTGCTGTGGCTTGCCACATTCTCAGGAGCTATGGAAATATAGGTATTGACTGCCGGTACTACCTGGCTTACGTCTCCAAAATCCGTAGATCCTCTTACAGGGACGGGCTCATCCTGAACTTCACGCCCAAGTTGTCTCAAGTTGGCCTGCACATACCTGGATATGGTCATATTAACTATACGGTCAGCGTAGCTGGAACCAGGTTCTACTTCCATTTTGCAGCCTGTGGCCAATGCACCGGCCTTGAAGCAGTTGAGCACTTTCTCGGCGACTCTGTCTTTGGTCTCTTTGTGGGATGCTCTTACCATGTACTTTGCCTCGGTGTAATCTGGGATTATATTAGGTGCCTTTCCTCCATGGACAATGTATCCATGCATTCTAACGTCCTCAGTTACATGTTGGCGCAAAGCGTTCACACACTGAAATGCAAGCATGACTGCATCAAGGGCATTTATCCCTTCGTCCGGGTCGGAAGCTGCATGTGATGATTTTCCGTAGTACTTCACAACAAATGTTGTGGTGGCCAGGTTTGGGCCGCCGATCATGCTGGTACCGGCTATGGGATGGGTCATCAAGGCTGCATCAACGCCTTCGAAGAAGCCTTCATTAACCAAAAACACCTTACCGCCGCCGCCTTCTTCAGCTGGGCATCCAAGTACCACAACATTGCCAGGTGTATCCCCCAGAACCTTTGACAGTGCTATGCCTGCGCCTGCAGCGGCCACACCTATGATATTGTGCCCGCAGGAGTGCCCGTTGGGGAGCGCGTCATACTCTGCTAGAACAGCAATTGTCGGTCCGTCATATTTGCCATTAAAGGTGGCCCTAAAAGAAGTATCCATTCCGGCAACTCCGCGTTCCACCTTGAACCCATGGCTTTCCAGTAAATCTTCAAGAAGGGCTGCAGACTTAAACTCTTTGAACGCCATTTCGGCATAGCCGTGAATTTTGTGGCTTGCTTCAATGAGTTCGGGGGCCAGCGTATCAACTCCGTCAATAACATTCTTCTTCAAAAGATCTATATCCATGTAAATCCCTCCAGTACACCATAAAGTAGTAGCAACAGAGTATTTAAAGCCCGCCGTCTGGCAGAAGACGGCGGGCTTTTGCTGCTAGCCTTGAATAATGGGCAACCAGGTACCAAAGAGGAACCGCAACCTGCCAAGGACAAGAGTTAAGCGGCCCATAACTGTAGCTCCGAAGGCAGCCCCAAAGGCAACCATCATGACCCACTTGCCAATCTCACCTGTAAACCCAACTGCTTTCCCCCAGGACTGGCCGGCGGGAGATTTGCTTTGAATGAACAAGAAGTAACTCACAGTACATATGGTGCCTACCACTACAATCACGTTATTAATCGAGTTGAGCGGAAGGATGGTACCTGCTATTTGTTTGACAAAGTTCGCCGAAATAGCTCCAGTGATTGACACACCGCTGGCCACTCCCATCATGAATCCCACACCAATTCGGCTAAGCCAGGCGAGCTTCTGAAACCACTTGGTAAAAAGGAACAGGCCCAAAACCAGTGGGATTATCAGCTGGTACTCACCTTCAGCCAGAGGGGTCAAAACACTCTGTTTTACGTTATTCCATCCTACTATGGCAAGATAAGATACGTTTGTGGCTATCAAAAGATGCTCGCCTATCCGGAACAACGGGTTTTCTTTCCAAAGATAGCTGTACGCCGAGATCGTCATAAGAGCAGCAATCCAAATTCCTATCTTCTCCATCAGTGAGCGCCTCCCTTCTGGTATTCCTGATTCTTGCTAAGCCACCATGCAATGTTGCTCAAAACTATTGCCAAAATGAACATTAGGTGCCCCAGGGCAAGAGCATCCATCTGGGAAGCGCCAGGGCCAGGTGTTTTGTTGAGGAGTTCGTATTCTGCTCCTGCAGCCACTCCTGACATAAGGCCTTTGAGCTGGCCAGACTTGTAATATGGCATGAACTTAGGGCCGTCTACTGCCACAATCGATACAATCATTGGAACACCGTATTTGGCGTTTATCTGCTGCAAGTAGTACAAGGGATGGATTGTTGAAGCATATTCCACCAAGAAGGAAACATCCTCTATGCCTCTGAATCCATCAAACAAAGGAATGTCATCTAACGGGGTATTGTACTGGTCAGTTGCGTAAAGGCCTCTGAAGTCGGCCCCCATTGATGAAATGGCACTTTCGTTGCCTGCACGGAAGGGCATTTGAACTACGTTCTTGCCGTATTCATATTCATACTCAGGCGAGAAGTTCTTCCATAGTTTCTCAGCATACATGGTTCCTTCAGGCACTGTATTAAGAAGGATTATCTTGAAGTCTTTCTTCATGTAGTGCCTGTACATGGCAACTGCAGACGCCCAGTTTTCCGGCTCGCCCATAGGAGAGATGTTGATTGACATGATGATCCAGGACCCAGAAGGCAGTGACTCGGCGAACTCATAAGCACTCAAAGTCTCTTCCTTCATAGGAAGCGGAAGTCCTATTGGCTTTATTAAGGGTACCAGCAATACTACTACCAGAAGAATCCACAGGAATTTCACATTGGCATTAATTATCTTGTCGACAAAACTCATTGAGTTCCACCTCCTCCAAGGTGTCCACGCTCGAGCCCAAGCATGATCCTGAGGGAGACTCCCACTGCACCCAGACACGAGCCGATGACAATACCTCTCATTCCTGCAGTGTTCGGAACAGCCATGATCCAGTTTCCTATGACGGGAATCTGGCTCCAAATAAGCTGGCCGATGCCAACCTTAGAAAGCATAACGAGGATCGCTGAACCCATCAGTACCCCTGCCTGTACAGATCTCACTCTGAATCCACGCCAGGCTGAACTCATCATGTAGAAAGCAGTTGTAGAATACCAAGTAGCATTCAGCGCAGAATATACGTTATCCCATACAAAACGATACTGGCTGGATTGGGCACCGTAGGTCAGCCCAAGGATAAGGGCACCATACATGACGACCAGAAGCATAAGGCTGTAGCCTGACGTTGATTCCTTCTTCGTAACCCTCTTTATATGAATCCTTGAGATATTCGCAATTCCAAGCACCAGAGAGAAGGCAGTCACCACAACCTGCCACCTTAAGACTTCCTTGGAGGCTGCCTGAAGGGGAGCCACCGGAAAATATACTGCAAGGATTACTATGATTCCCGCTATAGCACCAACAAGAACCGGCAATTGCTGCTTCAATGCTCGTCACCTCATTTCTTCATAAGATTGATGAAAAAGTCGTTGCCTGAGGTCTTCAGGATTGAGCCAAGTACGATAATGGCAATGGCAACATACTTGCCAAGCTCCTGGGCGCTTAGGCAACCAAAGTGCAGTACGTTTCCTGACAAGAAGGTGCTGCCGGCGTAAAACTCTTCGCCAATTAAGGTATAGTCGGCACCGGCCACAAAGAACGGAATCTGTGCAGTTTGAGTGGTTCCTCCAATAGATATGGCACCGACACTGCTGGCAGCTTCAACAAAGATTACAGATTCGTGATAAATATTTCCAAGTACAAAGTTGGCAGCTACTTTCTCTCGCTGGAATGTGCCGAGAACTGCAGGGCGGAGAGCATAGACCGAAACGTACCTGATGTTATCTGGTTTGTAATTCTCAACCTTTCCCACAGCTGCGTAGGCACTGCGCACAATTTCTTCTGTAACAGGCTGAACTTCTGGAATAGCATTGGTAACAATTAACTGGGCGTCATACATTGCCGTCTTAAGGGCGATATATTTGAGATACTCAAAAGCGGCAAAATACTGGGCATCCAATTCACCTGAACCCATTGAAAAGTGAGCAGGCCTTCCCATCTCTGTAACCCTTCCCAGGGCATCGTCGATGTAGTCAAGGCCCTTCAACCGCTTGATGGGGAAATCTTTTCTGCCTTTGTATTTGTTAATGGTGACGTAGGCAAAAATTACGTATCCGATTAGCACGATAAATGATACAAATGACCCTTTAGCTAGCATAACAGTTAGTTCCCCTCCTTTTCTCTGTCACTTACCACTTCTGCGTTCTCTTCCGAAGCCAGCATCTCAACTTCGCAACCATCTCCAAATCTCCCACTGATCCCCCCCGTCCTGTTCTCGAGTAAGATATGATCGGTCCGCAGAAGACTTCTTTCCATAAGCGGCCATAGGCTGTCGTGCCCACAAATGGCCTGCCTAGGCCATAACGGCTCACCCATACCCGGCGAGAGCCAGGCACTGACTATCCGCAGATAAGCCTGTCTAAGTCTCTTGGGTACCAAGTGATCATCTCCATGCCTGTCTCAGTAATCAAAACAGTATCGGAATGCCTAAAACCTCCCAATCCGGGAACAAAAACGCCTGGTTCCACACTGAACACCATGCCCGGGCGCATAATAGTGTGGTCTGCTGCATCAAAGAATGGAAGTTCGTGGTTCAGGAGCCCCAGGGCATGTCCAGTGTGGTGCCGCCAATAGTCCCAGAGATTATGCTTTGCGTATACTTCTCTGACTGCTTTATCCACATCAGAGCATGGCCTACCAGGCCTAATCTTCTCAAAAGCAGTTTCCTGGATTTCTTTCATGAAACCAAAGTACTTTCTTTGCTCTGCGTTTGGCTCGCCTACAAACATTGTCCTTTCAAGTTCGCTTGTATACCCCCCAATTGTTGGGCATGCATAGGTCACCAGGTTATCTCCTGGCTTTAGCACTGCGTTGATATCTATGGCGTGAGGCAGCGCCGAGTTAGGGCCGATTTGGCCTCTGAAGCCGACGTGTGGATCGAGCCCGGTTGAGACTTTCGGATTGTACGCATCACCCAGGGTGGCCACCATGACCCTTGTGGTTTCGATAGTCGCTTTCATTGCCACTTCATTTTCCAAAAAGCCAGGGAGAGAATACTTTTGCAGCAATGAGTGGGCAAGATTTCCCCACCGGGCGCTCTCTTTGATAAACGCAATTTCCTCAGGTGACTTAATGACCCTTATTTCTTCAACCAAATAGGGCAGCAAGGTAAGTTTCACAGTCGGAAGTACCTCGAGCAGGGATGGCCCTCTGTAACCTTTGGTCGATGAATACCCCGGGGCATCAGATCCAATGTTAGAATTGGCAAGGTCCATGCCGGCAATTACTCCCGCAAGGTTCTTCAGCGGATGAACGTCGCCTGGATATTCCGGGTAGTTAACTGTCTCCGATACTTCCTTGTTTTGGGTTGCGTGCTCAACTTCAAGCCTGGGTACATACATAGTCTTCTTGCCATCTTTGGTCAGAATCATGCAAGCAGGCCTTTCGGTGGGAATGAAAGAAAATCCACACAGATAAAACACGCTGGTATTGTTCCAAAAGACGAAAGCATCAAGGCCAAGTTCCTTCATCTTGTCCAGTACAATACCGGTTCTGCGCTTGTACTCCTGACTGGAAATCTCGAGTTTCAAGACACCACTCCTTTCTGGCACTACGTAAATTCCTTCTTGCGAGACAGAATCTGTGACGGATGCCTTCGGCCCTCAGGGAAGTCTTGGTGAAGCTTTGAACGCAACAATATAAATAAGCAAAGGGTGTGCCACAAGGGCGAAAGTGCATTTACCTTGGTTTTTGACGAAATGCGACTGTAGATCTAGTTATCTTTAGGCCTATTTAATCCGGCCAAATACAACCTAATACAACCCAACAGTTCGGAGCCCATTACGGTGATTCGTGTACCCTGCCTTGTGGAACCGACGACACAGGCCCCTACCTCTGCAAGGTGGCCAACATAGGTGCGGACAGTGTGGAGCCCCGGGTGTGAGGGGCTATCTGAGGATATGGCTGTCCGGCCCATGCCAGATGCACTGGCATGCCTTTGGAGCACTTCCAGGATCTCGCAGAACATCTGCAGATCACCTAATTTCTCCAGCTTACCAACAATAGAACGGTAGCCTAAGTCTGACGAACTCACCTCCCGATCAAAGAGAGTCTCGGGTAGATCATCAAGGGTCACTCTAGGCCCTTGGTATACCGACGTAATGTGGGACACAACGTTTTGAAGTTCCCTTATGTTCCCTGGCCAGTCATGGTTGCGTAATACCTGTATTACGTCCTCGTCTACCTCAGGAACATTTCCGGACCCCATAAGGAAGTGGTTAACTAGCTGAGAAATATCATCTTTCCGTTCCCGCAAAGGCGGAATGGCCAGGTTTAGAACATTAAGTCGGTAGTAAAGGTCCTTTCTGAACTTGCCTTCAGCCACCATCTCTTTCAAAGACCGGTTAGTTGCTGCTATAACTCTGAAGTCCAGCTGAATGACCCTATTGCCTCCTACACGGATTATCTTCTTCTCCTGCAAAACCCTGAGCAAAGAAGCTTGTACTGCCGGAGACGCATCACCGATCTCGTCAAGGAATATGGTACCTTTGTGTGCCTCTTCGAAATACCCACGGCGTCCTCCGCGGCGTGCCCCTGTAAAAGAACCTTCCTCATAACCAAACAGTTCGCTTTCAGCCAGGCTCTCAGGCAGAGCGGCAAAGTTTACTGCCACAAACGGCCCGTTCTTTCTGGAAGAGAGGTTATGGATAGCCTGAGCCGCTACTTCCTTTCCCACACCGCTTTCACCGGTGATCAAGACAGTAAGGTCAGTTGCAGCAATCTTGCTGAGTCTGTCTATTAGCCGCTTAACGGCCGGGCTCTTTCCATATATGTCCCGAACTGTGTACTTGGTTGTATGGCCTGTTCCGATGTTCTTGGCTATTTCCTGCTCAAGGCGGCGGACATCTGAAACATCCCGGAAGACGCATATAGCCCCTCGTACTTCTGTGCCTTGCAGAACAGGGACCACGCTGACCGACACCCGTCTCGTGGCAATATCCTCTACACCATGGGTGCTTAAGCCTGACTTAAGGGCAGTCCGGATCACATCGCCTGCGGCTATCGCAGCCAGTTCCTTTCCATGGAGCATCTTGTGACTGACGCCAAGAAGGTCTTGGACAGCCCTGTTGCATACTTCCACTATCCCATTCCTATTCATATAGGCCACGCCCGCATCCAAAAAAGAGATCAAGGTATGCAGACGGGCACTGCTTTCCTCAAGATTGGCGTTTACCGCCAAAAGCCTTTGATTGAGCCGAACCATGCTGCGAATATAGTCAAGGGACAAGGCGTTGACCATTTCAGTGGGTAATCCGCTTGCCAAAACAATGTCGACCATGGTAGATATATCCATGGGCCGGAACCCCAGATCGATCACTTGCCGGACATCGGGCGGCGCAAGATGCGGCCCGCCTGAGGTAATTGCTGTTTCTATACCTGGCAGCGGCAAGCCTGGAACCCAGGGAACGTAGTTCACATGGTCCATTCCGAGCTCTTTCAGTATGACAGTAGTCTCTCTGGCAGAAGTCAAATCTCTAGACGCCACTACGACCTTGGTACCCGGAGGCACGTTCAAAAGTTCTTCCATCTTTGCGTAGTTAATGCTCCGCCTTGCAACGATAGTCCTGCATTGGGGCGGGATGATATCTTTGGCTGCGCTTAGAACTGCCTCGGTAGTAACTACCACAACTGTAGAATCAATCTTTTCCGGAAAGCCTGACTCCAAGCTGTAACCTACAGCCCCTACCAAATTGCCCAGATAGGTCTTGACCTGATCAATCATTGCACCCGATGTTGCTGTCTCGTTGGTCAGGAAAGTAACTGTTGGCATGCTTGGCACTTTAAAACCTCCACTTAGAAAGTGTGTTCAGGTTAAGCAATCTGGTATTGCTACTCTAATTATCCAAGCAAAATCATGACAGAATCATCACATGGAAGGCATATACCCAGCGTAATCAACTAATCTAAGCTGCTATGCAAATTACGATAACACAACTACTGCGTTATTACCATGCAATTTGGTGAAACCTCGTAGTGAAATTTCAACGAGCATCTTGATTTCGGCTGATTGCTAGTGCATGGAAATTCGTTCCGAAACCCGGACACAAAGAGGATTTTCTGAATTTACAGCGAATACGTATCTTTATACAGAACAGGAGGTGAACACGAAATGTTCGTAGAAAACAGAATATTCGATTTCTGGGCTCTATTGGTTATCACCGGACTCATGGGAATCTGCATGTACCTTGCAAAGAAAGGAATGAAGGTTGAGGTCCGTCCAATCCCCGGCTTCGACGCCATTGACGAAGCAGTAGGCCGGGCCGCCGAGATGGGCAAACCCCTGCACTTCACTCCCGGATTTGGAGGATTGGTAGCAGCCACCTTCGCCGGACTCGAGGTTCTGGGGCACGTTACCAAACTTGCAGCCAAGTACGACGTAAGACTCATTGTCACAGTCTCACAGCCTGAAACCTTCGCTGTCACTGAGCAGGTTATGAGACAGGCATACCTGGAGTCGGGCAAGCCTGAATCATTCAGGCCGGAAGACTGCAGGTTCATCTCAACAGACCAGTGGGCCTATGCCAGTGGCGTTATCGGAGTCTTGTACCGGGAAAAGGTCGCGTCAAACATCATGATCGGCCAGTTTGCCGCCGAGGCCCTGATCCTCGCTGAAGCAGGCAACACAGTCGGAGCTATTCAGATTGCAGGCACCACAAACGCATACCAGATCCCGTTCTTCGTGGTAGCGTGCGACTACGTCATCTTAGGTGATGAGATGTTCGCAGCAGGTGCCCACTTCGCCAAGAACCAGATACACCTCGGAAGCCTCCGGGCAGAAGACATCATTAAGGCCCTTTGTATTGGACTCATGGTTATCGGAGCATTCGCGACCACATCAGGTTCAACTGCTTTGAAATCATTATTGGCCAAATAAGGCCGTTAGGAGGTGAACGTCCATGTTCGCTAAGAAAACCCTTCCAACGATAATTGCTTTTGTATGCGGCATTACAGTGGTTATCGCTTACTTCTTTCAAATACCGTTTGTGCAGGCCCGAGCCCAGAACATTCTGAAATGGCAATCAGTTATCGCCGTTTTTGCATTGGGATTGGGTGCTGTGAATATCCTAAGGATTCACATAAACAGCGTCCAGAAAAGCCAGGGGAAAAACGTATACAGCATAGCACTTCTGGTAACATTCCTAATCACAATCTTCGTCGGTGTTTTCCTGGGCCAGAACTCAAGTGCGTATGAGTTCATTTTTGACTATATCAACGTGCCAACTGGAAGCGCCATATTCTCGCTGCTGGCATTCTACATCGGAACAGCCGCTTACCGGGCTTTCAGAGCCAAGAACGTCGAAGCGGCGATCTTGCTCATAACCGGTTGTATTGTCATGCTAGGGCGAGTTCCACTGGGAGCAAAAATCCTTCCGATTTCGGTTCCCTGGACTAACTGGATTATGTCAGTTCTGAACGTGGGCGGCCAGCGTGGAGTTATGATTGCAGGTGCTATCGGCTTCATAGCTGTGTCATTGAGGATTATTGTTGGATTAGAGCGCCGTTCTTACGGCGGAGAATAAGGAGGGATATGGCATGGATATATTTGAGAAACTGCAAAATCTAGACAAGCGGGTGTTCTATCTTCTTATGGCCCTGGCCATTGCCATCCCTACCATAAGCCCTATCGGATTGCCGATTGACGTAACAAAGCCGGTCCAGGATACCTACAATTTCGTAAGCAACCTTCCAGACGGCTCAAAGGTAGTCATCGGATTTGACTACGAGCCAGGTGACGAAATTGACCTTAACCCAATAGCCCAGGCTATATTTCACCAACTTGCATCAAAAGGCATAAAAGTAGTGGCTCTGGCTTCATTTCCTGCAGGGCCTACTTTTGCTGAAGAATGCCTGAATATTCTAGAGGGATACGGATATGAGTATGGCAAAGATTACGTTAACCTGGGGCACTATGCAGGTGGCGAGCCTACGCTGGCCGCTTTTGCCAATAACCCGTTGGCCATCTTCACAAAAGACTGGCGTGGAAACGACGTTGCCTCCCTCGCCCTCATGAAGGAAGTCAAAACCATGAAAGATTTCTCAATGGCCATGACTTTGAACGACGGGCCTACCGGAGGTACCGGAACCCACGAATGGGTGCGCCAGGCAGTCATGGCTCACGATACACCCCTTATCATGGGAGTAACCGGAGTTCTGGCTGCTAGCAACGAGACTTATGTTCAGTCAGGCCAGTGCAAGGGTATACTTGCCGGACTCAGGGCTGCAGCGGAGTATGAGAAACTGACAGACAAAAAGGGTACAGGTACTGTGGGAATGGATGCACAGTCAATAGCACACATTCTGATTGTGGCCTTCGTAATTCTTGGGAACATTGGAATGCTTGTCACCAAGAAATCGGCTGGTTCTCCGGGAGGTGAGGGCAAGTGAGGATTTCCACTGATATCGGAGTATGGATAGGTGCTTTGACTGCTATAGGAATCTACTCGGTGCTTATAAAAGACAATCCATTCTACAAGATGGTTGAGCACATCTTCGTAGGCGCCTCAGCAGGCATTGCCGTAGTAGTCGGAATCAATACTTTCAAAAACACAGCATGGAGCCCAATGGTGGCCGGGAACTTCTCGCTTATCATCCCTATGATCTTAGGGCTTATGCTTTACTCTCGTTACTTCCAGTCAATCTCATGGCTTAACCGCATTCCCCTTTCGTTCTTGATGGGTACAGGAGCCGGGGTAGCCATGAGAGGTGCTGTGGAAAGCCAGATAGTAGGGCAGGTTTCCGCGACTATGGTGAACTTGACTACTATAGACGCGTGGATCGTGTTCTTGGGCACGATCTTCTCGCTAAGCTACTTCTTCTTGACCTACAAGGCCGGTAAGGTGACAGGATATGCGCCCAAGATTGGCCGGTATTTCATGATGGCTGCTTTCGGAGCCGCCTTCGGAAATACGGTTATGGGGCGTGTGTCTGCGGCTATCGGCCGCTTCCAGTTTATATTGTTGAACTGGCTGGGGCTGTAGGGGAGACTGATGCGTTAGCACCGGTCCAGCAGGCCGGCATCGTCCGGTAGTCTGGCATCGGTCCAGCAGGTTAGCATCAGTGGCAGGCTAACGCCTGCATGGCATCGAAGAACAGTACAGGAGTCGCAAGATAAAATCAGGGGCCTGTTAATGTGGGCCCCTGATTTCATTACTTCCGTTTCTTGCTTTCGTTTCGATTGCAGGTCTCGGAACAACAGCCTCGAAACAGATCCTTCTCATTTTTCTACAACAATCGGAACACTTTTTTCAGTCTCACTAAGTGGAACTAGCCTACTTGGAGCTGGTCTCTGTACTACTCCTCAGTATCAGCCAGAGCTACGATCGCTTGGGCCCATCTAACATATTTCAGGTTGGCTAGGTCCTTGACTGTTTTTACTCTGAAAGCACCTTCAAGTAGTTTGGCATCGTTTTCGCTGATACCGGCAATTGCGTACACAGGGGAATCGACGATCTCTTTCAGGGTCTTTCCTTCGAACTCCTTGACCAAAGCTTTGTTGACGTTCATTAATGCATTCGCCCCCTTAATGCTTGTCTGTTCTAAAATGATTCTGAAATTGCTAGTCATATATATATCGAAACACCAGAGATTTTTCCGGGACTATAGTACTATACGTACGTCTATGTCGAATTTGCGTATGCCTCTAAGGCAAGTTTGGCCGGGCGCGACTTCGGAAACTCAGCCTTCTTCACGTTTGCAAACGAAATGGCCCCGGCTAGAGTCGTCAGGCCATACTAATACCCTCATACCGGCACACTGGCCAGAGATTCAAAGGCCGGGATTGTCTCCGAGAATTGCAGCGCTAAGCTCTTTCTGCAAAAGCACCTCTCCATCTCTGACAACCCTCATGCTGTCGCCTGATACCTCGTCAATGATCATGGTCTTGCCATCTACTTCACCGAATTCATATTTTATGTCAATCAGCTCAAGGCCTTTTTCAGCCAGGTGGTTCTTCAATATGGCCGTAGCCTTCTTGGCAGTCTGTTTCATGTGCTCTACTGCCTCTCTGGATACAATGTTCAACGCTACCAGAGCATCTTCAGTGATAAGAGGGTCGCCACGCTGGTCGTCCTTTATTGTGAACTCAACCAGAGACGGAAGGACAGTCCCCTGCTTTGCATAATCGCCGTAGCGCCTGACGAAACTACCCCAGGCCTTCTCGCGGCATATGACTTCCAGGTTATATGATCTGGCACGCTTGACAACGATTGTGTTGGGGCCATGCCCGAAATCCTCGCCCAGGCCGAGAAAGTGAGTTGGAAGGCCGGATTTCTTGAGCAGGTCAAAAAAGTACACTGTGGTCCGTAAAGATGCATTGCCCTTCCCTGCCACCTCACCGATTACTTCGTTGGCGCCTGAATCAATCTTGCCTTCGGAGCCTGTTACTGTGTCTTTGAAATGCAATAGAATGTTGCCATCTTCTGTTAGGAAAACGTCTTTAGTCTTGCCGCCGTAAAGTTTTTGCAAAACATATCCCCCATTTGCGCCGAAATGAAACCTCTTGAATCATTCTTGCACAAATTCATCTAAACAACCACATGCACTATTATGGTGAAAGGAGTTGACATGATCAAGAAGAATCTGATTCCGATTGCTATCCTTATTTTCGTTATGGTAGCCAGCTTACCAGGTCTTCCAATATATGCGAAGCCCGGTGGCAAGGCTGTCCCCGCCGAGGCAGTCTATCGTTGCGACACGCTTTCCCTAACGCAGGAAGAATACCTAAGAAAGCCTTTCCAGCAGTTCCCATTGAGGAGGTCGGTCCCCACGCCTTTAACGTATGGTGCCAAGGCCAGGATACGGACTTCTATGACCACACCTACTTCAACTGGGCCTGGGACAACGTACAAGGTTTCTTCAAACTTATGGAAGAAAGCAGAACAAACGCAGAAGGCCCTTACGGGAATGCATTCTATAACAACGCTGTTGCATTTGCCCAGGTAGGCAATGTACTTGCTTTCGACAAGCAAGGTGTTCCAGCTGCGGATACTCTTGACCATGCCATGTTTGTAACTGCAGTAACTGGAACAGTTGGGGAGCGCACCAAGCGTGATGTGATGGTAGCGGCTCATACCAGCCGGACAGAAACCGCATACCAGACTCTTGCCGAATATGTAGATACCTGGGATCGCCCGGTAAGCTACTTCGCGCGAGCGCGTATCTACGGAGGATACTATCCCGATCCACGATAGCGGGAAACGGCCAGTGGGGAGAGGCGGCAAGTTTCTCCCCCTTCCGTGATTAGTCTCACGCACCCACATCCCAAATGAGCCATGGAGAAGTCTTGTCATCCCTTACCAACCAGAAATACTTAGTAAGAGTTCCTTCTATATGAGGGACTTTCCGATTGTCGTAGTCAACCGTGTATTGTGCGAACACTGCTACCATGTTTTCCGCAATGTGCTCATCTGTCCATCCGCACTTCTTCGCGAGATCGCTCCCTGAGTATATGGCCCTGATCAGGCAAGTTCGCCGAACAGCCAGCCTGATCTCCTCTATTGTAAGGCTGATTACGCCAAAGTCGAAGTTAGACTGTTTGTGTTGCTCAATATAGAAATCCCGTTGCTCCTTTAAGAAGAGAGTTGAAACCCATGCTTCAAAGTCCTCGTCCCTTTCGGCCTCTAGATATTTCCTGACTGTATTTATGGCGCCATCAACATCTGTAATGCTGGCAGCAAGCCCACCAGGCTCAGCCTCACCAACGGCAACCACATAGGCTACAGATGACAGCCGCGGACGGTAAAGGGTGATGGGATAGGATTTTGTGAAAACGGGCCCCTGCTCTGTCATGGTAAAACCATCCTTGCCTACGATTTCAACCCTCAACTGAACTCTCTCACCCGGAAGGACGGTGATTCCGGTCTGGTACAATGCTGCTTCTTTCCATGTGTCCGGTGCCTGCGGCTGCATAACCCATAAACTGTGTCCGAATGCAGTGTCCTGCCATGAGAGCGGCATCGAGTAGTCAAGTCCAGTCAAATCCAACGTGAAGTTCCTTGCTGCATAGCCTGCATCGGAACCCCAATCACTCTCGAGCCTCCGTTCCTCGATAGGATCCTTACCGTAGCCCTCCCTGGACCGCTTATAAATAGCCCCCATATTGGTCTTAACCCATTTTCCGTTGTCATAGCAGGTGAAACCGGCCATAACCAGGTATGCCAGTCCTGCTGCTGCCAATATGGCCACCGCTATGACAGCGTATAGAACTTTTTTCACCCAGATTCTCTTTAACATTGTTAACCCTCCAGTCCAAACTCAACGTACTCTTACATCCTCGAGTTCATCCTAATCCGGATTACACGAGTATAGTCCTATGGGTCTTGTGCGTACCAAACACCCGAGCATAGTCATATGCATCACGTTACAGCATTCGAACCTGGTACATCAGCTGCTCGTTCTGAGGAATTGTTTCTGGCTGTATTGCTAGTCCCACCACCTACAGCGAGTTTAGGTGTTAGCAGGCATGGATTATCATGTCCTTCTCCGCAGGTTGTAGTCTCTGGCCAAGGATGGTGTCCTTCTTTGGCCTCCATGCAGACTCTCCTCAGTCCATTCCCAGCATCCGAATCAGTTCCGCTTTCAGCCGCCACAGTCTTCGCCTGACAGTACTTTCCGAAACACCCATTTGGCTAGCTATAGTGGATACTGACATACCCTCCAAATACCGGAGTCTGAAAAAATCCTGATCTTCCTGACAAAGCTTATTAATGGATGTATTAAGGTCAATTTCCCAGTCCACGGAACCAGGCCTCTTAACTCGAACGCTTGAAGACTCTGATAACGAGAATTCCCTGCTCCGGGACTTTAGGACTCGAAAGACCGCATTTCGAGCACATGTCGCAACCCACTTAGTGCGATTCCTTACTGGCGGACTGTTTGGCGATAAGGTCCGCAGCCACAACAAAACGAGTACGTCCTGAGCTACATCCTCGGCTTGCTGTATGGTTAACGACTTTTCGAGAGCTGCTTTCATGGCATGCGAATATAGATGCAAGTATTCGTCTTCGGTCAAAGGAGCATGATAGTACACGAAGACACCCCCTGAACATCCGAATGTCCCCAATGCCTCGTACCTCATGCCGGCACAAATGAATCTGATTTCTAGTAGATAGACGTCCTGGATTACCACCGGGTTCCATCATCACCATAAAGAGCCAAGCGAATGGTTCTTTATATGACTATTCCTGGTCAAGTAAGCCGCAACGCCTGTAAGCAATGCAAACCACTGTTTTGCGCGGCGTATTGCAGACGAGCCAGGATTTCCTCGGATTGTTCAGATTCTCGGCAAAGACAAAGGCAAAATCAAATTGCTCTCTATTGCTGGCCATGTGCCAACAATTGATGGTACAAGTTTGGCGCGATGTACTCCGAATCTACTTTCGTCACTGCCACGACGTTGCCTCTATCGATAAGACACAGATAACTCGCCTCTGAGACGGTCTGAGGATCCGCGATTACGCTAACAACGTACTTGCCATCATAGTATCCTAGTCTTGTCATCAGATAGCCGTGTGTCTTCTTGGTAGCAAAGTGTCGTGAGTTCCTGAGAGTCAGGACCTCGAATACGCTTTCTGCCTCGCAGGTATCCGCGGAGATCCTTGATATCTGTGTGTTGCTTAACACATGAAACTCACCGTGTATCGCCAGGACATTGGTTCCGATCGGAGGGAATGCTGGAGATAAAGTAGTGGGACAGTTTTTGACTTCCTGAATCCGGCTTGCTCCGTCTGCGAGAGACACTTGGCAAATATACAGGTTGATCCGGTTCAACTCGAAAGAAAAGGCATTTAGCAGTATCCATACGGTCTGCGCGGCTTCGTCGACACAGAATCCCGAGAGTCCCAGCCGCTCTCCCCGAACACACTCTCCGTCAATCGACACGTTCGCTTCAACACGAAAACGATATTCTTGGTCTCTGACCTGCAGGACAAACGAGTTATCATCCTCTTTCAACAACGTGTAGTCTTCATAGAAGACTTGGCGGTTGCTCTTCCGTAAGTCTACAGATACTGGACCATTAGTTTCTAAGACTCTTGTTCTGTCGTCACTTAGGATAAAACAGTCATGTCCGTCCCACAAGGTGTACAGCAACGAGTGGGGATCTTCACTGTTCTCGAACAACGGTCTCCCTATGTCAACAATTTCATTCTTCTCTGTATCCCACTTACATAGTCGGCATTCTCCCAGGTTACTGACTTTCATCAGGGGAATAAAGGCCCTAGGAGCACTCCTACACGCGCAGAGCATACTCAGCAGCACAATTGTCAAGACCCACATTTTCCACTTTTTCACGTTAGGCCCCTCCCAACAGGTTAATAATCGACATACCGGCGAGTTGCTGTCACAGGACAGTTGTAATCTCGGTACACCATCACCCGTGAGTCGGTCGATTTCACAACCTTAGGTTCAGCTCTCTGCCCCCACTTACTGTTAGCGAATTGGGGTAGTAACTGGGGGCAGAGAGCTGCAATATCGTAACCCTTCGTCATTTTCTACCCCTCACTTATATAGAGCTTTTAGCGACTCAAAATCGGTCATCCTGTAGTAACAAAATCTGAATAGCATGAACTCTCCATCTTGATTAGTTGGGAATGCTTGAAATAGCGGTATCTTTCCGCCCCTTTAGCAAAGAATTCTACGCGCAAATTTGTTGACAATTGGGTTTAATGGCGTTAGACTAACTTAGGGGTCTAATCTCGTTAAACCAAGGAAGTGATCCTTTTTGGAAGATTACAAACTGGGTGCTATGGAGACAAAGTTTGCAGAGCTTATCTGGGATAATGTGCCCATCAACTCGGGCGAGCTAGTGAGACTTTGCGAAAAAGAATTCGGTTGGAAAAAGTCAACCACCTATACGATGCTCAGGCGGTTGTGTGAGCGGGGGCTATTTCAGAATACAGACGCTGTAGTTTCTTCTGTCATAACAAAGCACGAGTTTCAGGCAATGCAAAGCGAACAATTTGTAGAAGAAACTTTTGACGGTTCGCTCCCGCTTTTTTTAGCGGCTTTTTCAAGGCGCAAGAAACTGACTGAAAAAGAGATCGACGAGCTCCAAAGGCTAATCGATGAACACAGAAGGTGATGTAATGAACGCCATCTTTTTGAGAGTCTTAAATATGAGCCTCACAGCAAGCTATGTAATTCTGTTTGTGCTTGGTGCGAGGCTTCTTTTGAAAAGGCTTCCAAAGGTATTCTCATACGCTCTATGGAGCGTTGTTCTGTTCCGCCTTGTATGCCCGTTTTCCTTTGAGGGCCTGTTCAGCCTGGTACACGTAAACACCGACCCTATACCAAACACTGTTATGTATTCGGATATTCCACAAATCAACACAGGCATAGACTTTGTTGATAGCGCCATCAATCCCGTTATGTCAACACAAACGCCAATGCCGGGAGCAAGCATCAACCCAATGCAAATATGGATTTTTGCCGGCAGAACCATCTGGTTTACAGGAATCGCCATAATGTTGATTTATAGCGTGGTTTCCCTCATTCGTATACGTTCAAAACTCGTAGGTGCAGTTAGGTGGCACGACAATATTTACCTTGCAGACCATATTACGTCCCCCTTTGTAATAGGCGTTATGCGCCCAAAGATCTATTTGCCGTCTACCCTTTCCAAGAAGGAGCAGGAGTATGTCATTTTGCATGAGCAAACCCATATTAGGCGCTTTGACCATGTCGCAAAGGTGATTGCGTTTCTTGCCCTTACTGTGCATTGGTTTAATCCTCTTGTTTGGCTTGCGTTTCTGCTGAGCGTTAAGGACATGGAAATGTCTTGCGACAAAAGCGTTCTAAATCATATGGGTGCAGACATACGCAAAGAATATTCTGAGGCGCTACTGAACCTTGCCACAGGTAAGAGAATTGTTGCCGGAGTCCCGCTTGCCTTTGGCGAGGGCGAGACTAAAGGCCGGCTGAAGAATGTGCTAAACTACAAGAAACCTGGCTCTCGGATAATGGTTGTGGCTTTGGTCGCTGTGTTGGCGGTCATTATCGGGCTTGCGGCTAATCCTCGGAATCGCAATCGTGACAACTTCCCTGCAAGCCTTCTTAAACAAAGAACCGAGTACGTCGGCGACAACTCAAAGGTTGGCGGTATCATAACCACACTTGAATACCCCGAAAACGTTGAATACGCCTCCTTCGAGCTGCATACGAGCGCGCCTCCGTTTTCAGTTACCGTTAACCTCAACACAGATACAGAAACACGGAACTTCTATGCAAAGGATCTGAAAGAAGGTCGGTTCCACAAGAATGCAGTTATTATGTTTTCGTTAATACACAACGTTGAGAACATCAGGTTTGTACTTAACGACGGCATCGATACACACTCGATAGAGATTACCCGTGATGCTGCTGATTCGTTTGTCCAAGGTGATGTATGGGCATACTCGGCATCCCCTGATCGATTTGAAACCCTTATGCAGATGCTCGAATCAATCGAAGTAGCAATGCCGGAAGCACGGGAACAGGAGGCATGGGAACCGCAACCTGAGATTAAAGATCTAGACGCCTATTTTGAAGCTGTTGGGGCAGCGCGACAATCTGTCAAGAACAAGAACGAGGAGATCGTAGTTGATGACATGGGCAATTACAGGGCGACTGCACATGCCTGGATGGAAGCGTGGTTCGACATGTTCAAAGCGCTGCCAAAGGACAATATGGCTTATATCTCAGAAGGCGTAGTGGACTCCCTCGACATTATTAGAATATCAAAAGAAGGATCTCCAAGAGCTTTCGTTTTTGCAGTTACCTTTTCCGTAAGGCCGACTTACCCTATCTCCCGCAACTCATTTTGGATGGCCGGCAACACAGGCCCAAGCCCGGGCAGAGATGAAACATGGGGGCAAATGTACAGGGAAGTTGAACTCAAGTTGGGAGATGACGGCCGGTACCACTTTGGGGAAATGGGGACAGGAGGAGTAGGTCTTGGCAAAGATTATGTTAATGTTGCTGTTCTCAGAAGCATACGGTTCCGCTCAACCAGCTCAGAAGATGCAGCTTTTGCTTTTGCTAAAGAGATCTATGGCGAGTTTCTCTTGGGCTTGCCAATTGAAGCTGATCATGCAGTGACCGAATATGAAATGATTGATTTTGCTTTACAAACACCTTCTGACAGTTCTGTAACAGCCGAGTTTTCCTTTGCAGTAAAGCCTGTGCACGAAATCTACTATATTGGACTCAACACTGCGAGAGGAACGGGCCAGTATGAAGGCTGGCTAATTCTGAGAAGAAGCTTTACTTTAGAGCAGGACGAGGATGGATATTGGCGTTGTGTAAAACTTGAAAATGTCTACGATTAGGCTGAAGTATTCCAGCAAATCGAGTGGGATCCCCTCACCGGGAAATAGAGAAGCATACGGCATTGCGTATTGCAGCTGGCATACTTCAATAGCGGCGTCCTCTTCAATACTATAAGGCTCCGGATAGTTTGAGCGTCCAGTTGTACTCTATGGCCCTAGATCGCACAAAGTTATGTGTATTTCCGTTCGATCGTGGTAATATAATAGTACGAACCCTATGAGGGAGGAGATGACTATACTTATTACTGCAACAGAACTCAAGACAAACCTGGGCAAATACCTGGAACTTGCGGCCAAACAGGACATTTACATTACAAAGAACGGACGCCGTGTCGCGAAACTAACCAGTGCAACCACTGACAAAGTTGCTCTGCTAGATAGCCTTGTTGGGATCGTACCCAAAACGGTTGACATGGTTGACACAAAAACTGAGAGGCTGTCACGTCAATGAAACTGCTGATTGACACCAATGTCGTTGTTGATATCTTGCTGAAGCAAGAGCCTTTTTTTCAATCGTCCTACCGTATGATGAAGTACGCTATTCAAAAAGAGATACCTTGTATCCTTTCAGCTACAGCAGTAACCGATGTTTATTATCTGCTCCGTCGAGGATTACCTGACAAAACCGCGGCTCGCACTTTCTTGCATCACTTACTGCAGCTGGTTGATGTTGTGGATGTTCTTGCTCAGGATATCCACTCTGCGATTGAATTCGAGATAACAGACTTTGAGGATGCGGTTATAGCAGCTGTTGCCGCAAGGAACAAGGCTGACTACATCATCACGAGAAATGACAGGGATTTTGCTTTGTCGACTGTGCCCGCAATTGCTCCAGCGGCCTTTTTGAAACAGCAACTGTCGGAATGAGTCAATCGCCTTACTTCACTCGGTTTCGCTTCAAGATACACTGGACCTAACAGGCTATCCTTAAAAACAAATAGATTTTCGGCTGCGGCATCCAAATGGTCGGGGAGACAGGACTTGAACCTGCGGCCTCATGGTCCCAAACCATGCGCGCTACCAAGCTGCGCCACTCCCCGACATCCAAGCAATTCTACACTAGTCTATTATCCGTCGAAACCCGCTCGCGTTGCCACCAAATGGCCCGGTTAGCTAATTCAGCCTGAGTCTGGCTTCGGTCCGGAGTTCGAACCTTTGATAGACTAGCCCGAGGCTAGGGAAACGCTATTTCATATTATATGATTTTTTTGCTTCATAAGCAAACTGATCGTTCGAGTATAGGAGGAGTCTTGGTTTGGCAGCATAAGAAGTCCAAGAAAACGTCCGCACCCCCGTGTAAGCGGACTGAGAAAATGTCACCATGACGAAGGGGCCTGTACAGCTTACGCTTCAGCGAAAACCGCTCCAAAAGGCCGGAGTGGCTGGTGCCGCATACCACTCTGGCTCTATTTGACCCTGCGGAGGGGCTGAGTGGTAGCTGGGACATGCCACCCGGCTCTGATTTCCAGAACCCAGGGTCTCAAGTGGCTGGTGCCACATACCACTTTGCTCGTTTTGACCCTGCAGAGAGGCTGAGTGGTAGCTGGGACATGCCACCCGGCCAAGCCCGTGCAGTCAGCAATACTGGGTGTGGCTTTTCTTGGATCAATTAATGAGTTCTAGGGTGACAGAACCACTGTCCATTGACAACTCATTAGCCGAAGTCAGATAAGACACGGAGTCTACTCGAATATCGAAACAATCCTGGCTTTTGCCGTGCGTTTGGCAATTTCAAGGATCGCAAAGGAGGGCTGGTAGCCTTGCCTTGGACTGTGCAGGCTGCCGGGATTTATAAACAAGATTCCATCTCGCCGAAACACCTCGGGAGCATGAGTATGTCCAAAGACTGCAATCTCGGTCCCAAGCGCCTTCGCCCGTTTTATCAGCAATGTCAAGTCCTGCTTTACCTTATATATATGTCCATGAGTCAAGTAAATCCTTTTGCCGCCCAAAACAAGCATCTCTTCAACAGGCCCGCGCACCATGTAATCGCAATTACCAGTGACTGCTATCACTTTGCACCTGGTGACAGCGGCAATATGCTGGGCATCTTCGTAGTAATCTCCCGCATGCAAAATATACTCCACTTTTTCCAAATGGGGCAGACACTCGCGTATTCTTGTTCTGTCTCCGTGAGTGTCGGAGATAACACCGATTAGCAAAGATCCACCTCTGGTTAATTTTGTTTCCAGTCGGCCGCCAAACTAATCAAACTTGACTTCCACCCCAACACGCTGGAGCAAGGCGAGAACACCGCGGCTTTTCCGGCATCCGGTTACTTACTCCCTGCGTTCATGGGGTTTTGAAAGTTTCGTCCTAACATCACAGGCATCAATCGTTCGATTGCCCGCCTTCTGTGGCTGATCCCATCCTTCTCGGCATCAGGTGCTTCTCCGAAGGTCTTACCCAGTTCCACTGCATAAAACAGAGGGTCGTACCCGAACCCGTTGGTCCCCACCAATTCATCCTGGATAATTCCCTCTACACTCCCCATGGTCTGTGCAAGAATCCCTTGAGGATCAGCCAGGGCGATTGCGCACCTGTAGCGACAAGAACGTTCTTCCCACGGCACTCCCTGCAGTAGCTTCATCAGCAGTGCATTGTTATCATCATCAAGCCCCGTCTCGGAAAAGCGGTGGGAACTCACCCCTGGAGCTCCATCAAGCTTGTCTACCTCTAACCCGGAATCCTCTCCAAGGCATATCATCCCAGAGTGTTTGGCGCCCGCTAAGGCCTTAATCCTCGCGTTTTCCATGAACGTCTTACCTGTTTCGTCGATTTCCGGCATGGCTAAATCTGATGCGCTCAAGAATGTCCATTCTACATTAGGAGCATATTCGGAAAAGATCCTTTTTATCTCCCGAATCTTACCCTGATTTCGCGATGCTACTGCAATTGTTATGTTCTTTGGCTCCATTCGTGCAATTCACCTCGTAGCAGCCACCGTTTGCTCTGTCAATATTTCAATATTTCAACCACGGTCCAGACCTATGTCTCCAGTCGCTTCTATGCGGCAGGCCTATTCTGATTATGCTCCATCTTAACTACGGCCTAACCCAATATTCGCAGCCGCAGCTCCCAATGCTTGTTGTTGAATTTCCATAAGGCCTTTGATGCCGTGTTGGGCAAGGGATAACAGCTCTTGCAGGTTTGATTGGGAGAAAGGCGAATGCTCAGCAGTCCCCTGAATTTCGATGAATTCCCCTTTCCCTGTCATGACCACGTTCATATCCACATCAGCAGCAGAATCCTCGGCGTAGCAAAGATCCAAAACGGGAACTCCCTGATACACACCAACACTTACAGCCGCAACATAGTCATTGATCGGGAAATGCTTCCATCCCTCAGCCTCTTTCACTTTGGCCAGTGCAAGCACCAGAGACACAAAACTACCTGTAATCGAGGCAGTTCTGGTTCCGCCGTCGGCCTGAATAACATCGCAGTCTATCCAGATTGTTCTCTCTCCTAGGGCACTAAGGTCAACGGCTGCCCGTAAGCTTCTGCCGATAAGCCGCTGAATTTCCATGGTCCTCCCTCCGGGTTTGCCTCTGGATACCTCCCGGGAAGTCCTCGTTTGTGTAGCACCTGGCAACATTGAATACTCTGCCGTAATCCACCCTGATGACGTGCCTTTCAAGAAAGGCGGAACTCTATCTTCAACCATTGCTGTGCATATCACTCTGGTATCACCGGATTCAATAAGGCAAGAACCTGCAGGATGCTTAAGAAATCCAGGGGTTATTCTAACAGGCCTTAATTCCCCTGCTTTACGGCCATCAACTCTCATTTAATTAATGCACCTCTTTATACTGGTAAGACTACCGGGTAACCTGTGTCAAAAAACAACCATGCTTGAACCCAGGTGAACAATCTCGCAATCAGTTTTTCATATACAACCACTAATACCTTGATCTTTACCGCAAAGTTTTAATCCACAAGAAAAAACGCGTTTGCCACAGAGTATCCTGCAGCAACCGTTTTTGTGTACCGCCGGCATCTAATAATTGGTTAACCCTTTAGTGAATCCTGATCATGGCAGGCCCGTTGGAAGCCCATGGCAGATTCTGTAATACAACCGCCTCATTGCCCCATACGGCTCACCCGCACCAGTATCTCTACTTAGTATTCCTGAAAGGAGTAACCCCTCCCCTAACTGCCCTGGTCTCAAGGACAGTCATGAAGCAGTTCGGCGCAAATTCCTCAATTATTGCTGTCAACCTGGGCAGGCTCTTCCGGTCGGTCGAAACCATCAACACCATTTTCTCGCCCTTCATCCCGTAACCTGTAAGCACAGTCACTCCATATCCAGCCGTCCTCAAAGCCTTGAGCAGTTCATCTGCACTCTCGTCGGGAGGAATTACTTCCAAAGAAACGTGGCCCAACGCCAACCGCTCTTCAATGAAACTGCCCAGCAAAGTGCCTGAAGCAAATCCCAACCCGTAGGCAAGAATCTTCCACGGATCGCTCATGTTCTTCATTACCCTGCCAAGGGCAGTGATATATATGGTAGCTTCAACCATGCCAATAGCAGCGGCCGGATACCTCTTCCCCCGCACTACCAGCAGCATTCTTATAGTCGAAAGGCTTACGTCGCATACCCTGGCAAAGAAGATGAGTAGGTACTCAGAAAAAAGCAACGCATCTCACCTCTGTCCTTCAAATATGCCGCCGGCACCCCGCCAAATATGCGCTGATTGCCGGCTCACTTACCTCTTGCGGCATTGCCAAAGCCCGGTTTCTAGGCCTGGACAACTTGACGCACCAAGTACAGACACCAAATTCTCGCTTACTACACCTTCTCAGCGAACATCAGGGAATGCAGTCTCTCTAAAGACTCAGCCAGTTGATCAATTTCCTCTTGTGTAAGCTGCTTCAAGATCGAATCAACATAATGCCTTCTGGCAACAATCACCTGATGGATAACGTCTTTGCCCTTTTCGGTAATAGCCAATCTTATTACTCTGCGATCCTGAGTATCACGGTTACGTTCCAGGTAACCGTTCTTCTCCATTCGATCAATCAAGTCAGTAGCTGTTGAACACGCCAGGAACAATCTGTCACATAGTTCGCCCATGGTCAGCCCTGGGTGCTCTTTCAGAACTAAGAGCGCCAGGAACTGCGGAGTGGTTATGTCAAAATCATTGAGAATATCCCGCCCTCGCCTCTTAATGATAAAAGCAACGTGTCTTAACAACCGTTCGACTTGGACTACAGATTCAGTAAACTCCTCTGCCGACATCCAAATCACCTCCTGTGGACCGGCATAATATTCGTTCCTCAAAACAAGTCTAGAATCCCACAGCCAATCAGTCAAGAAAAGCATTGAAAAGGATCAAAAATATTTCTACGCGCGGGACAAGCCAATTCGACCCGTCCCGATTTCAGAACATTCATATTGAAACTTCAATTGCAGGTATTCGTGTTTCCGAACACAGAGTAAGGAAGTATGCTACCATATTATGACTTGCACCAGTTAAGGGAATGTTTCCCTTTGTAGGCATGGAATTTGCATCTCATATATTACTGAAGTCGGATAACCCCAAATAAAAGGAGGTGAATCCTGCATATATAAAACTGTAATTGGTTTTCGGCTGCAGTTTGACAGACGTTTCGAAGGCCTGTCATAAAGCCGAAGACAGCCCCGAACGTAACAGGCCAAGTGACAGGAGTCGTTACAGGCAACTGGTTTATCAGGATCATAATATTTTGTAACCATGGTCTTATTATTTTTCAACTAAACCAGGAGGTGAGTCTCCTTGACTTTACTGGCAGAAGCAGCCCCGAAGGGTGTCTTTATCTTCGCCCCTAATATGATGTGGGATTGCATCTTGATTCTCTCTCTGTTCGGGTTGGTCTTCTTCATGATCCAAAGAGCAAGGGCAGGACTTCCGATTCCGCCAATCAGGCGCATTGCAGGCCTGGAAGCTCTGGACGAAGCCATCGGAAGAGCCACCGAGATGGGAAAGCCTATACACTTCTCACCTGGAATGAGCGGTTTCGGATCTGAGATGTATGCAGGACTTGCTACACTTTCCTATGTTGCAAAATTAGCAGCTCAATATGACACAAAACTCATTGTTACTACCCGTCGGCCATACATCCACCCTGTTGCTTCAGAAATAGTAAAGCAGTCTTACCTGGAAGCAGGGCGTCCTGATGCGTATAACCCGGAGGACATTCGTTACGTATCAGAATGGCAGTTCAGCTATACCGCTGCACTAATGGGGATTTTCCAGAGAGAAAAACCGGCTGCCAACTTGATGATAGGTTACTGGATGGCAGAAGCCCTTGTGATTGCAGAAGCAGGCGCACAGGCCGGATGTATCCAGATCGGAGCAAACACCAATATATTCCAAATACACTTCTTTATTGTCACCTGCGACTACACACTGATAGGCGAAGAGCTCTTTGCAGCATCAGCCTACCTTTCCAAGGATCCAATGCTCACCGGTACTGTGGTGGCTCAGGACATGATGAAACTGGTCGTGGGAGCATTGGTGGTTATCGGTACTATTCTGGCGACAGTCAAAGGCGATGCACAAGGCCTTATTGACTTCTTGTCGCTTTGAGGAGGAAGAGAAATGGTTAAGCGGCAGCTTCCACTTATAGTACTGGCTGTGACCGCCATTCTGCTAATGTCCGTCAAGTTCTTTAACGTTGGCGAATTCGGCGCGGCAACCATCAAGGAATTAGACGCCTGGAGCCAGGTAACCTATGAATTCGCATTCCTTCTGGGTGCTATTAACTTTACCCGGTTGCACTACTCCAACGTCTCCAGAAAGAGAACCAAGTGGGTATACAGTGCCATAGCCCTTGGAGCCATGATAATCTCCACCATTGTCATTCTAATCAATGGTGTAAAGGGCGAAGTCAGCGTGTTCCTCGTCGATAAAATCGCCGACAGAATAGACAGCGCAATCTATGCCCTTCTTGGTTTCTATGTATGTTCTGCTGCATATCGCTCGTTTAAACTAAAGAACCTTGAAGCCACCATCCTGCTGGCTTCAGCGGTGCTTTTGATGCTTGCCCAGGCCCCTATTGGAGATGCCATGTTCCCCGGTATTTCTAAAGTCGGCGAGTGGATACTTAACGTACCAAACTCTGCCGGTATGCGCGGTATTCGTCTGGGAGCGGGAATCGGAGCATATGCTGCATCCATCAGGGTCATCCTTGGCCTTGAGAGAAGCTGGACCGGTTCCGGATCATAAGGAAAGGAGGGTCCGTAATGAATTGGGATAAATTGCAGAATATCGATATTAGGATCTTGTATGTAATCATCCTGCTTTGCATGACGATTCCTATGTTTAAGCCTATGGGGTTGCCTGTTGCTGTGTCGGAAGTCTCAGAACAGGTTTACAACGTGATTGAAAACCTGCCTAATGGATCAGTAATATGGGTATCTCATGATACAGGCTCAGGTAACGCCCCGGAGTTGAACCCGATGATCACGGCTCTGGCAAGGCAAGCTTTTCGCAAGGACTGCAAGATTATTGCCACAGCATTTTTCAACGAAACAATCGGGCCTACCTTGACCTACAATCATATTAATGAAGTAGCAGAGGAAATGGGCAAAGTATACGGCGTCGATTGGATCAACCTGGGTTACAGGCTTGATGCATCTGCCACAATGAAACTTATGGTTGACAATATCAGCGAGGGTGTCCGTGGCGTTGACTGGAACGGCGAATCCCTTGATAAGTTCCCGATAATGAAAGAGGTACAGTCGATTCGTGACGACGTTGACCTACTGTTTACAACGACTGTTGGAAGCCCCGGCTACCACGACTGGATGCAGTATGTTGCCGAGCCTTTGAAGATTCCTCTTACCGGAGGCGCTTCCTTGACTATGTACTCAGGCCTGCAGCACTACATCCGCTCCGGACAGCTACAGGGATACCTAGGTGGGCTCAGAGGCGCGGCTGAGTACGAGCAGCTGGTTGAGGCCCCCGGCAAAGGACTGGCCGGCATGGACGCCCAATCCCTGGGACACATGACCGTAATAGTCTTCTTAATCCTTGGCAACCTGGGCTACTTCCTATCGCGAAAATCAACCCGCGAGTAATTGAAAGGGGGGCAACGAAGTGGAGCAGTTAGGGAATATTACCGCCACAATCTGTATTCTTATGGCGTGGTCATATCTGTGGAAAGAAAATCCGCTGTATCACCTGGCTGAGCACCTTTTGGTGGGCATAGCCACAGGCTACGGAATTGCATACACCATAGAAGTCCAGCTAAAGCCTAGAATCACCAACGAGATCATAGGCAACGGCCGCTGGAGCCTTCTTATTCCGGCTGTTATCGGATGTCTGATATACTTCCGGTTTATTAAAGGCTACGAGTGGCTCGCAAGAATAACTATGGGGTTCTGGATTGGTTACGGCGCAGGGAACTTCCTGGCCTTTAACCCGGCAACCTATATGCCGCAGCTGTTCAACACGTTCATCCGGCTTGACAGCATCAACAACGTAATCTACTTCGCAGTAGTGGTCCTGGTCATATGGTATTTCATCTTTACCATACGAAAGGATTCAAACGTGCTGGCATCAGGCTCCAAGCTCGGACGCTATGCTCTGATGATAGCCTTTGGTTCTGCATACGGTTCAATCACCATGGCGTACCTGTCACTCATTATCGGCCAGCTGCAGATAATCCTCAGGGATACACTGCACCTGATCAAATAGCATCCGGCATTATCCGGATACACTTCCAGTAGGGGGCAATCAAGCCCCCTACTCATTTTTAGGGGAGCTTTTGGAACGCGGGGACGGTTCGCGCGTTCCACACTCTGAGCTTTGGGGACGATCCTAACGTTTCATCGTTCCTGAAACGCGGGGACGGTTCGCGCGTTTCACACCACGGTGTGCTCACATATTTTTGCAAGGTCACCTTCTTGGGGAATGCATACCCTTAAAGCCGAATTTTCTGCGCTAAGTGCAAATCCATCGTATCGTAAATATTAAGTTTGCCGCCAGACTTGTCTATTGCCGATACTATCCCACATTCCAAACCGTTTTTTATGTTCTCCTCCAAAGATCTATGATCAGAATAAGTGTTCAACAAACCAATATAATCTCGCGAAGACACAGTCCGGGTCTGGTAAAACAGTCTGAACGTAACATTACTGAATCCATGACTTTCAAGCGTATCCGTAACCTTCTTACAGCTGCTTTCATTAAACTCAACAAGTGGCTTATCACCTGTTGGTCTGTATTTGCTGTAGATTTCTTGAATTTCTGCATGAAGCATATCGTCACTACGATTTACAAAGGGATGATTCCAGAACAGAGCCAAAGTACCGCCGGGTTTCAACAGGTCAAAAGCCTTTGGATAGCCGATCTCTTCCGGTATCCAGTGAAAAGCGGTTGCAGAATAAATCAGGTCATATGTATTGCTATCCCCATGGAAACTCTCAAAATCAACATTAACGACTTCAAAATTGCGGAATCCCGAGAACTTCCGCCGTGAATACTCAGCCAGCTCTTTACCAATTTCAACAGCAGTTACCTTGCATCCGGTCATCAAAATGGGTAAAGTAGCCTGACCGGTTCCAATGCCAACTTCAAGTGCTCTTTTGGTATCATCCAGATTTGAGTATTCAATAATGGCATCAAACAATTCAGGGACATATACCGGCCGCCATCTATCGTAATTGGTTGCATCTTCATTGAATTTCAACCTTAATTCCATGCTGCAACTCCCAAGTATGCAAAATGGTCCGAATACAGTGCGTGAAGTTAGAAAAACAAAAGGCTAAGACGCGAGGGTTCAGTTACTTCTATTTCATTATCGTTTGGTGGAGGCGGAGGGAATTGCACCCTCGTCCGCAAGCAACCCGGTTTCAGTCTCTACGAGCGTAGCTTCGGATTTAGTCTCGCAAGGTAAGGCGCCCCGAAGCGGGCTTCTTCTCTCGCCAGCTCAGAATTGGATTCCCTGGAAGGTCCCGAGCATCCCCTTACAGGTATCTTCCCTAATGACGGTAACTCAGAGATAGGGAAGCTTTCTCCCTGGTACCGTGGTTGCTTAATTAAGCAGCCAGTGCGTAATTTGTGTTAGCAGTTATATGCTTGCCGCTTTAATGGGCACGGCTCCCATGCTCGCTGCTCAAACCCGACTACCTACGTCGAACCTATATCGCCCCCGTAATGATGATGCAATAATGCACTAATCAACTGTGCAATGACGATTCTAGCATGATTCTCAGGAATTTACAACACGACGCCTACTGCACCCCTTCCAATCTATACATTACAATCTCCCACTCAGAATCCGATATCTTGTATTTTATGGCCGCATACTCACCTGATGGAGATACGCTTGGGCCGTACTTGGCTCTGGGAATCTCTGCCCTGGATATCTTCACAGCATCCCCTGTGAGATCAAAAACATACAGATAGTCCGTGTTTGTTCTGCCGGTCTTCGCAGTAGCTATTACTTTCCCTGATATAATACAGTCAATTGGCTCCCTTAAGCCGCCATGAGTGACTAGCGTGTTTCCATTGCCATCAAAAACAGTAAGTTGAGTCTGGCTATCCTCTGTGTCTAAAGGTGAGAGAATAACCGGTGTGAAACGAGTTGCAACAGCAACCCTTTTGGCACCTGACGATTCCAACAGTTGAAGTCGTGCATTTGCATTATTCTTAGCACCTTTTGGAAATTCAGTCCAGAGAATATCCAGTTCATGATTCAAGAGAGACACTGAACCGTTATCACCTGCAACCACTATCCCTTCGCGAAAAACAAGTGCCTGCGTCGCATTGATGTTAGGAAACACTTCCCGCCAATCCGCCATCAGCACTTTCTCACCGTCTGCCGCAGAAAATATGGCCAGACGACGTATCTCATCATCATTCCGTTCCTCGGCCACAACAATCGGCCCTTCGAAAAACATGCTTTCTTCAAGAAAACTAATGGGAGTCAGACTATTGTGAACCTCAAACCTCGCCTGGCTTGTTCCTGTCGCTCCATCAAGAACCTGCACAACATTGGGGCTCTCTGCGTATTTCTCTAATACTGCTTTTGCATATTCATCTGAAAACATCTGTTCACGGTTTATGTCCTTGAGTACCGCAGGATCCTTGCCATAGGAACAGATAATGGAATTGTCCGCACGGATAATATGCAATTCGGCAAGACTGGATCTCTCCCACTCTACTTGGCCTTCCCGATTTATCTTCCTCAAGCCATAATTAAGTCTAACAGTGCATGAACCTGTGGCGGTTCCACCACCTTCTAATTCCCGAATATAGGCGTATCCAACAGGCTCGTCGTGATCAATTGCTATCCAACCTGATCTGTCTGGAAGCGGCCTGAAACCGGAACGATCCCAATCATCGCTAACAAATTGTGACAAATCTGGTTCTGGATGCTGCGTGCCCGATGGGTCGACATATATTTTCGGACGCACATTAACTTTATGGTGTGGTTCAAGTTCAATCTGTGCCGCGCCCGTGTCCATACAATCCACCCAAACGTATTCAGCGGACACCTTTGTCTCCCAAACAACAGACATTTTCTCCTGAGCGTATTCAGTTTTAGAGCATCCAGCACATACGATAAAGAGAGTGATACATAGAATCCCTACCGCGCCTACACGATACCACTGCAGGCGGAAGCTGAACATGCAAGTCACCTCCACATTGAACCATTTCGACCATATTGGTTAAAATAGAGTTCGAAGCTAGCCTGCCTGATATATGTCCGCATGGTTTAGTTACTCTAGAGCTATTTCAGTCCTTGGAAAAGTGCATGATATTGAAGGTACAGTATGGGATGAAAATGTACCGTAGATAATTACTGTATCTTTGAATGCTAGCCATCCAACCCACGGATACGAGGTTGCACCAAAATTGTCTGTTCTCGATACTCCGTAATCAATGCTGTATACCATCGGCTGACTAATCTGCTCGGAGTCTTCCCATTCTTCGCCACCTGGTCCGTATTTGCCCTGGGCTCCAACGTATAAATAGTAGTCGTATAACATGCCGTCGTGACCGCATCCTGAATCGATGTTGAGGAAACACGATATTCGATTGTTGCCTCCTTTATCGTATTCCACTTCAACCCTAATGAAACCTGATGGATCCAAACTAGGGTCGGTACAGGTGCTATGAATATACTCTACAATGTTTGCCATCTATATCTCCCCCCCTTCTCTTTCCTGTACTGCCACAAGCAAGCACTAGAGCCTTGTTACTCGGTTTGCTGTGCATTAGCACTGTCTGTCGACAACAGGTAATTGCCAATTCTGCATATTGGCTGAGGAAAGCGTTTTCTACTATAGAGATTGCGTCCTTAGGTACGAAGTAAGGTCAAATCACAAATTGTGGCAAATCCAATATGATACCGTGTTACATTCTGCAATGGTAATTCTAGCATCGCTCTCAGGAATTTACAACAGTCCGAATGAAAACAGAAAACACAAGCACCTAACTGTGGATGACCGTTGCATTATCCAGGAAGAACTTCTTGGAGAAAAGACATTCAAGGAAATTGGGCAACGGCTTGGCAAAGATCCAAGCACGGTATCAAAGGAAGTACAGCGTAATCTTACCCGCGTGCAGCCAAAGAACTTCGGGAAACTGATTAAACATATGCACGAAACGCCAAACCTGTTCTGTACAAGGCCTGTGCAGCAGGTATCCGAATTGCCTGGTAGATCTTTACCAATATTGCGCTACTGTACACTGCAATGAACGCTGCCTTGAATTTGAACCCCGATTGTGTCCCAAACTAAAACGGCCACTCTATATCTGCAACGGCTGTGAGGGCTTTCGTAAGTGCTTCGAGTTAAAACAAGTATACGATGCCCGGCTGGCCGAAAAGACCTGCCGTACGACGCTTAGCGAGTCGCGGGCAGGGATTAATCTTACCGACACTGAGCTTGAGGAACTGGATCTGCTGATAACTCCGCTTATGCGAAGCTTCCTGGCAAAAGCCGGGTGTAGAAAAATCGCATGTGGAAATCCGGAGGATCTTGCCCAAAAGCAGTAGTTTTGCAAGACTTACACAAACACAAATCTTCATGGTGCGTAACCATGTGAACAGCATAAGCAGAGAACACTTAAACGGACGGTGCGCTTTTGAACTCGCCGAGCTGCTGTTACCAGGTAAAGTAATCTCAACACTGACGCTCAAGCGCATCCCCCCGAAGAAGTGACCTCAAGCCACTTCTTCTCCAAAAGTAACAGCCTGAAAAATCTATACCTTACAATCTCCCACTCAGAATCCGATATCTTGTATTTCATGGCCACATACTCACCTGATGGAGATACGCTTGGGCCGTACTCGGCTCTGGGAATCTCTGCCCTGGATATCTTCACAGCATCCCCTGTGAGATCAAGAACATACAGATAGTCCGTGTTTGTTCTGCCGGTCACAGCACGCTGAATGATGCAGTCTGCGATGTTGAGATCCCATGCAGCGCCGGCGCAGGATACATACATCAATAATCCCGTCTGCCCCTTAAAACCCGCTGGCTCTCACGCTCAATATCCCTTTCCTTAATGGCCTCGCGCTTATCGTATGTTTTCCGGCCACGAGCCAGGGCCAGTTCAACCTTAGCTTTGCCATCCCGGAAGTAGATAGATAGGGGAACAAGGGTATATCCCTTCTGAACCACCCTTGATGCAAGCCGCCTTATCTCGCTCTTGTGAAGAAGCAGGCGCCTGGGCCTCATTGGATCGTGGTTAAAGCGGGACGCCGGCTCATACTGGTCTATGTGGGCATTTTGCAGAAACACACCGGAGCCGGCTATCTCAGCATAGCTATCCTGGAGGCTGGCCCTGCCTGAACGGAGCGACTTTACCTCAGTCCCAATGAGGGCAATGCCAGCCTCCACTGTCTCTTCGATAATGTAGTTATGTCTGGCTTTTCTGTTCTGAACCACTACTTTTACATTGTCGCCCTTTTTCACGCCAAGTTCACTCCGAAATACTCTTACTCGAACCAACAACACAACCTATACCAATACAGCCTATCATGAAACGAATATGCCATTAGATAAGTGCCCGCGAGCTTACAACCCCAGTTCCTTCGAAATCCCCTGCATTGCCTCAAGGCCGAGAGATATGAACTCTGTAACTGAGAGCCCCAATTCTGAACAGGCCCTGATAATATCACGGTTAGCGCCTCTGGCAAAGGACTTTTCTCCCATTCTATTAAAAACAAAATCGGTATCAATGCCTGACAGTTTCTTCTTCGGCGAAATCAGCGCAGAAGCTACGATGAGTCCGGTTAACGGATCAGCCGAATACAGGGCTTTCGCCATTTTGGTCTCCCTGGGAAGGCCGTGAATCTCGTTGTGGGCCTTGACCGCATCGGCAATTTCTTCATCAAAGCCCAGTTCAGCCGCGATTTCACCTGATTTGATGCTGTGGGCATGATGGTCGTTCTTTGTCTCTTCATAGTCAATATCATGCAAAAGGCCAGCTGCTCCCCATCTTTCTTCATCTTCTCCAAAATGCCTGGCGAGCCGCCTCATTACGGCTTCCACTGCGAGGATATGCTTGAACAGATTCTTTGTAGTTATCCTTTTTGATACTTCAGCAGCAAGTTCGTCTCTGGTCAAAACAACATCTCCTTTCGTATGGCACGTGTCCTCTGACCTAACCGGGCTCAGCCTAATCAGGCTTATGCCTACTCAGGCTTCAACCAATCAGGCTCAACCTACTCAGGCTTCTACCTACATGGGCCCCTGGCCCACCCGGCCCGGGCTTCCGGCCTACCTGCCTTCCGCCCCGGCTAACTGGCCTACCCAGGCTTGCGACCTACTTTCATCTATAGCCACTTAAACCAATTTCGAGTCTAGGGCAAAAGTGTCCAAAGAAACCTCATTTGGTTGCTGCATGTAAGGTTCCCTTGGACACTGGATTAACACGCTCAAATCCTGGTAACCAACCCTGGCCCGGCCCTAACCGGCTCACAATCGGATCGTGCTCAATCTACTGCCAATCCACGAACCGAACTTACCTGAACAGCGAAGCAAACACCAAAGACACAATGCTCATGAGCTTGATCAATATGTTCAAGGAAGGCCCGGCAGTGTCCTTGCAAGGATCTCCGACTGTGTCGCCTACGACTGCTGCAGCATGAGTAGGAGTTCCTTTTCCGCCAAGGTTTCCGGCTTCGATGTACTTCTTGGCATTGTCCCAGGCCCCGCCTGAGTTAGCAAGGAAAATCGCCATGAGAACGCCTGAAACTAAACTACCTGCCAGAAGTCCTGCAAGAGCCTCTTTGCCGAGAGTAAAGCCTATAAACAGAGGTGCCGCCACTGCCAGAAGCCCGGGCACAGTCATCTGCTTGAGGGCGCTTACTGTTGAAATGTCTACACACCTTGCGTAATCAGGACGGGCTTTTCCTTCCATGATTCCTTTGATTTCCCTGAACTGCCTTCTAACTTCCTCAACCATCTGGAACGCAGCCTTGCCAACGGCTTCCATTGCCATGGCCGAAAACAAGAATGGCAGCATTCCGCCAATCAACAGCCCTGCGATAACATTGGCGTTCAAAACGTCGATAGAAGTAAGCCCTGCAGCCTGTGAGTAGGCTGAGAACAAAGCCAAGGCAGTAAGTGCCGCAGAACCTATGGCAAAACCTTTGCCCAGTGCAGCAGTGGTATTTCCTAGAGAGTCAAGGGCATCAGTGATCTCCCTTACGCCCTTCTCCTGGTGAGTCATCTCAGCAATACCACCTGCGTTATCTGCGATAGGCCCGTAGGCGTCAACAGAAACAGTCATGCCTGTAGTCGAAAGCATTCCTACTGCAGCCAGTGCGATCCCATAGAGGCCGCCGAATCCGCTTGCATCTCCGAACCGGTACGCCACCAAACTTGCAAGTGCGACCAGAATAACCGGAACTGCCGTAGACTTCATACCAACAGCCAGGCCCTGAATAATGTTAGTGGCCGGGCCGGTCTTTGAAGCTTCAGCAATAGACTTCACTGCGCCGTAATCTGCAGAAGTATAGTACTCAGACATGAGGCCTATAAGCACCCCGGCAACTACACCGGCCAGAACCGGCCAGAAAAGGGTGGACGCACCGGTGGTGTATGACACTATTCCGTATACGATAGCCAGTACCATTATGCTGGACGAAAAAGATCCTACTCTTAACGCTGTTGACGGGTGGGACATCCTTGCCCTAACAAAGAAAGTACCGAGTATTGATGCAACAATACCGCCTGCAGCCACCAAGAGTGGCAGGATAATGGCGATCAAAGCCTTATTGGGGTCTTTCATCAAAACACCCATTGCCATCGCGGCAATGATAGAGCCTACATAGGACTCAAAAAGGTCTGCGCCCATTCCGGCCACATCACCAACGTTGTCTCCAACGTTGTCAGCTATAACCGCAGGGTTCCTGGGATCGTCCTCAGGAATACCGGCCTCTACTTTACCTACAAGGTCTGCACCTACGTCTGCAGCTTTAGTGTAGATTCCGCCGCCTACCCTGGCGAACAAAGCGATAGAGCTGGCTCCGAATGCAAAACCGTTTATGACTCCAAATGAAGCGGGATCGTTCGGATTTCCGAACAGAAAATACACAATTCCTAGGCCGACCAGTCCCAGGCCGACAACAGTCATTCCCATAACCGAACCGCCTGAAAAGGCAACGTCAAGGGCACTTACAGTCCCCTTCTTGGCCGCCTGGGTTGTCCGTACATTAGCCATAGTGGCAGTAGTCATACCGATAAAACCTGCAAGAGCCGAGGTTACTGCACCGAGGATGAAAGCAATAGCAGTTTCAGGCCTCATAGCCTCAGCCGGGGTAAAATACCCTGCAATGAATATGATGACTGCGACTACAACTACGAATATTGCCAGTGAACGGTATTCCCTGCTTAGAAAAGCCATTGATCCTTCGTGTATAGCGTGAGCTATATCCTTCATGTCCTTCGAACCCGAATCATATGCTGCTACTCGTGAACGAAGAAATACGGCGAACAGCAGCGCCACTACTCCTGCTACAGGTGCTGCTACTGCCCACCCTGAGTTCATCATGGTCCATATACTCCTTTCAACTGTGAGCCCACAACTGTGAATGTTAATTGCCGGCCTCAATTGCAGATCTCAATTAATGTCGAACGCAATTGGCCTAATCCCAGTTCCCAGTTGTGAATCTCAACGCCTGATAAATGCTAGTGCTATGGAAGTGGCCATAAACGCCACGGCAAGATAAACAGTCAATTTCGAGAACAAAGCCTCGAGGCCTTTCTTCTTACGGCCTGCAAAGCCTTCCATTCCGCCTCCCATGAGGCCAAGGCCTGCGCTTCGGCCGGGCTGCAGCACCACAACTGCAATAAGGCCTATGGTTACGATCCAGTGAACAACCCTAACAGCAGTCTCCACCCACTTCACCTCTCTCCCCGAAAACCCTGACTATCAGATTGTAACACCCTGTCCTGAATCAAGTCTACTTTCATCAGGCGCAATCAGGCGTAATCCATGATTCTCGCACATGCTTCCAAGTACTAACGCCTGGTTCCGCCATACACAGCAGCCGAACCCAGTTCTTCTTCTATCCTAATCAACTGGTTGTACTTTGCCACCCGCTCACTGCGGCAAGGAGCGCCTGTCTTTAACTGCCCGCTGGCAGTAGCAACTGATAAATCTGCAATAAACGAATCCTCAGTCTCGCCCGACCTGTGGGAAATTAGCCACCTGTACCCGGCATCTCCGGCAGCCTGAATCGACTCCAGAGTCTCAGTAACTGTCCCAACCTGGTTCAACTTGATCAAGACCGAGTTCCCGGCTCCTATGGCAATTCCCTTCTCGATTCTCTCCTTCTGGGTTACGAAAAGGTCGTCGCCGATAATCTGAATCTTGTCGCCTAAAGCCCTGGTCAATAATACCCAGCCCTCCCAATCATCTTCAAAGAGTCCGTCTTCTATGGATATTATTGGATATGATTTTGCCCAAGAACTGTACTTTTCAACCAGATCAGCAGCAGATCCTGTCCAGTTTTCACCGGCAAGTATGTACCTTCCATCTTTGTGGAACTCAGAAGCAGCAGCATCAATAGCCAAATGGCAATCTGCACCCGGCCTGTACCCTGCTTTGCGAATTGAATTTGTCAGAAGTTCCAGTGCTTCCTCATTTGACTTCAGGTCAGGGGCAAAACCACCTTCGTCGCCGACTGCAGTGGAATGGCCCTTGGACTTCAAAACTGCCTTCAGCGAGTGGTAAATCTCAGCCGCCATCTGGACAGCGCTTGAAAACGAACCTGCGCCTGAAGGCACTATCATAAACTCCTGAATATCTACGTTGTTGTCAGCGTGTTTTCCACCGTTAAGGATGTTCATGAACGGCACAGGCAGAATCCTTGCCTGGATACCGCCGAGGTACCTGTATAAAGGAAGGCCTGCTGACTCGGCTGCTGCGGCTGTGACTGCCATCGAAACTGCCAAAATAGCGTTGGCTCCCAGTTTGGACTTATTATGAGTCCCGTCCAGTTTTATCATTGCATAGTCAATATCCTGCTGGTTTGAAGCATCGCGGCCAATTATCTCAGGCCCAATTACGTTCACCACATTTGATACGGCCTTCTTCACGCCCTTGCCGAGGAAGGCTTTGTCGCCGTCTCGGAGTTCAAGAGCCTCGTAGGTCCCCGTTGATGCGCCTGAAGGCACCATTCCGCGCCCCATAGAACCGTCGCTAAGCAGTACATCTGCTTCGACTGTAGGATTGCCCCGGGAATCAAGAATCTGTCTTGCTCTAACATCTATGATTGTGGCCATTGCTAATCACTCCATTCTCACTCAGAAACCGTCAAAACCCGTCAAAACTGTCGGGACCCGCCAAGGTGCAGGCAAACGACTATGAGAAGCATCCATTATCCTATTGCCTGTCTATATACTAGTGCCCGACTATACTCGTACCTATCTATATATTCGTGTTCATCTATAGGCACCTGACACCTGACTTCAGACTCAGGATCACCCGTATATTATCAGACTTCTCCTATCAATTTCAGGAGGTTTCTCAATACCTAAGATTTCCAACAGGGTGGGGGCAACGTCTGACAAAATACCTTGCCTGAGCCCCTTTACAGCCTTTCCATCTATGATTATCTCATAGGCTTCATCTGTATCCGCCTGATCTCGCCCCTTATTGGGGGCCACCAGTATGCACGGGACCTTGTTGGATGTATGGTATGTGTGGCTACCGGTACCCGCTGTTGTGTCACCAATGATGGGTTCTGCCAGTTCCTCAACGTTGCCGTGGTCGGCAATGACCAGGGCTACCCCACCGCTACTGATGACTGACGAAAGCAGTTTCCCAAGGCACTCATCGACTGATTCAAGGGCCTGCTTGGCCGCATCATAGCATCCGGTATGGCCCACCATGTCAGGATTGGCGTAATTCAGAATCACCAGATCATACTTTTCGCTCTCAATACGCCTGATTGCCTCTTTAGTGACTTCAAAGGCACTCATCTCAGGCTTTTGATCATATGTAGCAACCTTTGGCGAAGGAACGAGATACCTGTCTTCCCCTGGAAACGGCTCTTCCTTTTTACCGTTGAAAAAGAAGGTTACGTGGGCGTATTTTTCGGTTTCAGCAATGCGAAGCTGGCTGAGCCCTGCCTTTGAAACCACTTCGCCCAGGGTGTTGTTTAAAACCAAAGGGTTGTAAGCATACAGGCCGCCTAGATCTTCTTCGTACCGGAGCATGCCGGCGAAGAGAATCTTAGGGTGCTTCTTGCGCGAAAAACCGGAGAAGTCCTGGTCGCAAAACGCATGTGAAATCTGCCGTGCCCTGTCTGCCCTGAAGTTGAAAAATACCAGGGAATCGCCGTCATTTACAAGGGCAGGGGCGGCTGTTTCTTCGATGACAGTTGGATACACAAACTCGTCAGTTTCGCCCTTTTCATAGGCAATGTCCAGTGCCTCCCGCCAACCCGAGGCGGCTCTCCCTGTTCCCAGGGTCAGCATGTCGTAGGCGGCTTGTGTCCGGTCCCAACGTTTATCCCTGTCCATTGCATAATACCGGCCGGTTATAGAGGCAATTCGCCCTACGCCTGATTCTTTGATTTTTTGCTCCAGGCTTTGCAGGTAGATTGCAGCAGACTTGGGTGGAACGTCCCGCCCGTCGAGAAAGGCGTGGACAAATACTGTATCGAGGCCCCTGGACCTTGCGAGGTCGAGAATTGCATAAAGGTGCTCTTGGTGGCTGTGGACACCGCCGTCAGAAAGAAGGCCCATAAGATGAAGGGCTGTGCCGTTATTCTTTGCATTATCTACGGCCTCTAGCAGGACGTTGTTACGGAAAAAGGCTCCGGTTTGTATGTCATTGGATATTCTTACAAGGTCCTGGTATACTATCCGGCCTGCTCCGATATTCAAGTGGCCGACATTTGAGTCTCCCATCTGGCCGGGCATGAGCCCTACCGCTTCTCCTGCCGCTTCCAGGCATGTGTTTGGGTATTTCTCCGTAAGAGTCCTGAAATTCGTTACATTTGCCTGGGTTACTGCAGTAGGAGCCTTGTCTGAAAGCCCCCATCCGTCAAGTATTACCAGGACTACAGGTTTTGGCCTTGCCACGTTTATTCCTCCGCAACGGGTACTGAAAACTTGAGTGCATCGTACGTTATTGCTCTACAGCAAACGTGAAGTTGTTAGAACAATGTCTCGCCCTCTGTAGCGCCCAACATCCGGTTCTGGGAAGAGCGTGAAACGCTAGAACCGTCCCGGTGTTTCATAGGCGCTAAACCTCCCGGTTCTGGCAACAGCGTGAAACGCTAGAACCGTCCCCGCGTTTCAGCGTTTGGCTTTGTGCGCTGCCTCGATGATCTTGAAGAACTCTTCTGGGTCGAGGCTTGCTCCGCCTACCAGGGCGCCGTCTATGTCTTCTTTGACCATGAAGGAACGGATATTGGCTGACTTTACGCTGCCGCCGTAGAGGACTCTAAGGCTGTCCGACGCTCCTTTGCCAAACAGGCTGTCTACTGTCTTGCGTATGTTGGATATCACATCTGCTGCATCGTCGGGCTTGGCTTCTTTACCAGTCCCAATGGCCCAGACAGGCTCATAGGCTACGACAACCGAGGAGATTTCCTCAGGCTTAACCTTTGAAAAACCTGCTTTAACCATGCCCGATGTAACGTCGTTTGTCTGGCCTTGCTCTCTTTCTTCAAGGGTCTCGCCAACGCAAATCACCGGGTTCAAACCATGATCAAGGGCAGACCGTACTTTCTCGGCCACCTCTGCATCAGTCTCTCCGAAAATGTGCCGCCTTTCCGAATGGCCGATTATCACAAAAGAACATCCTGCATCCTTTAGCATTACAGGAGAAATCTCGCCGGTAAACGCGCCTTTCTCCTTCCAGTACATATTCTGAGCACCTATACTTACAGGCTTTTCGGAAAACACTGCGCAAAGTGCAGGAATGCCCAGAAACGGGGGACAAACTAGCACGTCAACAGGCATGTCATCTTCCTGAAACCTGTCAAAAAGTATCTCACCGAATGCCCCGGCAAAAGACATGGCCTCGCCGATGTTTTTGTTCATCTTCCAGTTTGCAGCAATAAGAGGTTTTCGCATTTTAACTCTCCCTAAACATTGATCCGGACCATTCCACTTCCGCCATCACCAGAGGTACCCACACTCGTCCATATCCCCGGCTCAGGCGAAAGCGGAATATTCCGGTGTAATCTTAATTATCGTTCAACCAGGCACTTTACCCCGGGAAGGTCCTTGCCCTCAAGGAATTCAAGAGAAGCGCCGCCTCCGGTAGATAGGTGGCTGATTCTATCTGCGTACCTGGATACCTCCACAGCAGCCAGTGAATCTCCGCCTCCTACTACTGTGAACCCATCGACATGGGCTATGGCGCCGGCAATCTCAAGAGTACCCCCGCGGAAAAGCTCCACTTCAAATACGCCCATGGGGCCATTCCAAAACGCAGTCTTTGACCGCGATATCTCTTCCGAGAACTCTTTTCGGGTTTCAGGGCCAATATCGAGTGCCATAGTATTCTCAGGAACGCTGTCAGGCCTGACAACCTGTACCTCCGCCCCTGCCTCAGGCTTTTCGGCTACAACCAGATCCACAGGAAGAAGCAGTTTCTTCCCTACATCCTCTGCCTTTTTCATGATTCTCAAGGCTTCCCCGGCCTTGTCAGGCTCGGTCAGGGACTTGCCCATATCATGCCCCTTGGCAAGCAGGAACGTATTAGCCATACCGCCTCCAATGAGCAGGATATCAACTTCATCCAGAAGGTTTTCAAGCACTCCCAGTTTGTCCGATACCTTGGCTCCTCCGATAATGGCTACAAAAGGGCGCTCAGGGTTTGAAAGGAGTTTGCCTAGGGCCTCCACTTCCTTCTCCATGAGAAGCCCTGCATAGGCAGGTATGAACTCGGCTATCCCGGCTGTTGACGCATGAGCCCTGTGTGCTGCTCCAAAAGCATCATTCACAAATATGTCTGCCAGAGAAGCCAATTCCCTGGCGAATTCTCTGTCGTTTTTCTCTTCTTCAGGGTGAAAACGGACGTTTTCCAAAAGCACAACGTCCTTAGGCTTCATATCGGAAACTGCCCTCTCCACCTCTTCGCCAATGCAGTCGTCAAGTTTCTTGACTTCCACTCCAAGGAGTTCAGAAAGCCTGCTTGCCACAGGGTCAAGCCTGAGGCTGTCTACTACCTTGCCTTTCGGCCGTCCGAAGTGGGATGCAAGAAGAATCTTTGCATTCTTATCCACTAGGTACTTAATAGTCGGAAGAGACGCCCTGATTCGCGTATCATCTGCAATTTCCGAGCCTTTCATTGGAACATTGTAGTCCACACGGCAAAAACAAACTTTGCCGGCTAAGTCCACATCCCTTACAGTGGCCTTTGGCACCGGTGTTACCTCCTTACTGTTCACTACTGGTATGCAGATCTAGTAGATCCTTCACTGCCGAGCCTTCGGTATGGCTGAAAACTCGGCAGCCCATGCTTCTGGCAGTTCGTACAACATGAACACTTGCTGCCCCCGGACAAAATTGCCGCTATTGGACACTTGTGTGCCCGCTGGTGCACTCTGCTTATGCACCTATGAGATCGCTTATATTCCCCTGGAAATCATGTACGAAATCAGGTCGACAAGTCGCTCACAATAACCCCACTCGTTGTCGTACCAGGCAATCACTTTTACAAGATTGTCGCCTATTACCTGGGTAGAAAGAGCGTCTACCACGGATGATTCAAGCATTCCTTTGTAGTCCATTGAGACCAGTGGCTCGTAGGAAACACCGAGAATACCCTTGAGTTCATTTCCTGCTGCCGCTTCAAATGCCTTGTTAACATCTTCTACACTGCATGATTTGGATACCTGGCAGGTCAGGTCCACGACTGAAACAGTAGGTGTGGGCACTCTGAATGCCATTCCGTTAAACTTGCCTTTCAACTGAGGAAGAACCAGGGCAACTGCTTTAGCTGCGCCGGTTGTGGTTGGAATTATGTTAAGTGCTGCCGCTCTTCCTCTACGAAGGTCCTTGTGGGGGAAATCCAAAGTGACCTGGTCATTTGTATATGCGTGAATTGTGGTCATAAGGCCTTTTTCAACGCCGAAATTCTCATCCAAAACCTTGGCTACAGGAGCAAGCCCGTTAGTAGTGCATGACGCGTTGGAAACCACGTGGTGCTTTGAAGGATCATACTTATCCTGGTTGACACCCATGACAATAGTCAAATCTTCGCCCTTTGCCGGAGCGGAAATCACGACTTTCTTGGCCCCTGCTGATTCTATGTGGGCAACAGCCTTCTCTTTCTGGGTAAAACGGCCCGTGGATTCAAGCACGATGTCAACACCCATGTCTTTCCACGGAATGTTGCCTGGTTCTCTTTCCGAGAACACCTTGATTTTCTTACCGCCTACGTAGAATCCATCGAGTTCTGCCTTTACATCCTCATTGAAAGTACCGTAGTTTGAATCGTACTTCAGAAGATGTGCGAGGGTACCGGGGTCTGTCAGATCGTTAACCGCCACTATGTCAATATCTTTCACTCGCTTTGAGGCCCTAAGAAACCGCCTGCCTATGCTCCCAAAGCCGTTAATACCGATTCTCGCCATTCCAACTACCTCCCGATGTATGTATGTGACTCTTCCATATTATAACGCTATGGGAACAGTATTCCCAATGTTTGTGCCGGATCACTCGGAAACCGGGGGGGATAATGGGTACACCTACACACATAGCTGGCAGTGGTCTTGATACCGCCCTACACGCTCTTAAAAACAGTGCTTAGCATGATTACCAGTCCTGCTCGGCCATGTGGAGATCGAGCCCAGATCATAATAAGGTTTCGGTAGACTTGCGGGCAGAAAACTACAGGATTCTGGTCTTCACATATACGTCACTAACCTAGAAATTGTATCCACGAGATGAGCTTTCTAGATACATATCGCGTTCACATGTACATCACTAACCCCAGAACCCCTGACAACACCAGCAGCAGTATCGGATCAATGTTGAAGACAAGGATGGCCACAATCACCGCAGCAGATATAATGGCAGGAACCACCCCTGTAACAGACGTGGGAAAAACTGATAGGGCAGCCGAAAGAATCAGCGCCGCCACAATAGGCCTGATGCCTGAAAGCATGTCTCTGACAACAGGTACTTCTTTGTATTTCAAAAAGAGCCTTCCTAGAATCATCATTATGATAAACGACGGCAGTACTACACCGAATGTTGCCATTATGGAACCTAACACTCCGGCAACCTTAAAGCCTACGTACGTGGCCGAATTTATGGCTATAGGGCCCGGTGTACCCTGGGATATTGCTATGACATCAATGAACTCTGCCATGTCAAGCCAGCCCCGCGTGCTCACAACCTCCCTGGAAATCAAGGGGATCATTGCGTAACCTCCGCCAAAAGCAAAGGCGCCTACTTTGAAAAATGACACAAAAAGGTCAATCAATGCCGAACCCATTTCTGACATCATCTCGCTTTCCAGTTGGTTGCCGGTCTGGTGATCCGTTTTGGTAATCCCCTGGTTAACCCTTGGTTAGTTGCCACCTATCGACCCGTCTTGGTAATCTCCTGGTCAACCCTTGAACGTTTTGCCAATCCGTAGATGATTCCACTTATTGCTGATATCAAGACAGCGAAGATCGGATTTATCTTCAGAAACAGAAGAAGTGCTGCACCGGCAACTGCAAACACTATATCCTTCCTGTTCTTGATTGACTTCTTGCCAACTTGCCAAACGGCCGAAATCAGCAACCCGAAGATAGCCGGACGCATACCTTTGAAAATTGCCTCAACGGCTTTTGAATCCCTGATTCTCAGGAAGAAATTAGCAACAATCAGGATGATGAGGAAAGACGGGAGGCTTGACCCGAGGGTAGCGATTAGGGAGCCAGGTACCCCTCTCATCTTGTAACCGCACAGTACAGATGTGTTAATTGCAATCGGGCCGGGCCCGCTTTGAGCTATGGCCAGAATATCCACAAATTCCGAATCCTCAAGCCACCCCTGCCTGTCCACAAGTTCTTTTCGAATCAAGGGCACCATGGCCCATCCTCCGCCGAAGGTAAAGGCGCCAATCTTAAGAAAACTAAGGAAGATTTGAAGCAATGGGGCTGCCTGTAAAGTGGAAGATCGCGACTCACCCTTGTTATTCCGGCACTCCAGGCCTTCACCTGCGTCTCTAGCCTTGTCGCCCAGACGTACAGTCTCGGTATCATTCATTGAATTGGCACCCTCCCATCTCAGCAATACCGCCTGCCCTTGCATACACTGTCGATTATATCATTTCTGCATACGTAGGATCTCCATGGCCGCAAATTAGTGTCTATCCCACCCGACACGTTGGCTAGAAGCGGTGTGCCGGCGGCACACTCAGCGCAAAACATGTATGCAAAACTGACGATCCAGCTCAAACCGTTCCACCAGCGGCACACTTCAACCAAAACATGCCGCAAAACTGACAACCCAGCTCAAACTGTTCCACCGGTGGCACACTCCGCCCAAAGCATGTATGTAAAACTGACGACCCAGCCAAAACCGTTCCACCAGCGGCACACTTCGCCCAAAGCATGTATGCAAAACTGACGACCCAGCCCAATCCGTTCCACCAATGGCACACTTCAACCAAAACATGCCGCAGAACTGACGATCCAACTCAAACTGTTCCACCGCCGGAACGCTCCGCCCAAAACATGTCGCAGAACTGACGACCCAGCTCAAACCGTTCCACCGCTGGCACACTCCGCCCAAAGCATGTATGTAAAATTGACGACCCAGCTCAAACCGTTCCACCGCTGGCACACTTCGCCCAAAGCATGTATGCAAAACTGACAACCCAGCCAAAACCGTTCCACCGGCGGAACGCTCATCTCCACACATCTCCTGGTGTCCCCATGATTGGCAAGGTTCTGAAAAGTGGCGTAATGAAACAAGCCCGGGCCAATCACTCCCGGGCATGTGTACGAAGAATGTCTAGGTTCAAACCAGCGTTCTACGTGCCTGCTGTAGATACCTAACTCACTAACTTACTACATCAACCAATCCCCGATAGGTTACCTCTTTGGTATGGTAAACACTTAACTCAGTTAGTTTACTATACAAGGTAATCCCTGAGTTTCTTGCTTCTCTGAGGGTGCCTTAGTTTCCTCAAGGCCTTGGCTTCAATCTGCCTGATACGCTCTCGGGTAACCCCGAATTCACGCCCTACTTCCTCAAGGGTACGGGCCTTGCCGTCATCCAGGCCGAATCGCAGCCTCAACACTCTTTGCTCTCTTTCATTGAGGGTATCCAGTACTTCCTCAATCTGCTCCTTTAACAGCATGAACGATGCCGCCTCGGCAGGAGCGGGAGCGTCTACATCCTCAATGAAGTCGCCAAGGTGGCTGTCTTCTTCCTCGCCAATAGGCGTTTCCAAAGACACAGGCTCCTGGGCAATCTTCTGAATTTCTCTGACCTTTTCAGGAGTCATTCCCATCTCTTCGGCAATTTCCTCGGCAGTCGGTTCTCTACCGAGTTCCTGCAGCAACTGACGGGAAGTCCTGACCAGCTTATTGATAGTCTCAACCATGTGGACAGGAATCCTGATTGTCCTGGCCTGATCGGCTATGGCCCGGGTAATAGCCTGTCTTATCCACCAGGTCGCATAGGTGCTGAGCTTGTATCCTTTTCTGTAATCAAATTTCTCTACAGCCTTAATCAGGCCCATATTGCCTTCCTGAATGAGGTCTAGGAAAAGCATTCCTCGGCCTACATATCTTTTGGCAATAGATACAACAAGCCGCAAGTTCGACTCGATAAGCCGCTGCTTGGCTTCTTTTTCGCCCATTTCCATACGCTTTGCCAGCTCTACTTCTTCCTCAGCCGTAAGCAGAGGAACCCGGCCAATTTCCTTCAAATACATCCTAACAGGATCATCCAGTGCCACTCCCTCAGGAACCGACAAGTCGATATCGGTAGTTTCTTCCTTATCTTCAGCCTCATCCGAATCGTTTTCCTCAGTGTCATCTGCACTCTCATCTTCGGCATTTTCGTCTGAAAGAGGGATTGGCTTTGCGGCTCGGCTCCGTACAGCCGTATCTGTTGCTCCTTGTCCTCCTCGTAAGCTAAACGCGCCAGAGGCCGACTGCCTCTCACTTACAACTTCTACGCCCATATCTTGAAATGCCCTGTAGGCCTGGTCCATCTGTTCTTCTGTCATCTCCAGGCCATGCAATGCATCTGCAATTTCCTTATAGGTTAAGAAGCCCTTTTCCTGTCCAAGCGCAATTAGCTCTTTTATTGCGTCCATCCCTGTATGCAGGTCTTTCAACCCTCTTCCCTCCCGGGGAAATCTCCGGAGAAACCACTAAAGTCGTCTCCCCTTGTGGACTTCACCTGTTTAAGTAATTTCTGATAGTCACTGATAATAGTCAAAAGTCGTCGCTCGTCCCGCGCTTCTTGGGCCCGCTTCATCTCTTCCCTCAACTCAGCCAGTCTAAATTCCTTGAGTTTCTTCACACAATCTATTAATACGCGTTCAGGCTGGTCCACGGGTCCAAATTTGGCGCAAAGTTCCGCAATCCAGTTCGAGATCGCTGTATCTTCCATCCATACAAGGGAGTTCTCCAAATTCGCATACACTAGACGACACCTGGCGTCTTCAAAGTCAGTGTCACCAAGATGGGCGTTTGCCATCTTCGCTAATTCTGGTTTTTCTACAAGCGCCCTGATTATTCCTTCCTCAGCCCTTTGCCGCCCGAGGGCAATTTCACGGCCTGCTCCAGGCCCCTTTTCAATCCCAGATTTTGACTGGTTGTCATAACTTGTAGTATTGCTATTTTCTGACTTTTTATACCTGGAGGCTTCCTGTAACCTCCGCCTGTATAATTCGACGTCCCTATCCAGAGATTCCTTCCGTACGTCAAGATCACGCCAAATCTCTGATGTATATGCCGAACTTTCAACTTCACTTTCCAGACTAGCCAGCACCGGTATCATTATGTCCTTTATTTTGAGTTTCCCCTCAACTGTGGAAATGTCATTGGATTTTGCTGCCTCTTCGTAGATAAACCGGATGTCCGGAACCGCCCGATCTATCAATTCCCCAAATCTGCTTGCCCCGTACTTGGCCACGTACTCATCTGGATCCTTAGCTCCTTCAAATGTCACAACCCTGGTTTTTCCGCCTGCCTCACGGAAAATGTCGATACACCGCCTGACAGCATTCTTGCCAGCCTCATCCTGGTCGTAGGAAAGCACAACATCGTCGCACAAAAGCAGAAGGGTTCTAGCTTGCTCCCTGGAAAAGGCTGTGCCCATTCCGGCTACAGCGTAATCAATGCCATTTTGGAACATGCTTATGACATCCATATACCCTTCCATCACACAGACCTTACCTTTACTCCGAATACCCGGTTTGGCCAGATTCAGGGCGTACAATTCCCTTCCCTTGTGAAACAGCGGTGTGTCCGAGGAGTTCAGGTATTTGGGCATGTCATCTCCAACTGCTCTTCCGGCGAAACCTACAAGATCGCCATTTGCGTTCCAAATCGGAAAAATGACCCGGTTCCTAAACCGGTCGTAGCAACCGCGCCTCTGTCTGCCTCGTTGCCCCTCTCCGGTACTGCCTTGATCCCTTTCTACGGCCAACCCTGCCTTTACCAAGCACTTTTCATCAATTCCTGCCTTCTTGCTTCCCGCTGTGATAAACTCCCACTCAGGAGGAGCGTACCCGAGTTGAAACAGGTCAATTGTCTCTCGAGAAAGGCCCCGCTTTTCCAAATAGCTGAGGGCTTGTACACCTTGCCTTGAGAAGAGCATCTCTCTATACCGTCCCAGGGCAAAACTAAGTGCCTTGCGTATGTCATCACGCTCTGCCTTTCTCTTTTGTTCCAATGGACTAAGCCTTGCTTCAGGAAGGCGCACTCCTGTCCTTTTTGCCAATTCCTCAACCGTTTCCTGAAAACTCATGTTTGCGATTTTCATCAGAAACGAAAACACGTTTCCGCCTTGGCCACATCCGAAACAGTAAAACAGTTGCTTGTCCGGATCCACGCTAAAGGAAGGTGTCTTCTCCTGATGGAAAGGACACAGCCCAACGTAGCTTCTCCCTGCCTTGCGCAGATTCACATACTCAGAGATGAGAGAAACTATGTCAGCCCTTGACCTAATTTCAGTTATGATATCCTCGCTAAAGTACTTCTTCGACACTTTTCGCACCTCGTAAATCCCTTTGAGACAATGCAACCTAAACTGTATTCGATATTGAAATCGAAAATCCTTCTAGGATCGCCAAATTATTCGGTCAATTTATCAATTCCTGTTACTTTGTACATGGGATAGCCTTTTTCCTTCCGGATGGCCATGATTGGCTGGTGGCTTGCATCATTTCTCCGGTCCTGCTGCAGTCTGGTCTGTGCATGAAGGAACCGGAAAAGCAAGGCCCTTCCCGGTTTTCCGGTAATACACAATTCGGAAACCAACGCAAATATTTGTCATCCATGGACTGATTCGCCCGTAACCGGTCGTATTGGGCTGACTAATGGAAATCCGGGTGGTAAGAAGTCTACCATTAGGATATACGATCTTGGCGGTCGAAGGTTTTACTGTCCATATGTGTAAATTATGTGACTAACCGCAAGCTGGGCATGCAGGTTCCGGAATAACGTGCTGCCGGTTGTACGGTGTTGCGCTTAACCGCAAGCTGGGCGTGCAGATCCCGGAAGAACGTACTGCCGGTTGAACGGTTTGCGCCTAACCGCAAGCTGGCGTGCAGTTCCCGAAAGAACGTGCTGTCCGTTGAACGGTGTTACGACGAACCGCAAGCTGGGCGTGCAGATCCCGGAAGAACGTACTGCTGGTTGTACGTTCCCCCGCAACCCGTAAAGCCAAGTGGCAGATCCCAGCGAAACGAATAGTATACTGAACGGTTTCGGCGGAAGGATAAACGTGGTTTGCGGGTCCGGACAGTTAGATCTGCCTGCTAAACGATTTTGGTGAATCTTGCAACCAGACATACAGGTTCCGCAAGGATTCAGGCTCCACATAGATCCAGGTTCCGCAAGGATTCAGGCTCCATACAGATTCAGGCTTCACAGAGATTCAGGTTCCACAGAGATACAGGCTCTATAAGGAAAGGCCCGGTTTCCCGGGCCTTTGACATTCAGATATTCAGAATTCAGTTCAAGACCAACTCCAACGTTCGGCTACGAGTGTTTCAAAGCCGGATGAACTGCCACCAGCCTTGCAACTATCGAACCGGTTTGTAGTGCAATCAAGCCCTATGTTTCAAAGCCGCATGGGCTGCCGCCAGCCTTGCCACAGGCACTCTGTAAGGCGAACACGATACGTAATCCAGCCCAACCATGTGGAAGAATTCGATTGACGAAGGTTCGCCGCCATGCTCGCCGCAAATCCCCACTACCAGATCAGGCCTCTTGCCTCTGCCCAAATCGACCGCAGTCCGAACAAGGCTGCCAACACCCTTTCTGTCCAAAACCGCAAATGGGTTATCTGGCAGTATCTTGTCAGCAAGGTACTTATGCAAGAACTTCGCCTCGGCGTCGTCTCTTGAGTACCCAAAGGTGGTCTGTGTAAGGTCATTTGTACCAAATGAGAAGAACTGGGCATACTCTGCTACTTCATCAGCAGTTAGGGCTGCCCTGGGAATCTCAATCATAGTGCCGATAACCACCGGGAACTCAACGCCCTGTTCCTCACGGACCTGTCTTGCAACTTCCTCGACTCTCTCTCTGAGAATCGCAAGTTCAACAGCTTCGCCTACAAGAGGAATCATGACCTCGGGCATAACATCGGTGCAGCCTTCCTTAATCAAACGCGCCGCTGCCTGGAAAATGGCCCTGGCCTGCATTTCGTATATCTCAGGGTATACAATGCCAAGCCTGCAGCCTCTCATGCCGAGCATAGGGTTCATCTCCTGAAGCCCTCGCGCTTTTCGCAGAAGGTCCTCTACCCTGGAAACCTCAGAAGCAGGAGCGCGAGAAGCTTTCATCTCGGCAAGGGACTTTACAAGATCCTCTACATTAGGCAAAAACTCGTGAAGGGGCGGGTCGAGAAGGCGTATGGTAACCGGGAAGCCCCTCATGGCTTTCAAAATTCCGTAAAAATCATTCTCCTGCATAGGAAGGAGCTCGTCCAGAGCTTCTTTCCTGAGTTCTTCAGTTTCTGCAAGGATCATCTTCTGAACTACAGGCATTCTGTCGTGGCCCATAAACATATGCTCAGTACGGCAAAGGCCTATCCCCTCTGCGCCGAACTCACGGGCACGCCTGGCATCCTCAGGGGTGTCTGCATTGGCCTTCACTCCCAGTTTGCGCATGTCATCTGCCCAGCCCAGGATTTCCTTGAAAGCCTCTCCCATGGCGGGCTCAACCAGCGGAACCTCGCCCAAGAATATGCTGCCTGTGCCTCCGTCAATAGAAATAATATCGCCCTCGTTGAGAGCAATATTGCCTGCAACAGCCTTGTTCCCTTCGAGGTCGATCCTGAGAGCTTCGCAGCCGACAACAGCGGGTCTCCCCATTCCACGGGCTACAATCGCTGCGTGACAGGTCATTCCGCCCCTGGATGTTAGAATACCCTGTGCATACACGATTCCAGGCATGTCGTCAGGGGTAGTCTCAGGCCTGACCAAAATCACTTTCTCGCCCTTTTCGCCAAGTGACTCGGCTACCTGTGTGTCGAAAATCACCTTTCCGGTTGCGGCACCGGGAGACGCCGGCAAGCCCTTGGCCAGAACCTCTGTCTTGGCATTGGGGTCAATTCCTCTGTGAAGGAGCCTGGATACTTCCTCAGGTTTGACTCTCTTAACTGCCTCTTCCTTGGAAATCTTGCCTTCTTTGAACATTGACCTGGCTATCTCCAAAGAAGCCTGTGCAGTCCGTTTCCCGGTCCTTGTCTGAAGTATATAAAGCTTATTGTGTTCGATTGTGAACTCGATATCCTGCATGTCCCTGTAGTGATTTTCAAGCAAGTCTGCTACTGCCTTTAACTCACCAAACATACCGGGAAGCTCATTGTCAATTTCAGATATGTGTTCAGGTGTCCTGAGTCCAGCAACTACGTCTTCTCCCTGGGCATTTATTAAGTATTCGCCATAGAGCACGTCTTCGCCTGTAGACGGATCCCTGGTAAACATAACCCCGGTGGCAGATTCGGAGCCCATGTTCCCAAAAACCATGGTCTGAATGTTCACAGCAGTCCCAAGGTCGTCCGGAATTTTGTTAATCTTTCTGTAGATAATGGCCCGCTGATTGTTCCATGAACTAAACACGGCAGATACGGCCATGAACAACTGATCATACGGATCCGTTGGGAAGTCGATGCCGGCCTTTTCTTTTACAATGGCCTTGTACGTCTTAACCAGTGACTTCAGGCCTTCTGCCGAAACATCCTGGTCCTGCGTTACACCTTCGGCTTTCTTCAACTCGGCAAAGGCAGCTTCAAACTCATGATGTGCAATATCAAGAACTACGTTGCCAAACATCTGGATGAACCGTCTGTAACAGTCGTAAGAAAAACGAAGATCCTGAGTGGCTTCATAAAGGCCCATGACGCTTCTGTCGTTAAGGCCCAGGTTAAGGATGGTATCCATCATACCGGGCATGCTGATTGGGGCGCCTGACCGTACCGATACCAAGAGCGGCTTGTGATCCCCGCCAAAACATTTCCCAGTTTCCTCTTCAAGGCCTTTCATGTGCTTTACAATGTCTTCTTCGAGGGACTCAGGGAGTTTTTGGCCCGATTCATAGTAAATCTTGCATGCTTCTGTTGTGATCGTAAAACCTTGAGGTACAGGCAAACCGATCCTGGTCATCTCTGCAAGGCCTGCGCCTTTTCCTCCCAGTATTGGCCGCTTGTCTTCGCCGCCCTCCCTGAACCTATATACGAGCTTAGCCGACACTTTATGTGCTCCTCCTCTCGATTATCTCCAACACATTAAGGGCTGTCTCTTCAACAGCCTTATCTGTCACGTCTATGATACTACAACCTAGCTGGCGGAAGACCGTCTCTGCATATTCCAGTTCCAAAAGTATACGGCCTAGATCAGCATAGGAAGTATTTTCATCAAGGCCCATGGCTTTCAGGCGCTGTCTCCGGACTTTCGCCAGTTTTTCAGGGCTCAAAGTAAGCCCAACAACCTTTTCTCTGGGAATCCTGAACAGTTCAGACGGTGGGGGAAGTTCAGGGACCAAAGGAACGTTTGCTGCCTTGTAAACCCTCTGTGCCAGGTACAAGCTCACCGGAGTTTTGGAAGTCCTTGAAACCCCTATGAGGACTACATCAGCAAAGGGCAAGGACAGTAGATCTTTACCGTCGTCACACTTTACAGCAAATTCAACGGCTTCAACCCGCTTGAAATACTCTGCATCAAGGCGGTGCATTAGCCCTGGTTCGAACTTCGGTTCCGACGGGCTGACAGTGGCAAGTGCTTCCATCATGGGCCCAAGGACATCCACTGAGGCAATTCCTGTCATGGCAGCCTGGCTTCTTGCGTACTCTCTTAGTTCAGGCTTGACCAGGGTATATACCAGGATAGCCCTCTTGTCGCTTGCTTCTTTGAGAGCCCTGTCAATAGCCTCTTTGGATTGGACGTACCCGAATTTGCGGATATCCACTCCGCCGGCGTTGAACTGAGCAGCCGCCGCCCTTACAACCAATTCAGCCGTCTCACCCAACGAATCAGACAATACAAATACTGCCGGTTTTTCCCCTTTCACCCCATTACCCCTCCTAAGCTCCAGGAACCGGAATCCAACCCATTCACCGGCTCCTAAATCTTGCCGACCAGCGGCAACACATAAGAGAAATCAGCAAACCGTGTGAACATATCAGATACAAGGCCAAGAAGCCTCAGGCGGTTTTGCTTGAGTTCTTCATCTTTGGCCATGATCAACACCTTATCCAGGCAGTTATCTATTGGAACCCTCAAAGACGAAAGTTCATCTAGGTACCTGGCATACTCTTTGCCCTGGAAAAGGCTTTCCATCTCATCTTTCAGTTGATTTACCAAATGATAGAGTTCCTTTTCAGGGTCATCAATCAGTAATTCAGGAATAACGTCTCTGCTGGCGGCTGTCTTTCCAAGTACATAGGTCCTTCTCCAGCCGGTCACTACATTAGTAAGGGCGCCGGATACCGGCAATGCTGCAAGGGCTTCTACCATAAGAGGCAGCCTGGATATTCGATTTTCTCTTCCGGCCAGGACGCCCCTTATCATCTCAATTGGAAACCCTCGTTCTGACAGAATCACTTCCACCCTGAAAAGCACAAATTGCTTAAGCCGGGCGACAACAGACTCTTCATCGTCAATCTTCTTCTTTTCTACAGCCTGCATGCCAAGGCCCACTGTGAACCTTAGAAGTTCATCAAGGTCAAAGTCATAGCCATGAGTAAGGATAATATTGGCCACTCCTGAAGCGGCCCTCCTAAGTCCCATTGGGTCCTGGGAACCTGAAACTTCAATCCCCAGAGAAAATGCCACAGACAGGGTATCAAGTTTATCTGCAAGGGCAATCACGCTGCTTACACCCTTATCCGGAAGCCTGTCTCCTGCACCTCTGGGAAGATAATGCTGGGAAATGCCTTTGGCCACTTCTTCAGCAGCCCCATTGGCTCTGGCATAATGCCCTCCCATTACCCCCTCAAGCTCAGGGAGCTCCCTTACCAGGGAAGTAACCAAATCACATTTAGAAAGGCGGGCAGCTTCCAGGGCAAGTTCCATCTCATTCTCTGAGAACCCCAGGCTGCGTCCTAGATAGGCAGTGATATCAGTAAGCCTTTTTGTCTTTTCGTGCAAAGTGCCTGCACCGCGCAGGAAATACACGCCCTTGAGTTCTGGAAGCCTTGCCTCGAGGGGTGTTTTTCGATCTTGAGAGTAGAAGAATGATGCATCCTCTAGACGAGCCTTGAGCACCCATTCATTACCCTTTCTGACATTGTCCATACCCAGGCTCGGGCTGCCGTCCCTGACTCCAATGAACCCTGGGAGCACATTGCCGCAGCCGTCAAAAATCGGGAAATACCTCTGGTGGTGCCTCATGACCGTTACAAGCACTTCCTCGGGGAGGTTAAGATACTCCTGGCTGAAGCTGCCTCTGAATGGCGCAGGGTTTTCGCACAGGCATGTTACTTCATCTAGCAGGGCTTCGTCCTCAAAAGGTTTCCCGGAAATCTCCCGGGAAAGCGCCCTGGCGCCTTTAATGATGACCTCCCGGCGCCGGCTTTCATCGACTATCACTCCGGCTTCCTCGATAACCTGAAAATATTGAGAAGCCGATGGAATCTGTACTGTCTCGAGGTGCAAAGTTCTATGCCCAAAACTAACCTGTCCCGACTTGACCCCTGCAATTTCAAGTGAAATCACCCGGTCGCCAAAGAGGCACGTAACCCAGCGAATGGGCCGGTACCAGCGCCAATTTTCCTCACCCCACCTGAGAGGGTGTGGGCAATCCATGCCCAGGACCATTGGGGGCAAAACCTCAGGCAAAATCTGGTCAATACTTCTGCCAGGTTCATGCTTGAAACCGTATACGTACTCGCCTCCGTTTTCTTTCTCCACGATTGCCTCTGACGGGTCTATGCCAAGAGACCGGCAGAAACCCTGAAGTGCCTTTGTAGGATTTCCTCCACTGTCAAAGGCAACTTTCTTAGAGGGGCCCCTGACCTTTGTGGTAGCATCCAGGCTTTTTGCGGCAAGGCCTGTTACGTATACCGCTAACCTCCTGGGAGTACCGTAGGATTGAATATCCTCAAAAGTTAACCTGGAGCCTTCTAAGGCCTTTTTGGTCCGGGCCTTGATGTCGTAGATGGCCGATAGCAGATAACGTGCAGGAATCTCGTCTGAACCGATTTCTAACAGCAAATCCTTAGTCATTGTTTGTCAAACCCCCGAAGAGCCGCGTACTTGTGGGCACACTGGCGCGTTAGATTGCGTATCCTGCCGATATAGTTCTGCCGCCCAGAAACAGAGAGTGCCCCACGGGCATCTAGCAGGTTGAAAATGTGGGAGCACTTAAGTGCATAATCGTAAGCCGGCATTACCAGGCCGTTTGACAAAATCTTCCGGGTTTCTTCTTCGTAGCTGGCAAACTGCTGCCTGAGTAATTCAACGTCTGCAAGTTCAAAGCCGTATACGGAACCTTGCTTCTCTTGGTCGAGAAAGACCTGGCCATATGTGAGTCCGGGAGATACTTTCATATCCCATACGTTGTCAAGATTCTGAATGTACGCTGTAAGCCGCTCTAAGCCATAAGTTATCTCTGCGGCAATGGGCTTGATTTCAAGTCCGCCCATCTCCTGAAAATACGTAAACTGGGTTATCTCCATACCATCAAGCCACACTTCCCAACCTAATCCTGCTGCGCCAAGGGTAGGGGATTCCCAGTTGTCTTCAACAAATCTTATATCATGATCTTCCCGTTTTATCCCTAAACGCTCAAGGGAATTAATGTAAATATCCATTATCCTGTCAGGCGGGGGTTTAAGTATGACTTGAAACTGAAAGTAGTAGCCCATTCTGTTAGGGTTGTCCCCGTAACGGGCGTCCTGAGGCCTTCTGCATGGTTCTACATAAGCCATGTTCCAGGGTTCAGGGCCAAGCACCCTGAAGAAAGTCAAAGGGTTCATGGTTCCGGCGCCTTTTTCTATGTCGTAAGGCTGTCCTATGTAGCAATCCTGTTCAGACCAAAAGTCCTGCAGGGCCTTTATGACATCTTGAAAATAAAGAAAGCTGCCCACGGTAAAGCTCCTTCCCTCTCGTCTGCTTAGTCGCAGACTTGCACATTTACACGCCGGCCTAATTACTCGTTTACATTACCGAAGCCACATTGAGCCGCCGGCCGCTCTATCTCTACTGTCCAGGTGCTAACCAAAAGCGCCATGGTACTCAGCAAAGCCATCCAAGGCGCAAGAACTGTGGCCACAACACCTATTGTAACAGGAATATCGGCGACTACATAATCTCCTCTTTTTACAATTATCCTGGAAGCATTTCCCCTGCGTATTATCTCTGAAATGCTGCGAATAAGGTCCGGGCCCCGAACCTGGATAATCTCCCGCTTTGCCGATGTTTGCTCAAGTTTTACAAGGGCTTCTACCACATCGCCCGAGGCCTCATCAAGTGCTTCTTTGGCCTTTTCATACGTGACTCTGGTTCTTTTCCGGATTTCATCTATTTTGTACAGCGTATCGTCCACTATCTATCCACTCCCTCGCTAAGTTTAAGGTCAGGACTTCTCTGAACCTCGCAAAGCCCCATCAGCTCTCTAGGATCCGGGGCCCTCTACTTCTCATCTTCTATACTTTCCACCAAATTGGCTGATTTAAGACGTTTTTCAAGTACAAACGAGACGTATTTTCGCGAAACAGCAGTTATCTCTCTTCTGACCTGGCCCCAGGCACTTATGTTAGGGCATTTGGCCCTTGCCGGAAATTCAGATGATGTAATCTCGTCTGCAAGGATTTCCAGAGTTCTGAGAGAACCAGGCGATATGCTGATGATTTCTCCGTATGATCGCACCTGACTTTCAGACGCAAACCCACTTGATGAGGTTCCGCCTGTGATGCCTGGAGACAATGATTGAGACACTGATTGAGACAGTGTTTGTGACACTGCTTCTCCAATACAGTCTGAGCAAATGGCTCCACCGTCTCTCAGTGAGAAATATACAGGTGGTTCAGGATGCCCCTTACCGCAAGAGGTACAGTAGGAAAACGATGGCGCAAACCCTGCCATAGATAAGATTCCCAGTTCAGCCCATCTAACAACAACCCACGGGTCGTCTTTTCGCTCTAAGCAGCTAAGGACTATCAAGAGGAAATCAAACTGGTTTTGATCCTTTGCTCTTTCGGGAAGGACTGAGATGAGGAGTTCCGCTATGTAGCGGGCATAAACCATCTTGTCATAATCTTCCATGATTCCGGGATAGGCATGTTGAACCGAGGCCTGTGTCACTCTGTCGAAAGTGCGGCCTCTGAAAAGCTGAAAAATCGAATAGGTGAAGGGTTGGGTTAGGCCTCTAAGTTTGCTCTGTGGACGGCCGGCTCCCTTCACAACTGCTCTGACCAGTCCTTCTTGCCTGGTGAATATTATGGCCAGCTTGTCGTTTTCTCCCAGGTCGTTCTGGTCCAAGACAATTCCTTCTGATTGATAGAGCAAACCACTTTTCCTCCCGAATTATTTAATGTATATCTTGATGTTTTGTATCAAATAGTGAGCGAGCGATCGTGTCATGCTGTCTGTCCCTGTATAAGGCCTGGGTTGCCCCTACATTGCCCATTATCTCATCTATATGTTACGCCCGGTGTCTCCGGTGTCGTAGGAGTGAAAAATTAGGACCGTCCCCGTTTTTCACTTTTCCTCCCGGATTACAGTCCCCGATTTCCGTCTTTAATCATACCCCATAGTGAGGGCAAGACGAAAACGAGTATCTGAACAAGCAGGTAGGGCCACCGGTACCTGGCAAAATCGTGGAGAACTCCAGGAAAGTTGCCTAGGGCCGGGTAGAAAGCGATTAACCCGATAATCACAGAAAAGGCGGCAGTCAGAAGCACTCCTGCGGCAGCTACATCTTTAATCATTTTGGCTACCAGGTTGTACTCAGGTTCTATAAGGTCTACAAGGGATTCAGTAAGGGTATTGAGTATTTCTGCAGATAGTACGCCTAAGATGGCCAGTGTCACCATGAGAAACTCGATTCTGTCCAGGCCAAGTATTATGCAAGCGGAAAGTACCAGGGAGGCTATGAAGATGTGGATCCTCATGTTTCTCTGGGTATGGTAAATATAGCTGAGTCCGTCCCATGCATGAAGAAAACTCTCTGCAAGAGAAAGGGCTCGGAAATCCCTTTCCCTTATGTGTTGAGGGCTTTTAGGATTGCGTCTTGATGTGCCCACATAACCGCCTCTTTTTGAGGTTCATCATGGTCGTAGCCTAAAAGGTGCAAAGTCCCATGGACCAAGAGAAGGGCAAGTTCCTCGCGCAAAGTCTTTCCATGGGCATCGGCCTGCCTGGAAGCAGTATCCAGGGATATGACAATATCGCCTAGTATGTCGGGGAGTCCGGGGATGCTTACTTCTTCGATATCACCGTCAAATTCCATCATTGGAAACGACAGCACATCGGTAGGGCCATCTTCATCCCGGTATTGCTTGTTAAGATCAGCTATGAAGTCATCGCCTGTGAAAAGAACCGAAACCTCACTGTTCTGTGTATCGCGGCCTTGTTTTTCCAGTGCGAACCTAACGACTTCTCTGGCTGTGGAGACCAGGAATTCCCTTTGGCTGTTACTGATTTCAGATTCAAGGATCACATCGATTTCAATTCCCACGTCACTGACCTCCGTCCCCACCATCTTTGGCCTTTGCAGTGGGGTACTCAATTCTTGTATGGAATATGCCTGCCAGCACTTTGACAAATGTCTCTGCTATTGTATCCAATTCTCTAAGGGTAAGATCAGACCTATCAAGCTGGTGGTCAAACAGCCTGTCCTGGATCATCTTTCTGACAAGCGATTCAATTCTTGCAGGATTAGGCTTTGAAAGAGCCCTTGTGGCTGCCTCAATGCTATCTGCCAGCATTACTATGGCAGTCTCTTTGCTTCCAGGCCTTGGGCCTTCATACCTGAATGACCATTCGTCGGGCGCTCTGCCGTCCCGGGCAGCCGCATTCTCGCTAGCTTTCATGTAGAAAAACGACGCCAGGGTCGTCCCGTGATGCTCTCTGATGAATTTTATTATGACTTCGGGGACTTTGTGCTCCTCGGCCAGTTCAACACCGTCTTTAACGTGAGACATGATTACAGTGGCTGAAAGGCTTGGATTCATTTTCTCGTGCGGGTTCTCCATGCCGAAAACCTGATTTTCCGCAAATAGATATGGCCTCTTTATCTTACCGATATCGTGGTAATATGCTCCTACCCTTGTAAGCAGACTGTTGGCGCCTATTGCCCAGGCAGCGGCTTCAGCCATGTTGCCAACCATAATGCTGTGGTGGTACGTTCCCGGGGCTTCCAAAAGCAGCCTGTGGAGAAGCGGATGCTCAGGGTTGGACAGTTCAATAAGCCTGATTGGGGTGATAATGCCGAAAACCGTTTCAAAGATGGGCAGGGAACCAACGGCCAGGACAGCAGAGAGCGGGCCGTTTACCAGGACCAAGACTACTTCGCGCCAGACTGACACATCATCCATTGCCATGGCTCCTGTAAGCCCAAGGCAGGCGTAGGTTACTCCTGATACAGCCACTACTACAACGCTGGCTTTGAAAAGCTGGGACCTGTTCCATACTTTTTTCACCGAAAGGGCTGCTGCAATCCCCGACGTGAGAGCCAGTGCCACATACTTTACTTCAAACCCTGTCATAACTCCAACTGCAATAGACAGGCCAGGCCCGAAAAAAGCTCCAAACCGCCTGTCGATTAGCGTAGAAGAAAGCATGACGCCGAAGGCTACAGGGGCTAAGAAGCCTGAAACACTGGCCAACGCTCTTAGAATAACAACACTCAAAATCACAATGGAGGCCAGAAGGGCAGTGCCCTTGCTATCCAACAGGTTAGGGTAGTACGTCACCACATAAACGCCGGTAAAACCACAGAAGAGGAGGGCAATCAAGAGGGCCCCTAATATCTGGGAAAACCTTACCCTGGTGCCCATTATGCCAAGCTGATTCAGAATGGATATTTGGTTTTCGGTAACCACATCGCCTTTTCTTACTATAAACTCATCGCGCCGTATTTTCACAGGCTCAACTGAAGCGATGGCCTGCTTGATTTTCTTGTCGGTTTCTTCCCTGTTGAGGGTAAGGTTTGGCTTAAGATTTTTTCCAATGAAAGCAGACAGCATTCTTGCCATCTGGTCAGGAATTGATTTGTTAATGGCAATCTTGCCATAAGCCTCTTCTTTGCCCTTATCTACATTCTCAGGCTTAAGGCCCCGTGAAAGTACCTCTTCAACAACTTCCTGGGCTTGCCTTACAGCCTCGTCAACTATGGCTGTAGAAGCTGCAACTACTCCGATAATGTCAGTATCTGAGACAGTTTCGTCAACATAGGGCCTGAGTTCCTTGACTATATCCTGGGTGGAAGTATCTTCTGCCTCGCCTAGGGTTTTTATCTTGAGAGACAGTTCTTCAAAGAGGGCCCTGGTGTCTTCAAGTACTTTGGGATTGCTGTCATAAACCTCTGATACACCTGCGACACGTTCGTTGCGAAGCCGCTCTGTAGCTGCCATGTCAATGACTTCCTTGGTTGCCTTAACGTCAACAGCCGACACTTCGCCGACTTTGAGATCTACCTGAGGCGGTACCAGTGAGATGAAGAATAGGCCAAATGTGACTATACACGTTACTGCAGCCCATAGAAAAGCGTGGCCGTAGGGTTTGAGCTTTGCTACAGCACCCCCGATATCGTTCTTGGAGCTTCCGTTTGAGCCGGCTTCTTTACGGCCTGCCGGAATCAAACTCTTATTCCTTCCGTTTCTCTCCGCTTCCTTTTGGGACACTGATCTTCTCCTCTTTCCAAGCTTCTTCATCGAAGCCTTCATAGGCCCTTACTATCCTTGAAACAAGTTCATGGCGGACCACATCTTTGTCAGTGAGGTAGACCATTTCTATCCCCGGGATGTCTCTTAATACCACTCGTACTTGGTCAAGGCCTGAGCAAATTCCTTTGGGCAAGTCTATCTGAGTAATATCGCCTGTGACCACTACTTTGGAATTCAGGCCCATTCTGGTAAGAAACATTTTCATTTGCTCTGGCGTAGTGTTCTGCGCCTCATCCAATATGACAAACGCCGATTCAAGGGTACGCCCTCTCATGTATGCAAGGGGTGCTACCTCAATGAGGCCCCGCTGCATATGGCGCTCAAAAGTATCCAGCCCAAGAATGTCAAAACACGCATCGTAAATGGGCCTCAGGTACGGATTAACTTTTTCCTGTATGTCCCCGGGTAGAAAACCCAGTTTCTCGCCTGCCTCCACAGCAGGCCTTGTAAGGATAATCCTGTCAACCTCACGCCGCTTAAACGCAGCCAGGGCCATGGCCACAGCCAGGTACGTCTTACCTGTTCCTGCAGGCCCAATGCCAAACACCAAGGGGTTTGCCCTGATCGCGTCAACATATTCCTTCTGCCCCGGGGTCCTGGGGTTAATGACCTTGCCCCGGGCAGTAACCACTACAACGTCATTATAATCCTCCAAAGTGCTCCCTTCCCGGACAGACCTGACTGCATAACGCACATCCTGTGCCGTCACCTTATGGCCTGTCCTTGCCCTGCCTACCAGGTGCTCTAAAACCTTTTGGGCACTCTCAACCTGCTTGTCGTTGCCTGAAACCATAATACTGTTTCCCCGGGCTACAAGTTTCACATCAAGAGCATCTTCCAGAAGAGCAAGATTTTCATCGTAGGAACCGAACAAGTTAAATGCTTCAGAGTTACTGGATAATTCGAAAACCACCTGAATTTGAGATGGCAACTCTTATTAACGACCTCCATTTTCGTAGCCAGGCTCGGAGCCAGGCCAGGATACCAACTCCCCTATTTCCTCTATTGTACACGCGGTCACCCGAACCAGCACAGAGTCTTGGTCTCCAGACGTTTCACAGGTAAAGTCTATCAGTTTCGCAGAAGAAGGCAACCGGCCTTCTATGGCACGCTTTCCCCTGGCTTGTGCCAGTTCTATGGCTTCTTCTACAGAAACCTCTTTCCACTTCCATTCTACCTCAAAAAGGACTCTCGTAAATATTTCGACCGGAAGGGCTGTATCTCCTTTACCAAATGAGCTGATTGGATAATCTTCGATTTCATACCATTCGAAAAGTTTCCCCAAGGCAAGCATGTGGAATTCTGTACTTCTGACTCTGATGACTTTGAACTCGATCTTTCTTCCTGTCCTAGCCGGCTCAAGTTTTCCCAAAGGCACTTCCTGAAGCACCTCGTACCAGGTTTTGGCTGTAACGTTGCCGCGTGCTCCTTGAATGCTGCCTGATGGAATACCTGCAATTAGAAGGTCGCCTTTCTTCACAGTCTGTCCTGGTTGTACAAGAGGAACGCCGGACAGAACAAGGACATCTTCGACTACTCCGTCTTTTCTGGCAACAATGTCGCCAGGCCCGGGGACGTCAGGCCTTACCTTCTCTACGACTTCGATAACTGCAAGGGTTCCCTGAAATCTAAGGTACGCCCAGGAAATGTTCGGAAGTTCAATGGTTATGGCCTGTTGAAGGCCCTCAGTTGAGATACGGCTTTTTCTTGCACCCATTATTAGGCCGTTTTCAGCAGCCACTCTAAGAATGTCATCAGTGGTTGTATTCGTGTTTCCCTTTACTGAAATGACCCATACAGAGCCGGACAACCAAAAAATGATCGACAAGATAATGATGCTGACCAGGACAAATGCAGGCCTTCTCCTGATCTTCCCTATTGTGAACGGGATACCTATGCGCTGGACAATTCGTGGGATACACCTGGACCTCCTGGCAAGAGGCCTGATTTCTCTGTACCGGGCAAGCGTAGTAAAAAAGTAGATCTTGTCCTCTGCACGCGAAATGCCCCATATCGGAAACCCTGATGACACACAAAGATTCACCAGGCGCTCAGGGTTCTTCCCCCTGACCTCGACACGCACATATCCCACTATATATCCGATAAACTTTCTTAGAGTCAAAACCTCTGCCCCCAACAGAAAACTGGTGGAAAACTGGAACGGCCCCGATGGAACGAGGGGACGGTTCGAGCGTTCCACCCTGTGAACAGCTGGGACGGTGCTAACGTTTCACCCGGGCCTCCGGGAAAGGCTCTAATTGCTCACCCCTTAGATGAATCATCAGGGCCCCTCCTTACCTTTCACCACAACTGAATTTTAGCCACTAGACTCCACCGGCAACTTGCCGTTGTGCTGTGGAACGCTCGAACCGTCCCCGCGTTCCTCCTTGTTGTTTTCTTTGTGGAACGCTCGAACCGTCCCCGCGTTCCACTAGGTGTTCATCTCCAAATACTTGATGACGCCGCGAACTGCCATTTCTTCTTTGCCGACTTCTTCGATTTCGAGGTTATCGCCGGATATGGTTATTTGCCCTTTGCCTACTCCTACAACTATGCGTTCAGGTGAATACTGGATCAGGCCACGGTGGTTGGATATGAGTACTCCTAGGTCTCCTACAACAACCACTCTGGGAAGATCAAGGCTGATGTCCATGGGAAGCTCCAGTATTTCCGATAGTTCCATCCTAAATCGTCTGCGCACTCTATTCTCTCCTGTGGAAATTATTGCCTGTAATCGCGATTTCCAATCCTTTGCCTGGGTATTCAGGGTCTTTCTCAACTGCACTGAGCGTCAGCTGCACCGATAAGAATTGATAGTCTGCTCAAGAAATTCTATGAGTAATTTTGCTTGCACTTTACAGATGGCGGAAGTTTCGATAGTGAACAACCCGGAGACAGGCCACTTATCGTGCCGCCTAAGAGGGCATCTAGAGGGCCACCCAAAATGAAAAAGCCCGGAGGCCGGGCTTTTGGATATTCAGATGCTAGAGTACTACTGGCTACTGCGGAAAACCGACTAGATATCTACATATCTATCAACCTACATACCTGGATACTCAAATCCTAACGAATACCTGATAACCGCTTTTAGTACCGGCGACGCTTACGCGCACGAGCGGCCTCAGATTTCTTCTTACGCTTTACACTTGGGCTTTCATAATGCTGATGCTTACGCAAATCACGGAGGACGCCTGAACGCTGGCATTCCCTCTTAAAGCGGCGCAGGGCACTATCAAAAGACTCATCTTTACCAACTTTAATTTCCGGCAAACCTGATTCCCTCCCTCCGCCGCAGGTTTTTCCCCGCTCCCAGTTAACACTAAGGATTGTACAATACTTACGCCGAAACGGTCAACTTAGAACATAACTACATGACTACATCTCAACGGTCCGGTAAACATGCCTCTCAGTAGCCTTCTTGCGGTCCAGAGCCAGTTCAATCAAATCCCGAACCAGTTCGGCATAGGGCTTGCCTGAAGCCTCCCACAATTTCGGATACATACTTACCTTGGTAAAACCGGGCATGGTGTTCAGCTCGTTTACATACACTTCACCCGTCTCAGGGTTAACGAAAAAATCAACCCTGGCAAGCCCGCTGCACCCTGTTGCCCTGAACGCGGCAACAGCCAGCCCCCTTACCTTTTCCATAAGGCGCTTATCCAAAGGAGCAGGAACAACCAGCCGGGTCCCTTCATCCATATACTTCGCTTCGTAATCGTAAAATTCCCTCGATGGCACAATCTGCCCTGCAACCGAGGCTTTTGGCTCATCATTGCCCAGGACCGAACATTCCACCTCTATACATCCCTCTTGTGAAGGCTCAATTAAAATCTTTATGTCGTACAGAAACGCGTTGTCCAGAGCCACCGGTAAAGCATCTCTGTCCCTAACCTTGTATACTCCCAGGCTGGACCCTGATCCAGAGGGCTTCACAAAAACCGGAAACTCAATTTCTGCCCCAAGCCTGGCAAGAACCGCCTCTCTTTCCTTCCGCCACATCCAGCGCTCAACTGCAAGAGAAGGTACACAGGGAACACCGTGCCTTGCCAGAACCATTTTGGCAGTATCTTTGTCCATGCACACGGCTGAAGCAAGAGTCCCAGGCCCTACATACGGCATACCTGACAAATCCAACAGCCCCTGAATAGTTCCATCTTCGCCAAACAGGCCATGCAAAACCGGAAACACTACATCTACATGAATGCGGCCACGCTCTGCTTCAGCGGCTCCATTTACCCAAATTCCCGGCCTCAAAGGATCAGGAAGGATGTAGCATGAGGGCCCTAAATCTTGGGCGACCTCAGGACCGGCCTGTGTGAAAAAACTGTCAGGATCCTGAAGGCATACCCAGTGGCCGTCCCTGGTAATCCCTATAGGGACTACGTCGAAGCCACCCTGCAAAAGTGCCTTGTAGATAGAACCTGCGGACATAACCGATATTTCATGTTCTCCAGACCTTCCACCAAACAAGAGTGCTACGCGCATGGTAAGAATCCCCCACTCCAATCAAAATGTCGTTCACCAGGCCAGGCTTGCAGTAGATTGCAGCACCGGGAGCAAGTGAGACTGCCGATTGCCGGCACCTTGATAAAGAATCCCCCGACTCGGCCTGAAACGTGTTTCACCTCATAACTTTATGGGTTCACAGAAAAGCCCTTCGTCACTGGCCTCCCTGCCCCGAACCTCGGCGATTTTGCCTTTGAGTTCCTCAGGCCCCTCAAACCAGGCTCGAACATAATTCCTGGTAACTCCCTGAAGCAAGCCGTCCCTGGTCCTGTCATCCTCAATCAAAACCTCAACAGTCTTGCCTACCAATTTACGGTGAAACTCCAACGATAGTTCCCGGCCCAAAGAAATCACGGCCTTGCTGCGGTTTTCCTTTTCCTTCTCTGGGACTTTACCTGGAAATCTATAGGCAGGAGTTCCTGGCCTTGGCGAGTACTTGAACACATGGAGGCGGGAAATTCCTGCAGTTCTTATGATCTCTAGGGTATGCTGAAAATCCACTTCATCCTCGCCTGGAAATCCAACAATTATGTCAGCAGATAGCCCTATGTCAGGAGCAACCTTTCTCACACTCTCTACTATGTCCAGAAAGGCCTTAGCATCGTAGCGCCTCCCCATCTTCTTGAGGACTCTGTCACTTCCACTTTGGAGCGGCAGATGAAGGTGATGACACACCTGTGGGTACCGTAGGCAGTGGATCAATTCAGGCGTCACATCATGGGGCTCGAGAGAACTAATCCTCAGCCTCGATAGTCCTTGGATTTCGGACAACAGCCGTACAACAAGCGGAAGGTCTGTCTTTTGTGAAACACCGGTCACTGCACTGTGTAAAGCACCATGTATGGGCTCCGGCGAGGAATGTGCCGAAACACCGGGCCCTGCACTGTGTAAAGCACCATGTATGGGCTCCGGCGAGGAATGTGCCGAAACACCAGCCCCTATGCGGACCTCGTCTGGCACCCGATGCTCTGCTCCACCGGGCCTTAGATCCAGTCCGTACAACCCTATGTGAGTCCCTGTGAGAACGATCTCTTTGTAGCCTTTCTCAACTAGGTACCGGGCCTCTTCAAGTACAGCATCCAGGGGCCTGGACCTTGAAGGCCCCCTTGCATACGGCACTATACAGTAAGTGCAGTAATCGTCGCAGCCCTCTTGAATCTTGAGAAACGCCCGGGTAAGGCTGGGCTCCCTGACCGGCGTGTCCTGGAACGGCGTACCCTTTTCGTGGGCCCTTACATCGACAATTACATCACCTGTTGAAAGCGCCTTCTCAGCAATGTCCACAAGGGCTTGCCTGTCCAGAACCCCGGTAATGCCGATAACCCCGGGGATGTCAATTAACTCTTCTTTGGCCACCTGAGAGTAGCACCCGGTTACCAAAACCTTTGCTCCAGCCCTTGCAGCACCGCGTATAGCCTGCCTACACTTGGCCGCACTCCTTGATGTAACTGCACAGGTGTTGATCACTGCAATATCTGAAGGGCCTGAATCTCGAATCTCGTAACCTGAATCCTCGAAAGCCTGCTTCAAGAAATCGGTATCGTACTGATTGAGTTTGCACCCGAAAGTCCGAAAGGACACTGTCTTCTTTGCTTTCGCCACTTAGTTATTCCTCCACAACAACATGATACCCAAGACATCCGTGTTTACATTATACCTGTCCACTGCCGGATGGTGGGAGTATTGTTCGACGCGTGGCTCCGAGACCTGTAACTGTAGCTTGCGGGTTGGCACGAAACGTTCAACCAGGCAACATTGATCCTCGAGGATCTGTAACCGTAGCTTGAGGGTAAGCATGAACCATTCAACCAGGCAACATTGTTCCTCGGGGATCTGTAACCGTAGCTTGAGGGTAAGCATGAACCGTTCAGCAGGCGACATTCTTTCGGGGATTGTAACCGCAGCTTGCAGGTTGGTGAAACCGTTCAACAGGGCAACATTGTTACCGGCGACCTGTAACAATAAGTGTGCCAATGTTTCTGCGGGTTCGCATGCACCGTTCAACAGGCGACACCCGTTCCTTCGGGCCTTGTAATCGCAGTGCCTACGCGGTTGTGAAACCGTTCAACACAGGCAACATTGTTACCGGAGGCACCTGACGACTGGGCTGGCAAAACCGTTCAACAGGCGACACCTTCCTGCCAAATCAGTAACCGCGCGGTGACGTTCAACAGGGCAACATTGTTACTCGGCGACCTGACGACTGGGCTATCGTTCCGCGGGCTGGCAAAACCGTTCAACAGGCGACACCCATCACCTCTCTTCTGACAGGTGTGCCGAGCGATTCTACCGGGAGCACTGACCAACGGGCTGCACTCTTTCCGAACGACGGTTCGTGCCAAATCAGTGCCTACGCGGGACGTTCTACAGATTGCCTGCCTCTCTGAGGACACGTGCGGTTGAAGCAACACTCTGCCTGCCGAAACCTACCTTTACGACTGCCCTTCTGTACGCGGGACTGCCTTTCGATACCCGCCCTTCTGTACTGCCTTTCGATACCCGCACCTTCCAGACGATATGTTCGCGCTAGGCGGTGCCTGAGCGGAAAGTTCTACAAGTCCACCTGCCGCTCAGAAATACAGGTACGGTTGAAGTAAGACTCAGCCTTCCGAAATCTGCCTCTCGGTACCTGCCTTTCTGTACCTACCCTTCGATACCGCCTTTCGCAACCTGCCCTTCTATACCTGCCTTTCGCTGCCTGCCTACCGCAAAGTATCTGAAACTATGACCGGAGACAGGCCCTTTTCCTTTAGGCCGGCTATTATCTGAGTCAAGGCTTCAACTGTAGGCTCAGTTGGATGAAGAAGTATCAGGGCCCCGGGTTTTGCCCCTGCCAGAGCGCGCTTCCAGATTGCTTCCGGCGCCGGCAAGCGCCAATCTACAGTGTCTACAGTCCACAGTACGGTTTGGTATCCGATTTCCAGTGCGTATTCCACTGTAGAATCAGACCACTCGCCATACGGGGGAGCAAACAACCTGGCAGGCGGAACCCCTGCAGCTTCCATGATCATGGATTCGCCCTCTTTGATCACATCCTGCAATTTCTCTCTTGGCATGTGCTCCACATGTACATGGGACCCGCCGTGATTGCCCACCTCGTGTCCGGCGGCAAGAATCTCATTCAAAAGATCGGGGTTCTTTTCTGCCCAGGTGCCTGTCGGGAAGAAGGTGGCACTGATATCTGTTTCCTTTAGCACTTCCAGAATTTGAGGAATGAACTCCTCGCCCCAATCCACATTGAACATAAGGCTGACATTTGGCTTGTCTGTGGCGCCCCGGTAAATTGGCGCCATAACTGCCAGGGAATTGATACCTTGGTACATCCCCACTACATGTAAGCTGGAGCATATCCACAAGACCAGAGCCAACAGCAGGCTTATGAGATGCTTTTTTTTGAAGACAAACATATGAAAACTACCTCTCATCATGGTTTTCTTATGCCTCTTGTTGTATGTCTGAAAGATTGTATGTAAGAGGCCTGAAAAACATGAGTGGCGAGGCTGGCTCAACCTGTACTAGCAAACAGCATTACAGGTTGGCAGGATCAGGGTGAAACACGTGACAAGTATTCGACAATAATTGCGCACGCAGCCATTGAAGCAGTCTCAGCCCTCAATATGTACGGCCCGAGAGTCACCGGTGAGAACCCTTTTTCAAGGGCCTGCCCGACTTCGTCAGCCTCAAACCCGCCTTCAGGTCCAATGAGTATCGAAACTTCCCTGTTTGACCCTATGGCTTCATCGAGCCTTCCGGTCATCTCCCGGCGTTCCAAGGCAAGCAAAGCCTTACCAAGCACTGAATCTGCCATGAGCTCCTTGAAACTAATTACGTCCCTAACCTCAGGGACGTTAGGCCGGCCTGACTGTTCGGCTGCGGCTCTGGAAACCTTCTCCCACCTGGCCTTCCTTGCGGCCTTCTTGGCCTCGTCCAAACGAGGTATGGTCCTTGCAGTCACTATAGGGGTAATTGACGTAACACCAAGTTCAGTTGCCTTTACTATCACAAGATCGAACTTATCACCTTTAAGAATAGCCGGATAGAGATGGAGTGCGTACGAAGGCGCATCAACATAATACCTATTGATTATCTTTCCAACAAGGCGCTTGCGAGTGGCTTCCACTACCTCTGCCTCGCACACCTCGGTAGAATGACAGGTTCTTTGATCGGCCGCTAGCGCATCCTGCCCGTGCCAGCCAGCCTGAACACCCTGCACAGCCCGGGGTAATTGAACACCCCCGGCTATGCCCAAATCAGCAACCACACGGAAAACCTGCCCCGGTACCAGCCTTTGAGTCAATGCGTGGCGAAGGACATCGCCTGTAAGAACGACCCTATCTCCCGAAAATGCAGCAGGCTCAACAAAAAACTGAGGGGGGGTATTCTTGGATGGATCCAGCAATGAAATCAGCCTCTTTAAAAATTGAGTTAACCTAGATCAGCCGCCCCAAACTAAACGCAGCTACTCAGACTTCCTCCAGTGACATCCTTAAGCCTTGAAAAGAAGGGCTAGCCCTCTTCAGTACTTCCCTTCAGTACTTCCCTTCAGTACTTCCCTTCAGTACTTCCCTTCAGTACTTCCCCTCAATACTTCCCCTTCAATACTCTCTTCAATACTCTAATCAGTCCGGTTCCCTCCGGTTACATCCTTCAGCCTCTGAAAAAACGACTTGGTCTCTTCGATATTCTCTCCCTGAGACTGGCCCAGTTCCATGAGAAGTTCCTTTTCCCTAGGCGAAAGCCTGGTAGGAACACGCACGTTTACCCTTACCAGCAGGTCTCCCTTGCTCTTTCCGCGAAGCCTGGGCATTCCCTTGCCCCTCAATCGGAGAATCGCCCCAGGCTGGGTACCCCCTGGAACAGTCAGTTCCACGTCTCCTTCAAGGGTCGGTATTGTAGAAGTGCCCCCCAAAGCTGCAAGTGGGAAACCTATGAGTTTATCCAAAATAAGGTCGTCACCCTGCCTTTCGAAAATGGCGTGGGGTTTCACATATACTGCCACATACAAATCCCCGGGAGGGCCGCCTCTCTGTCCGGCATCGCCCTGGCCCGACAATCTCAAGTGCAATCCTGAGTCGGCGCCTGGCGGTATCTTGACTGTAACCACCCGTGTTTTCACCGTTTCTCCTGATCCTCCGCACTCGGTACACGGCTTCTCTGCAGTCTTTCCTGCTCCTCCACACTTGGGGCATGTCTTCACTGTAGTCATGGAACCAAGCATTGTGTTTACAGTAGATCTGACCTGCCCAGTACCGTGGCAGGTTGTACAGGTAACCACTTTAGAGCCAGGCTCTGCTCCGCTTCCGTCACACTTAGAACATGACTCTACCCTACGTACCCTTATATCCTTGTCAACACCGGAAAACGCTTCCTCCAGGGATATCTCAAGGGTTGCCTCAAGGTCTCTTCCCCGTACCGGGCCTGTTGGAGCCCTGCGCCTCGACCCACCACCGAAGAGGTCTTCAAACTGGCCGAAAATGTCCCCAAACGGAGAACCGCCGAAATCACCGAAGACACGGCCAAAAGGATCCTGGCCTCCACCTGCGCCGCCGCCAGGGCCTCCAAACACAGGGCCATTAGGATTTCCGTATGCGTCATAATTAGAGCGCTTGGTAGGGTCTGAAAGCACTTCATATGCTTCATTTATCTCTTTGAACTTGGCTTCGGCATTTGGATCACCCTGATTGGTGTCAGGATGGTACTTCTTTGCAAGATTCCTGAATGCCCGCTTTATCTCATCCTGGCCGGCATCTTTGCCTACACCTAGTACCTCATAATAGTCTTTGCTCAAGAGCCTTCCTCCAGAGATCTATGGGATTGAGTACTGGGATTGATTAGTGCTCTGTGATTGAACACTGCCTTTCGCACCCACATCCCCTTCATCTTTTTTCTTGATGATAGTATCTATTCTTAAGATTGCACAGGCAATCTCCATTGCTGCCTTCAGGGCATAGCTCTTTACAGGTGCAGGATCAATAACACCCAGTTCGAGCATGTCTTTAATTTCACCGGTTTCGCAATCAACTGCCAGATTATCATTGCCTTCTTCAGTCTGCCTGGCTGTTACATCGCCTACCTTTTCCAGGGGATTGAACCCGGCGTTGGATACAATCTGAGAAAGGGGCCGCTTAAGGGCCTCAACAACACACAATAGGCCGTATGCTTGCATGCCCCTCTGGCTCGCCCTCAGCTTCTCAACTTCCCTGGCACATGCGATTTCAAGGGCGCCGCCTCCGGGAACAATTCCACCCCTTACTGCAGCCTGAACCGAAGCCGCTGCGTCAGTGCAAATCCTTTCCCTTTCGCCTCTCACTTCCTCAGTGCTGGCCCCAACCAAAATAGTGGCAGTAGGCTTGCCTTTGCCCCCTATAACCCTGATACACTCCAATTTCTCGTCTTCGTAAACCCGGCCGGCATAACCCAGGTACTTCTTGAGCTCTTCGGCAGATTTCTTGAGGCCAGTTCTCTTTACCGGCCTTGCCCCTGTATGCTCTGAAACCTTGCGCACGTCTGCCGAAGCAACCCTGGTTGCCACCATTACTTTTGCATCTGTGAGCATCTCTTCAGCAATGTCGCTTATTCCCTTATCAATAATAAGGCAATTGACACCCAGCTGAATCAGTTTCTTGAGATTCTGCTTGAACTCTTCTTGGAGCTCAAGGTATCTCCTAAACCCTGCCTCTGTAGCAAGGGCTTCTTCTTCCACTTCCTCGGGCTCAAGGGCATCGTCAATAACCATGATTACCGGATTTTCAATATCCTCAGGCATCTCTTCGTTGAGCCGCTCTTTATCAACGATTATGCCTGGAAACACTTCATTTTCTGCGCCCTCTTTAGCTGTAATGATTTCTGAAAATCTAAACCTCTTATCCAAAAGTTTGTCGTGCCCAATCATTTTCGCAGCAGAAACTACAAGTTCAGCTATGTCCCGGTTCTCTCTTCCTGCAACAAGGGCTACTTTGTGGAGAACAGGATCATCGACTCCATGAAGTTTTACTGCTTTGGTTTCTATGAGTTCCATGGCCCGTGTAACTCCGGTCTTAATGCCTTCGATGACCCGTGTTACCGGTACTCCGCGCATAACCTGGTTTACGCCTTCAGCTAAGAGTGCCCCTGCCATGATGGTAGCTGTAGTTGTCCCGTCACCCACTTCTTCTTCCTGGGCTTTTGCTGTGTTGATAACCATTTTGGCTGCAGGGTGGTTTACGTCCATTCTGGTAAGAATGGTCATACCGTCATTGGTGATAATTACCTCTCCGAATCTATCAACTAGGAGGGTGTCCAATCCTTTAGGGCCTATAGTGCCTTCCACTGCAGAAGCAATGGCGCGAACCGCATTAACATTGGTGAGAAGCGCAGCAAGTTTTTCGTCGATCTCTGAGCCCTGGGCTGCCTGTCTGAGCGTCACTTGAGTCCCTCCCGGATTTTACTCTGAACGGGTAAAGAAATCGTTAAGCCTGTTTTCGCAAAGCCTGACAACTGCCACTGCCCTTGGGTAATTCATCCGCCTTGGCCCGAGAAGCCCTATTCTTCCTGCACTCTGGCCAACCCTAAACGTACCATACACAAGGCTGAAATCTCGGACTGTCTCGACCTCATTTTCTTCACCGATGGTAATGGCAGGATCTGTGGTCTGGGATTGGGTGAGTATGATGTTTTGAATAAGGGCACCGTTTTCCAGCGCGTGAAGCAAATCCTGAACCCTGTTTACGTCCTTGAATTCAGGCTGGTTAAGCAGATTAGCCGTTCCTCCCATATACAGCCTATCGCCGTCGCTCTCCTCAGTAATGCCCCTGAGGAACTCAGCCACCTGGGCAATGATCTCGGTGTAGCGAGACGTCTCCGTGTGTAACAGGGCTTGAGCCTTGTCGTGAACCCGGTCAAGGCTCACGTGGCAAAGCTGCTCCCTTAAGGCGTGAGACACATATTCCATTTCGTCTCTGGACATTGGCGGGACATCTATCAGGCAGCTTTCCACAAAACCGACGTCGCTGACTATAACCAGCAATGCCCTGCCTATAGATGCAGGCAACAGGTGAATAGCCTGGAACGTGGTACTTTCGTACTCAGGGCCAAGCACAAATGCAAGATAGCTGGTTGCTTCCGATAGAGCTCGAACCGTTTCTTTAAGCAAAGACACTACGTCTCGGATTTTCGAGCGGAACAAAGACTCCAATATGGCCAATTCGTGTTGAGAGATTTTCACGTCGGTCATCAGTTCGTTTACATATACTCTGTAACCCTTATCTGATGGTACTCTGCCTGATGACGTGTGTGGCTTATCCAGGTACCCCATTTCCTCAAGATCAGCCATTTCGTTTCTGATGGTAGCCGGGCTCACTCCGAGCCGGTATCTTCGCGCTACAGCCCTTGAACCAACAGGAAGCCCAGTCTTAACATGGTCCTCAACAATTGCCCTGAGTATCTGAGCCTTCCTTTCATCAAGTGCCAATTCAGAACCCCCTTTTAGCACTCTTGAGTTCCGAGTGCTAATCACCTCGAAGATAGCACGGGACAAGGAAGGGTGTCAATAGAGGAAGCAGGCCTCACAATTTCCTTATCGATTCATCGGTATGTCCATGCTTTGATTTTGATTGCATTTCCTTCAAGACAAGCAGTCTTTTTCAAGCTAAGGCTGAATATTCTAGTGTATCGGCGTTGGCTTAGGTGATGCACTGGGCCGCATCGCTTATTTTGCTCTTTGTTGACATGAAAACACAAAAGGGGGAAATAGTGTGAAGAGACTTAGTCAGGTAATCGCAATTCTTCTTTCTTTGCTTATGGTCGCCAGTGCGTTATTCGCTTGCACACCTAAGAAAGAGGAGGAAGTAAAGAAAACGGCCGGTGAGAAAACAGATTGGGTCACCTGGCAAACTGTGGCCTCCGAGATGGAGACTTTCGTCTTCCAGTATACTCAGAACGCCAAAGAGATTGACGTCTTGAGCAACTGTTTTGACGGGCTCACGACAAATGACGAATATGGCGCGCTGGTCCCTTGTATAGCAGAGAACTGGGAGACTCCGGACGGTGGAGAAACTTGGACCTTCAACATGCGGAAAGGTGTTCCGTGGGTAGATTACAAGGGGGAAAAGAAGGGAGAAGTCATTGCTGAAGACTTCCTTTGGGGCCTAGAGTGGGTTTTGAACTTCGCGAAGAACGATGCTATCAATACCTCAATGCCCAAGCAATTGCTTAAAGGTGCCACAGAATACTATGAATACACCAAGGAACTAGGCGAAGAGGCCAAGAACCTCGACCTAACCAAGTTCAAGGAAATGGTCGGAATTGAAGCCCCTGACGACTATACGCTGAAATTCCAGTGCCTCGATAAATACCCATACTTCCAAACTGTGACAGTCTATAACTGCCTCTATCCCATCTCCAGCAAGTTGCTTGAGGAACTTGGAGTAGATGGATATAAGGCTGTAACACATGACAAGCTTTGGTACAATGGGCCTTACACGATTACCACATATGTGCAGGGCAATGAAAAAGTACTGACCAAGAACCCGCTATATTGGGATACTTCAGCCAAGCTCTTTAACACAGTTACCATAAAAATGGTAGAATCCTCTGACAATGCCTTCCAGATGTTTCAGAATGGCGAGTTAGATGCTATAACGCTCACAGAGGCTAACCTGCAAACAATCTATCGCGATAAAGACCACAAGTATCACAAGAATCTGGTCGAAGCCCGGCCTTCCAAGTATTCCTACCAAGTTCACATCAACTATGACAAGAAACTCGCTGACGGCAACCCAGACACGAACTGGAATACAGCAATTGCCAACGAGTCTTTCCGTCTTTCCTTGTATCGTGGAATTGATTGGACCGATTACCTTGCCCGGGTGAACGCAATCAATCCACTGAAATGTACTAATCTATGCTACACAGCGGCCAATCTGGTCACTACATCTGACGGCAGAGACTATACTGATCTGGTTATGGACAGAATCGGCATTAGGCCCAGCCTGGATAAGTATGTCCGCTATGATGCTGACAAGGGTGCTCAGCTCAAGCAACAGGCGATTGAAGCGCTTACAGCTAAGGGCATCACTTTCCCTGTAGAACTTGACTACTATATCGCCGCCGGTAACCAGACTGCTCTTGACTCGGCTACTGTTCTTAAAAACGTATTTGCCGAGAGCCTTGGCGAGGATTACATCAAGTTCAATATCAAAACATACGTTTCTTCTTATGCTACAGAAGTACGTATCCCGCAGCTTCACTCCGTCAGCATCAGCGGTTGGGGCGCAGACTTCGGAGATCCGATGAACTTCCTTGGCCAGGAAATCGTAGATGATGATAATGCATACTATGCCTGTTATTACTCCAATGCAAATAACATTACTGACCCTGATTTCATGGCCGTATATAAAGAGTTCACGCGGTTGGTTAACGAAGCTAATGCCATTACAGACAACCTTGATAGGCGGTACGAAGCCTTTGCAGATGCCGAAGCCTACATGCTCGAACACGCTCTAATCATCCCCATATACCTGAACATCGGGTGGCAGCTGACGCGCATGAATGCGTACTCAGCTATTTACTGTGCTTATGGTACACAGAACGTGCGGTATATCAATAGAGAAACAAGTACCGAGCTCTACACCACAGAGCAATACGAAGAATTTGCAAGAGCCTACGAGGCAGGCAAAGGCGGGAAATAAGACATGCTGCAGTACACGATTAAAAGACTAGTGCAGTCATGCATCACTGTTTTAATCGTGGTAACCATCGTGTTTCTGCTCATGCGCATGCTGCCGGCTGACTATTACTTCACGGAAGAACAGCTGATGAAGCTGAGCCGTGAGCAGCTGGATGATCAGTTAGAGGCAGCAGGCTTGCTGGATCCCCCGTTAGAGCAGCTTAGGCGTTTCTATAAACAACTTGCACGTTTTGATCTTGGTACTTCGCGCAGAATTCAAAACAGCGTTCCTGTTGCGAAAGTCATTGGAGGCAAGTTCCTTATCTCTATGCGGCTGGGTTGGGTTTCGCTCGCCATTTCCATAGTACTGGGCATGGCGTTTGGTGTTGTGCAGACAATAACCAAAGGAGGATTCTGGGACCATGTTGGCACAGCTTATACGGTTTTTGTCAGGGCTGTGCCAGCCCTGGTCTCTTATTCGTTGATTCTCGTGTTTGGATCGCGGCTGCTGCACCTGCCATCCATGTACTCAACCAGAGATGTGCTTAGATCCAGCATTTTACCGGTGGTTTGCCTCAGCCTTGGGTCTGTAGCAGGTCATATGGTATGGACAAGACGTTATATGGTGGATGAACTCAACAAGGATTACATTCGTTTGGCGAAATTGAAGGGCATGTCCACCAAAAGTGTGATGTACAAGCACGTATTGAAGAATGCTTTTGTGCCGATGGCACAGTATCTTCCCCAATCAGTGCTGGCTGTAACCGGCGGCTCCTTATTGGTGGAACGCTTCTTCTCAGTACCCGGCCTGGGCACACTGCTTACCGATGCCATTCTCCGCTACGATCTTAATGTTGTTCAGGTCCTGGTAATGATGTACGCATCAATGGGCATCGTAGGGGTATTTCTCGGTGACGTTTTGATGACGGTGCTCGATCCCCGCATCCGACTAACCGGCAAGGAGAGTACGCGATGACGAATGATACCAGGCCAAACACTACTCCAATGCAAGTTGGCGCTGGCAGCCTTGACGAGAAACAGCTATTTTCCTTTGTTGAGTATCAGCCGGAGGCTGCCGAGGAAATTGCCTATTCCGAGTACTCGTATTGGAAATCCGTATGGCAGAACTTTTTGAAGAGGAAAACAGCTGTGCTTATGAGCTGCGTGTTCATTCTGTTATTTCTCTTTACTTTCATTGCCGGCCCGATAGGGAATTACAGGTAGATAATCTGGGACGTAAACTACTGGTGCCAGGTCTGGTATGCAACTCAGATCTCGATCAAGCTGTCTATTCTAGTCGCTGCCGGCGAAATATTACTTGGCGTAGCCATCGGACTGGTGTGGGGCTACGTACGCAAGATGGATCGCTTTTTTACAGAAGTTTACAATATTCTCGTCAATGTTCCAACCATAATCTACATGACCCTGATTGCCCTGATGATCGGCCAGAGTTTCTCTATTCTGACCGGTACGTTGATCGTGTTTGGCTGGATGTACACTGGACGACATGTACGCAATCTGGTGCTGATTTATCGGGATAGGGAATACAACCTTGCATCACGTTGTCTTGGCACTCCTATGAGCAGGATCCTCACAAGGAATATTCTACCCTATCTGACGAGCGTGCTCATGCTACGCCTGGCACTCAGCATACCGGCTGCCATAGGCTATGAAACGACCCTGTCGTACCTGGGGCTCGGCCTGGGCATTGAAACACCTTCCCTTGGAATTCTGTTGCGCAATGCCCGCAACTATTTCCTTGACTTCCCCTACTTGTTGTTCTTGCCAGCAATTATTGTATCGCTGATTACCATCACCTTCTATTTGGTGGGCAGTGCGTTTTCAGACGCCTGCGATCCAAGGAATCATGTGTAAAGGGGGCGGAGAGTCATGGAAAGAAGACAACCTATTCTTTCCGCCAAAGATGTTGAGGTTCAGTTCACTTTACGTGGCCAGAAGCTGACAGCAATTCGTAACGGCTCCCTCGCTGTCTATCCCGAGGAAACTTTGGCCATAGTTGGAGAGTCAGGCTGTGGCAAAAGTGTCTTCACCAAGTGCTTTGTTGGCATGCTCGATAACAACGGCAGCATTACTAATGGGTCCATAATGTTTGATGGTAAGGAGCTTACGAAGTTTACGACAGAGAAAGAATGGCTTGCGATTCGCGGGAAAAAGATAGCTATGGTGATGCAGGATCCTTTGACTTCTCTAAACCCTCTGCGAAGGATTGGCGTGCAAATACAGGAAGCAATTGAGCTCCATCAAGGCTTATACGGCTGGGAAGCGCGAGAAGAAACCATACGTATGCTAGAGGTTGTAGGCATTCCTGACGCATCTGGACGCTACGCTACGCGCAATATCCTCATGAATTCTCAGGCGGTATGCGGCAGCGCGTAGTAATCGCCATGGCGGTGGCCTGCAGGCCGCAAATTCTCATCTGCGATGAGCCGACGACAGCGCTAGACGTTACGATTCAGGCGCAGATTCTAGATCTAATTCGTAACCTGCAAAAAGAGTTCAAGATGACGATTATCTATATCACGCACGATCTAGGTGTCGTATCCAATGTTGCCGACCGGGTTGCCGTGATGTACGCCGGGGAAATAATTGAGATAGGCACAGCTAAGGAAATCTTCTACGATTCCTGGCACCCCTACACCTGGGCATTGCTGGGTGCTTTGCCACAGCTGGGCATCAAAGGGGAGAAACTGCCTGCAATTGACGGTACGCCTCCCAATTTGTTTAGAAAAATTGCAGGCGATGCCTTTGCACCACGCAACAAAAGGGCACTGGCAATTGATTTTGTGGAAGAGCCGCCGTTCTTTGAAGTCTCTCCCACACACAAGGCAAAAACCTGGTACCTTGATCCGAGAGCGCCAAAGATTTCGAAACCTGATTCGGCCAAGCGCCTGGCACAACGGGCCAAAATGCAGCGTGAAGCTGCTTTTGGTCGTTCCCGCGACACAGTTGATCGCGAGATCCTCATTCAAGTCAAAAATCTGCAGGTTACTTTCGGTAAAGGCCGCAAGAAACTTGTTGCCGTCAATAATGTTAACTTTGAGATATATCGAGGTGAAACCTTTGCTCTGGTTGGTGAAATCGGGTCAGGCAAAACCACGATTGGCCGCGCACTGCTCCGCATCAACCCGATAACCTCTGGCGAAATCCTTTTTCAGGGCCGGAGGATTGACGGCAAGATCTCTGCGGAACTTGATCTTGAGGTCATACGCAGTTGTCAGATGATTTTTCAAGACCCTATGGACTCGCTAAACGAGCGTGCCAAGGTTGATTACATTGTAGGTGAAGGTATTCTGAATCACCATCTGTATACCGATGCTAAGGATCGTCAGCACAAGGTGCAACAAACCTTAAGGGAAGTTGGTCTCCTACCCGAATTCGCATCGCGCTTTCCCCATGAATTCTCCGGAGGGCAGAGACAGCGCATTGGAGTTGCCCGTGCTTTGATCATGGAGCCAGAGTTTATCGTAGCTGATGAACCGGTTTCTTCGCTGGATGTATCTATTCGGGCCCAGGTCTTGAATCTCCTAAATGACCTCAAAACCAAACGGAATCTAACCTATATGTTTATCTCTCATGATCTGTCTGTTGTGCGCTTCATTGCCGACCGTATTGCAGTCATGCGCGCCGGGCGTATTTTGGAACTATCTGAATCAGAAGAGCTGTTCCGTAGACCGCTGCATCCGTACACGCAAGCGTTATTATCGGCAGTCCCATATCCGGACCCCGAGTATGAGCGAGAGAAGATGCTTATTGTCTATGATCCACATGAACATGAGCATCCTGGAGAAGAACTCCTGTGGAGCGAAATTGTGCCAGGGCATTTTGTATCCGGAACTAAGCAGCAAATTGAAACGTACCGTATGCAGTACTAGGGTATACAGTACTAGGGTATAGATGGGCGGGGGCTGCCACAAGTAGGTAGCCTTCGCAGCCTTGCCCTCCTCGGTCTCTGCAAGAAACAGCGGATACAACAAGGTGCACATCCCGCTACGAGTCAGCTAAACAAGTGATAACAAAAGGAAGATGGCACCACAGATAATATTAGCAAGCAGGCAGCAAGTATGGCGCTCTTCCTCTGCCAGTTCATCGAAAGAGACCACTTCTTCGTCGAGGTAGTCAGAGATATCGCTAAAAGCATGTGACCTCTTCTTTGTGGTTAAGGGTAGCAATTTCATTAAGGGGAGCTTGATACCATCCAGCCGAAGATAGTTGAGCCATGCCAGTGCGAAGAAGAATAGGCCATGATAGTGTAAGCGTAACTAATCGAGAGAAGGCCCGCCGTGTTAGCAAATCGATCCCATAGCAACGCGAGGGTCAAAGCAGTTAGGAAATACGAGAAGACCTTGTAAATGGTTGGTCGGATCATATATTGTTTGAAATGCCTTCTCAACCATTGTTTCACGGGTAGAACCTCCGCGCTGCATTATCACCCAATTTTACCATGGCAGAAGCGTCAGGATAGCGTTGGGAACCAGTTTATTGCAGACTGAAGTTGCCCTGGAGAATCAAACCTACAGCCGGATCCTTGGAGCAACGCCAGCCATCCACCTAGGGCAAACAACTGAGATATAAGGTACATATGGAATAAAGCCCGTATGACTATCGGTTTGAGGTATCTTGGTTTCTTTGATATAATGATTTCAGGGATACAAAGATATCTGAATTTCCGATCCGCCATGTGCGTATACTATACCAAGGAGGTTCAATCGATGCCTGCTATAGCAATGGGGTGTGATATCATGAACCGCAAGATAATAAGCGTCTCCAGGAAGAGACAGATCACCATACCTATTCAGTTCTATAATCATCTTGGGCTGGAAAATGAAGTTGAATGCTCGTTGGAAGATGGCGCTATTGTAATTCGTCCTATCAACAGGCAACCTGGCGAGTTCTCGGTTGAGATTCTGAGAGATTTGGTTTCTCAAGGATACTCAGGTAATGAACTAGTCAAACGTTTTGAAGCCGAAAGCAAAAACATCAAGAAGGGTATTGCCAGAATGCTCGAAGAGGCTGATTCAATTGCAGCGGGACGGAAACCTGCAGCGAACTTCGATGACATCTTCAAGTCGGAGGACTGATTATGTATGAAATACTATTCAGCTCGGCCTCTGAGCGGTATTTCAAGAAACTCAAAGACAAATCTCTAAAAGATGCTTACGAGACAGCTTTGCTAAGATTGCAGACAAACCCTTATATTGGTCAACCCAAACGTGGTGATCTCGCAGGCACTTATGGATTCGACATAAGCCATAAAGGCGTCAACTATGAAATCGCTTACACCTTCAACGAACACTACGGAAAAAAGATCATCGTTCTTCTTGCCGGCACCCGTGAAAATTTCTATGAGGAATTGAAAAGGTATATATAATAGTATTTGACAAGAGGCCCAGAACGCCGAATTCTGGCTTGGACTAAGCAACCTGGCGAGTTCTCGGTTGAGATTCTAAGAGATTTAGTTTCTCAAGGATACTTAACAACCTCCTGATACCGTACCCGAAAATCAGGATCCCCACGACGGGCTTTGCGTACTTCAGGGATTACGATATGCTTCTGGACCTTGAGAGGCGGACCGTCGAGCAGGTAGAGTTCGTCGGCCAAATACAGCGCTTCCAATGGATCGTGGGTACTCAGCAAAATCAGTCTTTCCTGCGCCTGCCGGGAGATTATGTCCATGACCTGTTTTTTCATTGCCGCGTCCAAACCCTTAAATGGTTCATCCATCAATAACAGAGGTGCATCATAGGCGAGGGCCCGTCCAATGGCAACCCGCCGCCGCATACCGCCGCTCAGTTCTTGTATTGCTTCAGCCACGACCATTCAATAGGCGGTACATTCAACTTGAATACCTAGCTCTAGCTTGAGTTCTGGGCAGGAGCATTTCAATAGGCGGGTACATTCAACTTGAATACATAGCTCTGGCTTGTGCTTCAGCCACGACCATTCAATAGGCGGTACATTCAACTTGAATACCTAGCTCTAGCTTGAGTTCTGGGCAGGAGCATTTCAATAGGCGGGTACATTCAACTTGAATACCTAGCTCTAGCTTGAGTTTTGGGCAGGAGCATTTCAATAGACAGGTACATTCAACTTGAATACGTAGCTCTGGCTTGTGCTTCGGCCACGACCATTCAATGGGCAGACACATTCCACCCGGATACATAGCCCTGGTTTACAGGTTAGCCGAAACCATTCAGCCGGCAATACATTCTTTCAGGACCTACAACCCTGGTTTACAGGTTAGCCGAAACCATTCAGCCGGCAGCACATTCTTTCGGGACCTACAACCCTGGTTTATAGGTTAGCCGAAACCATTCAGCCGGCAACTTGAATGTCGTTTTATCAGTTCACGTTAGTACATTTTGGGGTGACAGAATCACTGTCCATTGACACCCAAAGAGGCCCCCGCCCCTGTACAGCAGGGTGAGGGCCTGACGGTACCTTTTTGCCTGGTTGATCCCTTTCTACCTGCCGGTAGACTCCTTTCGTTCGTATGGTTTGAGAAGCGCTCCACATATAGCCCTCTGCCCGCCTGCTGGTTTCCCCGATTGAGACGATGCAGGACACAGACAGCTTTTCACTGTTTGCTGAGAAGCGCAAAGAACATCTGGGCCATTTCGGCACGAGTTGCCGTCTGCGCCGGGTTCAGTTTGTGTCCGTCGCCTCGGATTATCCCGCCTTTGACCATGGCTTCAGCAGCTGTTTGGGCCCAGGGCTCGAACAGCGACGCGTCGTCAAAAGACGAGAGCTTTCTTCCGCTGTCTCCAGACGGCAGCCCGCCGATAATCCCAAGGGTGCGACATAGGAGGACGAACATCTCCTGACGTGTGATCTTCTTATCGGGAGCAAACAGGTTATTGCCCACCCCGTCTGATATGCCCAGCCTCTTTGCAGCAGCCAGGTAGGGTGTATAGTAAGTATTCCCGGCGTCTGTGAAGTTGTCTTTCACATTCTCGTCAGGTACTATTCCGTATGCCCGCATTGTCATAACTAAGAATTGGCCTCTGGTGACTTGCCCTAAAGGCCCATAGTTCATGTTTCCGATTCCGGTTGTGATGCCACGAGCAGCAATAAACCCGACTGCCCTGCTGTACCAGGCGGTGTCTGAAACATCTGCAAATATGACCTTGTTGTATCCCACGGTAAAAATGGAAAAATGAGTGGTCTTGAATGTGGCTGTTTTTGTTACCGGGTCATACACGCAGTTGGTCACAGGCTCCGGTTTACCTTCAGAGTTGATGAAGTAGATGATCACCGCATCTGGATCTTCACCTTGCCTCAGTGTATATGGAACCGAGACGGTAACAGTGCCGTCAAACTCGGAAATGGTTGTAGCGCCGCTGGTAACCGAGAAACTAAACACCGGCCTGTCGCCTGCGACCTGTCTAACTTCGCTCGAAACAGCCTCGTTGTCAACCAATGCGGCAAGGACAGATACATTCTGACCGGCTGACGACGAAATACCGTCAAGAGTCTTCTCGTCAAAGGATATTGAGGCAACCGGTGTAGATACTGTCAGCGTTTTTACAGGGCTCGCGGCAATCAGGTTCATTGACTCCTTAGGTATGATCGTAGCAGAGGACTTGATATCCATACTTACTTCGGCTGCAATTGTTAATGCAATTGCATTTGTGCCTTCCTTGGCGGCCGTCTCTAAAGCTGCATTAAGAGCACTGTTAATCTGGGCCGGTGCAACGCTGATTGTTGCATCACCGCTCCTGTCCACGGTACCGGATACGATTGTTATGGAAGTTATCACATCCGTAGATGCTGCTACCTCTGTCACCGGAGTTTGGGCCGGCGGAGGGCCGCTTGGTTCAGTTGACGGAGGCGAGGAAGAGCCGGACTGAGTTACCGTGAACGTTGCTACCTTATAGGCCCCGCCGGTGTAGTCTGCACTTCTTACCGTGTAAGTCCCTGCTTTAAGCGTCCCAACAGTAACTGAAACGGCGAAATTGCCGTTTTCATCTGCGGAAGTCGTTCCAAAATATAGAAGTGTGCCTGAGGGAGTGTGAATCTCTACAACAACGATGCCCTTTGCTAGATCGACGGCGCTTCCGGATACCTGGACCTTTCCGGCAGAAGAGTTGTATGCGGCCGACAGCTGAGTGACTGTTCCGCTTGATTGCGCCAGGGCAATCCTTCCGCCCAGAAAGACGATAGAGAGACAGGTTATCACTGCCAGTGCACTGGCTAGAAGCCTCACACGTTGCTTATTCATAATCCATACCGTCCTTTCCTGAGCCATATTCGGCATGGTTGGGCATGAGATGCCCCCATCCGGCCCCTATACCAAAGACTGCTCCGCCAAAGGTGCTGTCGTCTGCAGAAATACCCTCTTTGGAGATCAAGAAGGCCGTAATACGGTTTGCTGACGCTACGTCGGCATATTCAGGTGCGCCTTTCCTGAATACGGGGATTTCATGCCTGAAATCGTCAGAACCGGCATATGCCTCAAACTGCCTGGCGCCAAGCAGAATGTCGTCTTTGTAGTAATTGACCAGCAGGGTATGGTCTATTTCAAAGTAGTTGGGATCATACTGGTCAGTTTCTGTGAAAGGGAAAACCCCAACGAAGGAGATGAAGTCTTCACCGCGATACTCGTACTCTGTCATACGAGGCGTCCAAAGCGTTTCGCCGGGTGTGAGATCATCCCGTCCGTCAAACTCGAGGCTAAATGCATCAAGGAGCACCCGCTTGATGTCTAGGGGAACTACCTGGATGGTATCATCCTCGAATAGCAGCGTCAGGCTCAACCGCGTAACTGGATTTGTTATGTCCGGCAAGGTCACAGCCCAGGCCTCGGGATCAAACCAGAGCTCTCCCTGGGTAGATTCTACACCTTCCTCAGATGACGTTACTGATGTAATCTCAAAAGGCCTTCCCACATCAGAGGGACGTATGAAGACCTTTTCATTAAGGAAGTACACAAAGGCACTCGGAGTCATCACAGACAGTGAAGCCTCTGATGCATTGACGATGCCGGTATGCCAATCGCCTGCACCTATCTTGGGAAGTACATCGATACTGACAAGATCAGGCTCATAGAAAGTCACCATTGCGTCTTCCCAGCTGTAACCGGCTTGGAATCCGTAATGCAAAGTCACCTTCCCAAAGTGTCTGCTGAATGTGAGAATGGTGAAATCGTGTGTGACGTAGTCCGAACGATCCACCAGGTACTCCCATATTCCGCCGCCGATGGGGCCGATGTCGTCTTGGTTTTCGCTATCCTGCCAATTGACCGTCACTTCTATGGTACCGGACTGTAGGTCTGCAGGGAGTTCAAACGCGGCATGGCGTTTTTCCCACGTTCCATCATGCTCCATGACATACTGATCCTCTGCGCCATTGAGCGAGAACCTGAGTTCAAAGGCTTCGTACCCCGGCTGGCACAAGATGAATGCGTAGGGGCGCCCTTCGCCCTCCAGTTCAGCAAACAGCCTTATCCGTTTGAAAGGCTGGGCGTACGAAAGCTCACCCCCATCAAAGGATCCTCCGAAATCTTGAGGCGAGAACTCTGCAAAGGGGAAGCAATCATCCATCCGGAGCCATGTCAGTTCCTTTCCATCAAACGTAGATGGGAAAACGATTGAGCCTGCGTTACTTGCTGGAATGGGCACCAAGAACACGTCCGTGCGAGTATCAAAGTTGATCTCCACCGACCCGGTGGCCTCCGGACCCGGGTCTATTAAGGTATAGTCAAACACTAGAGGGCCACTGTCTCCAGGGGGCGGTTCGCCGTGGCCGCCTCCGCCGGTCGAAACCTCAATGATCTTCGCTGTGTAGCCGAGAAGAACGCTATATGGGCCTCCTTCTCCTTCGCTCCTTTCTACGGTGCTGAAGAAACTAACAAACAGAACATACCCACCCGGCGTGACATTCTCGGCCCAGGTGGAATCCATTGCTTCGGGCCGGTGCCGCATTCCCGGCGGCATCCCGTCCTGCTCTGCATCCATCCACCACGTTCCGGGAATCAGTACGACGCTGAATTGGTCTGGCACGAGGCAGTTTGGATTCGCATCCGTAATGCTGACTTCAACCATGGGGTTGTCGGTTTCGTATACAACAGCAGATACAACCGAATCGAAGTCTATATCACTGTCTACGTCCGCTTTGGCATAGATGGAAACGGAGATGTGGTCATCCTCAGCCAAAGCCTCAAAACGTTCATTGGTTCTGTAGTAGCCTTCCTTCTCGACTTCCAGATCGTAATTGCAGCCCACCACAAGGGTGAATGTCGCGTTCCCGGAAGCATCAGTGCTTCTCGTGAGTGGCTCGGTTCCTCCGTCTTCTAGCCTCACAAGGGCGTCCCGAACGGGTATGCCCGAGTCAAATACGCTAACGGTCACTTTGACATGGCCTTCTGGCACCGGCTCCTCGCCAGGTACGACTACACTCTTAGTGGCGTAGCCTACAAGGGCGGGATACCCGAATTCGCCGGTCATGTCCTTGAAGAAACCGACAAATAGGACGTACTCGCCGGAATCGATTCTCTCGTGGCGGCTCTCGTTCATCAATTGCGGCGGCGCCTGCCATGTTCCCGGCGGAAACCCGTCGTTTTCTACATCCCATGTTTCGCCGGGCATGAGGACTATGCTGAATTTGTCGCTGTCAAAGCCCTCGGGCAGAGCTGCCTCGACAATGCTAACTTCGATTGTCGGCGTCTCACCTTCAAGAAAGCCGAGCTCACTAGTGATGGCTGACTCCGGCACTACCGTAATGTCTGCTCGTTTGGAGAGCAGGACTGAGACAACGTGAGTGTCCGCTTGGATCGTGAAGTGCTCGTTTACCGTGTAGTAGTCCCGATGGGCCACCTTCAAGTCGTAAGTTTCGTCGATGGTAAGGTTAGCCGATACCGATTCTGAAGTCACCTCGACCCCGACGGGTTGGCCGGCGTTATACAGTTCGAATATCAGGTCTTCATAAACACTTTCTATCACTGATTGTCTAGTAGTTCCATCTAGAATCTCAAAGGTGATCTGTTTCTTCTCCCTTTCCTCTGCACGCACTGTGTGAGGAAAAGCGACAACAATCAACGCAAAACACAAAAGGATCAGCAATACTCTCTTTGCTCTCACAGTCCACACCTCCATCTTGAACTGGCACTTTAATATCAATTCACTTCTTTATATTAGTTTCGGTGATATCCTGCCGTCTGGCAGGCGGGAATTAGGACAGGTTCTGTCGAAAGAAGGGATAGGTTTGGTATAGGTTGAATGTAGATATCTCACAGGTAGTCTGGGGGGGCTAGGGTCATGAACCGCAAGAGATTTGCTCTTTATTCGGCCATTGTCGCCCTAGGATTTTTGTGGACAGGTTCTTCTTACATATCACAGATGTACCGCCTGCAAGAGTTCTTCCCTCCAGGGCGGGTTGATGTCATTGTACTGCGATGGAATTACCTGGCACAAGCAGGAGGCATTGCCATCTATGCTGTCTTTCTGTGGCGCAAGCCAGCGGTAACTTCAAGACGATCAGCCTTTATCTGGATCATGCTGTTTGATGCCGCTCTTATGGTTCTCACTCTCACCTCTGCCCACCAGGTGATGGTTCTGTGGGCGGGCCTCTTGATGAACCTGCTGCATGGTTCGGTGGCCGGTGCTTATCTGACTATGCTCGGAGGGCATGTTCCCAAAAACAAACGCGGGCGTGCGTTCGGGTTTGCCTATGCAGCCGGCAGTCTCGGCACGTATTTCCTTTCACTAATAGCAGATGGGCAGCTGATCAGGTCGAGCTATGCTCCGACCGCATATCTTCTGCTTATCGGAGCAAACATATTCGCAGTGCAGCTTGCCGAAGACCTCCCGGCAGAAGGGCAAAAGGGAGAGGTTTTCGGAGGCTCGGCCCGAAGGAGAGTGTTCCTTCTCCTTCCGGCGTTAGTTCTCATGGCGATCCTCAGCTCGGTCGGAAGCCACTATCAGTTTCAAGCAGTAGTTGATCAAAATGTCAGCCTGGAGTTGTCTAGAGCTTTTTATGCTGTTAGCTTGATTGCTGCAGGTATTGCAACTGACATAAATCGAAAGATGGGGGCGCTCCTCTGCCTTGCCAGCCTTGCGTTTCCCTTTGTTCAGGTTGCCCTCCTGGGCCAACCGTCACTCGTAGCGTTCGCCTGGGGACTAAGCTACTTCATAAAAGGCTTTTACGCAGTGTACAGGGCAGTATGCTCTGTGGATATTGCCGGCCAAAGCCAGCATTTACTCCCTTTGGCAGGGCTTGGGCTTTGCGCAGGACGCATTGGCGAGGCCCTGGGTACCCTTTTCCCTGAGACACTTCTCAGAAACCTATTGTACAGCACTATTCTTGTCCTGGCACTTTTCGTGCCGATAACGTTTTTGTTTTTCTTCTTCTTTCAAGAAACGCATGAACAAGATCTCTCGAAACCCCAGGACACAGAAGTACTGTTCCAGAGGTTTGAAGAGCAGTATGCCCTAACCAAGAGGGAAAGCGAAGTCCTCCGTCAGATTATCATGGGCCTCTCAAACGGTGAGATTTCTGCGGCACTCTACATATCGGAAAGCACTGTAAAATTCCATGTGAAAAATATTCTCAAAAAGACCGGTTGCGTTAACCGTGCTGAAGTTATTTCTCGATTCAGGCAAACAGGTGTGTGAAGGCAATTGGTTTCAGTTAATTGGTCATGTAAAGGCAATTGTAGTGATAGCATTACCATTAAGCAACAGTCCCCTCCCCGGGCCTGCCTCCAATGATCAGTTCTCCTCCAATAGTTCGTGCAATCTCTCAGGATCCCCACGACGGGCGCTGCGTGCTTCAGGGACCACGATATGCCTTTTAACTTGCAAAGGCGGACCGTCGAGCAGATACAGTTCGTCTGCCAGATACAGCGCTTCCAATGGATCGTGGGTACTCAGCAAAATCAATCTTTCCGTCGCCTGCGGGGCAATTATGTCCATGACCCGCTTTTTCGTGACCGCGTCCAAACCCTTAAATGGTTCATCCATTAACAACAAAGGCGCATCGTAAGCGAGGGCCCGTCCAATGGCGACCCGCCGCCGCATACCGCCGCTCAGTTCTTGTATTA
>JAXGPX010000006.1:0-117650 GCA_040766745.1 Bacillota bacterium
ATAATTATTGTGAATAGGACACACAATTCTACAATATACTACATGCACTAGAACTTCAATATGTGGTGAATGTAAGAAAGATCGTGCAATCCTGTCATAATATGGTTCTTCTTGCGGTCTGGCGGCCGTTTGGGTTAATGCCTTGTAATCCCGGTTGGCGCAGAGGGTAGGGCCGTGGAAGAGACACAGGAGCCTATTTCCCGGCACCCACTTTTTTTACCCATTCGGCTATGTCGCTGACCACTTCTCCAGAGACGTTCGACGGTACGGCGTATTCGTCAGGAGTACTCTTTCCAGACCCGCTCATGAACAGGTGGTTCAAGTCCGGGTATGTCTTTATCGAAACATTTGGCTTGCCTGATAACGCTGTTTTCCATCCATTAAGATCTGCCATGGTAACCTGATAGTCACGTTCTCCCTGCAATATGAGAATTGGCAGAGTCAACTGCTTGGCAATCTCGACCTGATTGTGGGCGGCCAGATCATCCCAATACAGTTTGGGGGCGCCAAGAACCATCTCACTACTGCTGGAACCTTGTCACTGGCTGCAACGTTAGCGGGCATGGATAAAGTGCCTGGAAGAGCCCATTTTCCTTCACCAACCACAACTTCTTCTTCGGTGAACAGTTCCTGGTTGGCGTAACCTGGAGTTTTGTACTCATTAGACTCCAGGGTCCCAAGCCACATACCTGAAATCTTTCCTTGTTTGTCGAAAACCACCTTGATATCAAGGGAACCTTTCTCGAACAGGCCGGTGACATAGACAACACGGTATCCGGCTTCTTCGGCAAATCTTGTGCCAGAAATCTTATGCCATTTGCCTGCCTGGGACACAATTCCTGTCCAGAGCTCATTTAATTTGGCGGCAGGTGCAGCTGCAGCCATTTTCTTATCGAATTCCTTGCGGGCGTCATCGTACTTTCCTTCGCCTAGGGCGTTGATGAACTCCTTGGCCATACCTTCCAGCTCCTCCTGAGTTTTCAGCGGCTCAGCTGGCTGTTTCGGCGCACATCCCTGCAAAACCAATCCGAAGAACATAGTCGCAAGCAAAACCAATAGCATAGTGGAAGCTACCGGAACTCTGCTGCTCCACAATCGCATCAAAGACCCCCCTTTGGCGTTCACCCCACACCCTACCTTAATCCTACCACCTACCGGTGACATTCGAAAAAGACAAGATTGGCCCAACACACTGACTGCAAGTGGGTGTGTACAACAGGGAACGAGCGAGTGACACTCGCAAGAGATAAGACTGGCTCAATATAGGCGTGCCTTGCTCCAGAGAGGATTATTAACTTATTTAATACTAGGCTTTACTTTTTTAATGATTGTGTATATTATCTTAAAGACCGCAAGTATTTCATGTAGAGATTGGCTTGGTTTTCGAAAATTATCATCGGTACTTATCGATTTTCCATGTTGAGCAGAGATTGAGGAGGAAATCAAATGGCTACTCGCACTGAATCGGTCAATCCCATACAGCGACTTCAGGCATTCTGGGCCACCATGGAAGCAGGAATGCGCAGGCTGATGGTTATCATCATGGTTGAAACCCTGGCAGTAGGGCTTTTTGCATCGCTGCTGGCACCATGGTACAAAAACCTCGGGTATGAATCGGTAACCCAGGGATGGCTCAATTTTGTCCTGCAGTTGACTTCAGCCATTGTGGCTGCAGCCGGGGGAATTCTTGCAGATAGGCTGGGCCGCAAGAACATGTATACCGCAGGGCAGCTTTTGCGCTGTGCGGTCATAGTCCTATTGCTCTCTACACGGAGTTTCGTAGGGCTGGTCATGGTATCGCTGGTACGGGGGCTTTCAATTGTACAAAGTCCTGCCCGAACTGCATTTATCGGTGCTTATACTGTGAAAGAAAGCCGCGCAACAACACTGGGCATATATCAAACCATGGCCTTGATTGCCAGTGTAGTGGCTCCCCTGGCGGCAGGATTTCTTGCCGACCAGTATGGTATAAGGCCGCCGCTTATTCTGGCCTTGGTTCTGGCTGTATTAGCTATATTCCTGGCTGTCCCCCTGAAAGAACCTGTAAACGGAATTGACAAAACACCGTCTGCTTCGGAAGAAGACTCTCAAACTGTCCCAAGCCCTCATCAGCAGCGGACCAAGGGATATTCAATAAAGTCCTTTGCTGCGGCAGGGCAGGAGATGTTTCAGCACTCCGACAGCAGGCGCCTTGTACTCTTACTTGTAGCGTTTCTAGGCAACGGGCTTGCCAACGGCGCCACCAATATTCTCTTGCCGTTCACCGTCATGGATAAGTTCTCTTCAGCTTATCAGGCAGTAGCCGGCCTGGCCGTTATCTCAAGCCTGGGAACGGCCCTGGTAATGCTGATTGGAGGCAGAATAGCCGACGTAAAGGGCAGGCGGGGCATCATCTTGAGCACAGGAACCATTTTCCCAATACTCATGTTGTCAGTCTTGTGGGCAAATGCACTGTGGCAGATCTATACCTTGCTAATGCTGATCTCTATGATCGGTAACATATCGTCACCTGCTGTAATGGCAATCAATATGGAAGCAGTCGACGAAGAATACCGGGCAACCTGGGATGGTTTTGGTACAGGAGCTACTTCTGCAGGCATGGCTGTGGGCGGCGTAATCGGCGGCGCAATGTACAAAATGAGCAGCACCTGGGCATGGATAACAGTCATCACACTGTTTGCCCTGCAAGTAGTATGCTATTACCTAGTCCTCGAACGCGACGGAAAACCTGAAACGCCGGGACGGTTCTAGAGTGGAACGCGGGGACGGTTCTAGCGTTTCACAAATCGAATGCGAGGGGGCTCCTGAAACGCCGGGACGGTTCGAGCGTTTCACCGAGGTAGATAGCGCGGAAGAAGCGTTCCAGATGAAACGCGGGGACGGTTCGAGCGTTTCACAAATTGAATGAAACGCGGGGACTGTCCCATTGTTTCACCCAAAATCAAACTGCAGGTTAAGAGGGCATTTGCTCTTTCAACCTGCGGCTTATTCTAGGATCCTACTGTTAGTGCGTTTAGGTTAGAAGCACGTCACATACAAAACAAGATACTGGCCGAAAGTTTGGCTCCGGCAGCCCGGTAGCCTGACATCCTGTGCCAAACGATACGAGTTCTCCCGAATGCCACCGAATGCGACCCGATGCCATCAAGTATCACCAAGCCCCAAGGTCCGGCGTTTCTATATCCTTTGTAACCTTAACCCACCTGCCGTCCTTCATGACTGAGACCGGGTCCTCGAGAACTCTCATATTCTCACAGGGGCATCCATCTACCACAACTAAATCTGCAAACTTACCTTCCTCCAGGGTACCAACTTCATCGATGAGCCCGCATAGTTCAGCCGGGACCTTTGTGGCAGCCATAATCACAGACATTGGATGAGCCCCTAGTTCAACCATAAGCTCCATTTCTCTGATGGTTGCCACCACCCCGTTAACTCTCGCAGACGGAAGGTCAGACCCGACTGCAAACTTGGCGCCGGCTTTGACCACATACTGAAATCCTCGGCGGTGGTACTCCTGGGCAATTTTCAGTTTGTTCAGGGCAAATTCCGGAGCACCTGTAGCACGATAGAGGGGTATTGAGTCTGTAACCACCAGCGTAGGAACGCACAAGGTATTGGATTCTGCCAGCATGTCAACAACCCTCTCGTCAAGGGCATAGCAATGCTCAACAGTGTCTACCCCGTTATTAATGGCCATCTCTACGCCCTCGGCTCCTCCTGTGTGAGCTGCAACGTGCTTGCCTGCGAAATGGGCCACTTCAGTGGCAGCACGCACTTCGTCAGGCGTCATCTGAGTGCTTCCAAAACCTTCATGGGCTCCCATTATTCCACCGGTCATCATAATCTTGATGAAATCAACCCCGCGCTTGAGCTGCTGCCTGACTGCACGGCGGACCTCATAATGGCCGTCGCACTCTATGCCTGAGCTATCGTGGGCATGCCCGCCTGTGGTAGTAACAGGTTCGCCTGAAATGAACAGCCGCGGGCCCGGGAATTCGCCGCTTGCGATCATGTCCCTTAGAGCAAAATCCACGCCTGATTCATCACCCAAGACCCTGCAAGAAGTAACTCCCCCGGCAAGGAATTGCATGGCCCGGCGTGCCCCTCGGAGGGTAAGGTCAGGGATGCGTGCAAAGTCTTGCCGTGTATTGATGAAGAAGGTAAGGTGCATGTGACTGTCCCACAAGCCGGGTATTACGGTTTTTCCGCCTAGATCAACGACTTGATCCTGCGGCCCGGTCATTACCTCATCGCCGAACACGTTTCCAGAAACGATTCTGCCAATCTTAGAACCATGAATCTCGATTGCCATGCCTTCTTTTGGACGACTTCCGGTACCGTCAATCAGTCTGCAATTAATCAGCCAGGTACTCATTTTGAATGTCCTCCCCTGCAACAGAATCGGGATCATGCTGAAACTTCGCAAAAAACCCTGAGTCAGACAAACCCTAAATTCGATTTGTTGGTTTCGATGTTGATTCAGATGTTGATTTCGATGCAGAGTATGGCTTTCCCTTCAAACTTTGACGATATTGTCTGATCACCTGACCGGTTTTTCTGGAACGGGGGGACGGTTCGAGCGTTCCAACCCCTCGCCAGGGGCGGCTAGATTGTACACACGGACGAAACAGATGAAGCGCCAAGACAAAGTACCTGCTTACATCCGGGTTCAGACCGAGGTAAATTTGCCGATAGATGAAATATCAAAACAGAGCCCCTGCCCACCATGACGCAAAACCATCCAACTGGACTGCCATTTCAATCTACCTTTTAGGAGCCGTACCTCGTCGTTGCACTGTGAAACGCGCGAACCGTCCCCCTGTTCCATTCTCGCCTAGTCGTTGAACTGTGGAACGCGCGAACCGTCCCCCTGTTCCATTCCACCCCGTTCCGGTCCCCACGTTCCGTTTACCATATAATTTGAGACGTGCCGGTGTTGTAATCAGAGCTAATTCCGCAGACGCTGTAGAAATGAAACTCGTCACCTGTGCTTGCTTCTCCAGAACCGAATCGCGTAATCCGCGACCAGCCCAGCAACTCCATACGTGTAAAAGGCCTTCCTAGGCTAACACTCCGGCTTAGTTGCTCCGGGCCGTCCGAACCAACTCTCCAGAAAGAATAGCCATGGTCCTGTTTGATAAACCCTGCCATTGTGCCTCCGCAGTTTGCCACGCCAAAAGGCACCATCCACTCGCCATCGCACATTTTTGAAAGAGGAATGTCTTTGCCTGCGCACCATACCGAATCGTGGAATTCATGTCCTCCTGCCATGACGTTTAGAATGAAGCAATCTTTGGTCCCGCCCACAGGATATATGTGCTGTAATGGACCCTGGGATTCACTTATCAACTCACTCAGCACGCTAAAGTCTGCAACCCGGTCCACAGTCCCGTTATTGACATCTAGGAAATGCAGGCCGTCATACTTCATTCTCGGCCCGCTCGCCCCTACCGGCCCTGCATCGCCTGTCATGAAATATACCTTCTCTGAATCAACTGACCAGGTAGCCGCAAAGATTATCTTACCTTCTACTTCCGCAGTCCAGGTCTTGCCTGTCTTTACGTTTCGGACTGTCAGATTCCTGGCAACACCAGCAGGGCCGTCTGTTCCTGGGTAAATACCGTAATCGTATATCCACGAGTGCAGGCTTGGGAAAGCGCCATTACGCGAAGCCGTGTAGGCTGAAATCCAGATGCCATCAGGCGACCACTTAGGATAAAAACTGAAGGTGTCTGCAACAGGCAATATTGCAGTTTCATCACCGGTTTTCAAATCAAACAGGTAGACTCCAGGTTCATAGAGGCTGTCAGCATCGCGGTTATCTTCATAGCTGCCATATGCGAGAAACTCGCCTGAAGGGGAAAATAATGGGTTCACAAGCGGGCTGTCGTCTGGTGGAAGGTCCTGTTTCAAAACCTTCAGCGCATGACTTTCCACATCATACTCCCAGATAACCTCTGAAGCATGGAAATATGCTTTGCCTGACCCATTTCTAAACCATGCTGAATGCAAAATGCCGTTTTCAAGTGGGATAAACCCGGCCTCCTCAGCATTGTGCTTACCTAGGGCCCCCTGCCTTATGCTCACACCTCTTTCCCCTGCATGAGGGCCGTCTATCTGATCATAGCCCACTACAAACAAGCATGTTTCGTCTGTCCCCCACCCAAGGGGAAGCAAGATATTGCGGCCGTTGGCCCAGTCCTTTTGAGCAGAGAAGAACACAGTCGGGTATCTCCAATGCTCAGATAGGGTCAATGCCCAAACATGAACCCCGTCGTCATTCTTCACAGTCACCAGAAAACTGTTGCCGTCAGGACAGACTGCTGCTTCCTGACGCAAGGAGTAAGACCTATACGGTTCAGTCACGTAGTAGGCGCCGCCTACGCTGCCCCCCGAAAAGGCCCTGCGGCCGGCTTCATACGAGTCCTCGTCAATTTCGCAAAGGACTACACTCACAAGTTTTGCGCTGTTTACGCCTTCGCACGAAGGAAAGAAGTTTATGCAATAGTCTTTGATTGTGATAGTTGCCTTTCCAATGTCTCCGGGCCATCCGAGAACCCTAAGTTTTTCAACATCCAGGAGGACGAAGGATGGAGTTCGCGAGTCAGTTTCTAGCCGTGGCAGTTTTGCCACACTCGCATCGTCGGGGAAAAACACAATCGGGTTGGGCTGGGTATTGGGGGCAGTGCTGTCATCTGCTTGGGAATAGACATATTTCCCGGAAATGGTCACTTCCCCGGAGAATCGTACGCGTACAGAGTATTCTTGTTCGCTACCGGGACGCTCACGGAAATCCGAAATCTCCTCTATTGTAAGACCAGCGATTTTATCTTTTACGCCAATCTTTCTCGCATCGAAAAAGTGACTGCTCGAGCTGCCAACAACTTCGCGGTGGGAGCAGCCTGAAGCGAATACCAAAGCCAGGGCCAACACCATGGCTATAGCTATACCGAAAGCAACGCCATTAGCCTTCTTGTCCCCACGGTTTCGCGGCCTTGCATGCCTTGTTTGCCACACCCTGGCAAGACGGGTACCTACGGCAACATTAGAATAGTGTTGTCGTAACCTGTATTGCATCCCGAATCCCTCCGTTCATGGACAAACACACTCACTTCCGTAGAAACGACCATTAAAAACGAGCATTTATCCGGAATTGGCCCAATAACTCCCATGTTGATGGAAACCACTGCCATCTCATAGACGTCTGGTTTCTTCATGGGTTCCCGATTCTTGCATCTCAATTGATTTCCCGATAGAGTAGATTCAGCCTTGACCGGAAGGAGTAATTTTTCTAAGACTTCGAATTGTCTAGTCTTTATCACATGTTCATTGATGAGACCGGTGACCCTTGCATCCAAACCACTCCGTACATAGACCGCTGGGTCCACTGGAATCTCTGGAATGGTACCAAGAGAATCCGGCTGAATGATAGTTGAAACAGCGAGACGAAAGGCCAATACAGGTCTGCAGCCAGCTACCACGATAAGTATACGCAAGGAGCTGCTTTAGTAATGAGTAAGTCTGAATATGGGATTATTTTCCTCGTTTTCGTCAGTCTTTGTGCGGCAGTAATTGCAAGCGTTTGTACTTCCAATAACCAAAACAGAGCCTTTGATGCGAATATCAAACCAGACAACAGTTCCATCATAGACACACTTATCTCTGCCAGTGCCGCCCCTGAAGAATCAACCTCTTCGCTTCCTGAATCACCCGAAACTGCTGAAACCTCTGAAGGTATTGAAAATCCTACCTCAGACACAGAAGCCTCTGCCAGTGCCGCCCCGGAGGAATCAACCTCTTCACTTCCTGAATTACCCGAGACTGCCGAAACCTCTGAAGGTATCGAAAATCCTGCCGCACACGCACATGCTGTCCCTGTACTCTTATACCACGATCTTGCTCCTGCGGAAGAATGCCTGGACAACACCAATGGTCTGATTGTACCCGTAGAAGAATTCCGATCTCAAATGTCATGGCTGAAGGAACATGAGTATGTCACCCCAACCCTTTCAGAATTCCTTAGCTGGATAAATGGTGAAAACGAACTACCATCGAAATCAGTGCTGATTACGTTCGACGATGGCTACATCTCCTTGAAAACCCATGCACTCCCCATTCTTGAAGAATGTGGTCTTACAGCAGTTGTCTTCGTGATTGGGGAACGGGCTGATGGAATCAAAGCAGGTCTTTGCTACCTTAGCTGGGACGACATCAGTTCAATCAACGCCTCCGAAGTGGCAGATTTCCAAAATCATACCTACGACGGCCATAACGGTCCGACAAGTAACCCGGAGATTGCATCGTGGCCCCCTGAACGGTTCTCGGAAGACCTCGAAGCATTCGAAGAAGGTTTCGAAGACCATGGCCTCGATAGGCCATTTGCTTGGCATACCCTTTTGGGTTTAAGACCGATACCATGGTCGATGTCCTGTCCAAGCACGGGTACCAGCTTGCTTTTACTACCAAGCACGATTTTGTACACCCAGGGGACAACCCCCTAGAGGTTAGCAGAATAATCATATGGCCTGAGACAACTCTAGTGCAGTTCGAACAAAGAATTACTCCGAAACCGTCTCATTAAATGGAAAGCAGGGACAAACCGAGAATGTTTTCCATTACTCTACTCACCAAACGGCAGAGGCGGTTTCTTGATATCGGGTGGCACCGGGGTCTTGTACGTCCTGCCTCCAAGCCGCTTCTTCCATTCTGCTTTGGCGTTTTCTCTGAGGTTCTCATCAGTCATGAACCTGACTCCTGCGATACCCAGGATTTTCGCGGCTAATATCATTCCCTTGTGGCCAATGCTCATGCCGCAACACGATGTAACTGCCCAACTGTGCCCAGGCGAGCCAAGCACATAGCAGGCCGTGTTGAACTGGCCTGTAGGAACAACCCACGATACATCTCCCACGTCTGTCGAACCCTTACCCTGGGCAATAACCTCTTCCTCTGGAAAGACCACATCGCAAATCTTGGTTTGACCCAGCAAGGAAACTTCATCGCCGAGCCTGTCCAGGCTATTTTGCAGTGCATCAGCGCCAAGTTCCTTCTGCATTTTCGAGGCAAACTCCAATTCAGCATCTGTCCACTCAGGAGCGCCAAGTTCAGTCATTACCTGGTGGAAGACCCGGGTAATGACCCTGTTAGGGATGACGTTAGCCGCTGCCCCCAAAAACCTTGGTACGAATTTTGTCTGAGTCATCATGGCAGCGCCTTGCCCTATATCATGAACCCAGCTGTACATCTTCTCCAATTCTTCCAGGTTGCCTGCCCTTATATCAAAGAAGGTCTGGGCATATTCGGGAACCACGTTGGGAGCGCCGCCGCCATGGGTGATCACATAGTGGACTCTGTTCTCGGGCCTCATGTGCTCACGCATACGCTCGATACCTGCATGCATAAGCTCAACTCCGTCAAGGGCGCTCCTGCCATTCCACGGATCCCCTGCGGCGTGGGCAGTTTTCCCGTAGAAATCAAACTTGTAGACAAGGTCTGCTAGACTGGTAGAATTGCTGGTCCGGTTGATACTGCCAGGATGCCAGGTAAGTGCAATATCCACATCATCGAAAACCCCATCCCGGGCCATCCAGGTCTTGCCGAAAGAACTCTCCTCTGCAGGACAACCGTAGTAGCGTATGGTCCCCTGAATCCCCTGAGCCCTGGCAGCTTCTTTCAGGGCTATGGCTGCTGCCATAGATGCAACTCCCAAAAGGTTGTGGCCACACCCGTGGCCCGGAGCACCTTCTTTTGCCGGCTCCTTGGCAGGTATTGGCTTGTTTGAAACCCCTGGCAAGGCATCGTATTCGCCAAGGAATGCGATGACAGGCCTGATGACACTCGGATCGGCCGTTACACCGGCGCCCATGTCGCTGCTCCACTCGGCCACAAATGCAGTGTCCATGCCACCCACTCCCATGCGGATACGAAATCCATGGGTTTTCAAGTACTCGGCCTGAAGCGCTGCAGACTTATGCTCGACCAACCCCAATTCTGCGTAACTCCAAATCTTGTCGGATATCGCCGTCAGCTCATCCTGATGTTGTATGACCCAATTATTGATGAAGTTCAATGTCAGTCCTCCCTAGCGTCCTGATAGTCTGTGAAAGCTACACCTATACCGTACTGTGATGCATCATTTTCTGACCTGGTATTTCGTCCACCGTGAAAAGGTGGAATAGTCCTTTGTTCGCCGTCCCCAGTTTCCCATCTTCGGTCCAGCCATACCCGGAGGAAACTCAAAACACTCTAGCGTCTGAACCTCGGAATGAAACGCCAGAACCGTCCCCGTGTTTCAGATTTTGCCTACCGGGGCGAAGTAGACGATGTATTCGTCTGTGCCGTCGAGCCCCAGTAGTGAATCCATGCCTTCTTGGTTATAGGCTCCTATTCCGCACGTCCCGCACCCGATTGCTTCTGCTGCAAGGTACATGTTCTGGCAGATATGGCCTGCGTCGATGAGCATGACTCTGGCTGCCTCACGATGGTACCGCCACTCACACCTGTAGGCGTTCGCAGCCCATATGAAAAATGCCGCTGCTTGACACATCCATTTGACGTTTCCTGACAGTCTCACAACTTCATCAGTCAAATCAGTTCGTACATTGATGGCCTCAAGTTTGTGGGAAAGAGCCAGGTACCGGTAAAGCCCCGGAGTGAGCCCGTCAACATTTCTGATTACCAGGTAGGTCTCGTACGGATGCCTTGATCCTGCTGACGGCACTGTTCGGAAGGTGCGTCCAGGAATGACTTCCCGCACGCCTTGGGTCGCCCAAAGTAAGAAGGACAATTCGGCCAGAGACAATGGGGCTCCTGTGAATTTCCGCCTGCTGCGCCTATCAGTCATGCAATCAAAGATGCCTGTCTTCGTTATGATCCCGGGGTCCACCTCCGGAAGATCGACAAGTGCCAATTCCTCATTATGCGGTTTCTCGAAAGGCGGTTGAGGAAGGCCTTTATTCTGATCTGATGGAATAGGCCCTTTTATAAAACCCGACTTCATGAGTTCTCGTCTGACAACAGTCTCATCCATTATCCAACCCTCCAGTCTGTTTAGGGATTTTGCTGAAGCCTTTCATAGAATCGTTCAATCGTTCTTGGAGGTTTTCTTTAAAGATACAGATAATTCCTGTCTGGCTGACGCCCATTTGAGAGAAGTTTTGTCTCCTTCTACATACCTTCGAGCCAGTCATAATCTCCCGTAGCCCTATATTCATCAAAGTTGTCGAAGAAGCTCTTGCCTGCCATTCCCCAGGTAGGGTCACATTCTATAACCCTATCCTTGATTCTGAGCCTAACCCAAGCGTGAGGCCCGGATATGGCAGGGTTCACACCCCAGCCTGAAACCACTTCTGCGTCAAGCCCTGCAGCCCTGGCAACAGCCACGTATACCCGGGCAATACCGGCGCACACTCCGTTCCCCCGCCTAATGACGTCTGCATATTCCTGACTCTTGTATTCACCACTAAGATACGACGAGTAATCGTAAGCAAAGTTCATGGAAACGGCATCATAGATTGCCTTTGCCCGTTCATACGGATCAATATACCGGTCCCTGTAAAAAGACCCCAGTTCAGAAACGGCGTTTGAAATGTCCTTTGGAGTGTTGGTGTCCTTTGGGATGTCCTTTGAAGTGTCCGTTGAGGTGTCCTTCGACGTGTCTGTCTCACGGCCTTTTACAGCATGGACAGTCCGGCCAGACGATAGGTTCAGACCTACATACGTGCCTGAAGTAGGCGGATTGTACTCCAACACCCGCTTGATCAGGGTACACAATTCGGCCCTGGTAACCGGGCTGCCCCACCCCATCTTGCCCCCGTCATACCCTCTAACAATTCTTGCTTCTGCCAGCATGGCCATGGCATTGTACAGGTTGATAGTATCGTTCCAATCATCACCGGTACCCAAGGCCCTGGCCTCAGAGGATTTTCTGATCCGTTCCACCGAGTCATCACCAGGTTTAGGGATGAACAGAAGTGAAATGCTCTCCGGGCCGTCCTTGGAAATCACCGGGTCCTGCAGGAACTTGGCCTTGAGAAGCAAAACGGCTGCGTCCAACCGGAGCATGGGGTCAGCAGGCCTGAATGTGAGGTCAGAGTACCCATTCACAAGACCGGTCACTGCTATTAAGTAATTTGTACTCCACCTGTTATGAATGTCAGGATAGTCGGGTTTGCACACCAACGGCTTGGAGTTATTCAGCAAGTCTAATGCCTCGGGAAAAGCGCAGCATATCATCTTTATTGCTTCTTCCCGGGTCACATGTCTGTCAGGCCTGAAAGTGCCGTCGCCGTAACCGTTGATTACTCCTATCCGAGTCATTTCCTCGATCACAGGCCGGGCCCAGTGAGTTTCTACGTCAGAGAACTTGCACGAAGGCTGCGCATAGCCTATTTGGTCACCGAACAGAACAAGGAAAAACACAATAGGAAGGATGAGAGATGCCGCAACAAGCCTGGCGATGGAGACAGAAGGACTACTGGTAATCTCAGAAGGACTTAGAATGCCAGAAATGCCTGGAGTCCCCAAAGAGATTCCGATAGTCTTTGAGGCCCTATACGCCCTAGACTGCTGTCTGATTTTCATTACCATCATAATCGCGCTATCTCCATATATTAATGGTCCCTAATAGCCAAGGGCGCTCTTGATACACTACCGGGCTTAGGAACAGACATACTTTATCCAACTACTATCCTTAGTGCCCAACGGCTATCTACATAGTCATTCGTACAAATTCGCGGATTTATGTTTCCGGGTGAAGATACAGGCGGCTTTGCCACAAAACTGCCATAGCGTTCAGCCGGTAATACGTCTGCCGCAGTCTGAACCATGCTTGCACTTCAGCCAAGACCATTCAATCTGTGAAACACTCTGCCAGGAACTGTGCTCCACGTCTGCAATCTGGCCAAAACCATTCAGCCGCCAATACGCTCTCCCTAGATCTGTAAAGCAGACTTACGCTTCAACCAAAACTAGTCACCTGATAACACCTTTCTCCGTGATCTGTAATCCATATTCTCGGTTCAGCCATAGCTGTCCAAGGAGTGGCGCTTTTTTCACCTCGAGTTGCGAACCCCACAGTGACAGAATCACTGCCCATTGGTAGGTATCTATGTTTTGGTGAAAAATCAAGCGGGCCATAGCAATCTACGTGAAAGCGAAATTGGTTGAACTATGTTCTAGTGAAAAAGGCTTCATTCATCACCTATTCCAGCTACTCTTTTCCACTATATAAGATGCAGCCGCTCTTGCCTGGCATCCAGCAAATGTACTTTCCCGCCGGTGTAGACGATATCTTCTTCCAAAGCCATGCGAATTTCCTGTCCGTTCCACTCGAGTACGTCCTGGCGGATATTCAGCTCCAGGGAATGGCAGGTATCGTCAAAAAGCTCGTAGTCTCCCTTGCCGGGTACACCTTGCTGCTGATCCCACAAGCCAATTGTTGGGCCTGCTGCATGTCCATGGTACCCAATGGGATGGCAATACACGCTTCCCTTTATTCCTTCAGCCTCTGCTTGAGCGAGTGAGTCTCGCAAGATTTCATTTCCTGTCCGCCCTCTGGCCATCTGTCCCATGACAATATCCTGCATGCGGTTTCCTGTGGCCAGAGCTGATACCAACCCTGCCGGTGCTGTGTTTTCACCGAGTTTAAGAACATATGCGTTCTGTTGGATATCACTGGCAAGCCCCAGGTAATAGAACCCTACGTCGCAGTGAAGAAGGTCTCCCGGAAGTATAGGCAAATCGGAGTCGGCAAACCCTACACCAGATCTCTGAGCCTCTACGCTGGGCTGGAACCAAGGCCTGAGGCCCATGTCATGCATACGCTGTCTCATCCACCATGCAACATCGGCCGGTGTAGTAACACCTGGAAGTACCACTTTGCGCGAAAAAGCCTCTGCCACTATCTGATGGCAAGTACGTACAATCCCTGAATAAGTATGAATTTCATCAGGCAGGCGCTGCTCGAGCCAGCCAACTGCCAGCCGTTCGGCACTACGTGTGCGCTCCCGATATTTGGGGCCGAGGATTTCCATAAGTTTGACGTACTCTGAATGGGTCAACCCGTCGCCGAAGGCAAAGGTTTCAGATACATTGATCCCTATGGATTTTGGATCCCTCGCTTCCACTACCTGCTTAAGTGCCTGCCACTGATCAGGTTCATCCTCTGGCCATGCAGCCTGGTACAAACCTGCCAGAACCACTCCGCCTCTGGCAATTGTCAGTCTCTCCACTGCTCCTGAATTGCCTGCAGTTTCCGGGACAGCTCCATGTTCGGCGCCAATCTCAACGCCGGGCCTTCTGTAGAATACAAGGATAGTCCGTCTTCGGGCCGACATCATTGGTTCCGGAAGGAGGCTCATGATAACCGGATCCTCGTTGTACTCTCGGGCCACAATAATCCACATGTCGAATCCTTCGCGGTCCATTACAGCAGGTAAAATCGTTTCAAGCCGTTGTTTAAGCCACCGGTTTCTAATCTTGGCCTGTTCGCGGAGCGGAAGTATCTCAACACTCTTCATTACGGAACCCCTCCCCGATTTGTCGTCTCAATACTTTATCAATATACAACCTCAAACCAGTCAAACCACTTGTCCATACGTGCACAGATACCCAAGAAGAAACTCATCCAATCCGGTACATAACTTCCCGATCATAACTAACAAGCACCCTAACATATCCGCTAAGTACCTGGTTCAAGTCATCATCGCCTGTATCTACCAGAAGCGGGCGCCTATCCAGGGCATTGAGTTTATCCCGGGTGGCGATGATCCGGATATTATCTGTACCTACCTTGCGAATTACTTCGGGGCTCAACTGCTGATTTCCTCGCCCGAAAACATACCCCTGTCCTCCGATAACGGTAACGATGATCTGGGCGCGCCTGGCTCTGGCCAGCGAATCATCTGTAGATTCTCGGTACCTGGACGGCTTCACCGCTTCTTCCGGCTCATCCGCCAGCGATTCATCTGCAGATTCTCCACACCCGCCTCCGGTTCCTCCGGCCACACTGCAAGTGTCTATAGAATTAGCCTCAGTTTCTCCGGCTCTGCTGCAGGCGTCTATGGGCGCACCTGCGGTTCGTTCCAGCCCATCTGCAACTCCGGCTCCTTCTACCGAGTTCAGCAATTGAAGTAAATCCTGTTCGCCGGCATCAGCAACCACCAACTTCCCGTCCAAAACAACGTCAACTCCAAGGAGAGTGGCCTTGAGTCCCAGTTTCTCCATGACCGGACGGGTCGTGGTTCCGGGCCCGATAATATACAGCACGTCAGGCTCCATTTCTTCTATGATTCTATCAGCAATACCATCCAGGGCAGCGGCTTCACTCTCGACACTGCCCGACTTAAGATTCTGCATCAACCGTTCCTCGTGGGGCACTCGAAGGTACCCGTACAGCCTGGGCGTAACCCTGCCTTCCCGGAAAGCATCTTCGTCAATATCCATAACTTCAGCTTCACGAACGGCCGTTATCTCACCTTTTAGGAACTTTGCAGCTAGCTGCCCTGCGCTCCGGGGATTGGTAGCATATACAGGCGAGTGAATCTTGACTCCTGCCGGAATTCCCAGGGCAGGAACCTTGTCTCCAACTGCGTTGTATATGTTACGGGCAGTCCCATCCCCTCCGGCAAAGAGTATCAGATCGGCCCCGGCTTCAAGCATATCCCTGGCAGCGTCCTCTGTGTCCTGGAAAGTCGTACTAGACACATCTATTTGACTGCCGGCAACCTCACTTTCATTAGCAACCTCACCTTCGTTAGCAGTCTCGCCTTCATTAGCAGTAGCCTCACCATTGTTGACGAGACCGCGTTCATCAGCGATCTTACCGCTACCGGCAATCTGACTTATAACAACAGTTTTGAGTCCCAGGGCTTTTGCTTGATTCTCACCCATATCAAGCGGATAAGTGAGAATTTCAAAATCATCCCTAATTGGCACCAGCACTTCAAGGGCAGCCATGGTTCTCTTAGGCGCTTCAGGACGAGCCCCGAGTTCAACAGCGCGTCTTAGAACGCCCATGCCATCAGTCCCCTTGAGCCCCACCTTACCGCCCATGCCTGCAATAGGATTCACGATTAACCCAAGTCTCTTCCTCGCCACTGGCATCCCCCTTCTCTCACAGCAAAATCCTAATCTATCGTAGCCTTATTATACCTGCCATTCTTCACGAATTTCTCATCGAAGGACACTATGTCTCAGCAGAGTGCCTCAGCAAAAGGTCCCAACAAAATGTCTCGGCAAAACAGAGAGCTCGAAAAGAAGGAATACAGCCAGAACATATTGAATTGCCTGTGTTGAACCATATGGTACAAACCCAGTAATTCGTGGAAACCGTATGGCACAGTGTGCAGCAAGCGGGAGTCCATGGAATGGTATGGCACAATGCGCGGTGAGCGGAAATGCGTGGAAACCATATGGCAAGTTAAGCATCGATCCAAGTCTGGGTACCGAACAAAGAAACATGAATCATGATCCCATCTCCGAGCTCTGATGCCTAGAGCCAAAGGGTATGGCATCAAAGCCGATAGGGTGTAATTGGAAACGGTTACGCCTCCCGTGTTTGGAAAGGAGAGTGGTCAAATATGAGTTTTCTAAAAATCGAGCCAGGTTGAGCGTGAACCATTACTGAACCATCAGCGCCTGCCTGGCCTTTGCTTCGGGTTTGGCGCAAATTATAGTGTTCCTTTCGGCTTCATTCGGCAGTGGGGCTGAGCAATAGCCGTTCTTGTGTAAAGGAATTACCGGCTATTGAGCAAACACAGTTTCTTTACGGTACTCGGGCGAACCAAGCATCAAACTAAGAGGTGAAGACTGTGGCAAATTCTATCTTCAAAGTAGCCAAGCCCGAAAATGAACCAGTGCTATCCTATGCGCCTGGCACCAAGGAACGAGCGCAGCTAAAGGCGCGTCTCACAGAACTAAGAACACAGGAAATCGAGATTCCGCTGATCATAGGCGGCAAAGAAGTCACGACCGGCAAAACTGGAAAGTGCATAATCCCTCACAGGAAGGATTGCGTAATCGGCACATACCACATTGCCGCCGAAAAAGAAGTGAGGGCCGCTATCGACGCTGCCCTATCAGCACGCCTGGAATGGGAATCTATGCCATGGGAACATCGGGCATCTGTTTTCCTGAAGGCAGCAGAGATGATCACAGGGCCATATAGAAGCACCATAAACGCAGCCACTATGCTGTGTCAAAGCAAAACCGCAAACCAGGCGGAAATTGACTCGGCATGCGAGCTGGCCGACATGCTCAAGTTCAACACATATTTCATGAACGAAATCTACCGGGAACAGCCTGAATCCACCCGGGATTCGTGGAACCGCATGGAATACAGGCCCCTTGAAGGGTTCGTTCTCGCAGTAACTCCCTTCAACTTTACATCTATTGCCGGGAACCTCCCCACCGCACCGGCCATGGCAGGCAATGTGGTAATTTGGAAACCTGCTTCATCAGCAGTGTATTCTTCATACCACGTGATGAAGATCCTCCAAGAAGCAGGCCTTCCCGATGGAGTAATCAACTTCATCCCTGGCCCAGGAAGCGTAGTAGGAGAGGCTGCCTTCTCCAATCCCTGGTTCGCCGGACTGCACTTCACAGGTTCAACAGCCACCTTCCAATCCATGTGGCTCACAGTGGCCAAGAACCTCCCAAATTACAGGACATACCCCAGGCTGGTAGGAGAAACAGGTGGAAAAGACTTCGTGTTCGCCCACCCATCAGCTGCCATAGAGTCTCTGGTGATCGCTCTGGTAAGAGGGGCATTTGAGTTCCAGGGCCAGAAATGTTCGGCAGCATCCAGGGCATACATACCGGAAAGTATCTGGCCTGAGGTAAAGCAAAGACTGGTTCAAGAAGTAAGTACCATCAAAATGGGCGATGTAGAGGATTTCACCAACTTTATGGGGGCAGTAATCGACGCCCAGGCCTTTAGGTCAATAAAGGCATACATCGATTACGCTAAACAGTCCTCTGAAGCAGAGATTATTTACGGCGGAAACTGCGATGACAGCACCGGATTCTTCATTGAACCCACTGTAATAGTAACTACCAATCCCCGTTTCAAGACCATGGAAGAAGAAATATTCGGCCCGGTGCTCACCATCTACGTTTACAAGGACCAGGATCTGGACAGGACTCTTGGCCTGTGCGATACCACGTCGGTATACGGGCTGACAGGCGCGGTGTTTGCCCAGTCCAGAAAGGCCATTGTGGAAATTGAAAAGCGCCTTGCCCACGTAGCAGGGAATTTCTATATCAACGACAGGCCTACCGGGGCAGTTATTGCCCAACAGCCTTTCGGCGGTGCCAGGGCATCAGGCACCAACGATAAGGCAGGATCCAAGATCAACATGATGCGGTGGTTAAGCCCCAGGACCATCAAGGAAAACTTGAACCCGCCGGTTGACTACAGGTACCCGTTTATGGAAGAGGAATAAGATTGCAGGAAGCACGGCGTTACTGAAAAGACGGTGCTCGTGCGGGCCTGTGTCAAAGGTTCGTTGAGCAGGCGCGCACCATAAGAATTGGCGATAACCAAAGAGCATGATAGCATAGGCGGTCCGGCAGTAACATGATATTATGTTTGCTGCCGGGCTGATTCTATCAAAATGAAATTATCGGAAATTCGCGGTTATCTGATTTCCAAATAGGCCTGAATCGGCATGTAGCGGCAGCGTTTCTAGCGGGATGACCACTGCTAGAAGGCACCTGCCTATTGAAGGATTCACAGCATACTAACCATGGGTAACAGCCCAGTAACCACGGTGACAGGGCACCTACCCATTGGAGGACAGCAATGTTCAAACTAACCGAGTTCACAGAAGGTCACATTGAGCAGGCAACAAGAATAGCCATGGCAAACTATGAGGAAGAGCGCGCGTCTGTACCGGTTCTCCCTCCGGTCAGCGTCTTCCCCGACCTTTCCCGGTTTGCAGACAACAGGCTAGGTGTCGCAGCGTTTGAGGACGGGCAGATGGTTGGCTTCTTGTGTTGCTATAATCCCAGAGAACATCATTTCGGGCTGACGAGGGGCACATTTTCACCCATTCACGCGCACGGCACGGTAAAAACTAACAGGCGTATGATCTACTCAAGGCTGTATCAGGCCGCCGCTGAACTTTGGGTCCAGAAAGGTATTCTCAGCCATGCCATCGCTCTGTATGCACACAATGCTGAGGCTGTGCAGAGCTTTTTCTGGAACGGTTTCGGACTTCGCTGTATAGATGCAATACGCCCGGTTGAAAAACTGACTTGTGAACGCAAGACTTCGAGTAGGGCAGCCAGAAATTTATGTGTGAGCACCGTTGAAATTCTAACTTGTGAGCGCGAGACGGGCTATGAGTCTTTCGAACTCCCTAGTGCAGAGGCGTCGAAACTGCTCCCACTGAAAAACCTGTTGATTACCCATTTAGCCCAAAGCCCCATGTTTCTTCCAAATTCTCAGTTTACCGAAGCTGAGATGGTAGAAACAGCAAGACGCAGAAACTCCAGGTTCTTCTGTGCCAAAAGAAAAGACGATACCGATGGCATTATTGCGTACATTGAGCTCATGGAATCCGGAGAAAACTTCGCATGCGATGACCCGCTGATGGTGAATATCTGCGGCGCGTGCATGCTTCCACAGTATCGCGGAAGTGGTTTATATACGGAACTTCTGGCTTTCTTGCTGCAGACTCTGAAAGCAGAAGGCTACACTCGTTTGGGTGTGGATTTTGAGAGTTTTAACCCTACCGCGAGAGGGTTCTGGCTCAGGTATTTCACGCCGTACACATACAGTGTGGCTCGAAGAATTGACGAAAGGATCTGCCCCAATCTGGCCCAGTCTTGATTTGCGTCTTCAATCACTAGCTAATTGGATGTGGATCTGAGTTAGGCTTGAACCTACCATCGGTCCGGCTCCGAGGTAGCTAACCAATCACCCCATTGCCGGGTCATCCGGCACTCACCCAAGAAGTGGGCCGAGCTAGGCGGCGCTCCCCGGCAAGTCTCCGCGGCCGCCGGGCTATCCGTTCACTCGAGCTAAGGCACAAGTACTGTGTATTCCTTACCCTCCACAACTATCTCGCTCTTCTTGAACACATCCTGGCACTCTTTCAAGAGCACCGTTTCATCGTAAAGAGGCCATATATGCGTCAAAAGCAACCTGGACACACCGGCGTCTCCGGCGATCTCTCCCGCCTGCCTCGCAGTCAGGTGCCCTGGCTTGGCAAACTCGGCGTCTGCTTCAATGGCTGAAGCCTCACACAGAAAGAGATCAGCTCCCTTCGCCGCTTCCAAAAGCCCTTTGCAAGGCCTGGTATCTCCCGAATATGCAAGGACAGCACCGCTTTCATCTTCGAGCCGGACAGCATACGATGGCCCGGAATGCTCTACTTGATAAAAGGATACTTTGAACCCATTGAGCATTAGAGGGCCTGAGTGATTCTGTGAAACCACGGGATCTCCTGAGTCTCTGGAATAAATGGAATCGGCTAAATCTCCGAAGTCACTGGAACCTCCGGAACAACCGTAATTTATGATATGTCTCGAATTCGTGAGGCCCCCGGGAATCGCAACAGCCTCAACGCCTTCCTTATAGGATAGAAGGCTGAACTCCCTTTCCGGCTTGGCCGGGGCAAAAACCCTGATTTTCTTTGGAAGCTCCTTGTACCTTTGGTCAGGAACCGCAACATACCGCAGCGCAAGGAAATCTGATATATGGTCAAAATGAAGGTGCGAGAGAATGACAGTCGAAATCCTGGACAGCGGCTCGAACCGGCCGAAACTTGATATAACTCCCGGACCGCAGTCCAGAAGTATGCCGTTGTCACCTGATGTAACCCAGTATCCGGAGCAGGACCCGCCGGCTTTCGGATAGGGTGAGTACTTTCCCAGAACACGTATTTTCACCATAGCCACCTCCTCGGCCCTACCGGTTGAATTGTAACTTATCAACCTCGCTCTTGTAGACAAAATAAACCGGTTCGTTGAAACAGACGAACCTAACTTCCTCTATTGATAGAGTCCCCTTCGTTGCTGAGTCGTCGAGGAATCCAGCTATTGCACCGATTGCAACCGGCGCCGCTTGAGCAACTGGATACCCGTATGCCCCCGTGCTGATAGACGGAAATGCTATGGTACGAATACCATGCTCGGCAGCAAGCCGCAGTGAATTCCTATGGCAACTTGCAAGAAGATCCGGTTCACCAGAACCGCCGCCCTGCCAGACAGGCCCAACAGTATGTATGACCCACTTTGCAGGAAGCCTGTATCCCCGGGTGATAACTGCTTCTCCGGTCCTGCAGCCACCGATTCCTCTGCATTCCTCAAGAAGATCTGGGCCAGCAGCCCGGTGTATGGCGCCGTCAACCCCTCCTCCACCAAGCAATGTGTTGTTGGCTGCGTTGACAATAGCATCAACCTGCTGTTTTGTGATGTCGCCCATAATGACAGCGATCCGGCGTCTATCCATGTGCAACTACCTCCATATTTCAGGGAACGCCTGCTAGTGTCTACCCTATAGGGTCCCCCGCAGTGAGTTCCCGGCAGTGAGTTCCTCGCAATAGGTTCTCGACATAAGTTCCCCGGTTTCAGATTCTGTCATCTTACCCTCTGGGCCGAAACAGCAGTGTGTAGGCAACTGCCGGTATTTCACGCAAGAAACCAAGAATCTCAGGACGTTTGTGCTCAGAAACAAAGACTCCTGAATAAGTGGCATTAAGGCCGAGACTTTTGGCCATGATTGATGCCCTGGCCAGGTGATATTTGTTCGATACGACTATAGTGGTCTCAAGATTGTGCTGAAGCATCTTCTCCTTAGAGTATTGAAGATTTGCAAACGTAGATGTGGATTCATCTTCGGTTATGATCCGGGATTCTTGAACTCCCCTGCGCATCAAGTAATCCTTCATTGCCTGGGCTTCGGAAATATCTTCTCCCGAGCCCTGTCCCCCTGACGCTATTATGTACTCTCCATACCCTTCCCGGTAAAGCCTTAACCCCTCCTCAATCCTGCTCACGAGAAAAGGGCTGGGTACAGTGCCGTATACCCTACAGCCTAAGATGATTATGCAATCTGACTTCTCAGGCCTGGCCATGAGTCCGAAGGCTGCTATCCAACCACCCAATGCTAAAACCAAAACAACACATGCAATACCCATCCATAGTGCTCCTGACGCGATTCTTCCAAAAGCAGTTTTCCTCAGTTTACACACCTCTAGGTTATCTTCTATCCGGGCCATCTTCTAGATTATCCTCCAGGTTATCTTCCGTCCAGGTGATCTTCTGCTGATCTGGCAAGTCTCCTTTTCTGCTAACCAAGCATAGTCTCATGATGATGTCGAAACGGCCGGAATCTCCATGACGAGACCAGGCAAAAGAGCAGGGATGAAATTGTCCCAGGCTGGCTCTTGGGACAATTTCATCCCGCAACTGAAGGGACTTATAAACCATCTGACACAAACAATAATGCCCTGGGTCCAATCGATAAAGAAGCCGTGCATAGAGACATCGGGATGACACAAAACACAAGTGTCCTGGACTTCAACGTGACCTGTCTCCCACATTGGCACTGATCCACTTTTACAGCATTATATGGACTCAACTAACCTACCTTCGTACTATGGGCCCTGAGTATCATCCATCAAATATAAAACCTTACCCGCTTTGTCGTAGGCTGTAGCCTTCAACTCGGACCAACGATCCCAATCGTATGGCCCTGCCCACCAGAAACCGTTCTTAATTCGGGCTGTAACCGTATGCCCAAAGCGATGGGTTACCTCAATTTTCGCAACCTTAGAATCGGTTACCCAACCTGCCGTGTATTCTGGGCCAGGTTGGGCGCAGAACTTGTTACTAATTATCTTCGCTTTTGCATTGCGTCCCGCTATTCTGACATATCCTGAGCCGTGATGCATTTGCCCGGTCCAAATCAAATTACCTTCCGAATCCATTTCTTTCTTTGCATATCCGAAACACAATTCTTCAACTCTCATATCATGCAATGCGTAGTCATATGTGACCATAGCTAGAACAAAACACCCATCGTCTTCTTCCTCATACACAAAATACTCTATCTTTGTATTCCTGCACAGCTCGGAAGTAAAACGTTTCTCAACCAACCGTTGTACGTCAGTAGGTATGAGGTTCACATCCAGGGGTACACGACTCAAAGTTGAACATCCAGAAACAAGCGGTACCAAGCCCAATATTACCAGAAACACCAAAACCATCCGTAGGGGTTTTGCCAACATAGAGAAACCTCCTTTGATCTGGACAGTCTAGTGGACATCCGACAAGTCTCTTGTCCATTCCCAATTACTGCTGAACGCACCACGATACTCAAATTCATCGTGAGCCAGCCAAATATCGCCGTTTCTGCTGAGCAGCACAAACACAATATTGCCATCCTTCTGCGGAAACACAATCCCAAAGCGCGAGTCACCTATTCCTTGAAAGAATCCAGGCATAAAATCTCCGACTTGGTGATGCTGTACATCTAAGGTTAGATACAGGCGGCGCAGATTCTGGGTTACCTTCTTGGTGAACCCTTCCAGTCCTATCAGAGCATTGACAATCGGAATAGGCTCACTTAGAAATGGAACTTCAGACTTTACTAGCAAATCTGTGTAAATTCGTGCCGCATAAGAATCTAACCGGTTTGAAGTAGGCGCATACCCATAAGCAGAACCAGGAACCTGATATGAGTAATACTCATCGTCGTAAAGGCCGGATTCAGGCTCGCAAACGTGATACGCGCAAAACCACCAAGTGTCATCTTGAGTTCCTCGGCCTTCAACAGTAGCCACTGCTTCATTCGGTCCATTTGGGAAACCCGTATATACATGGTCTTTAGCAACTTCGACCATCCCGTGGTAAAGCCACAACTGAACTTCCACATTGAATGGTTTTCGAAACGCAGGTTGAAGATTGTGATAGCAGATGGTACGTCCTTGCCCATGCGCCCCATCTCCTCCGCTTTGCCACTCTGCAAAATTATCATAAGAACATGTCCATTCCAGCCAGCTTGAGTCTTGAGCTTTGCTCACAGACGTAGGAAACACAATTGCCAACATAACAACTGCCAACACAGTGACGCCAGAAATCCACCGCTGTGAAAACCCTCCAAACCAATACCCGCCAGATCGCCTTTTCATTTTGGCAAACCTCCCAATGAATTTCTGTTGGTCGCAAACCCGATATGATGAGTACAGACTCTATTGCCGCTCCTGCACATCGATCCCGCCGAATTCCTTCAAAACCACCTTGTTTTCTGCGACCGACGCTCATCCAAATCGGCTGTAAAACCTGTTTGAACTCACAAAGATCAATCCAATCTAACATCTCACAGCCCTGGCGGTCCCATCAGAACCTGATTGAGACCACGAACCCCATTTTGTGGTCTGAAAAAGACCCACAAGCAAAACGGCAACTGAGTCTCTATTCGAACTGATGCTCTGGCTAAAGCGCAATGACATGCTGTACTTCGTGGTTGGTACATCTACGAGTTAGACCTAGCTGGATTCTATCGTGATTAGACTCTCACTTCAAGTAAAAAGTTCCAGAGATTTGCCATTGGTGCATTGGCAGTCCTTTATACGAATTCGAGGTTAGGGCACAAAAGACTAAACCGCCCTCACTCCCGCCCCTTGAAGGCTTTCCAGTAAACCACGCTGGCAATAAAGTACAGAACAGCAGTGAAGAAATAGGGGGCTTCGTAATTCCACCGGGACATAATATATCCTGCAGCCGCAGCGCTAAAAGCACGGGAAATGTTGTCTGATATCCTCATCAAACTTGAAATCTTACCTCGCTCGTCAGGCTCAACAATTTCCATCGAGAAATTGGATGATACCGGACTGGACATATTCATCAAAGCAGACCGCATGAAAAGTGCCGCTGAAACCAGGTAGATGTTTGGCGGAAGGGCTATTAGCAGAAGGAAAGGTATTGAAGCCAGTTGAGTACCTACCACGGTTTTGACCTTTCCGTACTTGGATGCAAGCGCAGGGGCAACAAGCCCTGCAAGGCCTGTGGCACCTGAACTAAAGGATAAGATAAGGCCGACAACGGCGGTACCTACCTGCAATTTCCCGGAAAGAAACACGTTGAAAAACGGAACTACCAGCCCTGCTCCAAAGCCGATTATTACCTTATACACCAGAAGGCCGATAACATCCTTATTTCGCATGACACCAACCAAAGACTGAACTTCCTGCGCCGCAACCCGGGTGAATTGTGGAATCTGGCCGTCATTCTCATGGTACACCCTCTGAACCGAAGGTTCGATACTCTCACCCACCCCCTCGCCCAGACAGTCTTTGTCCAGACAGCCTTTGCCCAAATACCCTTTGCCCAAATACCCTTTGTCCAAACAGTCTTCTTGAACTGTCCTGGTTGGAACCCGAACCCCACGATCTTTTTGAACAGCCTTGCTGGGAACCCGGTCCCCCCAACCTACCTGAACTGCCCTGGCGGGAACCCGGTCCCCCCAACCTACCTGAACTGCCCTGGCGGGAACCCGGTCCTCCTTAATTCTGTATGCGGGAAGGACTCCGGCCAAGGTCACGGCAGAAAACAAAGCCAGCGAAACACGGAAAGCAGCCGCCTGACCCATCGCCCCCAGCTGCCGCGGCAAAAAGCCTCCAAGGAGGCTGCCGATCATGTTGACGAAGTTTGATAGGCTGAAGTTAACACCAAACAAAGCTGCCCTATCCTCGTTTGTGCTGGACTCGGCCAAGAGCGGGGCTCCTGATGTCATCTGGCATGCCTGTGCAATCCCGACTATACATGAGTAGATAATCATACTGAGCGAAGACGAGGAAACAGCCATTCCAAGATACCCTATGGTTGTAAACAATCCGCCGGCAACCAGCACCGGCTTACGGCCTCTGCTGTCTGAGATAATGCCTGCAGGTACAGAGGCTATTGCCGCTGCAAGCATCCTAGTAGAAAGAATCGTTCCGAGGACTGCCTCATCATAGCCAAGGGACATGATGTAAAGCCCCTGAATAACGCCGTAAGCCCCCTGGGCCAGGGAGCTCATTGCAATACTTCTAAGATATAAGGATGCGTTCCTTTGAAATTTGAAGGACACTGGTTTTCGTTGTATCAATGCTATATCTCCAGTTATCTCCGCGAGCCCGCCCAAACTCAAAGCTAGACTCAGAATACTTGGATATATTTCCACGGACGAAATAACACCTTAAATGAATACCATATCGGAATCACAATATCCTTCTTTGAAGTTTGAGTTTGCGGCGCCGGGGTAGCCCTGACTGATCCAATCGACGAAGTAGCGGAGATTCTCAACCCTGCAAACAGCTATGCATAGGCCGTGATGATCAACAGGGATTGCTAACTTTCCGGCGCCGCCAAATCAGAACCACTGCTACAGCGCCCAGGCCGAAAACGCTCCACAATACGGCTCGGGTCACTGATAATTGATAGTGAACCTCTGAAACCTCTCCGGCAAGACGCTCGAGGAGCACCGGGGCAAAATCAGTGAACTTGGGATATTGGTCCCGGCCGGACAGATAGTCCTCCAGCTGCTCTACCACAAACGAAGTCCAGTGGAAACCCAATCGCTCGTCGCGTTTTATCGACTCCGCCCTGAACGTAGGCCCATACATGTCTCCTTCAGCAATAGCATGGGCTGCCCTCAAGACCTGCTCATTTAGGAAAGTGCCGACTGTCCCGTAGGCCTGCTTTTTCATAGTAGATTCTACTTTATTATATAGGTGGTATATGCGCCCAAGGTCTTTTTCAAACGGTTCGAATGACGGATTAATGAATGAGTGTCCAATCTCGTGGATTGAAAGCCTTTCCAGGTATCCTCCAAAATTGGGGGCCCCTTTTCCTGGTTGCGCACACGCAACGTTGTATGAGACCCATTGCGTCTTAGTCTCATCCCAGACTCTTGGCCCATAAGAGCCACCAAAAGCTGACGGGCACAATATTATGTGGTATTCATCTCCCGCTGAAAACCCGGCGAATTCCTCCCACCAGGTCACTACTTTTTCAAGATCTACTGTACCTCTGGCTTCTGCTGCCCAATCCTCCATCTGGGGCTGCCACTCGCGCAAGAACTCGAGAAACTCGGATTCCTGGGCAAAGGCCTTCAACGCCAACCTAAACTCTTCCAGTTTCTCTCTGCCTCCGGCTCTGCGTATTAGGTAATCGCTGTACTCGTGTACCAAATCTAGATCGGGCAAAGGGCCCAAGTGCAGTATGAATGTAGGCGGAGCGTCATAGGAAAACCCGCTGTTAAGAAGCTTCTGGCATACTTTTACAGCCTCATGATCCTTGTACTTCACCATGAACTTCTTCACTGCCTGGAAATAGTCGTTTCCATCACCCTGCCCGGGACCCATTCTATCCATCCATGTCGTCTGGGTTTGGACGGCAGTCAACAGTTCCATCTGCGGAAGAATTGCAACTGAATACCGGGCCTCATCTCCGGGCTGCCTGTTATCAAGTACAGGCAGATCCTCATTAGAAGTCTGGCCAACCGACCCTGATACCAAGTGGGCGTGAAAACCGGAAGATGCCAGAGAGACCTGGCAAAACACTACCAATAGGCAGCAAATGATAGAAACAATACATTTGCTGAGACTACTCTTCATAGCAACAAACCCCTTCAAAGCTATTTGCTAGCGCTCCCTTTCATCGTGCCGCATTGGGACCTGCCCATCGAAGATGCCCACCGAAGCTGTTCGCCGACGCAACCAGCCGAAATCTGCTCGCCAAATCTGCCCGCCAAATCTGCCTGCCAAGTATGCTCACCGAAGAATCTCACCGAAGATGCCTGCTGGCCAAACCTCCTCACTCTGGCAGTAACTCCCGTATTCAACTAAATGTTTCCTTCTTCCACCATACATCTTACCGGATTTCCTTGAAGAAAAATACCTGCCAAAATGCAAAGTGTTTCGGACCGCTCGATATCTGCAGCTGTCCTGTGGCGGTAGGTGTTGTACTAAGCTGATGAGTATCTGGTATGATATTGGTAGTAACTTGAAATGAACCAAGATTCGCCGTGAGGGGTAAACATGGGATACAGATTAGCTCCCAAGGAACGAAGAAAAAAACGACTTACAGCAGAACTCGAGAGGCTTGTTCATGTGCTCAAGACCCAGGACGTGGAACAAGTGATCCTATTTGGGTCTCTTATGTCAGGAAATGTGAACTCTGCCAGCGATATTGACCTCCTAGTGGTAAAGCAGACCGACAAACGTTTTCTGGACAGGCTCGATGAGATGTATTCGCTGCTTCAACCTACTGTAGCGCTGGATCTTTTGGTATACACTCCAGAAGAAGCCGAAGTTCTTACCTACACCAACAGGTTCATAGGCAACATATTTGAACACGGGAGGGTGTTGTATGAAAAGGAGTCCTCTTGACGAAGGCAGAAGGTGGTTCGCCCAGGCCAAGCGGGACCTTGACGATGCTGTATATTCTGCACAAGGCTCGCGTTATAACCTGGCGTGCTTCCTGGCTCAGCAATCTGCCGAAAAAGCCCTAAAAGCTTTCTTATTCTCACAAGGTGCCGAAGAGGTGTGGGGCCATTCCCTGGCCGAGCTATGTCAAGATGCTGTTGAGCTCAATCCTGACTTTAAGGCTCTGGTGCCTATTGCCGTACCCCTCGATAAATACTACATTCCAACAAGATATCCTAATGGACTTCCAGGTGGAATCCCTGCAGACGCGTATACAGAATCCGACGCTCAAATGGCACTCTCCATGTCAGAGCAAGTAATGGAATTCGTCGGCAGGTGGCTTGCATAGAAGTTCTTTCAAGCAAGTTATACGGAAGTCTTTAGGCTCAGGCATACAAATCAACGATGAACCCCGTATACCCTATAACCCGGCTGACTAGGTCACAACTTTGGAACTACTGTCACCTCCTTACCGTCAATAACAATGACTGCATTGCCATGAGGTCATCACCATTGCCATATTCGAAAGGAGCAGTATTTAGACAGCATTCTCGGTTTGCTCAACCTAACTGAAAGAGGCCAATGTTCGAAAGGAGCAATAATTGGATAACCAGTTTTGTCCGGCCTGAAACCGGTACTTGTTTTACTGGTACTTACCTTACCAGTACGCAACTTACCATTGCTTACCTTACCGGAACTCACCTTGCCGGTACTGTGCTACAACATTAGTACAGAAGCACTTAGGAAAATGTTCAAATTTGGGACCGCGTAAAAGCGTTACAGCAGCACTGAGGAGGATTTGCATGATTACAGCGAGCAATAGAGGAAAGGAAAAACCGTACAAGGCCAAAGTGCCACAACATAACACCGGTGAACTGACGCGGTTCAGAAGGCCCGAGAAGACAGCCGAAGCGGAGGTTCAAAACCTACAGCAAACAAAAACCTTACAACGCATAAATCCTCGCTTGATCGCATCAAGGGTTCAAGCCCTAAAGCAAGCAAAAAGCCCGATGGCATTGCTTGTACGAGCCATGGCCATCGTGCTGGTTGCGTCTTCACTGACAGGAATGGCAGGTTGCACCATACTGGCCAGAAAGCCGGTAACTGTCGTGGAACCCCAGCTGTTCAGAACAACCGATGTTGAAGGTACATTGCAAACAACTGATTTTCCGGCAGACTCAGTTTCACCCGATGGCTCACATTTCCTGGCAGTGAAAGATGACGCAGACGGCAGCCATTTGGTGATTATGCCTGTTGACGGCGAATACTCCGAGACCATCTGCATTGAGTCAGTAAGCAAAGACTGGCTCTCAGGCTCGTGGTTCAGCTACCGTCCTCTGGGATGGACATCAGACAGTGAATTCATGTATACAAAGGTTGGCTGGCAGCCTTCTGGGGCCCATAAAAGCGAACGAGGCGTTGCCCTGGTCATTGGCCGCCTGTCCGGTTTGTCCGGTAAGGCCCAGTCAGAAACGAAACCTGGCACTGACGGCCAGGCCGGTCAAACATCTACTGAAGAAGCAGCGTTTTTCGCCCTGCCCTACCGGGACAGTTCCCTGCAAACTTTGTTTCTGCCCGGCCAAAAGCAGGTTTACCTGAACAACAACACTACCATATGGCGGTTTGATATTGCGGAGAAGAACCTGACTGTGCTTAAGAGCGACCTTCCTGATTACATTTACAGGCGGCCCATCCCCTCACCCAAGGGAGACTACTTCGTATATGAGCTCAACGAAAAGGACAAGAGCGGGATTTTCATTTTCAACACCGCAACCGGCGAGGAAAAACCGCTTCTTCCAAACGGAGACACAATGAGTTTCTATCCGGCCTGGTCATTTGACGGCAAGTACATCGCCGCTTATACAGTGGGCAAGAAAGAAGGGGCAAGCGGAACCGCTTGGCACAACTACATGCTCTTTGAGGGCGAAGATACTGCCCAAAGCATTGGTTCCTCTATTACTGTTGTTGACAGAGAAGGAACCGTTGTCGACACCATCCAGGTAGAGGGCAAGTACCTACAAAACTTCCGCTGGTCCCAAAATGACCACACAATTGGTTTTCTGGCAGGCTCGGCTCAGCCATCCCAAGATGAAAACAGCGGGCTTCCCAGCTCTGTCCTGGGGGAAGGCGTCTGGATGGCCCGAATAGGAAAATCATCTAAACAGGCTGAGGCCCCGGTTTACCTGGGAGATATCCCCCGAGACGCCAACGGCACACTTCCTTATTCATCCTTGATTACATTTAGCCCTGATTCCAGAGGCATTTTCTGCAATGTCTATGAAGATGGCGCATGGTTTTTCGCTGAAAATGGCAAACCCGTAAAGGTAGTTGATGGCCTGTGGCCCGGATTTGACGGGGAAACGGCGCCTGTGTACGGGAATTCAGTAGTTGCACTGGTCAGCGTAGAGGAATCAGGTAAGGAGTTCTGGATCCTTAATGCCGATCAAGCTACTAAATTCGGAGAGGTTAAGGGCCCGTGGGCTTGGGTTGTAGCTAATTCCGATAGCAAGCTCATCATATTCTGCGGCGATGTATCTGTGACATCAGATAACGCTACTGACTATCCGATGGCATTTCCCAGGAAAGGCAAACTGGCAGTATACAGCATGCTCAAATCTGAGGGAAACTAGAGTTTTGCGCAGGCCCGGCGTCCAACCCCAGGATATAAGTGAAAACCCTGGGCAGCGCCGGGCCGTGTACTTCGAACTTCCAGACATGCCACAAGCGCCGGGTTGCCTGGCTCTCAACCTCCACGCCACCAAGAACACATGCCGTTTCTGCCGTTTCCGCCGCTCACCGGCCCACTATTGTCTATCATCGACGAGCCTCCCCCTTCAAGTTATCCACGGTTAAAATCTATGGGGGTGCTGCAACGAAACGATTCTACCCACACAGGTTTTCTGTATACAATTAGATCCCTGCTACCATCAAATGCGGCGGCACTTGAAGTTCAGCATGCTTCCGGTATAGCCGGCGGATATCTTCACTTCCGCTGTTTAGGGCTTCGGCAACCATGTCCAGAAGTGCCAAATCTGCGTCGGGCATCTCGACTTCATCCTTCTCCATTAGTCCCCAAACATCCCACGGAAGCATCTCAACGTGGGTCAAGGCGGCCAGTTCCCTCAAAACATTTCCGCGGATGAACCACAAACCGTGCATATCGAAGATACCGAACTTGTCAGGATCCTCACTGCCCGCTCTGCAGAGAAGCCACGCCTGAGAGGCAGGGATAAACTTGCCCGGCGGCATATCCGAAACATCGAAGTCAATACCCAGGATTCCGCTCTGAGTCTCGTCGATCTGAGCATCGACTCCCACCCAGCGCCGGCCGTTCCAATACTCACAAATCCAGTGGTCTTCATACCAACCAGGCCTAAAGTAAGCACCGAAGCCGCAGCGCGCCCGGGCCGGAACACCTTTGTGCCTGAGCATGGAGCACAGCAGCACCGTGAAATCCCGGCAGTTACCGATGAACCGCTTATCATAAGTTCGTGTTTCGGCAATGGGCGCTTGCTCCTTTGAGATAATCAGTTCAAGGATGCGCGATATAAGCCTTGCCTGCACATGAGTCTCTTGCTCATCTGTAAGCGTTACGCCATACCGGTTCGCCCAAAACGGGTGCAGCAGCAAACCTTGCACTACCTTAACCAGCTCAGGGATTGTGTCTGGAAGATCGGTGTAATAGGCCGCCAGATGGCCAGGATCGGTCACCTTGGTATGCTGTATGTATCGAGAAAGCATAACTTCCGGTTTCACAGTCAATTCCTCCTCATACCTTGATTCGATTAGCAGATGCCTTAACTTACGATGATGTCATTGACGGACAGAGTGGTAATTCTCAGGGTATAGGATTAATCCCTTCCAGGGTTGAACTCCGGCAAGAGAAAATCATGGGACCGGCTGTTCGACATATAAATAACCAGGTGATAATCAAATGCATGAACTCAGTCTGATGATTGCCCTTGCACATATGATCGCCAACGACGCCGCTACACGGGGAATTGGCAGGATTACAGAAGTGGAAATCGAAGTCGGCGAGCTTTCCGGAGCTTTCCCTCATGCACTAAGAGAAGCCTTTCCGCTGGCCACTCATGGCACCATAATGGACAATGCTTCCCTGACCATCATAGAAGTACCTGCTATGGCCCAATGCCAAACTTGCCCAAGCCAGTTCTCACCTGTCGCTCGAGGCTGGCAATGCCCTACCTGCGAGAAGAATGGCTGCGTCCTCATATCTGGCACAGAACTGGGAGTAAGGTCATATGTAGGAGAGGAGTAAGGTGGCGGAAAAGACAGTGAAAGTAATGCTAAGGCAAAACATACTCTCAGAGAATCAGAGGAAGGCCGATGAACTGAGACAGTGGTTTCGTGAGCACCGGGTTAAAGCAGTTAACATAATCGGCTCGCCTGGTTCTGGAAAGACCAGTATCCTCGAGCAGGTAATCCCGCGGCTCGGAGGCATGAGAACAGCGGTCATTGAAGGAGACATAGCCACAACCAGGGACGCAGAGAGAATAGGAGTTCTGGGAGTACCTGTCGTGCAAATTACAACCCACGGCGCCTGTCATCTGGATGCGATCTTAGTAGCCGAAACGGCGGCCCGAGTTGACCTGGCCGAAACTGACCTTCTGTTCATAGAAAATATCGGAAATCTTGTCTGCCCTGCGGCATTTGATCTCGGCGAAAGCCTAAGGATTCTGGTGTTGAGTACAACAGAGGGAAGCGATAAGCCGGCTAAGTACCCTATGGCATTTCGCACATCCCAGGTTGTGATTGTCAATAAGATTGACCTAATTCCTTACACAGATTTCAAGTTGGAGGAAGTGATTGAAGAAATCCAAGCCGTTAACCCTGGTGCCCTGGTATTCCAGGTTTCGTGCAGAACACAGGAGGGTATAGGTGAACTGGCCTCGTGGCTGACACAGCTATCAGCCGGCGACGCTTTTCATTGACGGCAAGAATGTTGATAGGACCGTAGTGAGTAACATTACTATCATCTGGCGACGCCTGAGTATGACAGCAGTAACCGGAAGGCATGGACAAATAGGCGAGTACCTACACCGATGGGCGGCCTCCGCAACTGGGCAAGGTACTTGGCTACATGCCTGGACCGGAGCTGGCCTGAGGGCTGGGATGAGGGAATGGCTGAGGGCTGTTTATCCCTTTCAAGCCAAATCGAGTCTTGCAAGCATCGGCCGAATACAAAAAACCTGTCGGGTTCTGAACCGGTGCATATTCGGACCAGTTCGGAGCAAAACCGGTGCGAAATCGGAGGGGTTTGAAGTTGAACCGGTCCGGTTTCGGTGCGGGTCGGTTCCGGAGGCGGATATCCCGGGCGAAGCGGTGCGAATTCGAACCGGTTCGGAGCAAAACCGGTACGAAATCGGAGGGGCTTGAAGTTAAACCGGTCCGGTTTCGGTGCGAGTCGGTCCCGGGGGCGGATATTCCGGGCGAAGTGGTGCAAGTTCGAACCGGTTCGGAGCAAAACCGGTGCAGAACCGGAGCGGTTTGAAACAAAAGTGGGCCGGTTTCGGTGTGAGTCGGTCCCGGGGGCGGATTTCCCTGGCGAAGTGGTGCAAATTCGGACCGATTCGGAGTAGAACCGGTGCAGAACCGGAGCGGTTTGAAACAAAAGTGGTCCAGTTTCGGTGCATGTGCCAGATTAGTAATTCTGTGGCATGCCATACTAGGTCATTCTGACCCCAGGACATGCCACAGACACCAACTTACCGTATCAATATCTCCACTACTTCTTTCACTGCCGCCCGCTGCTCAACTGCACCACCACTATTCACTACACAGGACTGTACTCAGATACTTCTCTCCTCCGTCAGCAATTATCGTAACCACAGTGTGTCCTGGCCCTAGCTCTCGAGCTACGGTCAAAGCCCCGTGGACATTGGTGCCGCTTGAAATCCCACAGAAAATGCCTTCTTCTCTGGCAAGGCGCCGGGCGCAATTCAAAGCTTCTTCGTCCTCGACGAGGATTGACCTATCTATCAGGGACCCATTCAGTATTCCAGGATAAAGCCCGTCACCGATACCTTCCTGCACATGTACGCAGCACTCAAGATCGTAAAACAAGGACCCGCGAGAAGGTTCAACAGCAATTATCTTTATGCCGGACACCATCTTCTTGAGTTCTCTACCTATGCCGGTAATGGTGCCACCGGTACCTATCCCCGAAACAAAAGCATCGATCTTACCGCCTGTCTGCTCCAAGATCTCCCTGGCAGTTGTCTTCTCATGCGCCAAAGGATTGGCCTCATTATCAAACTGCCTGGACAGAAAAGTGTTAGGGTTGGATGATGCAAAATCCTCTGCCATTCCCTTAGCAGTCCCGAATGTTTCCTTCATATCCTGGCCCACTGGGGTCAGCACAACATCAGCACCATATGCTTTCAGTATCTTCCTGCGCTCACTGCTCATCGACTCAGGCATAAACACTACGACTTTGTAGCCCTTGACTGCTCCAATCATGGCTAGAGAAATCCCCTGGTTACCGCTGCTGGATTCCACTATTACCGAATCAGGCCCCAGTAACCCTTTCTGCTCTGCGTCACTTATAATCCCCCAAGCAGAACGGGCCTTTACGCTCCCGCCGGGATTGAGGGATTCAATCTTCACAAGCACTTCAGCGCTGTCTGTATCAACCAGGCGATTTAGCCTCACCAGTGGAGTATTGCCTATTGCCTCAAGCAGGTTATTTAGAATCTTCATTACCTCATACCTCCGATATCTTGGTTCTTGAAAATCGAGAGTGAATTGAAAGTAAATTGAGTCGAATCAGATTTTTGGTATGATTCGACTCAATTTACGAATAACCCTTCATTAACTGCTAGACATGTCCTTGTCCGCTATGCGTTGCCCACTGTACTTCTCTGGCTGTACTTTACCCCGTGCGGTGCTTTACCCCTTGCCATCCTATCCATACCTTATACCGCACTGCAACCTACAGCCTGCCCCCATTTCCTTCTTCCCACCTAAAAATCTTCCACAACTCATTCCCCAGGGCCGGAATCAAGCCAAACCCAAATACCATCAGCCAGTCTCCAATACCAAGGTTGACAGTGGAAAATACCTGGTTGAGCCCAGGAATCTCTATGACGGCCAGAATCAGCAAAAACGAGATGAAGGTTCCGCCTGCCATAGCCCGGTTGCTGAAAAGCCCAATTCTGTTTATGGGCTTGGTTTCTGATCTTGCTGTGTGGGCCCTGAATACCTCAGCCATTGCCAGTGTTGCAAAGGCTGCAGTACGGGCATAAACCTGATCTCCGGTAGTTCTCAGTGTATACGTAAATATTCCTATTACAGAAGCTCCTATCAAGACTGCCTGGAGAAACACGGTAATCCACCTTTTCCGGGTCAGGAGAGGTTCCTCAGGCGGCCTTGGCGGCTGCTTCATAGCGTCTACATCGCCTGGTTCAAACCCCAAAGCCAGTGCCGGAAAACTGTCTGTTACAAGGTTGAGCCACAGAATGTGGACCGGACGCAAAATCACTGGAAGACGCATAAGCATGGCGGCAGTGATTGTCACAATCTCCCCCATGTTGCATGAAAGAAGGTACACCACAAACTTGGCGATATTAGAATAGATAGTACGTCCTTCTTCAACTGCTCCTACTATTGTCGCAAAGTTATCGTCTGCCAGAACCATGTCCGACGCTTCTTTGGCAACTTCTGTTCCTATCAATCCCATGGAAACCCCGATATCTGCACGTTTCAAAGCCGGAGCATCGTTTACGCCATCGCCGGTCATCGCAACGACCTCGCCCCGCTTCTTGAAAGCATCTACAATCTTTACCTTATGCTCAGGAGATACTCTTCCATAAACTCTTACCTCATCCAGCACGGCAGCCAAATCTTCGGGGTCAGTCTTCGACAATTCGGGGCCTGACATACACCTGGTATCCGGGCCTGCTATTCCCACTATTTTAGCAATGGACAGGGCTGTAATCGGATTGTCACCTGTTATTAGGACAGGAGTTATTCCAGCCGCTTTGGCCTTGGCGACAGCCTCTATGGCCTCAGGCCTGGGAGGATCAATCATTCCGAGCAGGCCTGTTAACGTGAGTTCAGACTCTAACTCACACTCTAGCTCAGCCTCTTCTTCAGGAAGGCTGCTGATAATTTTGTAGGCAACGGCGATAACTCTAATGCCCTGAACAGCCATGAACGAATTTGCCCTGCGAAAACGCTTCAAAACTTGTTCGCTTGCAGGCTTTCGCACTCTGTCAGGTTCAGATGCAAGATTGATCATTAGGCCGGCAAAATCACCGGTACGGCCGCTAACGGCACCCTCGATGCAACGCTTCAATTTGTCATGTGCCAAAGCGAATCTGCACTTGGGCATCAATACCTCAGGGGCCCCTTTCGACCAGACCACGAACCTTCCGTCAGGAAGACCGTGGACAGTAGTCATCAGTTTCCTGTCCGAATCGAAAGGAATCTCGGCGACCCGCGGAAACCTGTGCTCTAAGCGACCCTTGTGTAATCCGGCCTTTTCAGCGGCCTCTACAAGAGCAACTTCTGTAGGATCCCCTGTAAAATGCGATCCACCTTCGTCAGTTGTGGACATTGCATCATTGGCCATGGTTGCCCCTGCCAAAGAAACCACTACCGGCAAGACATCACACACCGAACTGCCCATTCCACCGCCCACTGCCGCGGTTTGCAGGCTTGCTTCCCCTAAATCCAGATTCTCAAGTATGAGCCGCTGAACCGGCCCGACAACTCCTTGCGCTCCAGGGATTCCCGAAACATTGCCATCAACACCAGGACTCTCCGGGCCGTGATCTGAGACCTCCTGCCCATCCTCGAGAAAGCCATCAAAAATACCCTCGGAAGCGCCTTCAGAGTCTGCCTGAGAAGTATCCGCAAATTCATAATCTTCTGTTGAGAACAGGCTGCCGCCGTCAAATGCCCCTACAACCGTCATCCTGTTCTGTGTGATAGTGCCGGTCTTATCAGTACATATAACGGTAGTAGACCCAAGGGTCTCTACAGCCGGGAGCCTGCGGATAATACCGTTTCGCGCGGCCATTCTCTTGACTCCCATTGCAAGTACTATGGTCACGACTGCCGGAAGCCCTTCAGGAATTGCAGCCACGGCAAGGCTTACAGCAACCATAAACATTCCCAGAACCGGCTCGTTTCTGGAAACACCCAAAGCAAAAATTCCTGCACATATAACCATCACAGATATTCCAAGGGTTTTGCCAAGCCTGGCAAGACTCTTCTGAAGGGGGGTCTTTTCTTGATCTATCTCGCGAATGGCTCCTGCAATTTTCCCTATCTCAGTTACCATGCCTGTAGCAACTACAACCCCTCGGCCCCTGCCGGCAGTTGCAACCGTGCCTGAATACGCCATGTTTGCCCTCTCGGCAAGCACAGTTTCAGCTGGCAGAATCTCAGAAGTCTTAGCAACCGGAAGCGATTCACCTGTAAGCGATGATTCGTTGCACGCAAGGCTGTGTGATTCAATAAGCCGGATATCAGCCGGAACTTTGTCCCCTGCATCAAGCAGAATAATGTCCCCTGGGACGAGATCCCTGGCAGGCACTACCGCCACCTGGCCATGGCGTACAACCTTAGCAACAGGAGCCGAGAGTTTCTCAAGGGATTTGAGAGCTTCTTCTGCCTTGCCCTCTTGAATCAGGCCTGTAATCCCGTTTAGGAGAACAATTGCGCCAATTACAACCGCATCGATTGCCTCTCCAAGAGCTCCTGATATGACGGCTGCCGCTATCAATATGAGGATAAGGAAATCGGAAAACTGGGCTATCAGGCGCTTGAACAGCCCGGGCTTTGGATCTTCCTCTAGGACGTTGAGCCCAAATGCCTGTTGCCTGGCCGCGGCTTCCTCAGGTGAAAGGCCCTGCTCGTGGTCGGTTTTGAGTCTTAAAACAATATCTTGCCAGGATTCCGAGTGGCCTGAAGAAGGCGGCAACTGCGGTGCCCCTGCGACTCCTGTCGGCGCACCTGCACCTGATTCACCTGGTTTGCCTGATGTAACTGGTACATCTGATTCGCCTTGTCTATCAGGTTCGCCTGGTGTGCCTTGTTGACCTTCCACATGTTTAGCTTGTTTGCCTGGTTTGTTCATCTTAGAAGCTTCGTTCATCGCCAGGCCTCCTAACTAAGTGAATTCTTTCAGTCAGTTTGCTCAATAGCATGTGCATCTCATGTTGTTCGGGCAGGTTCTTTTAAGATCCAGTCCTCGCCCATGTAGCATAACTCGCTAGAGCTGCTTAACTATGTATATTACAGGGAGTTCAACCCCGCCCATGTCCACCGAAGTCAGACTTTCCTCAGTGAATCCCATCTTGCGATAGAAACTCCTTGCTTTAGGGTTATCTCGTTCCACAGTAGCAACAACAACTTTGGGCGTTGCAGACACTCCCCCGCGCCGGAGCCGAGCCTGTAAATCTATGCTCTCAAACCTTCGACAGCATTCGGCAATGGCCGCTTCGAGCAACCGGCGGCCTATGCCGTACCGCTGAAATTGAGGAGATACATACAATCTGTGAAGATACAGCACCTCGTTTTGTATACCCATGTCAACATAACCGGCTGGAGAAACTGACACTTCCGCCAGAAGAAACACATCTTCCTTAATCGACTTCGTCAGTGATTCCCGCGAATATGACTGGTTCAGAACCCGGGCCTGGTCTTCTTCAGATATTACACCTTCATAAGTATGGGCCCAGATCACTCGTGCCAGGTTCTGAACTGTTCCAATGTCGTCAACTGTAGCCAGCCGGATAGACACTGGATGCTCCGACCCAGCATGATCCGCTGTGCGATCCTTCGCTGGTCTATCCTTCTCCGATTGAACCTTTTCTGACGGAGCCTTCTCTGACAGAACCTTCCCTGACAGAACTTTCTCTGACGAAGCCTTGTGTGACGCAGCCTTCCCAGATGCAAATTCACCGCCTGGCAAGTTCTTAAGACTCAACAAATCCCCTCCCCGTATGACAGTATCAATATCCGATCAAAATCCGAGGGCTAGGCCTTCCAGGCGCCGGTCTGAACCGCCCAGCAAAAGCCCGGAATCCGGATCCAGCATTATTATCTGGGCTCCGCCGCCGCCTGCCCACGGCCCAACAGTTCGAACACAATGGCCAAGTCTACCCAGGCCCGTAATAGTCTCAGATGGAAACCTGGATTCCATGCGAACTTCCATGGGCTTATCCAGGTGAAGGACATCAGTTCCCGGAAACGACAGCCACCTAGGGAAATCACAGGCCTCCTGCGGCCCGTACCCGTGGTCAAGCATCAAACTCAGCATCTGCATGTTCCACTGAGGCTGCCCGTCTCCGCCGGGAGTTCCTCCGGCAATGAAAAACTGGCTATCAGAAACGGAACCGGCGTTCTTCTCACCGATACTAACGCCGCTAGTCACGCCGCCTTTCGAACCAGAAACGGAACCGGCATTCCTCTGCACGATACTAACTCCGGCAAACGTGCCGCCTGCAAGATCAGAGGCCAAACCGGCATCAGTCTGCCCACCCCTGAACACCATATAGCAGTTCAAAGTATGCATTGGCTTCTTGCCTGGCGCGACACAATTAGGATGCCCCTCTTCAAGCACAAACGATCTTCCTGCCCTATTGTTCAATATAACTCCAGTCCCAGGAACAACAAGCCCGGAGCCGAACGAAAATGCGTTACTATGTATAAACGAGCACGCATTCCCCTGGACGTCCACCGCCGTAAAGAATGTGGTATCGCCCTGGCTGTCAATTCCAAGGGCCCCATCTCCCAACTCGTCCTTTGACAACGCCTTGAGCGGGTTGATTAACGTGCTTAACCTCTGGGTATGCCCGGCCGAAATAAACCTGGAAACATCAAACTCTGAATGGCCTGGGTCGCCTGCATAAAGATTCCTATCTCTAAATGCCAGATTCTTTGCTTCTGTCATCAAATGAATGACGTCCGGATTGCCTGGTTCTAACGCCGGTATGTCGAAGTTTTCAATGATCTTCATTTGCTCAAGCGCCAAGAACCCCTGGGATACAGGCCCTGTCTGATAAATTGTGTAGCCACGGTAATCAATATGTAACGGAGTATAGAATTCAGGAGGCCGAGAGTAAAACCGTTCAAACTCGCCACCTGTGAAAGTGCTTCTCTTGTGTGCCAAAGCCCCGGTTAAGGGCCCTGAAGTATCGTGATTGCAGGTGCCTAGGCCAGCCCATGAATCCTCCGAGGTTTTAATTGCATCATTCAACTTGTAAAACTGCCTGGCAAAAGGGCCTTTGTATATGTACTCGGCGCCCCCTTCTCCAAACTCACGCAGAGTTCGGGCAAGGTCCTTTTGACAGAACGTGTTTCCTACCTTAGGCGCCTGTCCTCCTTTAAGAAATACCCTCCTGGACTCTGGATATTTCTCAAGTTTCTGCCGCTCGTTGAAAACAGCCCTGGCAAACCCCGGAGTTACAAGGAATCCTTCTTCTGCTAACCTTGCTGCAGGTTCAAAAGCCTTCTTCAATGTGAAACTCCCGTAACGCTGCAGCGCTAGTTCATATGCCATAGGTGCGCCAGGAACAGCTACTGACAAAATGCCATCCTGAGGCATTATCCCATGCCTATGCCCTGCTCCTGCGCCGGATTCAGCCAGGTTGCCAGCGTTCGATCCGGCTCCTCGTGACCCAATGCTGTGGAAAAACTCAGGGGTCGCCAGATCTCCTGTGAAACCGCTGCTGTTCAGAGCAGAAATTCTTTGATTGGCGGCATCGAAGTATATAAGGAAGGCGTCACCGCCGAGTCCGCACATATGGGGTAGGACTACCGATGTGACACCTGCCATAACAATACAAGCATCCATAGCATTGCCGCCTTCTCGCAGCGCATCAAGGCCGGCGAGGACTGCAAGAGGGTGCGCAGCAGCCACCATCCCTGACTTGCCAAACCTGGTATGACGGTACCTATCAGCCACAGTCATGTTAATCCTCCTCAAAAAAGCGGACTCTGCCTGAGACACAGCCGGCATCACAACCTGCCTACCTCACAGCCTGCCTGCTTCATATGACCTGCCTGCTTCTCAGCCTACTGAAGACCAATACTTCAATAACAGCATTCTATAAAACCGCCTGCTCTACCGAGTAATCGTTGGGACCTAGGATCATATTGACACTCTTCTTAAAGGAAGCAGGATCCCCTGAGCAGAAGAACTTATACTCCGGCTGAGAGTCCTGTTGGGCAACAAGACCTTTCTCTTCCAACTTTGCCTTTATGGCCGCCACTGTCTGAATGGCTGGATCGACAAGGGTTACTCCAGGCAGTTCTTTCTGAATATGATCTGCAAGTAGCGGAAAGTGGGTGCAACCCAGGATCAAAACGTCAACCGGCGAGTCCTGGAAGGCCTTTGTATACCTCTTGGTTGCGTCCTCTATGGCAGCCTCGTCAGTCATGCCCCCTTCTACAAGAGTGACGAAATCCGGGCACGCCTGCTTAACCGGAGCCGCCTTCAAGCCAAGATTAGCAAGTTCTTTGTCGTATACACCGCTTGTCACAGTCCCCTGTGTGGCTATGAGCCCAGCCTTGCCATCAGATCCGGCAACATCAAGTGCAGCTTTGGCCCCAGGCCTGATAACGCCTATGACCGGCCCTGGGAAACTGGCCTCAACCACCTCTAGTGCAGCCGCAGTAGCAGTGTTGCATGCTATGATGATGGCCTTTGCCCCCCGTTCCTTAAGGAACTCGGATATCTCGACCGAAAAGTCCCGTACCTGCGATTGTGGCCTTGGGCCATAAGGCACACGCCCTGTATCACCAAAATACAGAACGCTCTCATTCGGGAGAAGTTTTCTGATCTGCCTCACAACAGTAAGCCCGCCTGCCCCTGAATCGAAAACGCCTATCGGTGCATTGCCAGCGAGAGTTCTGACGCAACGTCCCTTATCACATTCCATCACGTGCTTAGCCACTCCTTAACCGTATAGTGCTTCTTGAAAAGCCTAGATGATTGATTCGATATACTAATTGATTCGGTATACTAGTTGACGACTGTTCACTGCTCGATAATTATATCACCCGGCAGGAAATCCTGGAAACTGAGCCAATTCCCCATTGCTGCCGGATTGTTATGTTAGCCCGCCTGTCCAAAATGTGATCTTGCTCTTGAGGATATTCATTGCTGCCGAGTTGTTATGTTAACCTCCTGTAACAAGATGTAACAAGATGAGGAAATGTCACCACGGTGTGAGCCCTATACGGTATTTGACAGCAACATCCACTACTACCTGCAACTTATCAAAACTGGCCGCAGGCAATGGATTCGGCTGGAACTGCTATCCGCATTTGCGTCCTGGCCAAACCGTTCAACCGGCAACACGTTCTAACCGGGAACCGCAAGCTGGACTTGCAGTTCAACCAAGACCGTTCAACCAGTAGCACGTTCTCTCCGGGAATCCGCAAGCTGGACTTGCAGTTCAGACAAACCGTTCAACCGGCAACACGTTCTAACCGGGAACCGCACCAAACCGTTCAACCGGCAACACGTTCTAACCGGGAACCGCAAGCTGGACTTGCAATTCAGACAAACCGTTCAACCAGTAGCACGTTCTCTCCGGGAACCGCAAGCTGGACTTGCAGTTCAGACAAACCGTTCAACCGGCAACACGTTCTAACCGGGAACCGCAGGCTGGACTTGCAGTTCATCCAAGACCGTTCAACCAGCAGCACATTCTCCCAGGAACCACAAGCTGGACTTGCAGTTCAACCAAGACCGTTCAACCAGCAGCACATTCTCACCGAGAACCACAAGCTGGACTTGCAGTTCAACCAAGACCGTTCAACCGGCAGCACATTCTCACCGAGAACCGCAAGCTGGACTTGCAGTTCAGCCAAACCATTTAACCAGCAACACGTTCTCACCGAGAACCGCAAGCTGGACCTACTGCAGCATGAAGGACACTCACTCTATCCATTAGTACTAAGCCGGTTTCCCTTCTAAGCTCATAGATTTCACCCATGTTTCACACCATAATCCTAGATCACTAAGCTGATTCATGGCCTTAGAACTCTTGAGGCCGTGGAGCACAAAAACGATCAAACTTACGAGGTGGATACGATGAAAGAGAAGAGAACTCGTGAACACATCAAGCAAGCTGCTGAGCGTAACTCGAGGTGGACACAGTGAAGGAGAAAAGAACCCCTGCATTTACTGGCTTTGCGTATGTCATTCTTGCCGCATCCGTCATACTTCTTGCGTTCTTCGCCAGCCCTCTTTACCGCAAAATACGGCGCATGTCACCTCCACCGCTGGCAGGCGGCGCAGAACACGACAACCGGTTCATAGGAGAAGCCGATCTTGAGCGGCTGTATCCTAACATCGTCCTGAGGCAGAGAAAGGGCAGCGAAAAGTTCGTGGCTCTTACCTTCGATGACGGGCCCGACAACACATTTACTCCGGCAGTTCTTGATGTACTCAAAGCCAAGCAAGTCCGGGCAACGTTCTTCCTAATCGGCAACCGTGTAGAAGAGTACCCGGATATTGCAAAGCGAATCATTGAGGAAGGCCACGTAATAGGAAACCACACATACTCCCACCCCAACACAGGAAGGCCCATGGGCGAGCAACTTCGAAAGGAAATTGAGCAAATGGAGGCCACTCTGGCCCGGTTCAACGTCGCTCCATCTTACCTGTTCCGCCCTCCGTACGGAGCCCTTTCTGCGCCTGCTGCCCTCGAAATAGCTAACTTCGGATACCGCCTCGCTCTCTGGTCAGTAGATTCACTGGACTGGAGAGGGCTTTCAAAAGAAGAAGTAGTCAAAAACATAATGACTCAAATGGGGCCAGGCCGGGTCATACTGCAGCATTCAGCCGGAGGGCCCGGAGAAGACCTGTCCGGCTCAGTCCTTGCCCTATCAGAGGTAATCGATACCCTCAAGCAGCAAGGGTATTCCTTTATGACCATTAACGAGATGTTCCCTCAGAAGTGCGAGGCAAAATAGGTGGTGCAGCCATGAGTGTAGATGCAGATGTAAACTAAGTCGCAGCTCCCCTTAGCCTAACCGCTGAATCCTTTATTATCCGAAGCGCCGATGCCAGCATGAAACCGGCCACCACAAGGGAACCGGCAGGATCAAGATAGACGGCCCAAGTGTTTCCGGCCAGGAGCTGACTGGCAGTCAAGGTCACAATCAATGTAAGGTCCATTACCGTTTTGGCGCGGTAAAGCCGCCACTGTGTCTCGAAAATCGGACTTGGCTCGCTGGCATTGAGCCGGAAGAACTTGAGCCAGAAGTAGCCGTTTACCAGGGCACCGCCTGAGGCTACAAGAAGGCCGGGCCAAACAACTCCAAGTTTAACAGGGGTAAGCATGCGCGCAATTGCACTCCAGGAGATCACTAACACAGATACAATCATTATGATTCCCACAACCAGGCTGCTCAGCCTTTCAAGCCTATCCGCCTCCGGACCGCCTCTTCCCCGGCTGATTTTCCTATGAACCGCCCATGCCAGGAACAACGCCACAAGTTCACTGGTTCTGCGCAGCAAATCTGCCATTTGAACACTTGATCTGCCGATAAGAAAGGCTGTTCCGGAACCAAGGGGAGCCCAGAGGCTTACTAACCATGAGGCCAGTAACGTCCGTTCCTTCTGAATCTGGACAGCATTGCCCTCGCTGCAACCTGAATCCTGGCTGGCATCAGAATCCGGGCCCACACCAAGGCCCTGGCTAGCACCCCGGTCATTCCTGACATCTACGTCCCTGCTAATGCCACCGTCCCTGCTAGCAGCAGTGCCGGCATCCTGCATATTTACACTCCGACGCTTGTCTATGTCCTTCATACCGGCAAAAGTAAGAAAAGAGCCTTCATGACCACCGACAGGAACCCAATCACAACAGGCAGGACCAGATTGTCTAGGCCTTTTCGGCATGTGAGCTCCAAAAGCGCAGTACTTACTGCTAATACAACAGATATAGCAAGGTTGAGGTACCAGGCAAAATCGCTGAAATACATTATCGTACCAAAAATGGCTATGAAGGCCGCCACTGCCCCGGCCGACGCCCCTTCCACTGTCTTGTGTGAATCAAATACGATGCCATTAACTTTGTGCTTGCCGAATCTCTTACCTACCAGCGCAGAAAGGGCATCTCCAAACCCCCACCCCATTACGCCAACAGCAGCGTGATACTTCCATTCCGGCCCCAAGAGGCCCCAGCAGACAGATACCAGCAGCACAAAGGCGGTCATAGCATAGACTGTCTGCCTGGATAGCTCCCCTTCTTGCTTGGCCCTGCCAAAGCGAATAGATGAAAGAATTGGAAGTTTACGAGAAAGAAAGACTGCAATGTATCCCAGGAGAAACGGAACCATAGAAGCAATTGCCGCGGCATACCAATTATCAAAGAGCCGTATCAAAATGAAAATCGAAAGGCTGCACAGAATGTGATGCGACTTTCTCATAACTTCTTTGGGGACTTTCACACTTTTGTCCAGGATTGCCAGGAATGCAACAAAGCCGAAGTAATACGCCAGGTACACAATACCTCCAACGAGATCCCTGATCGACATAAGGCCACCCCTTTCCAAAATTGGCCTACGAATCCTGGAAACGTCCATTGGTACATCTCATGATACCAATTATGCCCGGTAAATGCTACATCCTGGAGGCGACAGCGCGCCAGATGGAGGAAACCCCGGCCCCCAAAGGGAAATCGTTACTCGAGGACTAGCATGAAAACGCATCAAACACCCGAATAGGAAATAGCACGGAAGTAAGAGGCAAACGGCCGAATATCGGCCAATTGTGTGTAACATTGCCAGAGACACAAAAGCATAGCAAGGAGTAAGAGGCAGAAAGCAAAATATCTACCCAGGGAGGAACCAGTCTTGTATTTTGACATAATTATCAAGGGCGGAGAAGTCATTGACGGAACAGGCAACCCTCGGGAACAAAAGGACGTCGGCATCAAAGGAAACGGAATTGCGGCTATCGGCGACCTGACCGGTGCTTCAGCCAGAATAATAGTCGATGCTGCAGGGCAAGTAGTTGCACCTGGCTTCATAGACATGCACTCCCACGCAGACCAGACCATACTCATGTATCCCCATGCTCAGAGTTTCGCCGGCCAGGGAATCACAACCACGGTGACAGGCCAGTGCGGGTTCTCGCCTGCTCCTTTGAACAAACACTGGCTTTCATGCTTCTGGGAGTGGAACTTCTGGGACAAGGTGGAGCCGCGGAAATATTACCAGGAAGCAGTCGGCGACCTAACCCGTTTCAAGAAATACGCCAAGGAAGTCGACGGGCTGGAAGTAAACTGGACGACGTTCGGCGAATGGCTGAGCCGGGTCGAAGCAGCCAGGCCCGGAATCAACATAGTTCCCCTTGTCGGCCACGGCACAGTAAGAACAGCAGTCATGGGGCAAGACTACAGGAGGCACGCAACGGCTGCCGAAATCCAGGCCATGAAACGTTACGTTGAAGAGGCAATGGATCAAGGTGCAGCCGGCATCTCAAACGGTATGGATTACGCACCTAACTATTTTGCCACCCCTGAGGAATCCTACGAAGTCATCGGTGCTGCTGCAAAACGAGGTGGCATTTTCTCGACCCACTGGCGAAGGACCGGATTGAGAGAAGGTTTTGGAGATCCTGGCCTTGCAGATGGCCTTAGAGAAGCTATAGACATTGCAAGAAGAACCGGAGCCCGCACTGAAATCGCCCACCTGGCTGCAGGGTGGCTCACCAACCCATCTCCCACAGGCAAAATAGCAGTCTGCATAGCCGAAGAGACCCTTTCCATTATAGATGAAGCAATCAAAGAAGGCGTAGACCTGTCTTTCGATGTAATTCCCAACCACTTGGCCGGTGGGGTCATCTGTACCAGGCACCTGGCCGCTGCCTTAGGACCGTGGCTCAAGGAAGCAGGCTCGCTTGAAAAGTTTGCCGAAAACCTGCAGGCAAGTGACCTGCGCCAGGAAATTAAGGCGTTCATCATGTCAGGCAAATGGTTCAGGCTGAATCCAATCACCCAGCCCAGATGGGCAAGGGCCATCCGGATTGGAAACTGCAGCGATCAGGAATACAAAGAATATGCAGGAAAAAACCTTGCGGAAGTCGCCGCTGAAAAGGGGCAGCACCCGTTGGATACCCTCATGGAGATAATATCCAGGGATCCTTACGCAACCACCCGCATGGCAAGAGGCGACAAGGACGATACCAAAGAAACGTTCTTCAAACACCCACTTGCCATGGTTGCAGTCGACACATTCGTGGTAGATACCACTACCGAATCCAGAGTTCCACCTTACATACTCCCCAACCCCAACAGTTTCGGAGCTATGGCAAGGTTTATCAGAGTATATGCAAATCAGCTGCTAGGACTTGAAGAAGGCATTCGCCGGATCACAGGGCTGCCTGCGTCAAGGCTCGGGCTCAAAGACCGGGGTAGGATTGCAGAAGGCATGAGGGCTGACATTGTCGTGTTCAACCCTGGCCAGGTCACCGAGAAGGGCACAGACAAAGAGCCCAGGCAGTATCCGGAAGGATTCAGTTGGGTGTTTGTAAACGGAACGGCAGCCATGAAAGAAGGAAAACTAACCCTTTCGGGTACCGGAGAAGTGATACGACGTAACTAAAGGTGACGGCAGCCCTGGCAAGAAGGTCAGAAATTCCCAGTGGCATTACAGTGTTAAAGAACAAGCAAGACCAATGATTAACCATACCTAAAGGAGTAGATCTAATGTCTTCGTGCAAACAATCAAAGGTACTGTATTTACCGGACCTCACATGGCCTGAAGTGAAAGATGCTATGCCTGGTATCAAAGTTGCTATTATCCCTGTGGGTTCTACTGAGCAACACGGGCCCCACGGCAGATTTCAGACTGACTATGCCGCAGCAAGGGAGTTTTCTATAAGACTAGGCGAGGAACTGTACCCGAACGCCCTGGTCACTACTCCTGTGCCAATTGGAATCTCAGAACACCACATACATTTCCCGGGAACCTTATCCCTTCGAGCCACTACTCTTATAGATGTATTGATGGACATTGCCACGTCCCTTAGAAAGCATGGTATTAACAGATTCTTCTTTGTTAACGGCCACGGCGGAAACACTCCCGCCCTTACCATTGCAACCAACAGGATCAAACACGAAATGGGATGCAAGGCAGCCTGGGCAACACTTCCCTGGGATCTCATCGGCGATCTTTCCAAGGGCTTTGTCCAATCACCTATGACAGGCCACTCTTGCGAAAGGGAAATGAGCATCATGCTGTACCTGTGGCCTGACGGAGTGAAACAGGACGCCCTTACCCCCGGTAAAATCCGAAAAGAAGCTCTGGACGGCCTTGGACGGAAACTGGGAATTCGTGAAGCCAAATTTTTCGATGAAGTTACAGAGAACGGAGCCCTTGGCGATGCAACAAAGGCCAGCGTAGATTGGGGCAAAAAAGCCGTTGAAACCGCCCTGGAACGGGTAGTTCCCTATATGAAGGAGTTCATGGAAGACTAAGAATTCAACTTAAAGTAGACGCAGTCACTGCAGCACGTAGTCTTCTATATGGGATAGTTCATACAGAACCAAGCAGCTGGCGGTTTACGGACAATTGTTAGTTCACAGATGGTCAGCGGGTTGCGGACAGTTGCTGGTTCATAAATAGCTACCGGTTCACTAACAGCTTAATTGGCGGCTTTAGGGAGGTGGAAGACTGTTGGGGAATTTGGAGGGCATTGAGAATATCGAAGAAAAAATAGCCGCTGCTTCAGCCAGGATTGAAAGGCGGAAACACACCGAGTCAAAGCTGCAGCAGGCCAGGCTATCCCTTCAGTCAGAGAGAAAGCGGCTTGCCGATGCCCGGGCAATCCTGCTGCGCGAAGAAAAGGATGTCAGGGGACTCGAGACTCTGACCATGGCAAGCATCTTGTACAGCCTAGCCGGCCGGAAGGACGAGAAAATAGATAAAGAGAAGCAAGAATTTCTGGCAGCAAAACTAAAATACGACCAAGCCACATTCGCAGTAAATGTTTTAGAGGCTGATGTCGAGTCTATGGCAAGGGAACTCACAAAACTGGGAGACCCCCAAAGGGACCTTGCCCTGGGCCTTCGTGCAAAGGAACAGCTGCTGCTTTCGATTGACGACAGCAGGGCAAAGGAACTGGCGGATCTGCAGGAAGGAACTGGCCGGCTCAAAGCCTGGAGACAGGAACTGCAAGAAGCGATTGCAGCAGGAGGGCATGCGCGCAGACAACTTCAGGATGTGATCAAGTCTCTGGAAAGCGCCAGGTCGTGGGGTATATGGGACATGTTAGGGGGCGGAGTTCTTGCAACCGGCGTCAAGCACCTGAGGATTGAAGATGCCAAAAAGCAAATCCACGATCTTCAGCAATTACTGCACAAGTTCAATCATGAGCTGGCTGACTTGAACGAAATTGGAATCAAACTCAGCATTGGCTCCTTTCAGACATTTGCAGACTACTTCTTTGACGGCCTTCTAATAGACTGGTTTGTTCAGTCCAAAATCAACAACAGCCTGGAAAGAGCAAAGGAACAGCTGAATAGAGTAGACGGCACTCTTCAGGCACTGCAGGAGAAATTGCGAGATACCGAATCTTCGCTGGCAAACCTGGCGGCTCGTAGAAACCAGCTGTTGACAACGTGAGCAGAAAATCAGTACCGCGGCAGGCCTCTGACAGACGGCCTGGCCGCGGTGGCTTTCTGTACCTTGACTCAGCCCGTATCAGGCTTTTCTCCGCTGGTACATCTAGATATGCAGACATGACTGCTTGCTGATACGGTAACTGACTCTACTCCGCTGAAATCTTTCTAGGCTCCCTGCATTTAGCCGACTTCTGTAAGTTGAATGCCGAACATCTGGCACCTTACAAAGTGCTCACTCCTGGCCGGCCAATTCCTTCTTACACAGGTACCAGTCGTGACACTCATACCCTGCGTTCATCCGGGCCTGAGCCGACTCCACTGTCTGAGGAGGAGGTACAATAACCTTATCTCCTGGATTCCAGTTGGCAGGAGTGGCAACCTTATGCGCATCGGCCGTCTGAAGGGCCTTTACTATCCTGATAATCTCACTCATATTGCGCCCCGTACTCTGCGGGTAGTAAAGAATTGTCCTGATAATCCCCTTGTCGTCAATCACAAACACCGCTCTTACAGCCGATGTATTGCTTGCCTTAGGATGTAGCATCCCGTACATTTTGGCAACTTTCATGTCAAGGTCAACAATTATCGGAAATGGAACATCTACGCCGAACTTTTCTTTGATGTTTCTTACCCACGCAATATGTGAGTAAAGGCTGTCAATCGACAGGCCAATAAGCTCAGTGTTAATCTTCTGAAGCTCGGGGTAAACCTGGGAAAACGCTACGAACTCAGTAGTGCAAACCGGCGTAAAGTCGGCCGGGTGGGAGAAAAGAACAAGCCACTTGCCCCTGTACTGAGACAGGCTTATCTTTCCATGGGTAGTAAGTACATCGAATTCAGGGGCTGGTTCACCAATCAAGGGAAGGCTCCTGGCCTCATTTCTGACTTCTTCTTCCATTGTGTTGCGCCTCCTTTAGGTTGGTCTGGGAGTGGTTGGCAAGACTCTACATAGTCTTGACCACTTCCCGCTTGGGTTATTGGAGTATCCTTTGCCTTTTGGGACAATCGTGGATCAGCCGGTCTGCTGAGAATCGTGGTTTGAATTGTGCTCTGTTCTGATCTGCAAAGGTTCCTGGCTGTTTGGTTGTGCCTTGATTCTGATTTTAGAGTGAATAAGGCTAATCCACGACACTACAAGAATATCAGTTAACTAATCAACTATGCAATTGGATTCTTGTGACAACTCCAAATAAAAGCCCAGTTAAACTGCATAATGGAGGCTCCGTGTCTGACGCAACACCGATATTACACGATTGGACACAGCGAACATGCCCTCGGACATCTGCCCGCAGTTGCCTCACCAGGCTCGGTAAAAGTCAGTAGCCAAGTTGTTTGTCAACCTGGTTGACTAGAGGCCGTCCCTCTTGGAAACGAGACAGGTTCTCCAAGAAAATCTCAAAGGTCTTCCTTGAATGGTCTTCTTCAAACCCAGCCGAGTGTGGGGTTATGATCACATTTACCATTTCCCACAATGGGCTTTCAGCAGGAAGAGGCTCAGTTTCAAAAACATCAAGCCCGGCCCCTCTTATTATGCCCTTGGAGAGTGCCATAACTAGGTCTTCCTCCCGGACAACAGTCCCCCTTCCTACGTTTATGAAAAACGCAGACGGTTTCATAGCCGAAAACTCGCGTGAGGTCAACAAGTGGTGAGTTTCGGAAGTCAGAGGCAAAGAACACACAACAAAGTCTGATTGGCTCAACACTTGGTTGAGGCCAGACGGGGGAAAGACTTCATCCACATACTGAGTTTCCACAGGGTTACGCCGGGTTCCTATAACGCGCATTCCAAAAGCCTTACATCTTACTGCAACCTCCATGCCTATGGCACCGAGGCCCAGAAGCCCTGCAGTTTTCCCATTCAGATTTACTATTGACGAACCCTTGGCCTCCCACTTCTTGCGGAGCCGGTTCTCATAGGCCTCGGGGAAACCCCTGGCCAAGGCCAAGAGCAAAGCCATTGCGTGGTCAGCCACAGTAGGCCCGTGGACACCCCTGCTGTTTATCAGGATGATATCAGACTTCTGAAACTCGGGAACCATGTACCTGTCCACACCGGTGGAACCTACCTGGACTAGTTTCAGAGTCTTGGATTGGACCAAAACAGCAGGCTCAATTGACGGTGAGCCGAAAAGAAAGTCTGCTTTAAAAATCAGTTCATCTATCGGCCCATCTGTATCCGGCTCAAGAAATACCGGTTTATCGACTACGTTCGTAATGGCTTCTTTCTGCCATGGTTTCCAGGCGCGTGTTGAAAGAAGCCTCAACCCGGCGTTGCTGCTCGCGCTGGGTTTACTGTTCATGTTATGTCACCATCCTCGATCTTGGTTTCATCCTATTGGTTTCACCATATTGGCCTCATCGTGTTGACCTCATCGTGTCGGCCTCATCCTGTTGGCCTTATCCTGTTGGCCTTATCGTATCTTCTCATCCAATTGTTTCTACCCTAGGTGTTCTCGCTTGGCCTTAATCTGTCTATCGGCGAAAAGCAGAGTCAGGCAGCTTTCTTCCGCAGCCAGGACAAAAATCAAACTCATCGTCTACAGGCCTGCCGCAGTATGGGCAATAAGATTCGGCTTCCACTCTGTCAGTGCCGCCCGAGCCGGCCTGTGAACCTGGGCGTGGTTCTGGCCTCAAGCCGCTCCGTGAACCAGCCTGTGAATCATCCCGTGTACCGGCCTGTGGGTCATCCCATGTACCGGATAACGGATCTTCCCTGCTTGCCAGGCTACGGAAACGCGGATCCAATGGGTCAGGTTCATCCTCCCCATCTGTAATGTCAATGACTGAGTGCCGGTTCTTTGCAGTGGCATTCCTGAAATTGTAGATAGCGTTGGCTACACCCATAACCACAAACAGAAGCCCAAAAAGGGGAAAGAACGCTGCAGGGCCAAAATCCCAGCCTCCTACCCCAGAAAAGCCTGACATCATACTCCGCGCAGCAAAAAACCAAAAAAGCCCGAAAAGCGAAGCAATAATGCTGGCTATCCCTCCCATAAACGAAGGGCCTCTGCCTGGTTTTACACTTGTCATGCGACGTCTCTGCCTCAATCTACACCACTCCCTTTGAGTCTCTGGCCCCAACCAGCAATGGCACTGGAATACCAATTACTGCTCAAGCCTGTGGCTTATGATGCCGGGAAAGTGCCTCTGGTCTCAGTCATATCTATTTCTATAGTAACCTCAAATTCGCGGGCTCGCGACACTTGTTTCTCGCTGTCGTGCAGCCAAAACAATCAGTCTACAACCAAACCTTTCCCTTGCAAGGAAAATGTCCACATGCCACAAACGGTTTCCCCTGTATCTTACGCCAGATGGCTCAGTAGGTTTGAGATTGAATTTAGTTATTCAGGGGTCATTGCTCCATCGCCTGAGTGAATTTTCCATAAGGGCGTGAGATGAATGAAGGATCCGGTTATCCCAACAGTGAATTAAGCAGGAAGCATTGGATTAAGAAAACAGTGTTGGAAACCCAAGGATGACAGCACCGGAATGGGGCGCCGGAATGGCAGGGCCGGAGGACTCCTGAGCGCAAACTCAGGAATTTGAGCTTTGCAAGTCACAGGTTATGTCATGAGAGAACTGCAAGAAAGGAAGAGGTACATAATGAACGAAACTAAGTACGACATCCTGATCAAAAGCTGTACAGTTGTTGACGGCACAGGGAGCCCGGGATATAAAGCCGACGTTGCAGTAAAAAGCGGTAAAATCGCTGCCATACAACCCGGCCTGCCAGAAGACTCTGCATCCAGCGTAATCGATGCCGGTGGAAAAATCGTCTGCCCCGGGTTCATAGATGCCCACTGCCACACAGACTGGGCTATTCTAGACGGCCCCTGGGATGACCACCAGGAACGCCAGGGAGTGACTACCCAAATTGGCGGCCTTTGCGGGACCTCCCCTGTATCTATCAGGGAGCATTTTGAACAAGCCAACAAGCAGGGCTTAGGCACCAACTATGCCCTTTTTGCAGGACACGGTTCTATCAGGCATGAAGTCATGGGTGACGAGAACCGCAAGCCAACTTCTGAAGAATTGGACCAGATGAAGGCGCTGCTGAAAACCGCTATGGACGAAGGGGCACTGGGCCTTTCCACAGGGCTCATCTACAGGCCAGGTGTGTTTTCAGATACTGAGGAACTAATTGAGATGGCCAAGATAATAGCGCCACTGGGCGGAATCTACGCAACCCACATGCGAAGCGAAAGCGACGACATCGAAAAGGCCCTTGATGAAGCCATAACTGTGGCTCGAACCGCAGGAACTCCTCTTCAGATTTCCCATATCAAGGTTATAATGCCGCGTAACTGGGGATTCGCTGCCAAGATGCTCGACCGGATTCGCCAGGAGCAAGGCCGGGGCCTTAAGATAACTGCAGACCAATACCCCTATGCTGTCACTGGAGGAGGACACTACGGCGCTGCCAGGCTGGTTGAAGGTTATGACCGTGAAACTGGCTTTGACATGTTTAAAGAGCAGTATCAGGACGCCCAAAAGCGCAAGGAGATGGCCGAATATGCCTCTGCACTGATTGCAGAACGAGGAGGGCCTGAGTACTTTTCCATCATAAAAGCCAGTCAGGATAAACTTGTTGGCATGTACCTGCACGATGCATTATCCAAACAGGCTGCACTAAACCTCGGTGAATTCATTGTCGAAGAAATTCACAAGTCTCAGGGGCAGTTTGCCATGGTATATCATTCAGTGTCTGAAGAGGAACTTGCCCGGTTTATGCAGCAGCCCTGGGTTATGGGAGGAACTGACGGTGTTCCGGGAGCATTTCATCCAAGGACCCACGGCACATTCCCTCGTATTCTAGGAAGATACGTACGTGAAAAGCAAGTTCTCAGCCTGGAAGAGGCCATCCGGAAGATTACTTCTCTTCCTGCAGATACTCTCGGGCTTGAAGAAAGAGGCCGCCTGACTCCCGGCGCAATAGCGGATATCGTAGTATTTGATCCTGACACTGTTATTGACAGGTCAAACATGGTCCAGCCCACTCTGTATCCCGACGGGATTGAGCATGTGCTGGTCAATGGCGTACCGGTAATAGAAAACAGAGAGCGAACCGGAGCGTTTCCGGGAAAAGTGTTACTGCGCAAGTAGGGATGATGTCACTCTGACTTAAGATTAGCTTATTGGAACTATCATGATTCTGTGTTAGGTGGTTGATTGGCTGGCCGGTGCCGGATAGTGCAGCGCGTTTTGCAGACGTCTGCCGGATATTCCGGCACCTAGCCATTTTCTCCACCGAATAGCCCAGCATTCCTGGCTCCCACCCTGGTGCACACCGGATGACCCGGCGCCTTTTCCAGGCTCCTGCCGGATATTCCGGCACCTGGCCACTTTCTCCACCGAATAGCCCAGCATTCCTGGCTCCCACCCTGGTGCATGCCGGGTAACCGCCGGACTTCCTTAATCACATATATCAATCATCCACTGAAAAAGCTACTACTAGTCAGAAATCAACATAGGTTAGGGGGAAGTACGACTACCAATACGGAGGGATTTCAATGAACACCTTTGACACTGGCCAAGATCCAAAACTCAACCCGAGTAAAACCGAGGTTTCCGGCTTAAGCCCCAAAACAAATCTGTTCCCTGGACGGACCGTTCCAATTGGAGGCCACGTACTCCCGCCTCTTCCATATCCGTACAACGCCCTCGAACCTCAGATAAGCAGAGAGACTCTGAGGCTCCACCACGACAGGCATCATCTGGCCTATGTAAATGGGCTCAACAGGGCAGAGATGGAAGTGGCCGCTGCAAGACAGGCCCGGGACTTCTCGCTCATAAGATTCTGGGAAACTGAACTGGCATTCAACGGCTCAGGGCATATACTTCACAGCATATACTGGACCAACATGACTCCGCGAGGAGGCGAGGCCCCCGGCCCATTCGTTTCGGCCCAGCTGGAACTCGCCTTTGGAAGCTTTGATGCATTCCGAGACCAATTCACAGCAGCTGCCAATGCCGTTCAAGGATCCGGCTGGGGCATTTTGGTTTGGAACCCTGCATGGGGCCGCCTTGAGATACTCCAGGCCGAAAAACATGAGAACCTTACCCAGTGGGGGTCGATCCCGGTCCTGGTTGTCGATGTATGGGAGCATGCCTACTATGTAGATTACCGGAACGAACGAAGCCGGTATCTGCGAGCCTGGTGGAACCTGGTAAACTGGCGCGATGTAGAAAAAAGGCTTCTCTTGTCTCTGTCAGCCCATATTCCCTTAACGTGATCGTGGCAAGGCAAACGTGCTTTTCGGTAACATAGGTACCGGCTGCCAAAGGAGGGCTCTACCTGCGGTTATTCAGTTACCTATTCCTCCTGGTTACAGCGGCAAATTGCTTCATTCTCCACTGAGGCGCTGTCAGAGCCGTGCCAACAACTACGGCAAAAGCGCCTAAGTCCAGCGCTTCAGCAACATTCTGAGGTTCGTTGAAGCGCCCTTCGGCTATGACAGGCACTGCTGCCTTTTCTATCAATCCCTTGAGCATTGCCATATCAGGGCCCTTGTCCAGAGTGTGAGCTGTATAGTCTGTGTAGCCTGACAATGTTGTGGCCACAAGATCCGCTCCCAATTCAGCCGCTTGCAGGCCTTCTTCTTCAGTTGAACAGTCTGCCATGACAGGCAAGTGCAGTTCATCGTGGATTCTTTCAATTAGGCCCTTTAGCGTCTCCCCATTTGGCCTTCTTCTCGGAGTTCCGTCAATGGCAATTACGTCTGCCCCTGCCGACGCAACTATTTTGGCATCAGCAAAGGTCGGGGTAATATAAACGTCACAGTTGGGAAGGCCTCTCCTTTTCAGTATCCCAATAATGGGCAGATTGACTGCCTCATGAATTGCTTCTATGTCGTCATAGCCATTAGCCCTAATACCTACAGCGCCACTCATCTCTGCTGCCTGGGCCATGGCCACCATAATCAGGGTGTGGCGGAAAGGGCTCCCTTCCCTTGCTTGACACGATACTATGAGTCCACCTTCCAATGCTTGAAGGACTTGCGATGTTCGTGATACTGACGGTTGTGGGGTATCAGCGATTTGCTGCTTCTGCGCTTGTAATGTTTCCGCCGCTTGAGTCTTGTGTGATCCTTCCGGTGTTTGAAATCTGTTTGAACCTTCAAATCCTTCCATGGAACTCATTCAAAATCTCCTCCTGCAAATACAATCATCGTAGTTTCCAGGTCCCATGCTGCATTCAATACCGATCGTAGCAGCAATCATTTCTTTCTCTCGATCTTACCACTGGTTATTGCTATGTTGGAAAACACTTCATCACTCAGGGTCACGTTGGCTCCTCTCAAAGCGAGAATCAATGCTCCCAGAGAGGGCGGATAAGCCGGGGGAACTACCATAGCATTAGGAATAGCTCGAATAACCTCTTCTGTGAAAGGTTCCCAGATGGGCTTCCCTGCTTTCCACACGCCGCCGGCAGTAGAGACTATGGGCCGGCAGGCGGAAAAGTCGACTCTTCCCGCTGCTGATATGACCAACAAAGCCAGTTCGTGTGCTGCAGACTCCATTATGTCCAAACAAACCGGGTCTCCTGCATTGGCGCCGTCTCCGACTAACCGGGAGAGTTTGGCTAGACCGGCCCTGTCCATCTCGTCTGAGTATATCCTGGCGCGAACGCCCCACAGATCATCTGCCTTAAAATGGTCAATCAGCGCTTGAGTCAGGACTGTTTTCGGCCCGCGCCCTTCAAAACCCTTAGAAGCAGCAGAGAGCCCTTGCAGCGCTATTTGATAAGCGCTGCCTTCATCACCCATATAGTATCCCCAGCCACCTACGCGAGCCCGGTTCCCCTTGTCATCTACTGCAAGGGCAACAGAACCTGTGCCCCCAATAACAACAACACCAGGTTCTCCTGCTGTCCCCCCTGCCCAGGCAGTAACAGAATCATGTTCAAGTTGAAAATGGCCCTCTGCTACATAGTCCTTCAATACTTCCAGGGCCAGGCTTTTCATTAGGCCTGAGTTCGCTGCAGCACCGCTCATGCCAAGCACAACATGGTCGAATCTTACCGCCTCAAGGCCGGCTTCTGCCATGGCACTGGCCAGTGAATCAGAGATGGACTTCTTACAGCGCTCTTTTGCACCTTCTTCATGCAGGTGGTTAGCAGGGCCACCAAGTCCGGCACCTAAAATGAAGCCGTCTGTCCTGGCAATTACACTTAGCGTTGTGCTTTGCCCTCCGTCAACAGCCAGAACATATCCCATGAGATTACCTCCTGTTTCTATCCATGAACAAGGCAAGTCCGGCAAGACATGCCTGGAATATATGTGCCACACCTACCGGTACAATGGGTAATTGTTCTCTAACTATAGACATATTCAGGCACCTGTGCAAGCAAAGGCAGCCACAGCCGTTTTCAACAGTCTTCAAGCAAATTACAGGTATGGCTCCGTCTGAATATCGCAGAGCCGTGATTTTGTAGGCATTTGTACGTTTTTCGGTACTGAGCTGTAGCATTACAGGAAACTTAGCTCCGTCTTTAACTGTATTTCTGCGTTTCATAGTTACATGGCACGTAGTAGAATATGAGTGACCAAGGAAGGAAGTAAGCATGCTGGGTGGGATCAGTATGACAAGTTGGATTCGCATTCCTGATGAAAGAGGGCCTGAACTCAGGCCTGGCCCCCAGTTTTCCCGCGATTCGCATGAGTTGCACTCAAGTTCCAGCATGTCGATAATTGCGCCGAAGACTGCCATAGAGCTTCCAAGAGCCCGGCATTATCACAACAGCTACGAATTCCTGTTCCCCCTTGAAACCATGGATAACTGCTATATAGGCAATCGGATTGTCTCGGTCCCGGCATATCACCTCATGCCCTTCAATCCAGACCAGCTTCACGGGGCGTCAGAGCCTGGCAGAATACGTTTTCTCAGCATTATGCTTACCGGATCTCTAATGCAAGGCATAGCCGCGTCTGCCGGATTCAAGTCGAATGTAGAATTCCTCAACGAAAGCATCTCAGTTGACTCAGAATTTCATGCTCTGGTAAATACATTTATATCTGAGAGCAAGGGGCAGCAGTTGGGCTACGAGGCAATTCTCCAAAGCCTTGCAGCAGAAATAACAGTTTATCTTATGCGGCATTTGCCAGGAAACCTTGACCCTTACCGTTTCAAACGTAACATACCGAACCACTCAAAGATTGAGCAAGCCGTGCAATACATCGAGGCGAATTTCAGCAAGGAGTTCTCAATATCTTCTCTAGCCGCCCTTGTCGGCCTTAGCCCCTGGCATTTCATAAGGCTTTTCAAAGAACGCACAGGCGTCACCCCCCACAACTACATAATCAGGTTTAGGATAACCCAATCTCAGGCAATGCTTCTGCGCAAAGACGCATCAATCACCGAAGTGTGCTTTTCATCCGGGTTCACAAGCCCAAGCCATTTTTCGGCAGTGTTCAAGCAGATAACAGGCATGGCTCCGTCTGAATACCGAAAGGCTGTTATTCGCTAGATGAAAGGCCCGAATCTGCATTAGCAGTCTTAGGGGCTCCGTCTGAATATAGAAAGTCTGTCATTCGCTAGGCATGTGCCTGGCCAGGCAATCATCTCGCCCAAATTCCGCCTTTCTGGCAGTTATGTGCCGGTTATGATAAGCTTTTATGAGTGCAGCACGGAACTATCCGCTGAACTTGAGGAAGTCGAGCGGCGTTATTCTAAGCTTTTATGAGTGCAGCACCCAATGAAGCAAATATACAACCGGTTGTGCAGGCGGTGCTATGCAGCCAAATACCCAGGCCGAATCGGCATATCCGCTAGGACAGTTACTATTAGCCGGCAAGATATGCGGCCAGATTGGCTGCGTAACCAACTATGCAACTATCATCTAAGGAGAGTAGCAGCGGTGGACGGGTTTACACAGTTTTGGAATATTTACCAAGATGCTTTTCCACAGGAAGAACGAAGGGATATCAAGGACTACCGCGAGAATCTTATCAGAAATCCACATTACAAGTTCGCTCCCTATTTCAAAGAAGGCAGCATGATTGGATTCGTTAGTTTCTGGGATCTTGACGCTTTCCTGTTTATTGAACATTTCGCAATTCACCGTAAGGCCCGCGGAAACGGGTACGGAACAAGAATTCTAAGGAAACTCATGAATAAAGCAAGAATCGTGCTTGAAGTAGAGCCTCCGGTAGATACCATCACCCAGAGACGCGTTAGATTCTACAGGAGAATGGGCTTCCACTTGAACGATTATAAGTACGTGCAACCTCCTTACAGGCAAGGAGAACATTCGGTGCCGCTCAAACTCATGTCATACCCTGCGCCCATTGGCACTGACAAGGTTGAAGCCGTAACCAAAAGAATCTATCACCATGTTTACCGCATGAAGTTGGGGTACAAGTAGGCGGCGGGTACCGCGGATCGATACACTGACTCAACTGGTTACCTTATCCGCCTTGTCGATGGCATCCGTGGTACCGCCGTTATCTGTACACTGACTCAGCATGGAATCAAGCACGTTGCTTCATACTGCCTTGTTCACAGCATTTCTGCCGGTAAACTGGCTGTTGTATAGGTCTGCATAGAATCCGCCCTTTGCCAAAAGCTCGCTATGCTTTCCCTGTTCAATAATACTGCCGTTATCCATAACCAGAATCAGGTCTGCATCGCGAATAGTGGACAGTCTGTGGGCAATGACAAAACTGGTCCTCCCTCTCATAAGGGTCTTCATGGCCTTCTGAATCTGCAGTTCAGTGCGTGTATCAACACTGCTGGTGGCCTCATCCAAAATCAGAATCTGGGGATCTGCCAATATGGCCCTGGCAATAGTCAGCAGCTGCTTCTGGCCTTGGGATATGTTAGAAGCATCCTCGCTGAGAACAGTATCGTACCCGTCTGGCAAAGTACGTATGAAATGGTCTGCCCGGGCAGCCCTTGCTGCTCTCACGATTTCAGCCTTAGTGGCTCCTTCCCGCCCATAGGCGATGTTCTCCCTTATTGTTCCGTTGAAAAGCCAGGTATCCTGCAGCACCATTCCAAAGAGTTTGCGCAGATCACCGCGCCTGAGATCCCGAATGTCAACACCATCAACAGTGATAGTGCCATCGTTGACTTCGTAAAAACGCATGAGCAGATTGACCAGGGTGGTCTTGCCTGCCCCGGTAGGCCCCACAATAGCAATGGCCTGTCCAGGTTTGGCGCTAATGTTCATGTTTTCAATTAGAGTGTCGCCTTCCTTGTAGCCAAACCGGACACCCTGGATCTCGACCTCTCCTGCCGGAAACTCAATTGCCTCTGCGTCAATGGGATCGGGGATTTCCTCATCCTCATCCAGGATTTCAAAAACCCGTTCGGCAGATGCTATGGTAGATTGGATTATGTTCGCAATACCGGCAGTTTGGGCAATAGGCTGGGTAAACTGCCTCGAGTAACTGATAAACGCCTGAATATCTCCGATTTCAATGGCCTGCCGCAGCACAAACAGGCCGCCGGCTACAGAGACAATCACGTAGCCTATATTGTTTATGAAACCCATAAGCGGCATCATGAGCCCGGACATAAACTGGGCCTTCCAGCCATGATCGTAAAGCCGTTGGTTGATTTCATTAAATTGCTTGATGGACGCCTTTTCCCGTCCGAAAGCCTTAACTATCCTGTGGCCTGTATACATTTCTTCCACGTGGCCATTGAGTTCCCCCAGAACCTTCTGCTGGCCTGCAAAATACTTCTGGGAACGCTTTGCCACCAAGGCCGTGACCACGCCCGAAAGGGGCAGCGTAACCATGGTTATGAGTGTCAACAGCGGACTTATGGTAAGCATCATGATAACGACGCCGAAAAGGGTTACGACAGCAGTGATGATTTGGGTAAGGCTCTGCTGCAACGTTGAACTTACATTATCAACGTCGTTTACTACCCGGCTCAATATCTCACCGTGGGTCTGGCCGTCAAAGAACTCAAGAGGCAGCCGGTTGAGTTTGGCCTCAACATCCCTTCGCATTTCGTAAACGGTAGCCTGGGCAACACCTGCCATAATGTAGTGTTGGATGTAACTGAATAGGGCGCTTAAAACATACAACCCAGATAAAAGCGAAAGGATCCGGCCAATATACGCAAAATCTACTGCGGCCCCAGGAACCCCGCTCATCTTCAACATTAGGTCATAGAAAAGTTTGGTAGTTGCTTTGCCCATAATCTTCGGGCTCAGAATACTGAACATTGTGCTAAGGGCAGCAAACGTGAACACTGTAAGAAGCGGCATTTTGCGAGGCTCAAAATACTTGACCAGCCTTTTTAGAGTGCCCTTGAAATCCTTTGCCTTCTGAACAGGCATGCCGAAACCCCTGTGTCCGCCGCCTCCAGGAGGACTACCAGGAGTTCTACCAGGAGGTTTGCCAGCAGACCTGGCAGGAGGTCCACCTGGAAGCCTGCCCATAGGTGCCCCTCTGCGAGGGCCTGCCGGCTTTGCCGGCGTTGTAGACCCTGCACAGTGCTCTGACCCTGACGACTTCTCCGGCGTTCCAACCCCTGCACAGTGCTCTGACCCTCCAGACTCTCCCGACCTTCCAGGGTTTCCCGGAAATGCATGGTTTCCCGGCCTTCCGGGGTTTCCTGGCCTTACATGGTTTTCAGGTCTTCTATGGTTTCCCGGAAATGCAGACCCACTTGCCCTGGGCTCTTGATGCAATATCTGATCGTCATTGGATTTTGGGCTCATGCGACTTCCTCCTCTGACAACTGGGAAAGGACGATTTCCCGGTACACGCTGCAATCTTTGAGTAGCCCTTTGTGTGTTCCGTTGCCCACTATCCTGCCTTCGTCCAGTACAAGGATCCTATCTGCATCTAGAACCGTGCTCACTCGCTGTGCAACCAGAAACATGGTAGCATCTGTGATTTGCTCCCTTAGTGCAGACCTAAGCCTGGCATCGGTTTTGAAATCAAGGGCGCTGAAACTGTCGTCGAAAATGTATATTTTTGGCCGTCTGACCAGGGCTCGTGCAATGCACAGCCTCTGCTTTTGTCCCCCGGACACATTGGTCCCACCCTGAGCGATGTACGAATCAAACCCATCTGGCATCTGGTTCACAAAATCCAGAGCCTGAGCGATTTCGGCTGCGTACCTTACTTCCTCATCGGTGGCATCGTCTTTGCCATACCTGATATTGTCTGCGACAGAACCGCTAAACAGCACTGCTTTCTGAGGAACCAGCCCAATTCGTGCGCGCAAGTCTTCGTACGGCAGTTCCCGGATATTCACGCCGTCTATCAGGATCTCGCCGCTGTCCACATCATGAAACCTTGGAATCAGGCTTATAAGAGTGGACTTTCCTGACCCTGTTCCTCCAATGATCGCTGTTATCTCACCGGGTTTGGCTTTGAACGATACCTGGCTCAGCGCAGGCTTTTCGGCCCCGGGGTAACTGAACGTGACATTTCGAAATTCCACGGTTCCTCGTAGCTCGTTAAGTACTGGCATATCTGGCATATGACAACCGGCATCCTGTGACAGTGTGGCGCCACTGGTATCCGCGCCGGCCGTGGCTGTATCGGCGGTGCCCGTTGCGGCAGTATCCATGGCAGTCGCGGCCAGTTTGCCCATGTCTATGTCAGCAGTGCCCATTTCGGCAGTATCCATGCCGGTCGTAGCCAGTTTGCCCATGTCTATGCCGGCCGTGTCCATGTGGCGTGTGGCTATATCAGTGGCGTCCATTCCGCCCATGTCCATTTCTGGAACACTATCAAGAACTTCGCTAATCCTCGATGCAGACGCCGACGCACGAGGCAGCATAACGAAAATCATTGAAACCATTATCAGAGACATGAGTATCCGCATAGCATACTGAATAAACGCCATAAGTCCGCCTACTTCCAGGTAGCCTGCGTCAATCCGGTGGCTGCCAATCCAGATTATCGCGATAGTCATAAAGTTAAGTGTCAGTGTCAGCATTGGCATCAGAGCAGCCATAATACGGTTTACCCTTACGGCTGTCCCTGTTAGGTCCTTGTTTGCCTCATCAAATCGCCGGGCCTCATAGTCAATCCGGTTAAACGCCCTGATAACTCGAACTCCAGTCAGCCCTTCTCTAAGCACAAGATTAAGCCTATCTAGTTTCTGCTGCATAGCTTTAAACAAGGGTAATCCTTTCTTGGACACTACATATATGCCTATAGCAATAACAGGCAGAACGGCAACCAGCATCAACGAGAGTCGCGGGTCCTTGGATACCGCCATGACAATACCGCCAATGAACATCATTGGAGTCATGATGACCATACGCAAACTCATCAAAACAACCGCCTGAACCTGGTTGATATCGTTAGTGGTCCGGGTAATCAACGACGAGGTACCTACTTTGTCGAACTCGTGGACCGAGAGGGAGGTAGCATGTGTAAAAACCCTGTCTCGCAGGCCCTTTCCGTAGCCGGCCGAGACTCTGGCAGATAAGTAGCCGGCCATAATGGCACAGACTGTACCTCCTAATGCCACCACCAACATGCGCCCACCAATTCGCCATATGAGGGCCGTATCGCCTCTCGCTATCCCTTTATCGACAATATCAGCCATTAGGCTTGGAAGAGCGAGCTCAGCAAGGGATTGAAGCAAGACCAGGAGCATAACTGTAATCACCATAGGCGAAAATGGCTTCAAATATTCGAAGAACCGCTTCAACTCATCATCTCCTGTTCATCGACGGCCAGCACCATGACCTGTTTGAAATCATACCTTTCAAGACATCCTCTCAAGATGTACTCTCAAAACATCCCCAAGAATCTCAACCCAAGACTTCCGATCGCCCTAGAACTTTGGGAAAAATCATACCTTTGCAGGTAACCGGTGCGGAATCCTCCCGCCGGCATCGTCAGAGCTTAGGCGTGACATGACCATCTCTCCATCCACACCGTATATCACCGTCTACCGCAATGAGACCGTAGCCGTCATGTGGCATGGTCTGAAATCATACGTTTGCAGAACCGGTCCGACAGATCATCATCAATATCATCCACTGCATCACTTGGTGCATCATCTGGGCGGTGCTGGAATTCCTGTAAAGCCGCATTTAACATCTTGAGGCCGTCAACAAGCGAATCAAGCTTCTCCTTTGGAAACACAGAAAGTACTTCTGACATACAGAGGTCCATTACGTCCCTCATAGCGGAAAAGCGTTCTTTGAGATTATCTGTAGCAAAGAGACGTACTAACCGCTGGTCAGACGGGTCCTGCCGCTTTTCGATGAACCCCTGATCAGACAAAGTATCTACTGTCTTGGAAACATGTGACTTGGCAAATCCTGTGCGCCTGGCAACTTCGCTAACAGTGCTTCCTGGAGCCTTTAGGATCTGGCCCACGATGGCCATCCCAGAATGAGGAAATCCATATTGCTGCAATACTGTATGGGCTATCCCAAACATTCCCCGGTTAACAGACTTGAGAAGGCCGGCGAACGCCTCGGCATTGACATCCTGTGACACAAATCTCACCTCTTCTGGGCTGATCTCACCCACCGGTCCTGGCTAGCAAGCACGGTCAAAGGAAGGTAATATCAGCTGCCAACTCAGTTCTCTGAAGAACATTCTCGGGCGAACGTTCTCAAGAGAACAATTACTAGTATAGTTGGGAAGTGTCAGATATGCAAGGGTTTTTGAAAGCCGTATTGCAGAACTGAAATCGCAGGGACTCCGCAATGGATCCCCGTATACAAGGCTTTTGAAGGCCGTATTGCCGGACAATGATGCGCGCCTGACTTGTATAAACCCCAAATCCCCAAACGCCTAGACACCGTATTTTTCTACGACACCCATCTCGTTAAGCATGCGCTCCAGGGCATCGTAATGAGGGCCTGCATAATCCAGGTAAGGCTTTCTCATATGTCCTCCGGGCAAGCCTAGAATATTCAGGGCCGCCTTGATAACGATTGGGTTGGACAGGCGGTATAATTCTTCAAGCAGCGGAAACCATTTGAAATATTCAGCCCGGCATTCGTCGATAATAGTCATATCGGTCCATGGCCGCGAGTACTTTGCAGCTTCCTCCGGGATGATGTTTCCACCGATATTGGCTGTACCCGAACCTCCTACGGCAAGGGTGGGAATCACAATAGAGTACTTGGGGTAATCGCAGCAGAGTATGTTGACCTTTCCCCCACACAGGCGCTTGACCTGCACAATCTGCTTAACATAGGGCATGGCTTCCTTATCTACAACGAAATTGGGGTGAAGTTCAGCCAGTCTGGCTATGGTCTCAGGTTCTACGTTCACGCCAAGCCGTGACGGGTTGTTGTAAATGCCACATGGAAGAGCAGTGGCGCTCATGCATGTATCTAAGTGGACAAATGCCGCATCCTGGGGAATAAGGACATAAGGCGGAACAGTGAAGATGACCCCGTCGGCTCCTTCAGACTCGCAGTATCTGGCAAACTCTACACTGGCCTCGGTAGTCGCAGATGCACAACTGAAAAACACAGGAATTCGTCCCTTGGTCATCTTGATGACCTCTTTGACAATTGCCTTCTTTTCTTCCAGTGTCAAAAGCGTCACTTCACCGGCCGAACCCAGCACAAACAATTCTGAAGTTCCATACTGAATTTGCCTGTCGATCAGCACCTTAAACGCGCCGAAATCGATTTTGTTGTCTTTTCCGAAAGGAGTCGGTATAGCCACCCAAGAGCCAATCGGCCTTATCATCGTCAGTCACCTCATTGCTTGATTTCCCTTGTACATGAATGCGGTTTTGGCATTACCTCGTCATTTTACCATATCAAAACTGACAAAATCCGCTACCGACCGCTTGACCATATGACTTCCATAATGGCTGCTTTGGTGGCTACTTTGATGCTACTTTGATGGCTGCTTTGATGCTACTTTGATGGCTGCTTTGATGCTGCTTTGATGGCTGCTTTGATGCTGCTTTGATGCTGCTTTGATGCTGCTTTGTCCCGCCACGCTGCCTCTGCAAGCTACTGAAACTACTTCAAAGTCCAAACTGCCGATACCTGGACTACCCTAAGCTGCTGGCACCTATGGGTTACTGAAACTACTTCAGAATCCAAATCGCCGATACCGTGCCCTGCGCAGGATAAGACTCAAGTATTGGCCCCTCTATGTTCACTCTTACTTTCTGGCCTACCTTAAGATCGGCAAACTGCGCTTGAGTACCTTCGTCCAACTCAGCTCCAGGCTCTGGTGCCTCAACTATGCAAATCTTCGTATCTTCATTGACGCTCAGCCAGATAAGAAGCGGCTCACCATTGGACATGGGCGCACCTTCGAACAAAAAGCGAGGCCGTCCACTGTTGTGGATTTCTTTTACAGTACCGGCCAGGTGAGAAACATCGGCCTCCGGGGGAAGGTGCTCTTCTGAGATCTGGTTAATAAGCCAAACATTGTCGTACTGCTTTACTAAAACCTCAGCCACAGTTAGGCCCGCGTCGCCTGTAGAGGTCTTGAGTGCAAACTTCACTTTATACTGCCATGACCCATCAGACGTCTGTGACTGCTCAGTAATTTCATATTGCTCAATCCAGGGGCTGGACGTCCCTGTTACCCACCTAAGAGACGAGAAATCCTCAAGTTTCTGCTCGCGAAGTTCCTCTGACATCACAGCAAACTGAAGCGCACCGTTCCTCATTTTCACGCCGTCTGCCCACTTAACCACTGCTTCATCAGGGCTCTTTGGAGAAAGCGCCTGCTCTAGCAAAGATATTCGCATATCATAGTTCCATTTTTCATCCTTGAACTGGTCTTTGGTGATGTGGACAGTTCTGGTATCGTTGTCCCACCGGACTTCAGCACCTAAAGATTCAGCGATCGGCCGTATTGGGGCCAGTGTCCTTCCGTCAACAATTCGGGCATCCTCAGGCTGAAGGATTTCCTTTCCACCGATAAGTATTCGGACAAAGTTGCCGCCTCCGGCAAGGGTGCCTGCGAAGGCACTTGCCCCTGCAAGCAGGATGAGAAGAATCGAACCATACAGAACAAAACGTTTCCTAAACACTTTTGCCGAAACTCCTTTCTTATCGAGACTGACAGGTACGCCTACTTGCGCGTACTGTGCCTGTTTAGACGCACAGTCGTGCTGGAAGTTCCCTGTTCAGTCACCTGTTCAGCTCCTGGTTCGGCTCCTGGTTCAGCTCCTGGTACGGCTCCTTGCCCGGTTCCTGGCTCGGGTCCTTGCTCGGTTCCTGGTTCGGGTCCTGGCTCGGTTTTAGTTCGGGTCCTAGCTCGGCTCCTTGCCCGGTTCCTAGTTCGGGTCCTAGCTCAGTTCCTGGTTCGGGTCCTAGCTTAGTTCCTGGCCCGGTTCCTTGCACAATATATGTTCGTTTTGCCAGCCGAGCTTTTCTGGGGACTCAAAGTAGGTAGACTGGCGCAAAATCGGTGCGGTTTGAGGAGAGAGTGGTGCAGATTCGGCGCATGTTGACTTCCGGGCAAACTCGCCCGGCAGACTGGCGCAAAATCGGTGCGGTTCGGGCAGAAAGTGGTGCGAAATCGAACTGGTTTCAGGCCAAAGTGGTGCAGGATCGGAGCGGTTGAACCGAAAGCTGATACATATTGGCTTCGGGGGAAGGCTTGCGCTGCAAATCGGTGCAGAATCGGTGGGGTTGAAGCAATAAGCGGTGCGAAACCGGACCGGTTTGACTACAAACTGGTGCAGATTCGGTGCATGTTGACTTACGGCAGAACTCAGCCGGCAAGCCGGTGCAGAATCGGTGGGGTTGGAGCAATAAGCGGTGCGAAACCGAACCGGTTTGACCGAAAACTGGTGCAGATTCGCACCGGTTGATCGAAAGCAATCCGAAGAAGCAATCCGAAATTGACTGGCGAAAGCTAAATGCTAGCCACATGACGGCAAGAGGATGGCGAAGGGATAGCAACAAAGCAAGGAGAAGAAGAGACACTGAGAGGATTTGCCTGAGCACCTAGCCGCGAACCTGAGATGAGATGATTGCCCTGAATGGCATTGAGTAAAAAAAAGAAACAAGGAAGTGAAAGCATATGCCGAAAGCCCGGAAATCCTGCGAAACTCAACATGATCTAAACAATCATCTACTCAAATACCCTCCGGTCAGTAGCAAAGCACCATACTTCCTCCACGGCGCCGACTACAATCCCGACCAATGGCTCCATATGCCGAATATCCTCGAAGAGGACTACCGCTTGATGAAACTGGCAAAGTGCAACGTAATGAGCGTCGGGATTTTTGCATGGTCATCCATTGAGAAGGAAGAAGGCATCTTCAACTTCGGCTGGCTCGATAGCACCATGGATAACCTGCACAAGCATGGCATACACGTAATGTTGGCCACGCCAAGCGCAGCACGCCCTGCATGGCTGTCCAAGAAATACCCAGAAATTCTTAGAACCAGGGAAAACCGGGTGCGAAATCTCCACGGCGGAAGGCACCATCACTGTCTCACTTCTCCCATCTGCAGAGACAAAGTTCGCTTCTTCAACACCAAACTTGCAGAAAGATACAAAAACCACCCTGCCCTTCTGGCCTGGCATGTATCCAACGAATACGGCGGACAGTGCCATTGTGAACTATGCCAGGCGAAGTTCCGGGAATGGCTTAAGAAGAAGTATGACGGGGACCTGGATAAACTCAACAAGGCGTGGTGGGCCAACTTCTGGAGCCATACATACACAAGTTGGGATCAAATTGAATCGCCTGCACCCCACGGTGAATACTCAATCATGGGATTGCATCTTGATTGGAAGCGGTTTACCACCGACCAGACAATCGATTTCTTCAAAAACGAAATCCAGCCGCTAAGAGAGACTACTCCTAACATACCTGTGACCACGAACTTCGATGAGTATGTGAATATTGAGAATGGAATCGACTACTGGAAGTTCGCTCCCTATGTAGACTTTATCTCATGGGATAACTACCCGTACTGGCACGGAGAACGGCCCAATCCCGTTGAAGCAAGCAGGCGGGCATTTATCCACGATATCAACCGCTCGCTCAAAGACGGCAAGCCATTTACGCTCATGGAAAGTTCTCCAAGCGCCACAAACTGGCAACCCGTAGGCAAACTCAGGCAGCCAGGAATGCACCTGCTGGCATCACTGCAGGCTGTCGCCCACGGATCCGAGGCAGTCCAGTACTTTCAGTGGAGAAAGAGCAGGGGCTCGTACGAGAAACTTCACGGTGCCGTTGTCGGCCACTGCGGCCATGAAAACACAAGGGTCTTTGACGACGTGAAGCAAGTCGGCGAAATTCTGTCGAAGATAACTCCTGTTCTGGGAACTTCCATTGAACCCGAAGTGGCAGTGATTTACGACTGGGAAAATTTCTGGGCCTTGAGTGTCTGCATAGGCCCCCGAAGAGACAAGAAGGACTATTTCGAAACCTGCCAGAGCCACTATAGAGCATTCTGGGAAAACGGCATCCCGGTAGATGTCATAAATACGGACTGCGATTTTTCGAAATACAAGGTCCTGGTTGCCCCGATGCTTTATATGGTCCGGCCGGGTGTGGGGGAACGAATTGAGGAATTTGTGAAGAACGGCGGGACCTTCATTACCACATACCTTAGCGGAATCGCAGATGAAAACGACCTCTGCTTCCTGGGTGGATTCCCCGGGCCGTTACGGAAAGTCACCGGTATTTGGTCTGAGGAAATCGACTGCCTCTACGACCAGAATGTGAACTACGTGGTTTTGCTCGATGATTACGAACGCGAATTCAGGCCAGGTCCAGCCGAAGACCACTACTGTAAAACCGAGTTAGGTGTCCGGCATGAATACGAGGCCCAGGTCTTCTGCGACCTTATTCATTGTGAAACAGCCCGGCCCCTTGCAGTATATAAGGAAGATTTTTATGCCGGACGGCCTGCACTGACTGTAAACGATTTTGGTAAAGGAAAAGCATACTACATCGCGTTCAGAAACAACCATGAGTTCCTCAGCGATTTCTACAATGCACTCATCTGCCGTTTCAGTGCAAGAGGAATCTCATTGAAAAAGGTCCTCAATACCGAACTTCCCTATGGCGTAACTGCCCAGATGAGAACCGATGGAAGAAAGGATTATGTATTTATATCAAACTATGGCTCGCGTCCAGAAACCATTGACCTCGGCAATACGGCATACCGAGATATGGTAAGTGGGAATACATTAGCGGGCAATGTGAACATAAAGCCTTACGGTATATTGATACTTGAAAGGGTGGCAGATTGACCAAGATGCCTGAGCTAGACGCGGTAGGGCAAGGGTAAGGACGTGTATCTAGAAAGCGGTGGTGCAATGACATCAACAACATTGATGACAGAAGGCAGGATCCGAAAACTGACCGAGTTCTGCATGGGCCTGTCATTTCAGGAATACTGCAGGCTCAACCAACACTCTAACAGGTGCATATTGAGCAAATCAGACACAGGGCCAACGACGTCCCGCGAAACAAAGAACCAAACTCAGCTAGGCCACGGACATTCTCGCGCTGCCTGCAACCTAACTGGCAGCAGTGTTCAAAACCTGTCCCGAATCAGCGACGGCTGGGAATGCGATGTGTATTCTTTTGACCTAGTGACGCCGGCGACCGTAGTCCCCCTTATTCTTCGGATGTACATGGATAAGCCTGAGTCCCAGGCCGCCATTAAGTGCCAGAGAGAATTCGATGTGATGAAACATCTCTACAATGCCGGCAATCCTCTACCGCAGGTTTTTGGTTGTGAAACCGACGCTGCCTGCCTGGGGGCCCCATTCGTCGTCATGGAGAGAATCTGTGGAACTACACTGGCTCAAGCATATTCGGGTGGACGTGATGACGAGAAGCGGGAAACCCTTGATATTTTCACTTCTCTTTATATAAGGTTACATAACCTTAACCCTGCTGATTTTGATCAGGAAACTGCGTCTTTGAGCACCCATTCGATTATACAGAAAGAGTTTTCGGAGTTTGAGAGATACCGCCGCTTTCTCGACGACGATATTTTCGGGCCTGCCCTATCATGGCTGGAAGCGAATATGCATCAGGTTAAGCCTTCCCGGCCGTCAATCATTCATTATGACTTCCATGCTCAGAACATCCTTGTTGGAGATGGATCCAGGTATAGATTGAAACAGGATAAAAGTTACGGTCCCTGCTGCGTCGAAAGTCAGGATTGCCGGCAAGACGATGGCCAAAACAAAAATCAGGACGAGGAGCAGGACAAGTGGCATGACGAGGAGCAGGACAAGTGGCATGACGAGAGGCAGGACGCCGGGCCGAATAAGTGGCAGGACGCAAGGCAGGACGCCGGTATCGGTAAGTGGCAGGGCGCGAGGCAGGACGACGGGCGGAATAAGTGGCAGGACAACGTTTTCGTGATTGATTGGACTCAGTCCAGGGTATCGGATTTTCGATTCGATCTGGCCTGGTCTTTGTTGCTCATGGGAGATTTCGAGGGCCAGGAAATGCTGAAGTCTTACATGAACAAAATGGGCGCCGATAACGACAGTAAATCCCCTGCAAACAACTACGGTGAGCCCTTGACCAGCAGCGATAGCAAATCCAACGCAATTAGCATCGACAAGTCCGGCATAGGCAACTGCCGCCAGCCTTGTATAGATAACGGCGGCCAGCATAGCATAGACAACAATGGCAAGTCCAGCATATACGACAGCCAATCCAACACAGACAACGCCTGCGAGTCTGGCATCAGCGACGATCCCTGGCCTAATTCGACAAATACTTCTGGACGGACGGTAGAAAGCCTTGACTACTTCATTGTCTTTGCGTGTGTAAGAAGGCTTGCCAGCATATACGGCTCTATCAACCATGGAGCAGATAGATTCGGCATGCGGCCAGGAGCTGAGGAGGTCATGAAGAAGCAATCAAGGCACATTCGGCACCTCTATGACATTCTCACAAACAAGTCCGGGCTTGACCTGCCCGAATTGGAGAGTTGGGTTGCACAGGTGGAGTAAGCATAGATACCGGTACAGCATGGGTATCGCAGGCGTCAGATCAAGTCCGTCACGATCAGGCAGGATCTACCTCAGGTGCCGCAGTTGGTCACTAACCTTTGACAAACACTCAGATTGCTTTTGCCGTAAGCCATAGAATTCATCTGTCCACATTCGAAATAGAATACACAGCACAGGGAGATACCGAATACTCCCAGAAGCCACTCAGGTCTCCCCTATCCGTGCGGCTGAGCAATGCACGGATAGGCCCGCCATGGGTAACAATGGCGATAAAACCTTCCTGGCTGGAACAACCTAGTTCATTTTCAAAAATCTCAGGCTCAATCCTTGTCACAGTCCCAACAAAACCCTCTCGGTCAGAAAGGCTTATTCGCCCCTGGCTGGCCACGTCTTTCGCTCCTTCTAGGCGTTTTCCACCTTTCACCCAGTCTACTCCTCCCCGGCCTCCCACCTGTACGCTGCATATCTTATCAAAAACTTGAAAAACCCGGCTTGCCATCTCCTCAAGACTTTCACCTGAAGGCGGACGCACATGGACTGGATCGTCGATCCATTCGGCCAGTATATCAGGGTATTTCTGCTGGATTTCCGTGAAAGTCAAACCTTCCCACAAACCGAAGTCAACTTCCTCAAGGCCTGGTGCAACCTCTACCACCAGAGAATGAGGTTCAGATATAGCTTCTGCTGTCTGCAAACACCTTCTCCTAGGACTTGAATAGACCGCATTGATATTCACAGGCGCCAATATGCGGGAAAGATTTTGGGCCTGCTCGTGGCCGGCTGCACTCAAAGGACTGTTACCTCTCCCTTCATACTTGCGGTTAACCGTGGCAGATGTCTCTCCATGCCTTATCAGCAGTATGTGTCTAATTGAGGCTTCGACCCTGGAACCGGTCCCGAAACTGGCCCTGGAACCGCATACGGACCCGGACTGAAAATCGGACTCAAACCCAAAATGGGACCCATACTCAGACCGAGTCAAATATTTCATGCCTCGTCACTCCTTGCCAATGTCGTGTGCCCGGTGGCACCTTCCGTTTCCTGGTTTCACCGGTACGTGCCACATTTCCGATGATTCTATAAGACATTTGACAATTGTTTTTCGCCGGTTATTGGGCGGCGATTGTATGCCCAACGCCCCCCAAAGGACTCGGTTTCTCTATAGACGGCCGGTAAGACGATATTCGTGCCTGCCATCTTCCCCTGCGGAACCCAGTAAAACATCCTCAAGAGTGGCAATGAGGGTAGTATTCTGTTCCCTTGTTCTCACTGCAACACGAGCATAGTACTCATCCAGGAAAGGATAGTTGCTGCAATCTCTTATCAAAATGCCCTTGGGTCCCAGTTCTTCTTGCAGCCGGCCGGCGGTGAACCCGGTACCGTGCAAATCAACCAACACGTAGTTAGCAGACGGCAAGTACGGCTTAATACCCCGAATTTTGGATAATGATCTAAACAAGAAAGGCCGTTCTGCACTTATCCATTGTCTGGTTTTTCGAATATATCCAGCATCTTCAATGGACGCTATCGCAGCTGCCTGTGCCAAGCAGTTGACACTCCACGGATCCCTCACATCCCAAAGACGCTTTATCAAAGATCTGGACCCAATGGCGTAGCCCAAACGCAATCCTGGCAGCGCGAAGAACTTCGTAAGTGATCCGAGGACAAGAAGGTTTTCTCTCACAACAGCCTCATGGCGCAAAGTCACCTTGTCCGGTTTCTCTATGAAATCAACAAAAGCCTCGTCGACAACTACCACAACGCCATGCTCACTGGCCCTCTCAACCACTGTCAAAAACTCATCCCGGTGAAAAACGGCACCGGAAGGATTGTTCGGGTTGCAGATAAAAAGCATGTCTACCTCTTGAAGTTGTCCCGCCAGATCCTTCATGTCAGGCAAAAAGCCCTGTTCTCCCCTTACAGGAAACCACTGTACATTCCTACCCTCTATCTCTACAGCATGTCCATATTCAGAAAATGTAGGAACCACGATAAAGGCACGACTGGGTTTCACTGTTCGCACAACCAGATGAATTAGTTCGTTAGCTCCGTTTCCAACGATAATTCCGTCAGGCCCAACATCTAAATACCTACCAAGAGCATCCCTGAGTTCACTGCATGCAGGCTCAGGGTAGCGGCAGATCCGCCTGAAACTGGCGGTAATGGCATCCAAAGCCGCTTTAGACGGACCGAACGGATTCACATTAGCGCTGAAGTCCAGGAATGCGTCCTGGTCAAGGCCATACAGACTTGAAGCCAGGGCTACATTGCCTCCATGAGTATATGTCATTGGTGAGGCCTCCTTGTTTCTCTGTTTCTGGTCTCTGGTTTATGGTTTCTAGGTTCGCTGGGTTTGCAGGATATAGCGCTATGGTTCTAAGCAAAACACCATCAAAGTTACAATCTCGCATATCTCGCACAAAGCGCCGTACGTATCACCGGTCAGCCCTCCTAAAAAGGCCGATACTTTTCTCCCCCAAAGCAAAGTTACCAAACTGCAGAGGACAAACGCAAAGGCCCCTCTGATTCCGGCAACACCAGTACCCATGAGTGCAATCAAGGCAGCAGGTACGTACAGACGTCTCCTTGGCCTGCGATTATTTCCTTGCTCCTGGCTCTGCCTCTTAGTATGATCGTGAACTACAGGCTGGCCTTGCTGCTGCTCTTGTCCCTGATCCTTTCCAGACTCCCGGCCGGCGCAAGCAAACACAGTTCCCATTCCGCTTTCTTTTCTGGCATATGGAAAAATAGATATTGCCAGCAGCATCGCCCACCTTCCCATCACAGGTGCCAGGAGAAGTGCTGCCAAACGACCCCCAACAGGCAATATACAGCAAGATGGCACGCCTCTCGCCAGGTTCAACCGGCCCAGCAAGCCGGTTATGCCCAATCTTACGGCTCCGGCCTGAACCCCTGCCAGAACATTGCACATGCTATGAGCGATCCCCAAAGAGGCAAGTTTTCCAGCTTCAACCGGTAAATCCGGCAATGAAATAAGCAGTGCGTACTTTGATAAAAACAGGAGGACCACGGTTATGGCACCCATGGCGCCAATGCGGCTGTCCCTCATAATGCGAAGGGCGTCTTCCCGTATTGTGCCTCCAAGCAGGCCATCGGCTGTATCGATCAATCCGTCACAATGCATCCCACCTGTCACCGCAAAGAGCAGAGTAAGATCCAATACGCATACGACGGGTAAGGAAAATAACCATGTAAAGAAACTATCACAAACCGCCAAGCCGAAGCCTATTACTGCCCCAACTGCAGGAAAATACGAAGGTGAAGCAGCGAGACTCGACTGGTCCATGAGAGCCCACCCGGGCACTGGGATTTTGGTTAAAAAACCAACTGCAGACAAGAACCGGCTAGTCATGTTACCCAGGACGTTGCCTGGACCGGTACCGTGGCCGTTGGCACCATCATTAATATCAGATACACTATGCACACGTTTCATGACAAACCTCCAAATACGCGTATAAACCATAGCGAAGCGAAAGCGATTGCGGCCTGAATCGAACTAAACCGGCAAACGGCATACATACCAACCGCTGAAATAACTGTTCCTGTGGCAACTCCAAGTGCTGCGGACAGATACATAAGGGCAACCGCTTGACGTATATGGCCAGATTCAAGGGGTTGTAAAGGTTGACCCAGGTACTGACGAAAAGAAGGCACACCATCATAGAAATTGAGCCCTCCAAGCCTCACCCCTAACGCACCCGCAACGGCTGCTTCGCAAACCCCGCTATTAGGACTGGGATGAAGTTCGGAATCTGTTTCAATGGTCGCAAGCGCCCGCCCGGCATCTAATCCCAGAAGATATGAAGCAATCACCAAGAGGAACCCAGAAATCCTTGCAGGGATGTAGTTTGCCAAATCGTCCAGCTTAGCTGACGCCCATCCAAAATCAAGGTATCTATCGTTTTTGTAACCAACCATTGAATCAAGGGTGTTCACAGCCTTATAAGCCATAGCAAGAGGAGCACCTCCGATAAGGCCGTAGAATACAGGCGCTATTACGCCGTCGGAGGTATTTTCCGCCACTGTCTCAACTGCCGCCCTGACTATCTCCTCATATGGCAGTGACCCGGTATCTCTCCCTACTATCATTTGAAGATTGGCGCGAGCCTCAGCAAGGTTGCCCTTTGTAAGGGGAGCATACACTTTGTGAGCAGCGTCCTTGAGGTCTCGGGCAGCAAGAGTTGTGGACATGAGCCAAAGAGACGCCAGTGTTCCGGCAATGGGGTTGATACAGGCGGCCAAAGCGATAACCCACCGGCATACGAGAAAAGAACCGCAAACCAGAACAGCAGCCAAAACACCTCCCATGAGGCGCTCGGATTTCTTGCTCCGGCACAAGGAGCGCAGTACTGATTCGAGTATGCAGATGGCCCTACCCATGACGACAACTGGGTGTGACTTGCGAGGAGGATCTCCCACCGCAGAATCGATGCCAAAGGCCATCAAGATTTCAATGTTTGACGGAATCATTTTTGCCTTATGCTCCTTTGCTTCTTGTCCACTTACTCCTTCAGGCACAGATTGAAACCCAATTCTACCTTGGGCTGATGTACCCTATTGCTCGCACGGGCTGAACCACAAGTCTTTGGATCTGAGATAAACTGGGCTCAGCAGCAAGAATAAAGCATGTAGCAGGCCCTGCAGATTTCTCCAAATCCAGGCCGGCTGCTGGATCCAGGTACAATTCCATACCGGCTGTTTGAGCCAATACCTCTGCTTCCCGCCGTATCCCCTGGGAACCAACTGGAACGATTTCATGCACTTCCGGACAGGCACGCAAAGCCATTACAGCCTCGAGAGTGGCTATTTCCGGATCATCCAAGTCGACCTCATTTCCAACCTTGGGAAGGCCGACACAAAACAACCTGTCATTGGGCCTGGCCAGTCCTAGCTTCAAACTCCCCGCCCGTGCAACCCCAATAGCTGTGACTCCCAAACCTGTCTGCCTGGTAGGAATGTTCTTTTCAGTGCTTCCCGTGATTGCGATGCTTGAATCCAGCCCTGCTAATATGAGTTCCTCTGTGATTCCCCTGGTTATTTCTCTGGCACCTGGCTCAGGCTCAACGCACAAGTTGCTCACAAAAACAATGGGCTGCGCCCCGGCGGCCAGCAATTCCATAAGGGCAACTCTGGCTGTAAACCTTCCAAGGACATATCCCGGTACTTTCACGCTGTCCAATTCCTTAGGGCCTATGCCTCCCGCTGAATCGCAAGCGACTACCAGTACACGACCTTCATCCAGGGTAACCAGTGTAAGATCACGGTATTTTGCTTTCCTGGCGTTTACGTCCCAGCGTAACATGAGAAATTATCTCCTTTGCCATTACCTACTGTTATCTGGCACCATAGCGCACGTATGGCGCACGGATACCTGCAATAACCGCATGTTTTTGACTCAGGTGAAGAACCGTGGCCCACGGATACTGAGCTAGTGACCGCAAAACTATTCAGTCACCTGCTGCTATCTGGAACCCTCTTTGAGTTCAGCACTCTACGCACTAGAATCGCCAGGGCCACATTCATGAGCGACGCAACTGTCAGAGGGAGAATCAAGGGAACTACAGCAGCAACTCCCAGCCAGGGTGAAAGGGCCAAAGGCGCACCTGCTCCGTTCAGCACAACAGCCACAAGGCCTGCCGATAACCAGGGCCTTGACGATCTGCAAGTCATGGTCCCCGCGCGTCCATTGGTGCAGCCACTTGTGCGTCCAGTGGTGGAGCCACTTATGCAGCCATTTTCGCCTATGGCCGCGGCTCCGCTTCCGCTTCTGGCCTCAACTTCACTTCCGCTTGTAGTGTTGACTTCATCATCTGTGGTTCTGGCGCTTACTTCACCTGTGGTTCCGATTCCGCCGACTGCCTCAAACCTGCGCCCAATCCATCCGTAAACAGCAGCGCACAAGCCCATTTCTGCACCAACCACCAGGTGAATAGGAACCCCCAGAGGAAAGCCCACAGTAAAAGCGCTGGCCAAATGCCCAAAAAAGGCAACAGCTGAACCTCCAAGTGGGCCGCATAAAGATGCATACAAATAACCCGGGCATGAATCCATAGCAATACTACCCAAAGGGCCGGGAATTTTTATGAAAGCACCAACGGCTGAAAGAGCTACCATAAGAGCGGCTAAAGTCAACTGCCTGATACCTGCTCCAGAGTTTTTTACTGTTCCAAGTTGTTCCATTACTAACATCCCCTAACCTAGTCTTGTACCAAAGCGCCTTCACCCGACGTTCAACCGTGGTTTTGCCCGGGCCCAGCATATTCTCAGCATCGTGGGCTTGTGTCCAGGCCATTGCAGGTGTTTGACTCCAGTCCAGCAATAGAGTAGATAAGGCTAATATCAAGGGTCTGGCGCACTACTTGAGCCAATCGGTCATATGCGGCTTCTGTCTGCTGCTCATCGCTTGCCTGGTGGGCCTTTCCCCCCTGGGTACCCTGTGTTGCTGAATCTTCTTCAGCAATACCCAAACCGGGAATGTACGGCACGACACCAAGGACCGGCTTGCCTGTCTTTTTCTCCAAGAACTCAACCCCAGGCTCGAAAAGCGATAGGTCTCCCCGGAACTTGTTTATTATCAGCCCTGCTACCATGTCCCGTTCGTCTTTGTCCAGGAGCTCCAGTGTGCCGACAATGGAGGCGAAGACTCCTCCCAGACTGATGTCGGCAACAAGAAATACAGGCGCGTGTGCCATCTTGGCAACTCTCATGTTTACGATATCTCTGTCTTTTAGGTTGACTTCAACAGGGCTGCCTGCACCCTCAATGACTACTGCGTCGTAGTCCTCACTCAGGCGCCGGTATGACTGGCTGATAGCCTTCTTGAACTCAGGTACGTACCGGGAACGGTATTCACCGGCGTGGAGCCGGCCTATAGGTTTTCCCTGGACAACTACTTCTGATATCATGTCGCCGCAAGGTTTCAACAGCACCGGATTAATGTCGCTTGTAGGTAAAACACCTGCAGCCTCGGCCTGAATGGCCTGAGCCACGCTGATTTCGCCCGACAGGGTCAGAAACGAATTGGTAGACATATTCTGAGCCTTAAAGGGCGCCACCTTAAACCCGTCCTGCCTTAGGATTCTGCACAAGGCAGTGCTGATTATTGTTTTGCCGACACTGGATGAAGTGCCTTGAAACATCACTGCTTTGGCCACACCTGCATCACTCCTTGGTCTGGGTAGCTGCTCAATGAGCAAACATCTTAAAACATCAGTACCCATAAAAACACCGTTCAATCTCATGGTCCTCCTCTGAATCCCCAAAACCTGCAGTCGCGCCAGGCCTTGCTCTTGTAGATAACCCTAGAACGAGCAATCACGACTTAACTGCAACAGGAATCCCGGAAACCATGAGGTAAACCTTGTCTGAACCCTCGGCCAGTATCTGATTTGCCCAGCCAAGGGTATCCCTGAACAGCCGGCCTAGTGGATATTCAGGAACCAGCCCCATGCCTACCTCATTTGAAACAACAATCACGTGGGCGGGTACGTTTCGGGCAGCTCCGGCGAATTCCCTTACAGAACCCAGTACAGCCTGGCATATGTCGTTTTGAGATGTACCGGTGGCTTCTTGACAAAGAAGGTTTGTCACATATAGGCCGAGGCAATCTACCAATAACACCCGGCTGCAGGCTCCTTCTCGTCTCAATGCACCTGCAAGATCCAGCGGCTCTTCTACTGTTTTCCAATGTGAAGGCCTGCGGCTTTTATGGATCACGACTCTTTGCCGCATTTCATCGTCGCCGGGAATACAGGTGGCTATGTAAATAACAGAAGTGACATGACCTTCCCCGGTGACACTCCTATCTCTGCTGGCTCTGGTAACACATGAAGGCCTGTCGTCAGGTTCCACAATGGGTGAATGTCCACCGTCAAGCCCCGCAACACATGAATGCCCCCGGCCAGGCCCGGCAGTACATGAATACCCACACTCATGCCCAGCAGTACATGCATGCCCACTATCTGGCCCGGCATGCTTTGAAACAGAGTCCTCATCAAAGGCCGCATGTTCGGCCTGAGCCATTTCGGCTGCCAGTTTTTCTGCAAAACTGCTCTTTCCGCTCCTTGCTCCCCCTGTAATCAGAATCAAACGTCCCATCTCACAAACCCACCTTTTATCAACGAATCTCACAATTTTCTGCGTACGCCGGGAAAATCAGATTCTTCCCGTTAAGAGGGTGTTTCAGCATGACAACATCCAATCCATACAGCGCTTTGATGTTTTCGGCAGTAAACACCGTAGATGTCGCCCCCGAGGCAAAAACAGTGCCTCCTGACAGCAAAATCATGCTGTCGCAATACGCAGCAGCAAGATTGGTATCATGCATAACCGCGACTACTGTAATTCCTTCTTCGCGGTTCAGACGCTTCACGACATCAAGCATCTCCACCTGATAGTTGATGTCCAGGTGGGAAGTAGGCTCATCCAAGAACAAGGCTTGAGGCTCCTGTGCAAGAGCCCTTGCCAGCCCTACCCGCTGCATCTCACCGCCACTGAGGGAAGTGATTGATCTGGATCTCAGGTGGATTGTGCTAGTAACCTCCATAGCCCAGTTGACCTTCTGCCTGTCTTCCGGGCCTTCCCTTTCAAACCTTCCCAAATGAGGCAAGCGGCCCATGGCAACCAATTCCTCAACAGAAAAGCCAAACTCATTGGTTTCCTCCTGAGGCAATACAGACACGATTTTCGCTATATCCCGGCGCTTCATGGCGTGTATTTCCCGGCCATGCAACAACACATTCCCTGACGAAGGATGTAAAGTCCCTGTCATGCAGCGGAGTAGTGTGGTTTTCCCTGACCCATTAGGCCCCAGGATTCCAAGGAACTCTCCGGTTCTAACCGAAATCGATATCTGGTTGAGTATGTGATTATCCCCGTATGAAAGGCTCAGCGCCTCTACCTCAATGAGACTTTGTTCAGTGTTCAAATTCATCATCAACCTCACTGCCTCACAGCAAATCTCTACAAACCTTCTCAACCACAACAGCGGCTCTACCATGGCCGCATCCTCAGCCACAACACCGGCTATACAATGACCACATCTGCAGGCCGCCGGCAAACCTGTTCCGTAAATCACAACTGCCAGGATTTCGCCTTGTATTGCCTCAACAGATAAACAAAAAACGGCCCTCCAACCAGCGCCGTAATTATCCCCACTGGGAGTTCCTGTGGAGCGATAACTAACCTGGCTGCAGCATCAGCCGCCATCATGGAGGTCGCCCCCAAGAGAATCGACGCAGGAAGAAGCCGCCTGTTATCAGGGCCCAAGAGCATCCTTACAAAGTGAGGGATGACCAGACCGACGAAACCAATTATGCCGCCTGAAGCTACTGCCGAAGCCGTTAGCAGGGAAGCAGCCATTATCAGCAGTTTGGTGGCTGTCTGAACTTCGATTCCCAGATGCATAGCAGGCTCTTCACCAAGAAGCAAAGCATTCAACTCCCGGGAACAGAATGCGACTATTACAAGCCCAACTATAAAATATGGCATTGTCGTAATCACATGGTCCCAGCCGCGCCCCGAAAATCCCCCCATCAGCCAAAATGCTAAGCCATGCAGTACAGCGCTTGGCATGACAAACATGAGAAGGGAAACCAGGGCAGATAGTATTGAACTTGCTATCATGCCTGCCAAAATCAGGTTTAGAATAGGGGTTCTGTCTCCTACTTTAGCCAGGTTATATACCAATAGCACCGCCATGAGCGATCCTGCAAATGCGAACAAAGGGACAGAACCCATTGAAAGAAGTTTGATATTAACCGGCAGCATAAATGCACAAGTTGCTCCAAGAGAGGCTCCTGCTGATGCGCCCATAACGTATGGATCAGCCATGGGGTTTCTGAAAATTCCCTGGTAAACGGCGCCTGATGCAGCAAGGGAAGCCCCGGCCATGGCAGACAGGATAACTCGGGGAAGCCGGATGCAAAGAATGATGGTTTCCCGTGAACTCATGCCAGTATTCCTAAATCTCCCACTCAGGCCGGCCCCAAGAGTTCTCACTACTTCCCCAACGTCAAATTCAACAGCCCCGGTACCAAGGGCAAGCACTGCCGACAATGTGAGCATTACTATTAGCACCGGTATTGTCGTAGCATGCCATTTTCCCTTTAAGAGCCGCATTGCTCTGTCGCCTCCTTGTATTGAGCCATTCTGTATTGAGCCATTCACGCTATCTCCAAATCTTCTCCAAATCTCTCTGAAACCCCGTAAGAACCGCGGGACCGGTGGAATCGCGGGACGGCCCAAATGCCTCGGTGTGTTTCAACCCAGACGGAACGCTCTGCTCTATTGCTGCGGATGAAACGTTAGGGCCGTCCCAGGGTTTCACAGTGCTCCACAGTGTTCCATCCCCTTGGCTTCAGGTGTCTCGCCGCTCGACCCTGAAACGTTAGGGCCGTCCCAGGGTTTCAGTTGGTTTCAGGGAACAGGTCTGGATAGAGGGCCCTGGCAACCTCCAAGAGGCCGTCTACTATCCGCGGCCCAGGACGGGACATTAGGTCGTCATCAATTCCGTATATCCGCTCATTTTTGATTGCAGATATCACATTCCAACCATCCTGGGCCTTAACTTTTTCTGGGTCTATACCGCCTCCTGTCCCCATGACAGTGAAGACAATAGCTTCAGGGTCTTTGGTCACAAGGGTCTCAAGGCTGTAGGTTGGATAATCTGTATCAGCATCGCTAGACACGCTAACGCCTCCAGCTAGGGTAATCACATCGTGCAGAAGGGTGTTGGGCCCGATGGTCATAATGGGCTCATCCCAGAGCATGTAGAACACTTTGACTTTTTCGTCATCAGAAATATCCTTCAGTGCTTGCTGAACCTGGTCGACCTTCCCTTGCATTTCAGAAACGGCATTATGAGCTTCATCAACGTTGCCTGAGACTTTCCCGAGCAATTGAATCTCATCCATGACTTCTCTTACGGTGCCGGCATTCATCACTAGTACGGTAAGCCCCAGGTTTTCCATTTCATCCATTAGTTTGTGGTGCATGGTCGTAGCCAGTACCACATCTGGCTCCAAAGCTACTATTTTCTCGATGCTTGGGTCAGAAAAACCGCCAACCTTCTCCTTGTCTTTCACTTCCTCAGGGTAGTTGCAGAAAGTCGTTACTCCCACCACTTTCGATCCAAGTCCACACGCGTAAAGCATTTCTGTGTTGCTCGGAGCCAGTGAAACAAAGCGTTCAGGTTTCGCTTCAATAGTCACAGTTCTCCCGGCACTGTCTACTACTTCCATAGGATAGTCAGACTTAGGGGTAACACCCGCCTCACCACCGGGCTTGGTACAACCGGTAAATGAACAGATAGCAAAAATCATCAATAGTGCAATCACAGCTAGACGAGACAAACGTTTTTTGTTCAAAAATACTCTCCTCCTCAAAAAGAATCCGGCCCCCTAACGAAGGCCGGATCAGTTGCGCTTCAAACCAAGACGGTTGATTCTTGGTACCCCTCCTTTCCTCCGAAGGCTTAGGTTGAAAGATATACAGGCAGGTCTCCTGGCTTCCGGGTCATTGCCTACTCACTTCTGTGGCAGCCTTCCCGTCTGAGTCATCTCTAGACAGTGGCGTGCCGCAAGGCTCTCCGGTTACAGTGGCGGGACCACTCAGGATTTTCACCTGATTCCCTATTCACCCCATGGACGGGGCACCTGTAATCTGTCGCTATTCAGTTGTCGAAGCTATTATATCAGAAGTGGAAGAAGTATTGTTATCAACATGGATTATGTGTATTGCCGGATACCGGTGCAGAACCAGTGGGGTCTGAGCCAAAACCGGTGCAACATCGCACCGGTTCGAGCGCAAAGTGGTGCGGATTCGGTCCAGGCTCTTTTCGGGTCGAGACTGTTCTGGTTACCCGGTGCACATCCGGTGGGGTTTGAACCCAAACTGGTGCAACATCGCACCGGTTCGAACGCAAAGTGGTGCGAATCCGGTGCAGGTTGGTTAGCCAGCCCGACATGTCCGGCCGGCCGGAGAAGAACCGGTGCAGATCCGGTGGGGTCTGAGTCAAAAGTGGTGTGGAATCGCACCGGCTTAACCGAAAACAGGTGCAGATTCGGTGCAAGTTGGTCTTAGGTTGAAACTTGACCGGCTAACCGGTGCAGAACCGGTGGGGTCTGAGCCAAAACTGGTGCGAAGTCGCACCGGTTGGGCCTAATGTCCGGTCCTAACCTGAAAACGTTCATATCATTGCCGTGCATAATACACGAAGGCAGGGCGACCGATCTCTCCGTATTGAAGCCGCTGACCGAGAATATCTGCCTCTACCATATAGTTGAGATACCGCCTGGCAGTAACTGTGGAGAAGCCGGTAATCTCAGCAACCTCATTGCAAGAGAGAGGCTTTTCTGAGTTTCCGAAACACTCCTGGACAATCCCTAGAGTAGCATGCTGAATCCCTTTGGGGAAGGACAGTCTACCTGAGTCTGCAGGACCTCGTCCCGGGTTTTCTCCAGCCTGCTACGTCCCTTCTTGCCTTGTATCCAAACCTATTTCGTGTCCCGCCACCCATCCTGCAGGCCGTTTCTGCGCTAGGCCCGCCACCCGTCCTGTTAGTTCTTTCTCAGCCACACTAGGCGATACCCTCCGGTGATTCCCTCCTGCCCGGCGACTTTCTACAGCGATTTCCTCTGGCAATTTCCCCAGCAATCCTGTTCGGGTAGTTCTCGCTGTGCGATTTCCTGCGGCCAACTCTCGCCGGCGATTTCCTGGCCGCCTGTCAATTCTACTGCTGGCAGGAAATCAGCTAGATTCACAAACCCTGAGATTCCCTTTATATTGTGAAAACCCCTGAACACTTCGTTCAGGTGAGCGCGGTCGCCGGGGTTCTTCTCAAGGGCCAGAAGTGACATCTCTGCAGAAGCAGGGCATTCTTCAACCTCGGCTATGAACATCGCGTTATCGGAATCGTTGGGATCAAAAGATTGACTGGTTATTGTAGCAGGAAGTTCGTCGGAACTCGTGTCACCGGCATCTGGGTCACCACCGGGGCTCGCTTGTCCATCTGGACCCGCTTCCCCACCGGGCATATCTCTTTCGCCTGACAGGACACCACGGCCTGCCTGTAAAGCCTGATCCTGAAAGTACGCTGCAGCATTTGAATAGACGAAGGCAGGGCAGAATAGCCCTTTTCAAAAGGAAGACTGCCCTTACGCATTTCTTGTACTAACCTGACGATTTGCCAGGCTAGTTTGCTTGCATTTTTGCTGGATACAGTATGCTCCTGCAATCTCTCGGCAATCGTAGAGATTACCTCCAGAATATGGGCATCCGGACCGTCCATCTCCACAACCAGGCTAGCAAGAATATCCAATTCCATCTCAAAATCGTAATCATGTTCTTTATACATGAAAAATCTCCGCTCGTTTTTCAGGCCTGCTCACTGAGGTGAGGCCAAAGTAGGGTGTTGTATTCTTGTTTCTATGCGGGACCTGCTGTATCTAACATGGAGTATCGTGGTCAAACATGGGGCTCTGAATCATTAACAACAAAAAGAAAATAAACAAAGTTAGGTAAGTGGTGAAAGAGGGTCTATTTCTTGGCTTCGCGGTGATACACCTTACCAGCCTCGAGAGCCACTCCTTTTGCTTCATGCAGTTCACTTACTGTAACCAATTGATAGCCGCGGCTCTTCAGTTCAGGGACGATCGTTTTCACTGCATTTGCCGTGCTCACGTAAATATCATGCATCAAGATAATATCGCCGTCTTCCACGTTTTCAAGCACTTTCTTGCAGACGTATCCCGCATCACGATTCTCCCAGTCCCTGGTATCCAGTGACCACAGAATCATAGGCATGTCAACGCCGTCCCTCAAGTCCTCGTCATAGGAACCATAGGTAGGCCTCATAACTACCGGCTCATAACCCGTGACTTCCTTTATAGCCTCCTGCGTCCTGTAAATCTCCTTCTGCAATTCCTCCAGGGTCAGGGTGGTAAGCTGTTTGTGGTTGAAACTATGGTTTCCAATTTCACTGCCTTCGCTTAACATGCGACTTAGCAGAGCCCCATTAACGGATACCCGGTTCCCAAGCACAAAGAAAGTGGCGACGGCGTCGTGTGCCTTAAGAGTATCAAGTATTGACTCTGTGCTCTTTGGAAACGGGCCGTCATCAAAGGTCAACGCTACCATTGGTTTGCCAGGGTCGATTTCTCGAATAGGACGCTGGGCTCCGACGCCCAAATCATCATTGCCAGGGTTGTTATTAGAAGGTTCTTCATAACCAAGATCGTACGGAAACGAACCAGGGGCCCGTGGATAGCCCAGGCCTCGCGGTTCGTCCGGTTCAGTCATATGCTCAAGGCTTCTGCCTGGCAGAATATCACTGAGCAAGACCCGTTCCGGGCTCTCGTAATCGTATACTGCAGTTCTAACAGTAATGTCAGGGTTAGCATAACAAGGTGGGTCTGTGACGATTAGGGAGTTCAAACTTATCGGATAGTGGATACTGATAACCGAATTCTTACTCCCCTCAGTAAGGGGTTCTAATCCTCCGACCTGGTAGTGCTCTGTGGTAGGTTTCGCCAGATACTTAAAGCCATCGCCAGAGACAATGTCCTTAGAATCCTCCACTCCTCCCCAACCCTGTTGGCCTGCTGAATATGACAAATGTGACAGATTTGCGCTTACAGTGCTACAGCCGGCCATTACCGGCAGGACCAGTGTTATAGCGAGAATAGCAGAAATACCGGGGATACCGTCTATGAACCTTCTGACATCCATAAAAACCCTTCTCGGAATAGGTTCTGCAAGCCGAAACTTGCTCTTCAACTCTTCCATTTTGCATCCCTAATAGTCTGTCGTTAACATAACGCCCAACCAGAGATTCATTGTTTACTAATGGCCGTTGACATAATGCCCCACTGATACAACGTATGATCTGTGTTTTCTATGCAGATAATCCTCTCTTGATGACTATTTGGACACGGCACAGTTAAGTGAAATAACAAGACCTTATATGTTGAGCTAGTTGATGAGTTCCAGCGGCTAATCATGTTAACGATTTCCTCACCAATCTGGAGCTAAGAATAAGCAAGGGGAAGATGGCTGAAGAAATCGGTAAAAAGATTGCTGATGTGACGAGGTTAGTGCGCATTAAGGGGGAGCGCACGGCGGCGGCTGAAGAAATCGGTAAGAAGATTGCTAATGTGACGAGGTAGTGCGCATTAAGGAGGAGCGCACGGCGGCGGCTGAACAAATCCGTACAGAGACTGCTAATGTGGCAGTGAAGAAACGGCATTGTGCTAAGACAAGGCCTCAATCCCCAAGGATGGTTGTGGCCCGCCTTAGGTTGTAAGGTCGCACCCCGCCGCTAGCAGCAGCTTTTTCATAGTCCAAGGGTAGTCATGACCCGCCTTACGTTGTAAGCAAGGCAACGAAAGAGGTTCTACTTCTTGGCTTCCCGGCGGTACACCTTACCTGCCTCCAGAGCCACTCCTTTTGCTTCATGCAGTTCGCTTACTGTAACCAATTGGTAGCCGCGGCCCTTGAGTTCGGGCACGATTATTTTCACTGCATCTGCCGTGCTCACGTAAATATCATGCATGAGGACGATATCGCCGTCTTGCACACTCTCAAGGACCTTCTTGCTCACGTAAGCCGCATCTCTGGTTTCCCAGTCTCTGGTATCCACAGACCACAAAATCATGGCCATACCGGCGCTCTCCCTGAGTTCCTCATTGTAAGACCCGTAAGTCGGCCTCATTATCACCGGTTCATGCCCGGTGGCTTTGTTTATGGCTGCTTGTGTCTTCTTGATTTGCTGCTGCAGCTCGTCAGAAGAAAGGGTGGTAAGCTGCTTGTGGTTGAAACTGTGATTTCCTATTTCGCTGCCTTCCTTCATCATCCGAGCTAATAACGTTTCATTGTCAGATACCCGGTTCCCGAGTACAAAGAAAGTTGCCACTGCGTCGTTCGCCGCAAGAGTATCCAGTATGGATCCTGTGTTCTTAGCACAGGGACCGTCATCAAAGGTCAGTGCTACCATTGGTTTCTCGGGGTCAATTTCCCGAACAGGGCGCGTAATTTTGACTATCGGTTCCTGGATACCATCTGTATACTCTTCTTCATGGCTTGGGCCATGCAAATCGGATTTTGGCGATGAATCTGATGGATTGGAGGAATTCCCAGAGTCAGTCAGGCTGAACTGTGAGAAGTTGACAATACCCTCCAGCTTTTCATACGAAATTGCAGCTGTTGGCTGACCGGCCGCACCGGGAAACAACTGATATTTCTGGAATAATATGATCAGGTGTTCTGTTGTGAGAACAAAGTTTGAGTAGTTCTCATCTACAGGTTCTGTACCATCTATGAACAAATCCTCATCCAGGTAATCACCGTAGTCCGGATTAGATCTCAAGTCCTCTCTAGCCAAATCAGCTATTCTACCCAGGCTTCGGGCTGTAAGAATATCTCTCAAAAGCACCGGCTTTTGGCTCTCGAGATCATACACTGCGGTTTTGATTGTGACATCAGGATGGGCATAATTAGGCATGTTTGTGAAGATTATGAACTTCATGCTTACCAATTTATCCTTTGCCAACCAGGTCTCATAGTCAATGTTCAACTCAGCTTTAAGGTCAGAGTGGCCGGTCTTGAAATCATGAACTTCTGTGATAAATTCAGAGATAGCCTCGTTTATGAGTTCTTTGGTTGCAGCGTCGATCCTATCTTTTCCGGTAACCGGATAGTGGACACCTATTACCCAATCCTCACCGTATTCAATGATAGACTCTATTGTCCCTACCTCATGGTTTTCAGTGTTGGATTGCTCCAGATACTTGTAGGGCTCATCAGACCCGGGATCTTCGGATCCGTATCCCCCGTTTCTCTGGCCGAAGGAATATGGGGAGATGATACTAACCAGATTACAGCCTGCCAATGTCAGCAGAACCACTATAGTGGCAAAGACCGTATACCGGACACCAATAGATGTTTTTGAGTTTGAGCCTGAACCTCTCGGTCTCTTGCATTCTCTTGAAGATCTGGTTGTCATAGAAACCCTTCCTGAAGACAATTTGCGCAAGTCGCCACTTGCCCTAATACTATAATGTTGACATAATGCCGAGGCGGGTTCAACGTATGAACTGTGTTTTGGTTGTCTCTTCTGGTCGGAAAATAATCCCTTGACGAGTTGGAAAGAGCGGCAGCCTTATACCGTCAAGTAGCTGAAACGGTGAGATGGTTCTGACGTTTCACCGATATTGAAACGGCGAGACGGTTCTGACGTTTTACCGATATTGAAACGGCGGGATGGTTCTGACGTTTTACCGATATTAGCGATCAAGGTATCAGAAAGTTCGCCACTCGTGAACTACGCGCAATCCTCGCCAGCCATATCATAGAAGCCAGAGAGAAGGATGAATAAGCCGTTGAACTTATCGAGGCACTGCTAGCAAGAGTGGAAGGACAAGGAGGAAGTCAGGTATAGGGATCGAACACAACCTCTCCGTTGCCTTTTCGTTGAGCCACAATTTGAGTGCAGGCGATGTTATGAATAAAAAAGTAAGGTGTGAAGATTTGAGGATGACTCACTTAGCCGGGATATAAGCGACATGGTCGCTGTCACACCGAACTTCGCCATATCGAATCGGTCAGTACCAGTACGGAGCCAGATACCATTTAGGAAACGATTTACGGAAATCCTGACAGAGCAAATCGCGGATCGATTTTGTGTCGTATAGGCTCGGTGAATTTGGTGAGTCTTGTGAGTCTCGTGAATCCGGTGAGTCTGGTGAGTCAATGCTGTCACGGCCGTCGCGGCTGTCCCGTCTGTCACAGCTGTCACGGTTTGGACGATTCGAACTCGACAGAGGCATTGCGTTCCCAAGAGACCTTAAGCTGCCGTCTTTGATAAGCAAATCTGCATCTTCATATCCGAGTACAAAGCGAGTTAAGGGGCCCCTTTTCGCCGTCAAAACCGGATAACCCTGGTGGAGAAGATAAAATAAATCATCTGAAGACAGGCAGTCCGCCGGCGTTCCGGGGAGACACCCGGAATTCTGGAGCCATTCGTGATGCTCTTGGTAACTGCTCGTGTAGTGGCACTGAGTTCTCAGGCCCTGCTCAACCTCACATTCGCTCATTCTGACCTCATAACCGCCTGGTAGGAGCACATCCCATCGCAGCACACAGGCCATTCCTGCGGCCGCAGGTCTGTACTCCTGAGTGGCTCCCTCACACAAAGCAGCCTGAACTATGGGGCTGTCTGGGGTCAAGTTGATCCTCAAATACCTTCGACCAAGATTGCCCGCTCGTCTGGCCAGCTCCCGCACGATGCTTGAGCCAAACCGCTTTTCCGACACGGCTGCTTCCACTACAGCCAAATATCCTTCATCTGGATTATCCATACAAAAGGCGTATCCTATCAGCTGTTCTGGTTCATTGCAGCAAATAACCAGCACAGACCTGCCGGCCATAGCCCCGCGGGGTCTCCAGATCCAGGAAGACGCGTCCCGACGGACACAGCATGGATACTTAGCCAGTTGCGACTCGTACAGGTCTGCAAGAATAGGTATATCTGAGTTTTGCACCTCACGCACCAGCAGTGAGCTGTCATTCATGGTTGCACTGATATCGGGGCTATCAGAAACGTTACCGGAACCTTCCGGCCCACCTAGGTGTCGCATTGACTGGGCGATTCTGCGGGTATCAGAAACGTTATCAGAAATTCCCGCCAGTCCAGTGCTTCCTGCGCTTCCCGTGCTTCCTGTGTTTGCTGCGCTTCCCGCGCTTCCAGTGCTTCCTGCGCTTCCAGTGCTTCCTGCGCTTCCAGTGCTTCCTGTGTTTCCTGCGCTTCCTGCGCTTCCCGTGACTACACCGCTTTCACTGCCCCGGGACAACATGCAATTGACATCCAATATCGTAATCATAGCGGGCAGAACAGGCACAAAACCAAACCGGGGGTAATACCCGGGGTGGCCGTAAAGGATTGCCAGGCTAGCCCCTGATTCTGCAGCATACTTCAGGCTATCCCTGACCGCCGCAGACCCGAAACCCCTGCCCTGATACATTGGATCACACGCTACCAGCGTGATGACGGCTCCAGGCACCCAGGAGCCAAGCGGCGTGCGGATCTGGCGATGGAGGGCAACCGAACAAGCTACGGGTTTATCATCAACAGTGGCAACCCTGATTGAATCGGAAGTCAATGCAGGGTCATTCCTAATCAGAAAATCAAACAACTCAGCTTCGTCTTCTTTGAACGCCGTCTTGAAAAGCCTCATGAGTTCAGGGTATTCGCGCTCAAATGCGCCACGAGTACTTCTAGTCATAACAACATTATATATACCATCAGGCAGTCCCAGCAAATAAGGCGTTTCCGGTAGTAATCAATACGCCCCGGGTGTAACCCAAAAGCGCCCCGGATTCGGATCGGTTTGCCTCAAGCCACACATTTTTGCGCCGGTTTGCCTACACTTCCAATCCTCACAATCCACTCGTACCGGATCCAAACCGCTCTTCAGTCAGACTCATCCGATTTCGCACCACTTTTGCTTCAGACTGCACTGGTTTCGCACCGGTCTGCCGCCACTTCCCGTCTTCAAAGCCAACGCGCTCCGATTCTGCACCACTTTCCCCCAAAACCCATCCGGTTCCGCACCGGTTCAACCCCAAACTGCGCCGTCTCCGCACCAGCTCTAAGCTACATAGCCGGGCATATCTCATTCTCCCAACCGACCGCTCCGATTCAGCACCGATCCCGGCCCACGAACAACACACTTCCGCCTTCCAGCCAAAAACCCCGGACTCCTACCGCACGAACTCCTACCGGGCCAACTCCTACGGCGCGAACTCCTACCGCGCCAACTCCTACGGCGCCAACTCCTACCCGCCAACTCCTACCGGGCCAACTCCTACCAGCCCAACTCCTACCCCGCCAACTCCTACCGGGCCAACCTCTACCCCGCCAACCCCTACCGCGCGAACTCTTGCGGCAGGAACACCTGCCGCACCACCTCCCGCCACGGAAACTCCTACTGCGGCCGCCTGCTTGGCCTTTCGCGCCCAGGCTCACTCCTATGAGGCATAGGCACATACCCAACTGACGGCCTGTTTGTCCCAGCCTGAGGACACAACTCCATAAGTTTGTATACCTCAACCGGCATATCAAACGCCACTGGAAGCCCCATAGCCTGGAGTTGAGTTGCGCTCAACGGATAATCATGGGTGAAGTAGCCTTTGGTGAAGAGGTCGGCCAGCTCCTGGGCCTGTTCATCCGGCAGATTCTCTTTTAGTATCCGTAAGACAGTCTCTCTGACCTGCGCTATAGCCTTGCGGGAAATATCCGCCAGAATCAGGGTGTTATCATCTACCTGCTCTATTGGCTTGCGATCGACAACACTCAAAATAGACGCAGCCGGATATGACCCTATCTGAGGATCAACCGGGCCCAGTACAGCGTTTTCATCCATTACTATTTCATCAGCGGCAAGGGCCAGGAGAGTGCCTCCTGACATCGCATAATGTGGAACGAACACGGTCACTTTTGCCTTATGCCGAACCAGGGCCAATGCAATTTGTTCTGCAGCGAGGACGAGGCCACCGGGGGTATGGACAATAAGGTCGATAGGCACGTCATCAGCAGTCATGCGAATGGCCCGAAGCACCTGCTCCGAGTCTTCTATGTTAATGTACCTGCTCAACGGAATTCCCAGGAAACTCAAAGACTCTTGCCGGTGAATGAGAGTGATCACCCGTGAGCCCCTATCCTTCTGCATTTTGCTCATCAAGCCCAGCCTCATTGCCTCAAGCCGCTTCTGCCTGAAAAACGGCATGAAAACAGAGCTTCCCAGGATAATAATCCAGAAGAACGTGGATATGTAGTTTGTCGTATCCATGAACAATCCACTCCCCTTTCGTCGTCATCTTAAGAGTATCATTTTCAGGTACCGGCAAACCATCCTGATCATTGACATCGCCCCTGCAATAAGGCTACGCTTGCAGACAGGTGCCATAGCTACGGTTGTGATTCGACATCGTCGAATCCTAGCGACAGGCCCAAACTTCATCTCGGTGCCATGGTCACGGTTGTGGTTCGACATCGCCCCTGCTAACAAGACTACGCCAGTAGTCTGCCCGGGGGAGTCTATTGAGGCCTGGTAAGGACCACCACTATCGCCAGGCAATAAATCCTGGAAAAGTCTATTGAGGAGGATGCAATCCCAGCCCCACAGCCTGGGGTGGGTGAACTTGCGGAGTAAAATGTGAGGATGAAGACAATCAAAGGGTGAGGCGGTGAACGATAACAGACCGAAGTGGCAGGTATATCACAGGTATGTTCAGCAGAACTGAGGACGGTCCTAGTTTGTCATCCGACCTTCCCAGCGATGAAAGCCTCTACCTCTTTGTAGTTTTGATCAGTGCAAAATACTGCCATTTTCCTTGCAAATCCGCCTCTAAGCAAGATAGTTTTCTTCTCAGGCAGATATTCTACGCTCTTGACTTCAGACCACTCCAGTAATGCCGATTGCCTGGCCCGAGAAAGAAGCCCGGTTCCCATAAAAGTGATTTCAGACGTTGGACTGTCATTCTTTGGCTGAACCTGTTGGCTTTCATATAGAACTCCTTCATCATTTACGACAAAATGAACATCATAAGTTCTCCGGAACACTAGCATTGCATTGAGAGCAATCAGCAAGAGGGCTGAAGAAACCAGTCCCAGTATGTATATGGTGTCTAGACTTTTCGTGAAGGTCCCGTTAGAGAACAGCACAAGCAGTAGCATCCCGAAAGGAAGGCCGATTGCAGTTTCAAGCTGCTTCCGCACCGGCCTATTGCGAAAAATCGGAATATGGATTCTCCATTCCACTGTCTTCCGAAACTGCTTGTTTTCTGACATACTTGCAAACACTCCTCCGGGAAAAAGCCAAAATTAGCCCAATTACTCACTCAGTTACTGTAGTCCACAAATAACTTTACAGACATATCTAGTTGACGCCTACTATCCCATCAGGTAGTTTTAGAGCGAAAGACTTTACTACCCATAGGTGTAGGCTCGTCAGAGCCAGATTAAATGCCAGGTTAAGTGCAGAACATGCTGGGCCGAAACATGAGAGTGATATATGAGGTATACATAATAAGGTCGATATGTGAGGCAGATATATGACGCCTGAGAAAACACAAATCGGTATACATAATATTTTCCAACCTGGAATTCTCAAAACTAAGTGGTTTTGCGGAGGAGTGACCCTTAGTCTGGTCTTTGCGTGGATGCTTGCTTATCCGTTTTACGGCCCTCTGTTTAACGTAGCTGCAGGATCACCATCAACGGTTCTCAACCATACATTTATCATAACCCACGCAGCGAGTTACCTGGTTCTTCCTCTGGCTTCTTCATGGTTCCGGGAGAAAGAAACTGCGGCTTCCATAGGTCTTGCCTCCGGAATAGCAATCTTCATCTCCGGAGGACTCACGATTATTGCCTCATCTACTGCAATTAAAATAGTGCTTATGGCGGTATGCGGCCTCGGAGCCGGGATCCTAATATTGCTCTGGGTTCCAGGTTATTTGGAGAGTTCCAACCCTTCCTATGAAATAGGCCTGGCCATGGTATTGTGTAACCTTCTGCTCGCTGGGTTCCCTATAGTTGTGAATACCCCTGAAAATACTTTGAAAATCATGGCGGCAGTCCTCGGATTAGGCCCTTTGCTAGCGGGCATCTTAATACGTAAAGCCTACCTGGCCGCCCAGGGCCCCTGCCAAGACCGTCAATCCATAGATGAGAGCAGGAGGGTCACAGGCTCTGGTTCGGGTTCGGGGCTTTTTTTCCTTGTCCTTCTGGCACTGGTTGAATACTTTTGCGGCGGGCTGTGGTACCGTGTGATTGTCCCTTCATTCTACCTGAACTGGCCATCTCTCGGAGGGCTTGAACCAATCATATACGCAGTTCAGGCTGCAGTGTGTGCCTTTTGGGCCCGCAAGGGTGACTATCTCAAACTGGCAGTGGCAAGTGTTAGCCTGCTCGGTACGGGACTTGTCTTGTTCGCAACCGGCCAGGGCAGCATTGTGGTCTTGGGTGCCACGATCTTGCTGGCTGTCGGCCTGGGCAGTGTGGACCTTTTCTACTGGTTGGCACTTCGTGATATTGCTGTTGAGAGGAATTCGCCCTATATATTCGGCCTGGGGATGGGAACGAGCCTGATTTTCATCTCTCTCCCGGGAGTTGTCATTGATCTTGGTATCGTCAAAACCACGGCGGCCAGCCCGGTGGTCGTCCTCACAGGTGCCGCCCTGTTGTTTCTGGCAGTACCTCTTATATCCAGCCTCGGCCTCAGCCCATCAGAGCTGAGAAAGCACAATATGGAGACAGCACATGATACCTCTACCGAAACTGATGCTGGTATTGCCGGTGAACCATCCTCCCTCCCTTATGTGGCTAACCTAACCCCCCAAGAGAAGCGAGTCTACGAATGTTTGCTGCATGGAATGACTGACAAACAAATGGCTGAACGCCTGACTATCTCGATTAATACTGTGAAATTCCATACGCGTAATATCCTTAGAAAAGCCGGGGCTGCCAATCGAATAGAGCTTCTTGCCGGCGTATTGGACTCACATAGCGCAAATTCAGATAGCGTATATTCAAATCGCGTAGATTCACTTAACGCGGTTTCAGATGGCGCAGATTTACATAGCTCAGATTCACATGGCAAGAATCTGCACAGCACGGATTCTCAGACAGATGAAGCCAGTAAAGCCAGCCGTCAAAACCGGAATTAGCTAGAACACTGGCTATTGCCTCATGTAAGATCCTCCTCGTTATCCAGGTTTACAGGCGTGCACAGGTGGCCATAATGGAACCGGCGAACCGTCCCCGCGTTCCTCCCCGCGTTCTATGGCATACTGTACCCGTACCTATCAAGAATCCACAACGGAAACTCCATACGGGCGGTCATCAAAGGATCAACGATCTGACAGATGCGGAGATCTCCTGCTGTAGACAGTAGCATACCGGCTTCGTCAGACGTAAGGCCAACTACCCTATGGAGGAAATCAAACATGTTTTTGGTTGCGGCCCTCGCGGCTTCATCCAAAGTACGAGCCGATGCAATAGTCATAATATCTCCACCCTGGATTGCCATGGGCACCGGCAGCGACAGCCCGCTGACCACATCTACCTTCACCGTAACTTCACCGGAAATCTCTACTCCGCATATGACTACCTCGCCGTCTCCCATTACCGCATGTAGATCCCCCATTGCCAGTAGTGCGCCTGGCACGTTCACAGGCAAGTACACAACCGACCCTTTTCCTATTCGCTTGCAGTCCATGTTACCGCCATGCTCTCCCGGCGTGCCTGTAGGGATCTCCTCTGTTTCCGGGGCCGTGCCGATGACTCCTATCATCGGGTTAACTTCCAGATCAATCCGGTCGTTGAACTTTGCTTTTCCGTCAGCAATCGGAAGAACCTTGGTCTTTTCCGCCTCTATAACATCGCCAAGGGCACCGCTTTTCGGTGCTATTGCCATGACGCCCTGCGTGTTGAGCTTTATATCCTTGATTTCTACGCGCAATATATCTCCGGGCGCGGCCCCATCGACATACAGAGGGCCGGTAGCAGGATTGATTCGGCTCCACGGAACAGCACTGGCGAATTGGTCTTCTCGCTGAATTTCATTGCTGTAGCAGTCGTAAGTTTCAAAACAAACAATGTCTCCGGACGAAGCATGGGCTGCAGGTATGTTTTTGGGGGACATTCTAAGGACTGCGTTATTTCTCTTGATAACTAGCACGTTGGATCCCTCCACGAGAATTATCTGAGCCGTTGAGATGGTCTGGCCGGTATGGCTCTAGTCCTGATGATCTGGCCTCGGTGGTTAGGCTCTTTTTCAAATCATACAGGGAGCTCACCGATGATACAAGGAGAAGAGGTGTCGGTGCCGGCTGACATGGCTCGGGAGAAGAGCCATTCAGGTGGGTCCAGCGGTCTCTGGGTGTCTGATTGGCTCGTCTGGAGAGCCGTTCTGAGCGGTTCAACGGTCCCCGGGTATCTGATTGGCTCGTCTGGAGAGCCATTCCGATCGATTCAATGGTCCCAGGGTATTTGATTGGCTCGCCCAAAGCGCCATCTTTGAAAGTCTCCATTTCCCGTAACCAATCGATCTTGCCTGCGTTCTCTGATCGTTTCTTATCGCATCCATCTTACGCAGAATTATCAGGCAGGGATTAATAGATCGCATCGGGAATACTCCATCGGCAAGATAGGAGGTTACAGTATGTTTGAGCAGACACATAATGGCAATGACACAAACGCCAACCTTTTCTTGGAGTACTTTCGGAAGATTGAAAGAATTCTAGGCCGTACCAGGGAAGAAAACCCCGACAGGTTCGATCCAATCGGATTCAAGAGGTTAGTACGAGATGATGATACTCTGAGCAAAACAATGAAGGATGACCTGGAGGAGTTCGCGGATCTGAGAAATGCAATAGTACACAGGAGCAGGAAACGTCCTATTGCAGAACCTAATGAATGGGTGATCAAACGAATAAGGGAGATTGCCGCATTTCTTGCTGATCCGCCGCGAATAACGTATAGCAGGCCCGTCACCTTGGAGCCGGCTACACCTGTCCACGAAGCAATGGATTTGATGAGACGTAACAAGTTTTCCCAGATTCCAGTATGCAGGAACGGCGTCTTTATGGGGCTTCTCACAACCGATACAATCGCCCGCTGGCTGGCAGACTCTGTTGCTAACGAAGAGCCAGTCTCTTTCTCAGTACCTGTCTCAGAGATTCTGCCCATTACCGAGAATACGGTTACAGCCAGTCACGATTTCCTCCACCGGAACGCGGCTCAAATCGAGGTAATCAGGCTTTTCAACAAATGGACCCGCGAAGGCCGCAGGCTCAGCGCTGTTCTGATTACGGAAAACGGGCTGTCCTCGGAAAAACTCCTGGGTATCCTGACCGTTTGGGACTTGCCGGGCATCTACAGGGACCTGCAAAAAAGGGGTATGTAAACGATGCTCCACTGCGTTTTGCGCGCAGTGAAACACCCTGTGGCCTATCAAATAGGCAGCCCTCCTCGTTTGAGCGAGCATCAGTAACTCAGTGGCACACCACGTAAACCAGTCCTCCCCATTTGAGCGGGCATCAGCAACTCACTGGCACACCACATAGGCGACTCCTACCCATCCTGCCTGGGATGAACGCCAAATTAGGCTGGCTCCCGAGCCACTTGTGAAATGCTACAACGGTCCCCGCATTTCAGTCGTTTCACCCACGCCTCGTGGACAAAATATTACAACCGTCCCCGCATTTCAGACCGTTTCACCCACACCTCGTGGATAAAATATTACAACCGACCCCAAGTTTCAATTCCCAAATTCCGTCCCAGCGTTTCTCCCATGTCTAACCCAATCTTCATTCAATTCCAAACCTAAGTTCGACTTTGAATAAGTCGCCGTCGATCTTGATGGCGAACCGGCCGCCGCAGGCTTCGGTGAAACTTTGGGCTATGGAAAGCCCCAGGCCTGATCCCTCGGTGCTTCTAGAGCGATCGCCTCTTGTGAACCGCTGCAGTATCTCGTCTTCGTCAAAATCCATTTCGTAGTTGGCAGTGTTCTTAATAGTCACCACAGCTTCCTTGCCAAGAACAGTCAAATCGACAAAAACCCGCGAGCCCAAGAGTGAATATTTCAGTGTGTTGGAAATCAGATTCTGTAAGACCCGGTACAGCTTCTTCCCATCGCTTGCAATATATACCGGTTCATCAGGAACGTTGACCCTGAAAGCAAGGCCGGAATCGTCCATGGGCTCTTGCATATCAGCAAGGGCCTGGTTAATCAGCCTTGCCAAGTCGATTTTCTCCATGTCCAGTGCCATATTGTCGCTGGTCGCTTTGGACAAATCAAACAGATCCTGAATCAGATTCTTCAGACGCTCTGTTTTCTGGGCAAGAATGGCGACATAGTCATTTACATGCTCAGGCAGGTTTTCTTCCTTAGAAAGCAGTTCCACATAACTCACAATAGAAGTAAGCGGGGTCTTAAGATCGTGGGACACGTTAGTAATCAAATCTACCTTCATGCGCTCCGACCTAACCTTTTCGCTAACCGCAAGGCTCATGCCTTCTTGAATGCTGTTTAGGTTTTGTGTGGCAAGATAAATATCAGCATCAGGTGCGACACGGAGTTTAGTTTCCATGTCGCCGTTTTTGACCTTCTCAATATGAGCCACAAGAAGCCCCAAATCCTCCACTGTCTGCCCATATCTACGCAGGTACCTATAGATAAAGTATATGCCTATGCCAGCCAGAAGCAGGGCCACCACAAGTGCGAATTCGGTTGATCCCCGTCCTCCACCCGAAAAACCCATTAGAACAAGGAACACAGACAAGAAAGCCAGGACTGCTTCGGTCCATACCAAAACATGGGCTCTCTTTAACATCATCCTCTGCCAGGGATATTTCCTCTCGTAATTTCGGTACCAGGTCAAAACCGAGTTAATCGAATTGTGACTGAAGAATCGTCTACCATTGACAATGAGATCCACAAGCATCACGTAGAACCACCAGAGGGCAAGAATCGCAGTTCCGCTGCTGATAGCGAGACGGAACAACCCTCCCAAAGAACTCCAGCCCCAACCCCCGTACACATAACTCATATTAATAGGCAGGATAACAACAAATAGCGAGAGAAAGATCTTTGCTTCTAACCACAACCTGCCAGACCAAGCAGCGAGTTTGCGGTCGAAAGCACGTTTCTCCCGGCGCCTGATAATTCCACAGGCGAACAGAACTACTCCCAGCACTAGGACACCCACGTAAACTCGCCCGGCGATATGCAAGAACTGCTGCTCTTGAAAGTATCGGGAATGGTTGTAAGGATTCTTCACCAAGACACTATTGACTGCAAGCAATACTTTGATGGCGCCCGCATTATAGGGGTCGTTATCGGGATTGCCTGGATCTATTGCAGCGCCAGGAATAAGGCCCCGGTACCCACTGTCAAGCCTTTCGGTGTCAACAGGTTCATCATGATCAATGACCAGTACCTTCTCGCCGTCAAAGTACCAGCAGTAATCGTAGCTATCAGACAAGATCGGCATTCCGTCGGAACCAATGACAGAAGACATGTCACCCTCTATGCCCTCAATATTCGTTGCAATCAGTCCATTGTCTTTGTTGACTGCGTAATATTTGAGGTTTTCTCCTTCGCTATCCAGCAGATTTCTCCAAAACTCCTGTGTACCGGTATCAGGAGATGGATTGGCCACTGAAGAGAACAACACATTAAAGTAACGGCTGGTCTGTTCTTTGAATGGAATGCTGTTTCGGTAATCAGCGAACAAAGCCTTCAGAGCTTCCCAGTTTCCGTTTGAATACGCAAATCCGGCCAAAGCGGCAATAGTGCAAACCCCGATTATGCTGATTCCCAGGGCGAAGCAGAGCCATCCTGCAAATGGCTTAAATCTTCTCGATTTTGTATCCAATACCCCATACCACCTTTAGGTATTTTGGCTCTTTAGGGTTTATCTCGATTTTCTCGCGGATCCGGCGGATGTGGACCATAACCGTGTTCTCCACACGGTATGCAGGCTGCTCCCAAACCCGTTCGTAGATTTCCTCGGCAGGAAAGATACGTCCAGGTGAGCGCATCAGGAGCTCCACTATCTTGGTCTCTGTGGCTGTTAGCCTGACCGGCTCGCCATCAACTGTGAGTGTATGGCTTTCAACATCAAAGTACAGCCCACCTGACTGCAAGATGTTTGACCGGTTCTTCACGTTAACATCGCCCAGGGTCATGTAGCGCCTCAACTGAGACTTCACCCGAGCCATCAGTTCCATGCTGTTGAAAGGCTTGGTGACATAATCATCAGCACCCATTGATAATCCCAGGATTTTGTCGCTGTCCTCAGATTTGGCTGACAAAATGATGATGGGAATATTCTTCTCTTCACGGATTTTCAATGTCGCTGAAAGGCCATCCATCTTCGGCATCATAACGTCGAGGATAATCAAATGGACATTCTGGGAACTGATGATGTCCAGCGCTTGAAGGCCATCGTAGGCCCTTAAGGCTTCGTAACCTTCCTTCTGGAGGTTAATCGCAATGGCATTCACTATTTCCCTGTCATCGTCGACCACCAAGACACGCTGCTTTTCCATGGGCCCCCCTCCTCTCATCCGGCGTGCGTGTGGAACGCGCGAACCGTCCCCGCGTCCCAACCTAATCATACCGCCAATCGGATTTCGCTTGCCACTTGGCTCAACCCTGTCTTGTTGCCCGGGATGTTGAACGCGCGAACCGTCCCCGCGTTCCCCCGCTCTCCGGTCCCACGCTCCTCGTCTTCTGTACAACCTAATCATACAACTTAATCATACCGCCTATCGGATTGAGCCTGCCACTTGCCCAAATCCTATAAACCCCATGAACCTCCCTTTTACTCTAGTGGGTAAGAATGACAAGAAACCTGACGGAATTCTTAAGAATCTCTTACAAGTTGTACTGCTGGCTGGATAGACGACAAGCGGCTCAGGAAACCCGGCCAAAATGTATCCGAAGAATGAACACATAGCCAAGAGAAGTATGGCAAGAGGCCTCACCTCATTTATTCAGCAAAGCTTTAAGAGAAAATGAACCAAAACAGAGGCAAAGAAAAAGGATTTAATACTTCGTGTGGCGAATGGATTGAATGATCGGGTGCCGTCAGACAATCTGCCGATCTGCCGCCTACCGGCAGAACAGGCGATTGACTACTGAGGATGTTCTTGGGGCAAGACATTGGTTACTCATAGCAGTCTTTAAGGTAAAACCCTTAGCTGCCTGAGGCCATCCTTGCGACAAGGCGCGACCAAGTGATCCTGTGAAACATGAAAACCAAAGGTCAACAAGCAAAGGAGGAAGAACAGTGACTGAAAAGGAACTCACCAGACTCTACAGGCAGTCTGATGCAGAATGCGCCCGCATCTCTGACAGGTTGCGAAGCAATAGAGACTTTGAGCCGGTTCTCTTCATTCCTACCTGCACTGCAGAAGCCGAGATTGAAAAAGCCCTAAGCAGACTATTTGAGAAATGCAACCGTCTTCCCGCCCCTGATCCGGTTTTCTCAATCTTGAAGAACCATTTCGATGAATACCTCAAAGGCCAGGCGTCGAACCTTGAGTACATGTATCAAGAACCAAGCGGTTTCATAGGAGGCATTACCAGATTTCTTGGTTTCATTGGAAGAAAGGATTCCAGATTTGCCGAAGAACGGGCCTTCATCCTCGAAAGAAGGCTGGGGCAACTCGATGAGTTGTGGAATGCCGTCAAGGCCCTCTTGCCCAATGTAAATTCAGAAAGTGCCCTAAGAACAGCCCGTGCCTGCGAAACCCTTAGCATGATTAGCGATCTAAACAAGTCCAGGGTTAACCAGTACTACGAGGGCCTCCCTGATTCGACGCTTAATCGTCTCGCCAGCCTCCTTGTGCAAACGGCCCAAAAAGCCCTCAAGTGGGCAGACGAGGCCAAACAGATTTCGGCTGCCAAAAAGCGCACAACCGGCACAGCAGCCGAGCCTGACATAGAAGGCTACAGGCTCATCCTTGAAGAACAGCGTGGAGTCAATTTAGATGAACTGCTTAAGTGGCATGAGGATGAGGTCAACAAGACCAGGGAGGAAATGTTCGATATCGGTTCAAGAATTGAATCAGTAAACATACCTCGCACTGTACAAGGCGTAGTCGAGGCTCTGAACAAGTATGCAGGGCCGGCGGCCAATGCTGAGGAAATGTTCGCCCGCTGCAGAGAGTATCTTGCCAGGGCCAGAGCCGGCCTCAAGGGGTATGTAAATATGCCTGAGGAAGTATGCCGGGTAGTACCTATGGAAGAAGAGGGCCGGGCCCACAACCCATGGGGCGGTTACCGTGGCGGATGTCCCAGGAGAAGGCCGCTTCTGGGTGAGATGGTACTGAATCCCGATAATGTTCCTGCCATTACAGATGGATGGATAAAAATTAATGCCGTACATGAAACCTACCCGGGACACCATGTACAGTTCCTGAGAGCGACTTTTGATCCCCTCCCAGAGACAGTTAAACAGGGAGCGCGTTCGACTCCTCTTATGGAGGGCACTTGCCTCAGGTCGGAACGGGTCTTCGAGTTTGACTTCCCTGAAGACCCCTTCTACCCGCTGTTTGTCGCTTACCGCCGCCACCATACGTCTGTCCGCATCAAGGCAGACTTGTACTTACACTACTTCAACCGTCCCGTGGATGACGCAGTCGAACTGTACATGGAAGAATTGGCCTTCGACAGAAAAAGTGCAAGAGGCCAGGTTTTGGCCCAGGAATTGCAGCCGGGTTACTTCACAACATACTACTATGGGCTCAAGAAACTCACAGAGCTGCAGGCGAAATTCGGATATGATGATAAGTCGTATACTGAGATGCTGTTTGCGCCGGCGCGCATAAGCCTCAAGAGTTTCGAGGCATTTCTCGGGCTTAGCGAAGCCGACAAGAAGCGGTTCCTAACCCAGTTCCCGAGTCTCTTGGAGTACTGAACCTGATAGTGACATCCGGCATTGCGTATGTGATGTCCAGGAGGACACAGTTCCCATAGGACTTGCGCGTAAGGTCTGAAACCGAGTCTAGCCTAAGCGAATACTGTGTAACGTGCTATAGGATGTCTCTCGGAAACCTGGCGGTTTGAGCGACGATCTCCAGGTATCTGGGGGATTTACCATCGGATGTTTCCCGGAAACGGGAGACATTCTTTTTGCTTTAGTGGAACAAGGCTACAGAAAGAACAAGGGGGGGAGAATTCCCTGAATAGGAAGAAAGCAAATCGTGCTCCACGATGTGCAATTGACGGAGGGTAAATGCCGGAAAAACCGGCGCCACAGCATTTTTCCCGCCGGATAACACGGCACCCCTGAAACCCACCCTGGGCGAAATTTCGATCTACTGTCCGCTTTTCACCTCTTTGAGCATGCTGAAAATATCTTCCGGTTGTACCCCTTTCGCACTTACCTCAACGACAACGTCCCCGTACAGTACGCTAAAGCGCATCCTGTAGCCAGGCTCGTCTCCCGAATCCTCAACTGTGTAGGCCCGCGATTGAACAGTCTCCAACGTCAGCTCTTCCACTTTGAAAATGGGGTTGCCCACGATTTCCCGCAATTGGCCCGGCACCGAATCAGCGCGCGGAATTGGATATAGGGAAAGATCATATGTTTCCGGCTTGCTTATGTCAGCCATGCGCACCTGATCTTCCTCGGCTAGCCGTGCCATCGTCAGCCTCACATACTTCATGCCATTTGCATAACTAATGCTCAACTTATCGCAATTCTGATTCATTATCCGGTGAGAAGACTCAAACGCAAAACCAGACGGAATACGCTCCGGTACATAATCGCCAAAATCCGGATCCGCCTGTGCCTGGGCAAGTGACAGTTCATCATAACGCCATTCAGGTATGAAATCTGGCGCGATATCGAGATCAGCCACAGCGCCTCCCGCAACCACCAGGTTAACCAGCACAGTCAATTCTTCTTTCGCACTCTCATCCCCAGTAACTTCCATGTAATACCCGGCCTGGCCCAATTCAAATTTAGCGTAGTAGAACGTTTTCCCACCGTCGGAAGCTGAATTCCAGTATCCGGCTATCACAGAAACGCCGTCCACATCGGAAACCTCAGATTCACCTGCATGGATGTAGTCAATCCATGCAGGCCCTTTGGCCATTTGAATTGTCGTTGTAATGCCAGAATCCCCTTGTTCACATGTGACTGTAACTGCATCCAGTACACCTTCACCTGAAAACCCGGCATGAGCTTCAATCGTGCGTCCTTCAGCAATGCTGTCCCATGCACTTCCGAAAAGAGCGCTTATATCTTCCGGCGAGAGCTCCTGTGTGAAATAGCCGGGGTCATGTTTCTTGCTTTGAGAATACCCACCCTGTACCTGGTTGAAAAGCAGAGCGTATTGCTGTCTGCCCAGAGTCCCAGGCCGAGTTGCAACCGGTGGCACTGTACCGTTAGGCTGAACCACCGGAGGTTGTGCAACGTTTGAAGGAACTAAACGCGGAACAGCCCAAATGCTAATCAGCAAGAGGGCCGCACACACAAATGCAGAGGCATGACGGCTCAGGGCCATGCTTCGTCTCACCGGTGATGTCCTTTGCGTTAGGCGGCTCATGATTTTCCTATGCAAGGCCATATCCACGGACACACTATCCATGTAGTTCCTGTAATCGTTCATAGCATTTCCTCCTTCAGAATAGCCTTGAGCTTTTGGCGGGCCCGTGTAAGCTGGCTTCTTACGGTGGATTCTCTTTGCCCTGTGATTTCGGCGATTTCTTGTGTTGTGTAGCCCTCGTAATAGAAAAGGTGGATGACAATCCGGTACTTCGCCGGCAGGGACAGAATAGTTTCCATCAGATAATGCTGCTCGTTTGTCTGAGCCGGGTAAGACTTAAGCAGAGGCACTGTTTTCCTCCACCAGCTTGAGCGCAAACGGCTTTTGCAGAGATTGACTGTCACCCGGATCAGCCATGCAGCTTCGTGCTGCGGCGAATCAAAACTCGGACACTTCTCCATAACTATCACGAACACTTCCTGCACGATATCTTCTGCATCTGCTTGGTTCCCAAGGATGGCAACAGCAGTTCTGTACAACCTGTTTTCATGTTTTAGTACGAATTCTTCCACACAATCCTCCGGCCGGTGAGATTGTTCGGGCACTTGCCTCACTTCCTCAACCTATATACGCACGAGCAGCATGAATTGCTGCAAAGCACTAACTATCTTCAATCAACAATCTACATCAAAAGGCAATCTATTCCTCTAGAAACCCATCCTCAAGCATGCTGGCCTTTTCGTCTAGCAATTCCGTGTATTTCATTCCGGAACCGGTGTTGAGTATAAGAACTGGGTCGTCAGGCCCTACAAGATTCATCTCCCGGATGACCTTTGCGGCCCTAACAGCAGCAGCCCCTTCAGGACAGATCAGCATACCCTCGGTCCTTGAAACCTGCCTCCAGGTATCGAGAATCTCCTCATCGGTAACAGACACTGCAACTCCTCCAGACTCCCGGACAGCCTCGAGCACCAGGAAATCGCCTAACGCCGAGGGAACCCTGATACCTGATGCAAGAGTCTGAGCGCCCTGGAAGAACTCGGCCTTACTCGTGCCTTCATGGAATGCCCGCACTATTGGGGCGCATCCGCTGGCCTGGACTGCTATCATCTTGGGCAAATCTCCTGATATGAGCCCCAGTTGCTTGAGCTCATTGAACGCTTTCCACATGCCAATGAGGCCTACTCCTCCCCCGGTCGGGTAGATAATGGCGGCCGGAAGCCTGTCCTTGAACTCTTCCCAGATCTCAAGGCCCATGGTCTTCTTACCCTCTATCCGGTAGGGTTCCTTAAGCGTAGCCACTTCAAACCAGCCAAGCCTGAGAGCCCCTTGGTGAATGGCTTTGCCCGCATCTGATATGAGCCCCTTCACCAGGTAAGTTTCTGCACCGTAAGCCACACATTCAGCCTGAGTGACACCTGGAGCATCCTCGGGCATGGCAACAATCATTCTGAGCCCGGCGTTGGCCGAATACGCTGCCCAGGCTGCTCCCGCGTTTCCCGCAGTCGGCATGGCTAGCACTTTGGCCCCGAGTTCTTTGGCTTTCGACACCCCAACGGCTGCCCCTCTGGACTTAAAAGTGCCTGTCGGGTTGATCCCTTCGTCTTTGATGTAGAGTTCCCTGATGCCGTATGCCTTTCCCATTCCAGGCATGGGTAAGACCGGGGTTCCGCCTTCCCCAAGGGTTACCACGTTGTCCCCGGAACACACAGGCAGCAGCTCCCAGTAACGCCACAGGCCCCTTGGCCTGGAACTCCATACTTCCGGGTCAAACTCCTTCTTCAAATCGTCCAACCAGTATCTCACCAGAAGCGGTGCACCACATTCACACAGGTTGTGCAGTTTACCGGCATCGTACGTCTTGTGGCATTTGGGGCATTCCAAATCCTTAAGGTAGTTCTTCATCTAATTTGGGACCGGCTCGTATTCCTCCGGACCCTTCCATCTCCTTTCATTGGATTCTCCTTTTCGTTCAATTCTCCTATTCGGCCAATTCCTCTATCTATGCGATCCTTCCGTTCATCCAACTCTTCCATTCACCCAATCCTTCCATTCATCCAATTCTTCCATTTCAGGTACGGCAGGGGATACGCAGGCTATTAGTAAATTCGCGGAATATTCTTATTCTACCTTCCCTTTCTATAGCTTGATGTCATTAAACGAGAAGGGTATTCAGTTCGTTGTGTGATACACCCGGCCTCAGAAGAAATCACATCGACTGAACTGGCTAGCCGGAGTGACATCCAAAATGTTCGTTAACGGAAAAATGTGCAGCCTATTCGCTGCCATTCCATGCTGCATTATGTAAACCGTCACTATACCGACGCCTTCCACGATTTGCCGTCGCTATACCGACGACCCAGTCGAAAACCCGTTAGTATACCGACGGGTAGACCGACTTGCTATATAAAATCTTTACAGTAGCGGTAAGTCCAAACAATTCTGTGCTCGCTTGAGGCCAATTGGACTGTTTTTGGTGGATTAGAGTGACTAATTCGACTGCCTGGGGACCGGTAAAGTCCGAGAACTGACTAATAACCATATCAGCAACAAGCATAGATATTCACAACTATGTGCGTGAGTCTGAAGTGTCAATTTTTTTGACACCAATTTAAGATACCCGTCGGTATACCGACGGGTATTTCCGTCTACCGTCAGCAGGGCGACGGCGAAAACTTTTTCGTGTTCCAAAACTGTACACGTGCTGATCCGCAGCCCCTATCCACAGCCCATACCCATAGCCCCGAGACAAGGAAGTGTAGGCTACGTGAGGGTTCTTCAAACACTATCACTTGAATGTCACTGTGGCTTTCTAGAATAGAGCTTCGAGAAACCCCTAGATCTGGGCCGCTGCTTCATGTTACTTTTCGGTTTTCTCCACATACAACCAGAATTCATCCAAATCGTCACCTAAAAGGTGGTGGCAGAACCAGGCATAATTCTGCCTCATTATTGCCCTGTTAAGCCCAGGTTTGTTGGCCCCGTGCCCCATACCCTTGAAACTAACCAGCTGTACAGGCACACCCATATCCTTAAGGCCCCGGTGCAATTCCCGGGCATTGGCATAGGGAACTCTGGCGTCCTGGTCCCCATGCTGAATCAAGGTAGCGGTACAAGCCTGCCTGATATAGGTAATCGGCGAAGTCCGGTCATAAACCTCCCGGTCGTTCCAGGGGGTGTCTCCCAGATAATGCCTGGTAAAGGGAGGAATGTCCGTATTGGCATAGTAGGTATACCAGCTGCTTATACCTGCACCCACAGAAATCGCTTTAAACCGCCGGCTGTACGTTGCACACATGGCAGATATATACCCGCCCTGGCTCCAACCCATAATGCCAACTCGGCCGGTGTCGGCCAAGCCCTGCTCAACCAGCATGTCCACACCGGTAATCACATCCTGGTAATCCCCAAGCCCCAAATTTCTGTAGTTCAATTTACGGAACTTCTCACCATAGCCGGAACTGCCACGGTAATTAACATCAAGGATGATAAAACCCCGTTCCATAAACTGCTCATAGGGGTAGTAAAGGCTGTCGCTGGGAGTGGCGAAAGCTGCCGAGGTGGGGCCGCCATGGACCACAACCAGCAGGGGATGAGGTTTGCTCCGGTTAATATCCGGAGGAGTAATCAGGATTCCCTCTATTTCAGTGCCATCCTTACTGGTCCAGTTTATGACTTCCTTGGAACTGAGAGTCTTGCCCTGGTAGTACCGGTCTCGATTTGTGACCGCAGTCCCATTGAGGTAAATCTCAAAGGGCTTTTCTCGGGTGGCCGTCAACGTAGCCAGATGAAGGCCGCTTTCGCTGACTGATGCCATCATGGTGACACTGCCAGGCTCTGCCCTCAAGGGCACCACTGACCCTTCATTATCAAGAAGGCTCACATACCAATTGGTTTTCTGCTGCATGGTAAAAACCAGGCCTTGCCGGGTCCAGCGCACAGGGTAAGGGCATTCGTCCAGGCCCAGGAGAGGCTGACGGGTATTGCCGCTGGCCAGGTCCAGTATTTCCAGAGTGGTGATATTGAACCATTTACCTTCGTTAATAGGGCGGCTGTAACAGATCTCGTCCCCTGTAGGGGAAAACAGGACTTCACCATCCAGAGGCTTAGGCACGGGCAGCTCCCGGTATTCACCCTGAGCTATGTCCATCAAATACAACGCCGCCTGCTCACGGTCTTCAGAATCAGGGGTAGAGGCAGCCATAAACGCAAGCCTGCCATTGTCCGGAGAAACAGCGTAATTCAGAACATGAAGGCCGTCATCTCCCACCAGTTTGCGGGCACGATCTTCTTGCCTGCGCAGATCCTTGGGGCCTGAATCCAGAATAGATCCTGCGGCGCCTGAGGGCAATTCCTGGTAGTACACGCAGTTCCAAACATAATCCTTGTCTATATAGGCAAAATCGCCATAACGCTCATTGCGCCTCTTCAGCTCTTCCTTTCGCTCTGGATCCGGGGCCAGAAAATACAGGCCCCTGCCGTCCGGCGCCCACTGAAAAGAGACTACGCCGGCCTTGGCATGGGTGAACTGGACCGATTTGCCCTCGGTCAGTATAAAAACCTGGTCAGCTTTGTCATCGCCTTCACCCACCGGACTGAGCCAAGCGAGCTGATTGGCGACCGACCAGGCAGGCGAATGGGATTGATTATCCCCTCCGGTAACAGGTAATCTGCTTGCTGTCCGGACATCATAGATCTGGACATGCTTACGATACTCATTCTTATCCCAGTTGGCCACGGTCTCCACCCAAGCCAGCCTGGCCCCGTCTTCGCTGACAGCCAGCCGGGATAGGCGCGGAATAGAGATGGTTTCTTCAATAGTGAGGTACGGCTGCATGTTTGAACCCCCTCGTATACTTTGATCTGACTCCAAATCATCCTGCCTTTGGGAAATACCGCCTCACAAGACGCATCCCAACAGGCAGACCAGTGGGCATATTGTCGGAATCATCGAAAAACTCAAATCGTGGTTAACGTGATCATTCTGGCAAAGGGGAGGATTATCCTTCTTGAAAAACCCTTATCGCCTTTGCCCGAATAACGCTAGAACCTTGTAACAGCAGGGAAATGCGCAAGGGTATAGAATACAATCACGTCTGAGTCATCGATAATAACGTTACAGCCAGTGTGAGAAGGCTGGAAGCCGCGGCATCAGAAGAATTCGTTGTCGGTGACTGCTCAGGCTGCTTCTCGGCAGGCATGCTGGAAGCCGCGGCATCAGAAGGATTCCTGAAGGGTTCGAATGGCAGGGCGACTATAGAGGATAGCACATACGGGAGCATCGACTAAGGAGAATCCGGATATGAACGATTTGATGGCTAAGTTGATGAAGGCCAGTGCCAAACCCCGGTTGTTTGAACCTGGAGAACCGAGATTCTGGGATGACCCCCATATCTCCAAAAGCATGCTGGAAGCCCATCTCAATCCCGGTCACGATGCGGCCAGCAGAAAGCCTGAGAAAATCGACAGTACCGTTAGGCATTTGCTGGACTTAGGAGTGTTAAAACCTGGCATGAAATTGCTGGACCTGGGATGTGGCCCCGGCCTGTATGCAGAAAGGTTGTACCGGGCCGGAATTCATGTTGTCGGGCTTGATATATCACAGCGTTCCATCGATTATGCAAAGAGGCATGCTGCACAGTCCGGAATGGATATAGAATACCGCTGTATGGATTTCTTTGATATGGATTACACCGGGGAGTTTGACGCGGCCATACAGATATACGGCGAGCTATGCGTGTTCTCCGATGAAATGCGTGATAAGCTGCTGAGGTTGATTCGCAAAGCCCTAAAACAAGGTGGGACGTTTGTTTTCGACGTCTCCACAAGAACACTTCGTATGAAGGCAGGGCTTAAGAACAACTGGTATGTCAGCCAGGGAGGGTTCTGGCATCCAAAAGAGCACCTAGTCCTTGAACAAGGTTTTGACTACCCTGAAAAAAATGTATGGCTAGACCAGTATATCCTAGTTTGTGGCCAGGAGGTTAAGGTGTACAGGAATTGGTTTCACGATTATTCCGGGGAATCCATCAGCAAAGTCATGGCAAGCTCAGGTTTCGACATCAAATATATGTGGAACGACTTTACCGGAAGTGAGCTTTCTGAAGGCGGAGATTGGATCGGGCTGGTGGCTGTGAAGAAAGATCCTTTTTGTGCCTTCGCCTCTGGATGCTGACTGACAGAGTATTGTCGTACACCAAGTCTAGATCAGCCCCCAACGATGCTCTGTTCTGGTTGCTTTTCGCTGTGTTCGCAATCATGCGCCAGTGACTTTCAAGCAGCAGCCGAGGAGGTGTTGCTCCTCCACTGGCCGCGCAGGTAGCGCCACCCCACTACCAAAAGGCGGACATACTGGTCCAGGTTGATGGCCCACCATATTCCGGGCAGGCCGAAGTGCCGGCTCAAGAAGAACGCCACCGGAATTCTGCATCCCCATATACCGAGGGCAGCAGCAACCATCTGCGTTATAGTGTCCCCTGCACCCCGAAGCGAGCCTCCCAATGTGCCCGAAACCTGCTGGGGAATCTGCGATAGCCCCATTATGAGCAAGTATTGGGCACCTAAAGCGATAACAGCCTGGTCATCAGTTAATATGCTCATCAAAAGCCGGGGGCCGAAGATCAGAATCGCCGTGGTGCAGGTAGTAAGCGCAACCCCCCAGCGGATCAACTGCCGAATATATCGCTCAGCCAGGTGGGAATCACCTGCACCCAGGGATCGGCCAACAAGGGCGGTAGCGGCTATACTAAACCCAGCCGCAGGCATGTATGAAATACCCTCGGCTTGAAGGCCGAGCTGGTAGGCAGCACCAGCAACAGTTCCAAAATCATTGACCAATCGAAAGAGGATAATGCTCGCTATCTGCCAGAAGAACATCTCGGCCGATGCCGGGATTCCAATACCCAAGAGTCTGCGAATCAGTGGCACGTCAACTGCAATACCGTGGCGCAAGCTGAGGCCGACACCTGATCTCTGGCTCTGAAGAAACCATGCTGCAAGGGTAGCCCCGGTGGCCTGCCCTATTATGGTAGCCACAGCCGGCCCCCTGAAACCAAGGGCAGGAAAGCCAAGGCGGCCGAATATCAACACTGAGTTCACAGCTACATTCACAAGGTTTATGACAAAAGCTATCTGCATTGGAGTACGGGTATTCCCTGTCCCGCGCAGTATTGCGCTTATAACCATAAAAAGCGCCTGAAAAGGTATGCTGAAAACTAGAATCCTCAGATAGGCAACGCCCATGGGCAGAGATTCAGGGGTAGCATTAAGCAGCACCATGAAGGTAGGAGCAAAAATGAAAATTGCTGCAGCAACCAGCCCCATGAGGGCGGCTGCCGTCAAGAGCCCTTGCCAGGCAATCTTACGGACACGGCCGTGGTCTCCCGCTCCAATGGCGCGGGCAGTTAGGACGGTGGTACCTGTGCCGATAGCGCCGAATATTATCCATACAAACATCCCTATCCTGCCTGCCAGGCCAACTGCCAGGATAGCGGCGGCACCGAGCCGCCCGACCATAGCAGTGTTGATGAACCCAATCAGGAGCTGAAGGACATTTTCAGTCGCTACAGGCCAGACCATGGAAAAGATGGTCCGTTCGATCTCCTGCTGAGACGGTTCAGGCATCTCAGCCCTTGTATCTGGAGCCAACGGCATAGACAGAATACCTCCCTTGACTAGCTCCTTGACTACCTCCCTAGGCTACCTCCCTTGGCTACCTCCCTTGGCGAAAACCACAGAGAAACCACTGCAAACAAAGGCAAAGCCTCAAACAAACCGGGACGAAAACACGGCAGATCTTCCGCCGCTACGAGGAAATGCTTGGGCGATGCACACGGGGATGATGGCGAAATACTGCCTGCACCAGTATACTACAACCTTAACCCATGGCGTAGACTTCACTCTGCTCTATGCTCGGGCTGTGTTGGGTCCTGTATGTAGATCCGGTTGAAAAGAATGTAAGGAATATTGAATAGGGTACACAGAGTGGGAAGAAGCATACCACTGGCGGAATGGTTCTTACGCATCTGCTAACCACAGCTACAGGTCTGGGAAGAAGCATGCCGCTAGCGGGACGGTTCTTGCCAATCCACTATCTACAGCAACAGAGTCAGGGCTAAGCGTGCCACAGATGGAACGCAAATAGACTCACATATCGTAACAGAGCAACCGGTTTCTTCACAGCATTCCCTTGCAATACACTCGCTGGTCCCACATACCACTCAAGGCCTCGTTCGCTCCTGCCGGGAGTCTCAGTGGTAGCTGCCACATGCCACTCGGCGGAGTTTCATTGCCTCTAGGGCTTCGAGTGGCCGGTCCCACATACCACTCAAGCCCGGTTCGCTCCTACCGGGAGTCTCAGTGGTAGCTGCCACATGCCACTCAGGTCGGTCTGCTCCTGTAAGACGGCCCAGTGGTAGCTGTGGCATGCCACTCGGAGCCGGTTTATGCAATCCGAGCCTTGCAGTGGCTGGTCCCACATACCACTCAGGGCCCAGTCTGCTCCTGCAAGACAGCTCAGTGGTAGCTGCCACATGCCACTCGGCGGAGTTTCATCGCCTCTAACGCTTCGAGTGGCCGGTCCCACATACCACTCAGGCCCGGTCTGCTCCTGCAAGACGGCTCAGTGGTATCTGTGGCATGCCACTCGGCGGAGTTTCATTGCCTCTAGGGCTTCGAGTGGCTGGTCCCGCATACCACTCAAACCCGGTTCGCTCCTGCAAGACAGCTCAGTGGTAGCTGCCACATACCACTCGGCGGAGTTTCATCGCCTCTAACGCTACGAGTGGCTGGTCCCACATACCACTCAGGCCCGGTCTGCTCCTGCAAGACAGCTCAGTGGTAGCTGCCACATACCATTCGAAATGTACGAGATAAGCAGAAACACATTAAGCCCAAGTAAGCCATGGACTATATCAACACGCCGCAAAAAGTATATGGGTGATTCTCGCTAAGACAAATAGCCAGAACTGCCACGGTAGGTGACATCTCGGATCATAAAGCCCCGTTCTACAGACTGCTCATACAGATAGTAAGGACTTGCGGTGGGATGGCGAAATCTGCCCAGGAACCAAGGGCATTCACTCCGGTTTCCTCACAACAAAGTGAATATGCTCAGTTGAGTCCCGCCATTGGGGCTGTTCACACAGATCAGCCGCCGAATCAATAATATTCCTATAAGCCGCAGGGTCCTCTTCAGACATCCTGGTCAGCTGCTCGAGACATCCGCTGGCATAACCCTCAGCACCGGCGTAAGTCACAATGGAAAACCCACACTTCTCCAGTTCGTCCCCGGCCTTAGGGGGAATGGTGAAATACGCTTCAGTAAAGCCCTGCTGGGGCCCTTCCTGGGAATACTCTCCGGTAAGCCTGTATACCTGGTTGATATCCCTGTAGAATTCAGGTGATTCGGCAATGAGTGAACGGATAACCCCCCAGGAGTTAATGTAAGCAATAATGGCCACAGCGCCCGGCTTGAGTATCCGGAGCAGTTCTGAAAGCGCCCGGGCCCTGCCCTCGGGTTTGACCAAATGATACATGGGGCCCATGAAGAGCGCCGCATGGTAGCTGCTGTCCTCGAGAAAGTCCAGGCAGCAAGCACTTCCGGCAAAAACACCGCCGGGCGTAAGGCCGAGATCAGCCATCTTCCCTCTTGCTATTTCAAGTGACTCCTCCGACAAATCAACCAGGGTCACCCTGTACCCCCGCTTGAGCATTTCAATGGAATACCTGCCGGGCCCACACCCGATATCAGCCACAGATCCGGCCTTTGGGAAATATCTTTCTACAAGGCGCATTGTGCTTTCAAACTCAAGGCGCCTGTACGGCCGCTCCAGCCTATCCCATTCACGGGCGGCGTTTTGGTTGTAGTAATCTCGGACGGTTTGGCTCATGGGGAGGTACCTCCTTACTAGGCTAATAGCCCCAAACAACAAGTGTAGCGTCGTTCTTACTTCGGTCACAATTCAAATCTATGCCTAGCCAGAAGCCCTTAACAGTAAATGCAGCGCCGGCAAGTCTACAGACACCGGCCGCGTAGTTCCGGATTAACCGCTGGACATATTATGAAAATCACCGGGAAACACTAATCATAGTTAATTAGTTAATGTGAACATTCTGCCAATGCGTTGGGTTGTCCTTCTTGATCTATGCTGATTTGCTCTGCAACTTATGGTGAATTCAGCAACAGGCCGTAATCAAGTTGCCGCAAATCAAGTTGAGGAGTTCCGGTTCGCTTGGGAGCTTGATTTGACCCATAGGATGAGCAAGTGAACCAAGAAACTAACAGTATATGCCACTACAAAGCTCAGGCCGGCGTGCACTAATAAAGGAGGGTATGTTTCGGTATGCAGGTAGGAAAACACACCTCTTGAAACAATAGTACGGCCTATGACTACTCCTAGGCTGGGACCGATAGCCAATTTTAGCGCTCGCTTTATCATCCTTATAATCTCTCCAAACAGGGATGCCTTTGACTTGATTGTATACTACGATGCGGGTAATCAAACCATTTTAACCATACCATACTCTGATTAGGAAGACTGAGATTCATTCGTTCAACCGCAATCCTGGGAAGTACGCCCTACAGAAACCTGCATCTCGGGTAAGCAGCCGGTTGGCATGGATCAGGGCGTGTGCTCCAATTACGAAATCACTGGCTACGTGCTGGTGAGATACCATAACATGCCCGCATTCCGGACAATTGACGTGGGTTAGGCGTCCACAGGAACTGCACTGAAGGCGCTCATCGCAACGGGGCAAGTATACCTTCCAAGCATCTGCAGCTGCACACAGTGATTCTCGCTCAGACGAGATAAGTCGTATTCCGGTGGCTTCAAGAAAGGCGTCCAGATGGTTTGTGCCTCCGCTGACTGTCCATAATGACACCTCAACACAAAAGCTCATTTACACAAAAAACTTTGCACTCCCACTTAAAACAACTAACACTCCCACCAGGCGAGCCGATCAGACGCCCGGAAGCCCTCGAATCTGCCAGAATGGCTCTCCACATCCTGGTTTGTGGCCAAGAGGTTAAGGTGTACAGGAATTGGTTTCATGATTACTCCCAGGAATCCATCAGCATAGTTCTGACAAACGCAGGTTTCGGCATCAAATATGTGTGGAACGACCTTACTGGAAGTAAGTTTTCTGAAAGCGGGGATTGGATCGGGCTAGTGGCTCTGAAGAAATAGTATCAAGGCTAGTGCAAGAGCACACCGGTTGACAGCCGGCGTGCTTTTTATGCCGTGTAATAGCCATGTACTATCTATAGGGAGGTTTTCGTCTACCACCTTGGCAGGACCCACTAGAGCTGAGTCCTGCCTTCTGGATCAAATTATACCCGGTGTGACCTCTCGCAATGGTTCAAGGCTGCTCGGGGAGCTGTTCGAACGGCGGTTTGGTCTCTGGCGGAACGGCGCACCTGTACGGCCGGCCTGCCGTCGCCTTCAAGAATTCCTCCCTGGCCCTCTTCAGCAGTTCAGGGTTCCTCAATAACTTACTGCCGCTAAGGGCGAGGGTTTTCGCTGCCAGTTCAAGGCCTTTGTGAGCAAGACTAGAACCGCTGGCAACGACTATTTGCCATGAATGCCCCGGGCATCCCAACGGCGCACAGCACGTTGTGAACTGTGCAGTAGGCGTCACCCAGGAAACATCAGCCACG
>JAXGPX010000007.1:0-110368 GCA_040766745.1 Bacillota bacterium
ATCGTGGGGGTATACGGCGTATCACTGTTCATCGTAATGGCCAACTACGGGCTGGGACGTGCAGTTCTCCTGGTTTTGGATCGTCACCCGGTTTACACAGCAGGTTCGGAGCCCAGGGGCAAACGTGCAGATCTGCTGATGTTGGATCGTCGCCCAGTTTGCACAGCGGGTTCGAAGCCCAGGGGTGAGCGTGCAACTCTCCTGGTTTTCGACCGCCCCCGGCTGTTGCGTTCTGTAGAGACCCGTGTGGCCGTGGTTAAAGCAGACTTTGGATTCGATTCGGCAATCATTGACCCTTACGGACGACTGATTTCAGCCAAGTGGTCTAGAACCGGAGAGAGACAGGTTCTCGTGGCTGACGTCGGATTGGTAATGTCTCCGCCGCCGGCAACATATCTAGGCGACTGGATAGGGATTGCCTCTCTGCTGGGGATGGCGGTCTTTATCGTGCTTGACCTATTTGGAAAGGCCAAGCTTTCCAGAGGCTGGCATGACGACAATCTCTGACGTTTAGGCCAATTCTGCAGATAGATCAGAATTAGCCAGCAAACACAGTCGCAATTCTCTTGACGAGCAAGGCACTTGACATAAGGAGGCATTCAATATGTGGAACGGTCTTATCGGATTTTACGGCACAAAGGATTTGATGGCAACTGACCGCTTTTATGTAGCCGGGCTCGGGCTCAAACTATACAAGGACCAGGGAGTATGCCACATCTACCGCGTGTCAGGCGGAGGTATGGTTGGATTTTGCGAGCACCTGGATGTGGCCGTATCAGGTAGAAGTCCAATTCTCACTTTTCTTACTGACGATGTAGACCAAGCTTACAGGTCTCTGAAAGAGGCAGGATATGAGCCTGACCATGAGCCCAGGGTAAACGAGAAGTTCAATATCTATCACTTTTTTATCCGGGATCCCAATGGCTATACAGTTGAAGTCCAGAGGTTCCTCGACTAGTTCTCTCGACTAGTTCTTGAAGTCTTGTGGGGGAGAGGTGTAACTGTGGTAGTTTCCGCCTCATGCTGAAGTGGGGGCATAGTTGAATATAGAAGGCTGTCTAACTGTGGATTCGAGCGTATGGTTGGGAAATGCGGGGCATAGTACAATTTAGGAAAGGCTGTCTTCGATGTTATCAGACGTGGGAATGTGCCGACGGTTGATTATGGGATTGTGTTTGGATTTATGAAGGCCTTTTGCGTTGTGCATCAGGCCTTCACTCAAACCTGCAGTAACCTGTCGACTGAACCGTTCCTGGTACCCTTGGGGCAGCCTTGTTTCATAGAGCATCCCTTGCCTCGCAGCCCGTGACGACGATCGGCAGCCGTACAGGTGCCACTCATTTCATAAGATATCCTTTGCCTTGACAGAACAGACTGCATAGGTTCGCCATTACGGAATCAGCCTTGTCGGCAACAGGATGAGCCACCGCAGCAGTTGAAACACGCTCTCAACAGCGAACCCGAAAAACCTAAACGGCAGCATTATGATCCAGACAAAGGGATAAAGCACTACGAACAGGAGGGCCACAGGCCAGCTCAGTGCAAAAAGTATAGCCCACAACAGGCAACCCATTTGGCTTCACACTCCTTTTCACAGCAAGTCGCAAATCTGTCGGCGACTCATGGTTTTGAACTTGGTGCCAGTTGCCATTCGGTACTTCTGAACTCTGGACAGCATCATTCACCGAGTGATCATCCAACCCGTGCCAGTCACTCCTGAACGGCGTTTCTCCTGAATAAGAAGTACTTATGAACGGAAGTACTCCCGAACGGCAGTACTCCTGAACAGCGGCACTGCAGACCAACACTTCTCTTGAACAACAGCTCCTCAAAATAGCACATCCATGGGGTTACTACGTCTCATTGTTCTGCAGGTTTCACTCATGTTTTGAAATATTAGATTGCCAGCCTCACAATACTGAAGTCGTGCCGGAAAGCAAAATAGACTAGGTGACAAGCCATTACTATCTCGTTTCAAGCAAAGCTAAACTGCCGAATGTTCGGCACCCTTTATCACATTTCCAGTTGATCCATGTTTTAGGCTATGCTATGATTGCGCTACGGAAACAAATGTTTGGGTAGCGGGAGGGGTTAACCGTGGCAGAGGAAAAAGCAGAAATTATCGCAGTATGTGGGATTGATTGCTCTGATTGCGACATTCGCCGAGCGAAATCTGATCCTGAGACGATGGATGACGTCATCAAGTGGTTTCGGGAGAAACTCAATAAGGAACTCGTACTCGAGCAGGTATGTTGTGACTGGTGCTTGGGTCCTCTATGAATTCTTCTGGCACTACAGGAGCATCTTCTATGAGGTGCACGAACTTTCCATCCAGCATTGTGGCGGCTACCCTGGTTTTGAGCAGTTTCTCTGGGCCTCCGTCTAGGATATTGCGGTCCAGGATAGCCAGGTCTGCGAACCGGCCAGGAACAAGGGCGCCGCACTCTCTGTCTCTGTATGCCAGGTATGCTCCGCCTTGGGTGAAGCACTCAATCGCTTCCCGTGGCGTTAGGGCTTCTTCATGGCCAAAGTCCAGGCCTGCAATGGTTTTCCTGGCCACCGCTCCATAAATCGCGACAAATGGATCAATGGGGCCAGATGACACGTCTGTGTTGATGGCAACCCGGATACCTCTGCCCAGGTATGTCTTTGCCGGTTTGAACTCCAGAAGCCTTTTTTCATTAAGAGCATCTGGATATATATCACCTTCAACGTAGATAAATCCGGGCTGAAGCGAAATGGCGATGTCGTGTTCAGACATTGCCCTCAGGGCGTATTCAGTAGGGAAGTAGCCATGGATAATGTGATGCCTTTGGTGAGGGAGGGGTTTCCTCTTGGATATAGCTGCTACCATGTGGGATACAGCGATATCCTGGGCCAGGTCTCCGCAGCAGTGGATTCCGGCTCCCCAGCCTGCTAGGTGGGAATCAAGGATGTATGAGCCTAGATTGTTCAGGTCGACCCTGGCCGGAAATGTAGACCGGGACCAATCCTTGTAGGGTTCGTGCATCATGGCGGTTTTGGCGCCTAATCCGCCGTCTATGGCCATTTTGAGGTTGCCTACCCGAAACCATCGGTCACCCAGGCCTGGCTGCAAACCTGCTTCAATGGCCGGATTGATGACGTAATCGCCTGAAATGACTGATTTCCCGTGCCATGTTGGCATGGCGGTTACCCTAATGGGTAGGGCCTTCTTGGCCCACAGGCTGGTGTATGCCCGCATCAATTCGCCTGAAACTCCCGGATCCAGGACTGACGTAATGCCGTATTTCAGCAATTCCTTGAGTGCCAGTGTAATTCGCCTTTCGAGCTCTTCCTGTACGGAACCTTTTTGCTCTGTGGCCATTGCCTCACGGATTACTTTGCTTATGAGGCCCTGGGCGGATTCCCTGACTATACCAGTAGGTCCACCTGAGGCATCCAGATCGACTCTGCCTGCCTGAGGGACGAATCCTTTGCCTATTCCCGCTGCGTTGAGCGCCATTGAGTTTACGGCTGACATTCCGAACAATCGGGACAGGCAAGCCGGGTTGTGTGGAGCAGCCTCGTCCAGGTCATGGCGGGTAGGCATCCGTCGATCGGCAAACTGACTCTCGATCCAACCTCCTCCTGTTATCCATTGGCCTGGTTCTGCTTTGGCTGCCGCCTGAGATACTGCTTCCTTGAGTTCATCTATGGTGTTTAGCCCGAAGCAGTTGACTCCTTCTATGAGATCGGCAGTTGACAGAATGTGGTTGTGGGAGTCAACTAGGCCGGGGATAACCGTCATTCCTTGAAGGTCCACAACCGGAATGGACGGAGTTATCGGGCTCCCGATCATTTCAAGAATACGGGCTGTAGTTCCTATCTCGACAATCCTGTTTCCTTCTATTAGGAGAGCTTCGACTTCGTCTGCCTCCATGGACCCAATTCCAGCTGACGTCAATATCTTTCCATTAATCAACGCGATTCTTTTGGCCATGATGAAAATACCTCCGGCAGTTTCTATTTTCGTCTTAACAAACGCATGTCTTTATGTAGTCATCTAGTCATCAAGGTGGTCGTAAAACTTTGCTTCATGCAATAACCATGATTGTCAGGCGATTGCGATTTACCCATCGCTGCAAGTGGTTCACTATCTTCACGCCCTCATTCAACGCCCATGGTTGTCAGGCTATTCGGAGTCTTGCGTCTATTATCCGTCACGCATATTCTACGCACGGCGCAGAGATTCCTGTTCTCCATAGTACTTGCTTGAACCTGTAGTTTTACCGGACAACTGCCTGAAATTCGTACAGCTTTTGCCAGAACCTGTAGTTCTGCCGGACAGCTGCCTGAAATCCGTACAGGTTTTCCGAAATTATGAATATCAATTACGCGGTGAGCCCCTGCCTTCTGATTCCCGGTGGAGGATCGGGTTCACTAATCACAAGCTGAAACACGATTCCCGTAATGAGAGCACTGACTGCAACAGCAAGGATCTCATTTTGAGTTAACTCCAGCACGATTTCACCTGTGGCTCCGCCTACAGCACCGCTTATGATATCTGCCAGCACCTGATTGGCGGTGAGGGGAGGGCCTCCTACCAGGGCAATCCCTGCGTCATAGGCAATGGCGCTGACGGCTCCTACTATCGCTTCCTGGAGAATCCGTTCGAAGTCAAGGGACTGGCCGGACCGTTTGCTAGAATTGCGTTTCAGCCCACCGATTTGTGGTTGCCTATTGGCTATGCAGCCGGTACCTGTGGTTCCCGACATACAAGATGCCTCCAAGTAAATTACTGTAACATTGTATTCTGTTAACCCAAAGCACGTGTTGTTAGGTTCTATGTGCCTGGTGGCAGGAAATCCCTGGTTTATGGAGTATATAACTGATGAAACATGCCACAGATGGGGACCTGCCTCATGAACGGCCATGGGCCTCAGAAGCGGATAACCGGCGTCAAATCGACACTCGATACTTTACCTATCCAACATGGGACGAATCTCGATATAGGCGAGTGAGTTAGTGCGGCATAGGATTTGATTCTCTCAGATAAGAACAAAGGAGTATGAAGTACATGAGTAAAGCCCGGGTCCGATTACCGCAAACCAGGATTCATTACAAAACTCAGGATGAGGCCGTAAGGGGTGGCCTGGGGGTTAACATCACTGGATTTTGGAGGTTATACGAGATAGACAGGCTCATATCCCAGGAGGTCTATCCAAACTGCTCTTATTTGTCGGATTACCTTGAGGTAAATAGGCGGACTGTGGAACGTGACATCGAGCGGCTCCGGGACATGTTTGGTGCCCCAATTGAGTATGACCGCCGGCGGAAGGGGTATTATTACTCAGAACCATTTGTGCTTACTGAGGTCAAATTGCGAGAAGGCGAGGCAATCGCTCTTTTCTTAGGGCAGAAACTTCTAATGCAATGCAAGGGCACTCCCCTAGAGGAGTTTGTCAAGAGGGCAATGCTAAAGATAAGGAGACTTATGCCTCAGGAGATCGAAGTGAATCTCGAGCGTGCTTTGGAAGCAGTATCTTTCCACGTAGACCCTTTGCGTGGAGAGGAAGTAGCAGTTGCCCAAATGTATCAGGTTTTGGTAAAGGCCCTGGAAGAGCGCAAGGTAGTCGAGATGGAGTATTACAGCGCAGGCCGGAAAGCAGTGTCAGGCAGGAAGATTAACCCATACCATTTGAGGTTGGTAGACGGAACATGGTATTGTATCGGCTTTTGCCATGAAAGGCGCGAGGTACGAACATTTGCCCTTGACAGGATATTGTCCCTTTCTGTTACAGGAGAGCACTATAGAATTCCGGCTGACTTTTCTATTGACGACTACCTAAGAGACAGCTGGACCATAGAGCGGGGAGTTCCCAGGCAGGTTGCTATCGAGTTTGACAGTACCCAGGTACCGTATATCCGGGAAAAGCAGTGGCACCATAGCCAGAAGATAGAAGACCTTCCCGGCGGCGGCCTCAGGATGACCCTAACCACTGGAAGCACAGGGGAGATAATGCGCTGGGTCATGAGCTTCGGAAGCCACGCCAGGATTCTTGAACCCGACGAGCTCAGGCAGCAAGTCATCAAGGAACTCGACAAAGCGAGAGGCAACTACCCAGCGTGAAACGGTGGAACGGGGGGACGGTTCTAGCGTTCCACTTATCAGGATGAGATGAGGTAACGGTAAGAAACGCGGGGACGGTTCTAGCGTTCCACTTATCAGCATGAGACGGAGGTAACGGTGCAGACATCGTCGGGAACTGAAACGCCGGGACGGTTCTAGCGTTTCACCAATTAGGATGACACTGTAACTCAACCGGACACGCGTCGTCGAGAATCACAACTCCATATTGGGACCCACTATCTAAGAGGCATATTTACGACATTTTCGGAAGTTCATGAGGAGGCGCAGGCATCATGAGTTCACGTAGTACAGCAGATAGAGTGGCAGTAATTACAGGAGCCAGCAGTGGAATCGGCCGTGCATGCGGGTTTAGGTTTGCCAGTGAGGGGTTTTCTGTTGCCCTGGTGGCAAGGCGCGAAGACGAGATTGCTGCGGCAGCCAGAGAAATCGAATCGCAGGGCGGGAGGGCTGCCGTTTTCCCAGGGGATCTGAGCAAGGATGGTGATATCGAAAGAATCGTAACCAGTGTCGTTGAGACCCTTGGCGGGATAGATGTTCTGGTAAATGCCGCCGGGATTATCTCCAATGGCACCATCGAAAATACCACCCTGGAAGATTGGGACCGGCTTATGAACCTTAACCTCCGGGCCCCGTTCTACATGATGAAATGTGCAGTGCCCTATCTTATTGAACGCAAAGGTTCGGTGGTTAATGTGTCAAGCGTCAATGGGCAGCGGGCGTTTCCAAATGTGCTGGCGTACTGTGTGAGTAAGGCGGGAGTTGACCACCTTACCAGGTGTTCAGCCCTTGAACTTGCAGGCAAAGGAGTTAGGGTCAACGCTGTGAATCCAGGAGTTGTACGTACTCAGCTGCACAGGAGCAGCGGTATGAGCGAAGAGGTATACGGCCAATTCCTGGAACGAAGCAAGACTACCCATCCCCTTGGCAGAGTAGGTAACCCAGACGAAGTGGCCGAACTGATCTTCTTCCTGGCGTCAGACAAGGCTGGCTGGATTACAGGCGAAACAGTCTTGATTGACGGAGGGCGCGGCCAGACCTGTGCGCGTTGAATTGGACATTTGGACATTGGGGACGGTCCTATTGTTTGAGTCTTATGGCGAAGGACCGGGACTGTTTTTGCTGTTCTACCTGTTGTTTTATGGTGGTGAAACATTAGAACCGTCCCGGTGTTTCTCAGTCTTTCTAAAGGGCTGGAACTGCCTTTTCTGTTTACCTGTTGTTCCGTATTGGTGAAACACTAGAACCGTCCCCGCGTTTCACCGGTGTTTCATTCCCGGTTTTCCTTTTCTTCGGTTAACCGGCCGCCTCGTTCCATGTATTCTCTGATGTCTTTCTTAATCTTCTCGGGGATTTCCTTTTCAAATGGGAATTTGCCGGCGTTGACTATGCGCCGGGTGAACTCAAGCGCCATGTCGCCTAGCATGGCCAGGTGGTCTCCGTCGATATGCTCTATGGTATCGCCAGGCGCATGAATGAAGGACGTGCCGCCGCCTCCACGTGCAAATGTTACTGACGGAACTCCTTTGTGCCCCATTGGTATGCAATCTCCTGAGTAGATAGACTGTCTGGCATTGAGGCCCGGTCCAAATTCCTTGCCCAGTATGTCCAGGTAATTTACGAGCTTCTCCGGCCCCATGACCGATGCAGAGTTGCTGCCTATGATTCCTCCTGCTACGTCAACGTTTACCATGAATATGTATTGGCCAACATCATCGCTGCGTGTTTCCACATGGGCCCAGCTTCCCATAAGGCCCATTTCTTCGCCTCCAAACCACACGAACCTGAGAGTTCGTCTTGGCGGGTTTTGGCTGAAGTACCTGGCCATCTCCATTATCGTTGCCGATCCTGCAGCATTATCGTGGGCGCCCTGATTTCTGTATACGCTGTCGAAGTGAGCCCCTACCAGGATGATCTCTTCAGGCTCATGTGTACCTGGTATTTCGACTATTACGTTCCTGGACTTGGACCAGAATTCGTCCTGTGCCACAAACAGCCGCACTTTACTTGCGCCGCTGGTTATCATCTCCAGAGCATGCTCATATTTGACATAGGCAGTGGGCAGTGTGCCTAGGCGGTCGCGTAAGCACCGGTTCATAGAGATGTTTGGCGTGTCCCTACCTGCGCTGGCTATGAATATCCGGCCTACGGCTCCTTCTTTCTTTGCTTTCTCAAGGGCTTTGAAACCACCGCCGCTGCTGGCAAGGATTATGGTGCCTGAGATATCGTGTAGAAACTCGGGCTGTCCTGTTTCTACATATTTAATAGATGCTTCGAGGCCTTCAGCCGGTGTTGTACCGCTTAGCCCCAGGGCCGACCCTTCGTACCTGGCCTGGTATGGTTCAAGGATCTCAACCCAGGCCTGGTCATTGGCGTACGCAAACAGGTCAAACTCTTCAACTTCTGGTTTAAGGCCGAAACTTCGCAGTTCGTCACAGATAATGCCCGCCGCTTTCTCTTCTTCAGGCGTGCCTGCACACCTTGTGAATGCGATTTTCCTTAGAAACTCCATTGCTCTTTCTCCGTCGAAAGACATGTCTTAACTTTCAACTCCTTTGACAAGAAATTTCGCCTTGATCTGCCGGGCTAATTGAGATGGAGAACCGGGTTCCGTAGTCTTAGCAGCCCTGGCTAACCTGGATCAGGTAAAACGGCCTGGCCTTCTTCGTCAAAGCCACCCCCGGTTCAAGGGCAGGCCGGGCTCATTTGGCCGGAAAGCCTTGCTGAACAACCTATTCTTCTCGCACTATCCACCTTCCAAGTTCCTTTGCTTCTTCCAACGTTTCAGGGGTAAATCCTGGAGACAGAGTAAGCCCTGCGGCCCTGATGAACTTTGTAGAGACGCCTCTCCACGACATAAATCGTGAAAACAAGTCCATTATGTCCTGGTGGCGGTCGCCTGCAGCTCCTTGCGTAATCACAAATAGGCACTTTTTCCCTTCTGGAATTCGCACCGACCGGTTAGGGCCTGTGAAACAGTACATTCTGTCCAGCAGAAGCTTTAGCTGTGCAGAAGTGTGGCCCATGTATACCGGAGTCCCCAAAACCCAGACGTCCGCTTCAATCATCTGTTCCAGTACAGGGGAGAGGTCGTCTTGCTGCACACATGTCTGAATATCAGGTTTCTTGCAGGCCAGACAACCCTGGCACCCTTTGCAGCTGAGTCTGTTTATGTTGTATTCGATTATCTCTGCAGTAGGGTCTGAATTCTTTGCTGAATCCAAAACTGCTTTCATGAGGGATGCAGTGTTTCCTTTAGGACGAGGGCTTCCGCTTATAGCGAGAATTTTCAATTGTTATGCCTCCTCGCACATCTCAATGTAAGTTATTTAGTCTATCGAACTTTTGAGGTATTCAGCGTCCGGACTTGAATTACCTGCCAGCGATTAGAGTGACACATCTGCTGACTGACCAGAAATATCTGGTGAACCGCGAGAGATTTGATAGGAAGATAAAGTAGGCGTGGAGAATGGGATACCAAATGAAGAACTAAGATTTAACTGAAGGCATCTGTATTTTGAGGAGGTGGCCCATGATGCAAGGACAGCCTCCAAGTCTTGATGATTGCAGTAGTTCTTGTAATGGCTGCAGTGGTTCTTTCGATGATTGCAGGGGCTCTTCTGATGATTGCAACGGTTCTCGTGATGACTGCAATGGCTCTTGTGATGGTGGCAATGGCTCTACAAACCAAGATAAGCCTGACAGACCGTCTCGCCCCACGTTACAGGAGATGCTCCAATGGTTGAAGGCGAACCGCAAGGGCATGGTACTTCCTGTCGCGTCGATGTTGATTTTGGCAGCCGTCCTCGGTTTTGCCTCGGTGTACGAGTTTGGCGGTGCTTCAGGGATGGCTGGATCCTTCCTCAAAGCTCAGGAGGAGGTTCTGGCCGTTGCATCGCCACTTGGTTTTGGGCTGATTGCCGGATTTGCAGCCGCTGCGATGTTCGAGGCAGAGACAAGGCCTGTATTCTGGGTTAACAGTTTCATCTTTCTCCTGATTCATATATCCCTTTTCTGGCGCTTTGAAGCCCTGCGCCCCATCTGGGTTTGGTGCCGGGGAGCTTTGCCCAATATCCCGGGTATTGGCTTGGCTCTGGCATCTGCCGGCATTGCAACGTGGGTAAGGGAACTCATATGGAAAACATACAGAGATGAGCGTCAGTTTATCTCTCTAATGAGGCAGTTTGCTTTGTGGGCGCTTGTTGTTGCCGCAGGGTGTGTCTTAGTTCTAAGGCCGTTTCTTGCCCTTGACATGGCTGTAGCACCTGTTGTATTGGACCCAAGGTTGAATTTGGCTTGGCAGTACGAATTGAGAGATGAACGGGCCGGTACCCTTCTGGGTATGTGGTTTCCGTCCCGTGAAGCCGGGCGTGGCCAGCCAGGTTACTCCAAAGAGTTTGGTTTTATCGAGAATTCGCCGGTAAGCATAAGGGAAGACGGCCTTGTTATCACTTCGTCTCAAATCGCCAGGATTTCCATGGCGGAAGGCAATGAGGTGTGGCATAGGCGGCACGATTTCAAGATTCCTTCACAGATACCATCGCCTACATGCGAAATAGACGTGGCCTTTCAGGGTGGTAATGTATATTTGCTTGTATACAAAAACCTTTTTGACCCAGATGGGGCCCCAACTCTCGATGCCTATGGGTTCAACTGGGAGGACGGGACGCCTATCTGGGAGAAGGCCGGGATCAAACTCCAGCCCTTTGTTTACAGGGATCAGGCCAAAGCCGTAGTATTTCCCGGGTATCTTGTTGTTGTTATCGAAAGTCGCGATCCCCGGTATATGACCCTGAACCTGGAAACAGGTGATTCAACTGTGCATACATTGCCAGTCCCTGATGGGATGCAAGTGCCTGTGAGGAGTTACCCTACCAGGCTGGTCGGGCCCTGGGTGTATCAAAGCCCGGGCGGCGCAGGGATTCAGGTATTTTGCGTTCGAAGTGACATGGAATATATACCTGACAGTTGGAGTGAAGATCCTCTTCCCGGCGTTGGCTGCCTATATGGGCTTGATCCTGACAACGGTAAGGTAGCATGGGAGATTTGGGGAGCAGGCGATTGGCGGGATTCAGGCGAGTACTGGTTCGACCACGAGGGAGTTACTCGCTACGGGTATCAGTCAGGGTTGTTGCAGAGATTCGATATTTCAAGCCAGGTGTTTCAAACCGGCACACCCGATAATCCGGTTAGCCCCAGGTGGCTGGCGGAATTTCCTCAATTCGCCACCTATGTTCTGAGCGATGGGCGCTTCACATGGCTGTCCCAAGACGGCTATTGCAGCAGTCTTGATGCTGTAACCGGTGAGGAAGTTTGGAGAGTCGGCAACCCGGAGTTCGGTAAGGCCGCCCATCCTCGCCTTGTTGTATTTGAAGGCCGTGTAGCTGTAATGATGAAGGAGTATGGAGCAATTCTCGATCTGGAAAACGGAGAATGTCTCGGGGAATACCGAGTTCCAGCAGGCCTATTTCCCCAGATTCGCAGCGTGAGGTTTAGGCCTTCAGCCGAACCCAAGGCCGGACTCAAGGCTGAATCCATTGTCGCACCCATGGCCGAACCAATGGGCGAACCAATGGCTGAACCGGTGGCCGAACTTATGCTAGATGTCGCATCATATGGCAGTTCCGGTAGAGAAGGTGTTGACCTTCGATATTGTCACCTTCTGAACCTTGCGACCGGTGCAAATTACCCCTTGACTGAACCCGACAGGTTCGCATCATGGCAGTACAGGCAACATGAGTATCTTCTGTATTTGACGAAGGCAGATTATGACGGGATCATGTTCTCCGAGGACTTGTTCTCTGAGAGCAAGTCTTCTCAAAACAACCCTTCTCAGAAAGAGCCTGCCAAAACTACGTCTTCTGGTTCAACCGTCACCGGTGATATGCTCAGCGGGCATCAGGACTATGTAAGTCCGCCGTCAGTACTAAAAGGAGTAGTACCGGTTCTTAAGGTAAACGGCCAAATCCTGGAGAGGCCTTTTGAGGTCACTGATGAAGGGTGGATTCTGGTCTCGTGTTTTGATGCAAAGGCTAAAGTACATAGGTTGTATATGCTTAGCCCTGCCAGGTAGGTCCGGTAGGCAGCGAAGAATATCCGACAGTTGTCCGAATAAACTACAGGTTTTTGAAAAGCTGCCCGAATTTCATACAGGTTCACGGAAAAGGTGTATGAAAAACGGACAGTTGTCCGAATAAACTACAGGTTTTTGAAAAGCTGCCCGAATTTCATACAGGTTCGCGGAAAAGGTGTATGAAAAACGGACAGTTGTCCGAATAAACTACAGGTTGTATGGAATCACCTTAGTATTTCTTACTTCCGTTGTGCTACCGTCTTACTGTCTTCCTCCGCCACGGCTCAAGGCCAGATGTTTTCCTGCCTCGACAATAAGGAGCAGGAGGAAACTAAGGCCGAACACAAATACCCAGTGTAAAGGCTCCAGAGGAACTACTCCCAGGACTGTCCTGAAATATGGTACCAGAACTCCTGCCAGTGCCACTACAAATCCGAAGGCAACAGATAGCAGCAAGGGCTTGTTTTCTGTAAGGTGTCCTGTGTGGAAGATGCTTTTCCGCATGCTCCTGTACGCAAAGACGTACACCAGTGAAATCACGGCCAGTGTTTCAAATGTAATTGTCCTGGCAAGGGCAAGGTCGCCATGCTGGTTCAGGTAATGGTTGAACATCAAGAGGCAACCCAAAGCTGCTGTACCGCTTATAGAAGCGATAAGCCCCATACCCAGCCGGTCCAGTATTGGCTCTGTGACAGGCCTTGGTTTTTCCTCCATTATACCTTCTTCCTTGGGTTCGAACCCGAGAACGATATCGACAGGGCCGTCACATATCAGGTGAATCCATAAAATCTGGGCTACTGTGAGCGGTGCCGGCCAGCCAAGCAGCATAGATACAAACACCAGCAATATCTCGGCAAATGAGTTGGACAGGGTGTAAGACACAACTTTCTTGATGTTCTGAAAGACTACACGGCCTTCTTCCACGGCAGCTACTATGGTCTTGAAATTGGAGTCCAGAAGCACAAGGTCAGCTGTTTCCTTGGCCACGTCACTGGCAGTGCCAACTACCACGCCGATGTCAGCCTTCTTCAGTGCTGGCGCATCGTTGACTCCGTCTCCTACCATTGCAACCACTTCTCCCAGGGACTGCAGTGCTGATACTATCCGCAGTTTCTGGTGGGGGAGTATCCTCGAGAACACCATAATGTTCTTGACTTTGCGCTTGAGTTCTTCATCATCCATTGCATCCAGTTCCTTGCCTTCGAGGACCTGAGACGGATCAGCATCTAGGCCGATGATTTTCGCCACTCTAAGGGCAGTTTTTCTGTGGTCACCTGTGATCATCTTAACCTGTATTCCAGCTCTATGGCAGGTTTCGATGGCTTCAGGAACTTCGGCACGTACAGGGTCCTGCAGTCCCACCAGGCCTGCAAAGACAAAATCTGACTGGGACTCGGGCGAATTCAGTATCTTCTCAGGATCTGTATCAGTTGAAACTCCTTCTTGCGAAATGTCTTTATAAGCCAGGCCAAGCAGCCTTAGCCCTTCATCTGCCCACTCATCGAGCATCCGCCGGTAATCTGTTGCAGAATTCTCATCCACCTTGCATCTTTCTAGGACGATCTCAGGGGCTCCTTTGAGGAGAACTACGTGCTTGGTACCGCCCCCGCTCTTATCACTGAATGAATGCAAAGTCCTCATGTATTTTTTCTCGCTGGAAAAAGGCTCTTCATCCAGACGCGGGTATTCTTCCAACCAGCGGTCAAGGTCTGCCTGCTTTTCCCGTTTCGCCAGGTCCCATATGGCCACTTCAAGGGCATCAGACAGGTTGTTGTTAAGAGCCATGATCTTGAACGCCATGTCTTCATCAGACATTTCCCAGTGGGTGGCAGTCATTTGGCCTTCTGTTAAAGTACCTGTCTTGTCTGTACATATGACTGTTACAGAGCCGAGGGTTTCTACTGCCAGGAGCTGCTTCACCAAGCCTTGCCTCTTCAGCACTTTCTTCATACCTATGACAAGAATGACAGTCACTGCAATAAGCAATCCTTCAGGAATGGCGGCCACTGCGAGAACGATTGCGACTCTGACCATGTCTAGCGGATGTTTGCCGTTAAGGACGCCGATAATATACATAACCCCGGTTATGGCGATAACCAGTTTGGTCAAAGTGCCGCTGAAGACTGCCAGCCGTTTTTGCAGGGGCGTCTCTTGATCATCTGCCTGGGTGATGCTGTGGGCGATTTCTCCTAGCTTGGTATTCTTGCCGGTGGCGGTAACCTCCATGATACCACGCCCGGCTACCACAGTAGTGCCCATGTACACAGGTTCTGAATCCCGCTTGACCACAGGTTCACTTTCCCCTGTAAGTATGGCCTCGTTAAGTGAAAGGCTCTTGGCTTCCAGGAGATTGCCGTCTGCCGATATTTTGTCTCCCGTATCCATGAGGACAACATCACCGGGAACAAGTTCACGGGCTTCGACTTCCGTGCGCTCGCCGTTTCGCATGACTGTGGCTACCGGTTTTACCAGGGCTTTAAGGCTCTCATATGTTGCGTTAGCTTGATACTCCTGGAAAAAACCGAGGATGACGTCGAATACTACTACTGCCATGATTATGGCGAAGTCTTTTCTTTCTCTCATTAATATTGACACGAGAGCTGCCCCAAGGATTACGTATATCAGGGGGCTCTTGAACTGAGACACCAATATGGAAATAGGCGAAACGGGTTTGGCCTTGGGCAACACGTTCTCGCCGTATTTTCTTCGCTGTTCAATGACTTCTTTGTTTGTTAGGCCTTTATAAACGTGATTTCCTATTCCGGTACTCATTACCTAGATCCCTCTCTTGATGTTGGCCTTAGTTGAACTTGGCCGCCCTGAATCACCGTTATTTTCTATCCTTGCGAAACCATAACACTGGGTCTGATTTCTGGACATGGCACCGTTAATAATGGGTGCTCTACTCTGATGTTTCACAGCCCCAGTATGGCATTGCGTTCTTCATCAGTAAGTATTGACAGAATCTCCTTGCCCAAGTGCTCCATTGCTTTTTGGCTGAATATCTCTTGCCAGATGAACTGGCGTGAAATGAACACCACATGCTTGTTGCCGGTCCAGATGCAGGTATCAGATGTGCCGGTTCCGCCTACCAGTGCCTGGCTGTTGTCGGAAACAAGGACCAGGCTCTGGGTAGTCTGCTGCAGTTCGCTTTCCTCTCGCGGGTGCCGGATTACCTGGCCAAATTCAACCTCGGCTTCGCCTGAAAGAACCATACGGACCGCAACGCCCCTGTTCCAGGCATCCTCAAGGTTGCCAAATAGCTGTACCAAAGTGCTGTCGTCCAGTGAGGCGAGGACCTCCTGTTTAGAAGTTCTAATCATATCCCTGGCACGGGTGATGATGGAATCGTGGCCTATCAGGTTCCACACTTGCTCAACAGGTGTTTGAGATTCTTCGCGAGACAATAGCTCATGTGCAGTGTCAAGGGCGTCTTCGTATCTATGCCGCAGGCTATCAAGAAGCACAGCCACAGGTACAGGTGCGTACTTTGTGGTATCACCCATGGGGAGAGACATGATTGCACCTTTGTTTGTCAGGCGCCCCAGGGCTTCGTAAACCATTGACCTGGGAATTCCGGCGTCTTTGCTGACCTGATAGCCTGTTGCCGGGTTATTTCTGAGAAGGGCCAGGTAAGTCTTGGCTTCGTATTCAGTGAACCCAAGTGCCGCCATTGCATCAAGGATGGCGTTCTTGCCCGGTATTTCCATGTTTATCACCTCTGCTCTCTCGTTGGCCGGGCGGGGCCAAATAGGCTCTAAGGTTCCCTTTCGCGAACAAGTAGTTCTTAAAAGGATGACGTGGTTCGTAATCGAACTACTATAGCATATTCTGTAGGGATGATTAGTGTCAATAGCCTCAAATTGGTGCTGTTGTTTGACAGTGATATTGTCACCCTGTAAAGGGACTGAGAAAAGGCCTTACTGGCCCCAAAACCGGCCAGGTTTCACCCAAACCTGATGGGAGCCATTCATACTAGATGACGGCCAGATGCCGAAGAGGGTATTATGGAATCACAAGCGAGACAAGGACGGATTATCATCCTGTTGACGTTGATAAGACTGTAATGGAACCAGAGATGAGGTAATGGCAGGTGCTGCCGTGGTTTGGCTCGTCTTTCCGGACACCTTGAGACGTGCCAATCATATTCCCAATTGTGGAGGCTGCAAGATGAGATACACAGGCAAGGCAAGATACACAGGCAAGATGAAATACACAGGTCAAACGACATATGAACTAGAGATATGCGGATTGAAAAGAACTCTCCCAGTAATTCAGGTGGCTCCGGATCTCTGGATTGCATCATTTGTGATCCTGGGAGATACGCAACTAGTCAATGCTTGTGCAGGCGCACTGGCGTCAAGGCTATCGAGTTATGATTTTGATGTAATTGTGGGGCCCGAGGCCAAAGCCGTTCCTCTACTTCAGGCACTTTCGACTTTGCTGGGGCATCAGAGGTATGTTGTATGCAGGAAGAGTGTAAAGGCTTACATGCAGAACCCTGTGAGGGTGGAAGTTGAATCAATAACCACCAAGGGAACTCAGGCCCTCGTTCTTGATGGCATAGACGCAGATAGGATCAAAGGTAAGAGGGTAGCTGTTGTTGACGATGTAGTCTCTACAGGTGGAAGCATGGTATCAGTTGAGGCGTTGATGAATAAAGCCGGGGCCACCATTGCCTGCAGAGCAGCAATCCTAAAGGAAGGCTCTTCTTACTCAGGAGATTTGATTTACCTGCAGGATTTGCCTGTTTTGACGACCGAAGCCCGGTAAGAGGCACGATCAGTGAAGCGGCTAATTGGTGATATCTGGTACTGCTGCTGTTCGCCTCTCCGACAACGGTGAGGGGCGTGAAATGAATTGGTTAGGTGACTGATCTAGGGTGAACACGGTGAATCCAGGTTGGATTTGAAGCTAGATCTAAGGTTGACTTAGGGTGGATTGGAGGTGATCTGATGAAGGAGATCAAGTTGAACAAGATCGAACGGCAAGAACTTGTCAGCGAAATCAAACATTACTTCTTGGTAGAGAGAGGCGAGGAGGTTAGCGATTTTAACGCATCCCTTTTGCTTGACTTCATAATCGAGACTGTAGGGCCGTACATCTATAATCAGGCCGTTAGAGATGCACATGAGCTAATGAGCGAGAAGATTGACGATTTATTCGGGCTTGAGCACCGGCCTCGGTAGTTCCTTTCTGAGCACCGGCCAGAACTCTCGACCCTACACGCTGATGAATTTCAGCCTCGATAATCCCTTTTGGAACGTCGGCCGGTGTAATCCCTTATCTGTCCCGGGTTAATGGTCGCAGCCGTGCAACTTCCTAAGAATATTGGCGGCCACAAGCCAACTTCACTTCCTTTTCTTCCGCTGGAGGAGTAAACTGGGATAGGAGTAAAGCTATGTTCGAGTATCCCCCGGAAGGCCCTGATGATTTTGGGCTGATTCGGGTGATAGGAGCAAGATATATCCGCGTATTACTAAGCCTATAGAAAGAGGCAGGTGAGGAAAGTGGACGCAGGTACGAGCAATGACCCTGGGCCTAGCAGTAGGAACTTGATCAAAGAAGAGGAGTCTGCTTTCTCGCCGGCTGCCTTACCAGGTTTTTAGCTTAGCCCATTGCCTGGTTCACCGGTCGAAGTATCTTGGTGTGGCCTGTTTACTGTTTCTGTGCCTGTTCTCAGTTAATTAGGCAGAATCCCCTTCATTGCAAGCGTTGGGCCCACAGGGAACTTGTTTAACCTGATTGGAGACGGTATTCCTTTCGCAGCTAAGGGATCAGGGTTTCCTGTAATGGGTGTTCCATGAATTTTTGCACATGATAATCGAAGGGGGCGATTCCCTTGTCCCAGGTAAATGTCACAGAAGTGGCTACCATGATTCTTGCCCACAACTGGGCGGCTCTCCGGGATCTGCTTTCAGACTGGCGTGTCCCTGATATTGCCGATGTTTTGATTCAACTTGATAAACCGAGCCGGGTGCTTCTGTTTAGGTGCCTTCCTAGGAAGACGGCGGCTGACGTCTTTTCTGAACTTGAAGGCGAGGATACTGATTCTTTGTTAAAGGAACTCACCGACGAAGAGACCAGGCTCTTGCTTGCTTATATGCGCCCTGACGATAGGACCGAGCTTCTTGAGGAACTCCCTGGGCAGGTCACGCAGCGGATGTTGAACCTCCTCAGTCCAGATGATATGAAAGAAGCCCGCAGTCTTCTGGGATACCCGGAAAGAAGCATTGGGCGCCTTATGACTCCTGACTACGTGGCTATTCGTCCGGGGTGGGCTGTCCCCCGCGCCATGGAGCACGTGAGGAGAAGGGGCCGGAACAGCGAAACTGTTGATACTTTGTATGTGGTTGATGCAGGGTGGAAACTTCTTGGGGCGGTGTCATTGCGGCAGCTGATTCTGGCCAGGCAGGATCAAACAGTAGAGAGCATTATGACAGCCCCTGCTATTAGCCTGTCTGCTTTCGATGACCGTGAGGAAGCAGCACGGGTTATGGATAAGTATGACTTGTCTGTGTTGCCGGTGGTTGCCTCTGATGGCGTTATGGTTGGAATTGTTACATCCGATGACATATTTGAAGTGGCTCAAGAAGAAGCCACAGAGGACTTTCATAGGTCGGCTGCTGTTACACCTCTCAAGACCGGCTACAAAGACGCCGGTTTGTGGCTGTTACTAAAGAGCAGGTTGGGATGGCTTCTTACTTTGATTGCAGTAGACCTTGTAGCTGCAGAGGTCATGGCAACATACGAAGGCATCATTTCCAGGGTCGTATCTCTTGTGTTCTTTCTGCCGCTTATTATCGGTTGCAGCGGAAATACAGGTTCCCAATCGTCTACTCTTGCAGTTCGTGACCTTGCCCTGGGAGAAGTCCATACAGGCGATTGGCGAAAACTCACCCTCAAGGAGGTTGCTGTATCTGCGGCTTTGGGGATAACTATCAGCCTTGCAGTTTTGGGCCCGGCAATTCTCCAAGGAGGCACCGGAGTAGGTGCAGTTGTTGCCATCAGTGCTGTTTTGATAGTTGTGGTAGGCGGTACCGTAGGAATGGTGACCCCCTTTCTTCTTAGTAAGTTGGGATTTGACCCGGCGACTTCGAGTTCGCCTCTTATCACGTCAGTAGCAGATATTTTGGGGGTCATCATTTATTTCTCTTTGGCAAACCGGTTTTTAGGGCTGTGAGTATAGATAATTTGTGGCAGGGGGGTGGAGGCCGTGGATGATGCTAGGAACAATACAAGAGAAGAGTCTATGGCTCTTGTTATGGGCCTCATTGATAAGCGCGATTGGGCCTTGTTACGTGAACATATTTCAAGGTGGCCTGTGGCTGAGATAGCCGATCTCCTTTCGGAACTAAATAAGCCTGACAGAGTGCTTCTGTTCCGGGTCCTGTCGAGGAATGCGGCAACAGAGGTGTTTTCATACCTTGAAACTGCTGAGCAGGACGAACTTCTCAGAGAACTTACTGATGAAGAGACAAGGCACATTATGGCCAATCTGGCGCCTGACGACCGTACCGAATTGCTTGAAGAACTCCCAGCCCAGGTTACTACCAGGCTTCTTGACCTGCTCCGTCCTGAAGACCTGAGTGAGGCAAGGTGGCTCCTTGGTTATCCAGAAAAGAGCATTGGACGGCTCATGACTCCCGATTATGTGGCCGTACTCCCTGATTGGACTGTGGGCCAGGCCCTGGAGCACGTCAGAAAGTGGGGCAAGGACAGTGAGACAGTAAACATGGTATATGTCAAAGATATCAAGGGAACTCTGATTGGCGCAGTATCCCTTCGCCAGCTGGTTCTTGACAGTCCCGGTACTAAGGTAAAGGATATCATGCGTTCATCAACAGTGAGCGTCATGGCTTTTGACGATCAGGCCAGGGCTTCTGAGATCATGGAGCGCTACGGGTTGTGGGTCCTTCCTGTGACCGATTCCCAGGGAGCCCTTGTAGGAATAGTTACCGGCGACGACGTTCTTGAACTGGTACGGGAAGAGACCACAGAAGACTTCCACAAAGGTGCCGGTGTTGCGCCGATCAAAGTAAGCTTGAAAGACGCCAGCCCTTTGCTGTTGTATAAGAACCGTATTGGCTGGCTTTTGGCCTTGGTTCTCGTGTACCTGCTTTCAGGCCGAATTATGGCTTCTTTCGAAGATACTATTGCTCAGGCAGTATCCCTGGTCTTCTTCCTTCCGCTGATAATAGACAGCGCAGGAAACGCCGGGTCCCAATCTGCTGTCCTGATGGTCCGGGCTATTGGAGTAGGGGATGTCACTGCCATGGATTGGGCGGAAGTCTTGCTGAGAGAACTGGGAGTCTCGGCAATCCTCGGGGCTGTAATGGGGCTTACTGTATCAGTGGTAGGGGCTGTGTCTGTGGGCATAGAGGTAGGTGTAGTTGTTGGCCTGACCATGCTGATAACAGTCGTGATGACTTGCCTGTTGGGGTCCATGATTCCGTTTCTCCTAAATAAGTTCGGGTGGGATCCTGCTTCAGCCAGTTCCCCGATGGTTACATCAATAGCAGACGTATTAGGAGTGCTCATTTATTTCCTGATTGCCAGGTGGTACCTGGGAATATAGAAAATTCCCCCTATTAGGCTCAATTCACAAAAAGTTGACATCTTGTAAGTAATTAGAAGGAAATCCAGTGAATATGAGCGAATATAGTGTAAATTCACAAATCAAAGGGGGAGGGAAATGAAGAGATTTTCCCGTGTTTCGTGTTTGTTACTGTCTTTAGTTTTAGTCCTAACGTTGTTGGCAAGTTGCACACCGGAAAAAGAGCCGGAACCAGGCCCTGGCGCAGAAACTCCAAAGCCCTTCAAGATTGGAATTGTTACAGGAACTGTGTCACAGGGTGAAGATGAATATCGTGCAGGCGAGCAGATGAAAGAAAAGTATGGCGATAGAGTTGTTCATGTTACATACCCGGACAACTTTATGGCCGAGCAGGAGACTACTATTGGCCAAATGGCCGGGCTTGCGTCTGACCCGGACATCAAAATTATCGCCATATGCCAGGGTGTCCCCGGAACAGCCGCGGCAATCGATAAGATCCGGCAGACAAGGGACGACATTATTATTGTAGTGGTAAGCCCACACGAGGATCCTGGCATGATGGATACAAAGGGTGACTTGGTGTTGGATGTAAACAACCTTGCCCGAGGAGCCTCGATTGTGAAGCTGGCCAAAGAGATGGGGGCAGAGAAGTTCCTACACTACTCATTCCCAAGGCACATGTCTATGGAACTTCTTGCCAAACGGCGTGACCAAATGGAAGAAGAATGTGAGAATTTGGGCCTTGAATTCATTTTCGTGACTGCTCCTGACCCAATGGGCCCAGATGGAATTCCAGGCGCTCAGAAATTCATCCTCGAAGATGTACCCAGGCAGGTGGAACAGCATGGTAAGAACATCGCTGTCTTTAGCACCAACTGCGGTATGCAAGAACCTCTGATTACGGCCGCTCTTGAGAACGGCGCCATTTTCCCTGAGCAGTGTTGTCCAAGCCCCACCCACGGTTATCCAGGAGCCCTTGGTTTGGATGTTAGCGGCATAGCGGGAGATATGGCCAAAATCGTCGCTGCCATTGACGAGAAGGTTGTTGAAAAGGGCGGAGCCGGCCGTTTTGCAACTTGGCCGGTACCCATCAACATGGCTCTTCTTAGAGGCGGAATTGAATTGGCGATTCTGGCTGTAGAAGGCAAGGCTGAACTAACAAACACCGACGACCTATCCAAGGCACTGGAAAAAGAAACAGGAGTCCCAGTAGAGTTGCAGCGATATAGCGAAGAAGGCAACATGTTCCTCGGTATCGTTGGTTCGGTGATTTTCGGCAAAGACAAGTAAATAGAAGGGGAGATAGTCCGCCCTTAAAGATAACAGGCAGGGGCTTCTCCCCATATTTTCCTTGGGGAGTTGGGGCAATGACAGATTACGTTCTGGAGATGCATGGTATTACTAAGTACTTCTTTGGCAACCGTGTATTGAACGATGTAACGCTGAGAGTTAAGCCCGGGGAAATTCATGGACTTATTGGAGAAAACGGCGCAGGAAAGAGCACTTTGATGAACATACTCTTCGGAATGCCTGTGATTCATTCCACCGGTGGGTTCCACGGAGAAATCAAATTTTGCGGGCATCCTGTGTTCTTCGATTCTCCGCGCCAGGCTTTGGAATCAGGAATAGGTATGGTGCACCAGGAGTTCATGTTGATTCCAGGGTTTTCAGTTGCCGAGAATATCAAACTTAACCGCGAACCACTGAAAGATTCGTTCCTAACAAGGTTTTTTGGGCCACGCATGATGAAACTGGACTGGCCCAAAATTGCCTCAGATGCAAGGGTATCCCTTGACATGGTTGGCCTTGGAATCGACGAGATGCTCCCAATTGCAGGATTGCCTGTTGGCTACATGCAGTTTATCGAAATCGCCCGTGAGGTTGATAAAGAAGGTGTCAAACTCCTTGTCTTCGATGAACCTACTGCTTTGCTCACAGAAACTGAATCAGAGCAGCTTTTGTCCGCAATAAAGAAAATAGCAGCCGCCGGAGTAGCTGTCGTATTCATCTCCCACAGGCTCGACGAGGTACTTTCAATATGCGATAACGTCACAGTAATGAGGGATGGGGAAGTTGTAACCAAACTTGGGGCTTCAGACACTACCATAGCCCAGATCGCAGAGCTGATGGTAGGGCGCAAAGTAGAAAGGCCCGACTATGCAAAAAGAACCAAAGAACCAAGCGATGAAGACATAATCCTTGATACTAAGGGCCTACACGTGGATATGCCGGGGGAGGAGGTGCACGGTATTTCCCTTGGTGTCCGGCGTGGCGAGATTCTTGGAATAGGTGGGCTTGCAGGGCAGGGTAAGATTGGTATCAGTAACGGAATAATGGGCCTTTTCCCGGCTACAGGGTTTGTGATGAAAGACGGCGGAGAGATTCCTTTGAATAATCCGGCGCAGGCGTATCAGCGAAAACTCGCGTTTCTTTCAGAAGATCGCAAGGTAGTAGGGCTTATTCTTGACCGGCCTATTGAGTATAACGTAACCGTTGTTGCCACTCTGGTTAAATCTATGTTCCAGAAAAGCTTTGGCGTCAGATCGGTCGGGATCAAAGTGCGGGATAAAAAGAGCACCCGGGAGTTTGCCCGGCAGATGATTGGGGAATTGGACATCAGGTGTACCGGCCCAGATCAGATAGTTAGGCGGCTTAGCGGTGGGAATCAACAGAAGGTTTGCATTGCCCGGGCTCTTGCATTGGAGCCTGAGATCCTGCTTGTGTCTGAGCCTACGAGAGGCATAGATGTAGGAGCCAAGGAAAAAATCTTGGATCTGCTGGTAAGCCTAAACAGAGAAAAAGGAATGACAATCATACTTACAAGCAGCGAACTTGCAGAACTCCGCAAAGTCTGTGACAGGATCGCCGTTATATATGGAGGGAAACTTGTAGATATTCTTTCGCCTGATGATTCAAACGCCAGATTTGGCCTGACCATGTCCGGAAGGAGGGTGGAGGCATAGATGAATTCAGACACTGATAGACTAAAGGGCCTTACCAAATTGCTTAATACTGTAGGGCTTCCAAGGCTTACAGTAGGCGGTTTTGTGATTGCCCTTTTCATCCTTGGCGGAATAAAAGGTTTGCCCCTGCATAATCTGATGAGCAATTCCATTAGCAGGTTTGCCATGAATGCAGTTATGGCACTGGCCATGGTTCCTGCGGTTCAATGTGGGATAGGCCCCAACTTTGGCCTTCCAATCGGATTGCTAGCCGGCCTAATCGGTATGGTTTCAGCCCTGGAGTTAGGGTTCAGAGGGTTTGACGGCCTTCTCCTGGCCATGGTTATCGGCGCCGGGCTTGGCACATTGCTTGGGATTGGCTTTGGATTATTCCTCAATAAGGTCAAAGGCCAGGAAATGATGGTTGGGACGTACGCCGGATTTGCAGCCGTATCTATTATGTGCATTTCATGGTTGGTACTTCCGTTTAGGAATCCTGAGCTCATATGGGTTTTGGGTGGGAAGGGGCTCCGGCTTACAATCAGTCTGAAAGATACCTTTGGCCACCTGTTTGATCGATTATTGAAGTTCAAGATTGGCCGGGTGGAAATCCCTACAGGGTTAATTTTGATTGTACTTGGGCTTACTGCCGCCTACAAGATTTTCGAGATGACTAAAGTTGGAATCGCTATGGATTTGGCAGGGCAGAATGAGCGTTTTGCACGGGCCGCAGGGGTTAATTGTGAACGTATGAGAATAGTAGGGACTGCGATTTCCACGGCGTTAGGGGCAGTTGGGATAATTGTGTATGCCCAAAGCTACGGTTTTATCCAGCTGTATACGGCTCCTTTGCTTATGGCCTTCCCTGCCGTTGCTTCAGTATTGATCGGCGGGGCTACCCCTTCATCAGCATCTGTATCAAATGCTCTCATTGGCACGTTTCTCTTTCAGTCACTGTTGGCTACAACGGTCCCGGTGGCCCAAAGTGTAATCGGCGGGGATATTAGCGAGATTGTGCGGCTTATAGTCTCTAATGGGATGGTACTCTATGCATTGACCCGGGGGCACGGAGGTGGCAACGGTGAATAGGGATTATAGGAAGAACATTCAGCAGTTTCTCGGGCTTAATATAGTGCCCATAATGTTTGTTGGCCTTTGCCTTTTGGGTGTGAGATGGAGCGGTAAGCCTCCAGTTTTCCTTCTCCAAGAGGTAGTATTTCGTATGAGCCGGAACTCATTTTTGGTGTTGTCATTGGTTATTCCGGTTATGGCAGGGTTAGGGCTCAACTTCGGCCTTGTGGTCGGAGCCATGGCAGGCCAAGCCGGCCTGATTTTTGTTGCAGCAAGGCAGATTCCGGGCATGTTTGGATTTTCGGTGGCGTGTCTAGTGGCTATTCCTCTGGCCCTTGGACTCGGCTATATGATAGGGAAAATCATGAATAAAGCCAAGGGCAGGGAAATGATTGCCGGGATGATCCTGGGGTTCTTCATGAATGGCATATATCAGCTGGTGTTTTTGTTTGGAATAGGTACCGTAATACCTTTTTCAAACAAGGATATGGTGCTTCCAAGCGGAATAGGGTTGCGAAACACTGTTGAACTTAAGTCGATCAAGTGGGTACTTGATGAGTTGGCAATGGTTAAGGTGGGGAAGGTGCAGGTTCCACTTGCTACCCTGGCTCTTAGTGCGATTCTTGCGTGGCTCGTCACCGGGCTTTACAGAACAAAACTGGGACAGGATATCAGAGCCATAGGCCAGGACATGAAGGTAAGCCAGGTTGCAGGGATTCAGGTGGACCGAACCAGGATAGTTGCCATGATGATTTCTACAGTGTTGGGGGCTATTGGACAGATTATGTTCTTGCAGAATATCGGTACTTTGAACGTGTACGACAGCCATGGGCAGATAGCAACTTTTGCCATTGCGGCAGTGCTTGTGGGAGGGGCGACTGTGTCAAGGGCCACTGTTGGCCAGGCGCTTCTAGGCACATTCCTGTTCCACTTACTCTTCATTGTGTCTCCATACGCAGGCCAGAACCTGCTTGGAAGTGCCCAGGTAGGAGAGTATTTTCGAGTGTTCATCGCTTACGCGATTATTGCTGTCAGCCTTGCGCTTCACTCAATGCAAAGGGCAAGGTCGCAAATAGCGTCAAGGCGCTGAACTGGAACGAGGGGACGGTTCGAGCGTTCCATAGAGGACTCCTTGGAACGAGGGGACGGTTCGACTGTTCCATCAAGGATTCCTTGTTACTCCGGAACGGGGAAGACCCTGCGTTTCGGATTTGCTTTAGTGTCTCCATGTTGCGGAAAACCGAAAACCAGGACCGTCTCTGTCTTTTCGGTTTCTGTCTTACATGTCGGTGAGCAGCTGTTCTAGCCTTTTGGTGCCTTTTGCCTGGACGATTAGCACTGATCCCAGTGCAATCAGGGCAAGGGCGCCATAGCATAGGATCTGCAGAAACGGTAGGCTGATCGATGGAAACCAGCCTTTCGTGGCTGCAAAGTGGGGAAGTTCTGCAAGAAGTCCGAGAGCTATACCTATTCCCATTGACAGGAACATGGTAGTTAGCAGTTTACCTGTCCCCTGGCCTTTTGAGGACGTCCCGAACTCAACTTTCATGACAAAGTCAGGGTACAAAATATCCAGCATGATTTGAATGAAAGACATGGTCGTTATTATTGCTAGCACAGTGAAAAGGTGTTTCCACAAGTTCAGGCCGGGAAATCCCAGTGTAGTGGCTGCCACCATAGCAACGGTAGCAAATATGCAAGAAGGAGCCCATGCGTAGGTGGCCTTTGCCCAGAAGAGCTCGCGTGGGTTCACTGGACTGCTTCTAAGTAGCCAGAATGCTCCCCCTTCCTTGCTTAGGGAGATTCCGCCTGTTTGGGCGCTTGTGGTGGCTGCCAGAATTGATATCATCACTACGAGCGAAAAACCAATTGGCTCGTTTGTTCCGGGCTGCACGTTTTTGCTGACGTTATAGTACCAGAAACCGAGGCCCACCATGGATATTATAATCTGGTACCACCCAAGGGGTTCCCTTTTCAACATAGACAGGTCTTTAAGCAATATGGCCTGGTAGATGCTTCTGAAGCCAGCCTTTCGCCTGGGGGACGTGCCCTTTGCCCTGGCTTGCGCTAACCTAGCAGCTCTGGCTTTATCTCGTTTTTCTGTTTTGGCAGTTCGCCGTTTCCTCGCCTCACCGGGATCTTCATCGCCCTGGCTGGACCACGCGCTTATAAACCACAGATCTGCAGCTTTCAGGGATACCCATGTTATTCCCAGAGAAGCCACTGCGAGGGCAGCCATGTTGAGCCCGGCGTTTACGTCAAATCCAGGAAGCGTACCAAGAATGGCGTTTACCGTCCATGTGGTAGGCAGGTACCAGGCAGAGTTCAAATCGGAATTACCGATGGCTTGCAGTATCTGTTCGGTATTGCCCGACCCGGTTATTGCTGAAGAGGCCATTTGTGATATGAACACAGCAAAGACGGCGAGAATGCCCAAAATCACCATGACTGTCTGTTTCTTTTTGCGTCCGGGAGTGAATCTCATAACGGCCAAAAGGGCCAGGGATATCACGGCATGGCTGAACAGGGTAAGAAGGAGAAAGGCAGTTGCTGACGCTATGTAGAACAACGGCCCGGCTGAATTTGCAATGCCGAATCCAACCCAGACAGTCAAACCGAATAGAAGAGCTACGGAAGTCATGGATACGTAAGATCCTGCGAATTTCGCTCCGAAAACTGATCTGGTTGGCACAGGTTGAGTTAGAAGAAATGCTATGTCTCCTGATTCGTAGAAGGTTTTGTAGCTTATTTGAAACCCGGATATGACAAAAATGAACAGCATATACATGGCGACGCCGTTGAGTAGGTTGAGGGATACAAGAGCCGCAAGGCCGGGAAATGATACCAGGAGGTTATTAATGGACTGAAAGAGCCTGAAAGCTCCGTACGTCACTGCTACCATTAGGGCAATGCCAGATCCTAGGCTGGCTATCAATCGTGCAAGTGATTTCTGACCTTCTTTGGATTTGGAAGAGAAAATGGTACGCAATTCCCGCCTTAGAATTAGCCATGTATACTCCAATTTTGAAGTCCCCCTTCTAGGCTGCCCGCTGCCAATTACAGGAACCGCTTTAACCGATTAAGAAATCACCTACAAAGCCTTCTGGACTCATCGGGCCTTTTCAGAATTGCCCAGATGCCTAATCAGTTCAGTGTGCTCTTCGCCACCTGTTAGTTCGAGAAACAGGTCTTCCAGGGTTTTGTCCTCTGCACCTTCGCTTGACAGAGATTTATGCCTTAACTCTTCAACTGAGCCTTCTGCAATGAGCCGGCCCTTTTGAATAATGCCAACGCGGTCACACATCTTTTCGGCTATCTCCAGGATATGGGTGGAGCAGAAAACAGTGCCGCCTTCATCGGCAAATTCACGCAGGATGTCTTTTACCAACCGGGCGCTGCGAGGATCAAGCCCTACAGTAGGTTCGTCAAGAAACAGTACTTTGGGTTTTCCAATTAATGCCGCGGCTATGCAAATCTTCTGCCGCATACCGTGAGAATATCCTCCAAGCAGTTCGTCTTGCCTGTTCGCAAGATCAAACAGGCCGAGCAGGTTATCGATACGGCCGGCGGCAGTTTGAGAGTCAATCTTTCTGAGATCGGCCACAAACTCAAGAAACTCACGGGCTGAAAGTTTTTCGTACAAATCAGGAGTATCGGGAACAAAACCTATCATCGACTTGGCTTTTATCGGATCTTGATATACATTTATCCCGCATATCTCTGCGCTCCCGGATGTAGGTGAGAGGAGGCCTACAAGCATTCGTATAGTAGTTGTTTTCCCGGCTCCGTTTGGCCCAAGAAAGCCAAACACTTCGCCAGGGCTTATCCTAAGGTTCAAATTGCTTACAGCAGTAAGTGCACCGTACTTTTTGGTGAGACTGTCTGCCTTGATCAAGAGAATACCCCCTTATAGAGGCCCGAAGTTCGACATATGGATCAGCCTTGCGTTCTTGAGTGTTTCAACGACAGACGGCTATGGCAGCATGGCAAATATGATCAGTGGCAAATCTGGACCGAGAAAAATCTTAACATACAATATAGTATAGTGTCCATTCTTTACCGCCGCAGCAAGGATATTACGGTAGAAATCTGAGCCAATTACCGGCAAAGTATGGGCGAAACTCCAATAACCTGCTTCTACTTCGTGTTTTTGTCATGTACATTCCTATAGTTGGATTGATATGATTGCTATAAAGGCGGATTGTCTCTAAGGATTATGATTGGAGTGCGGCTGTGTTCTGAGTTGCGAATGCCAGGGCCAAGATGACTGGCGGGTGTTCGCAAATCCGAACACTCCAGGCAGTCTGCGATTGGCTGTTTAGCATGGCCGGTATGGCGAAAGCCCAGCATAACAGCCAAATACAGCACCGAAGGATATCTCGTGGCACAATATTTGCAGGTTATTATCAAGTTGTAATCTGATAGTGTGCCCGAGGTTTTCAAGGGGGGGAGGTGGTTACAGGCCATTGTACCTGGCTCTACAACGAGGCAGGTACCGAGAGTCCCGGGCCCCAACGCCAGGTTTGATGTGCATGGAATGTAAATGTTCAGCATACCTGGTAAGGTAACCTAGCACTTTTGGTTGCCGGTTGGTCTTGATGATGTCTTGAAGTTGTCTGGTAAATTACTGGAGGGATTGCAGCATCATCATACTAACAATCGTTATAGTAAACGCCGTACTACTGAAGAGTATTTGATTTTCCAGGAGGTGTATCTATGATAGTAGCTGGCAAGCAATTCTCGTTTTCCGTTCTAATATTGCTTTTTCTCCTGCTAGGCTATTTCATAACCGCAGCCAGAAAGGGAAAGGTACCCCAGATACGTAAGTTGGCAGCTCTGGATGCTATTGAAGAAGCTGTTGGTAGGGCTACTGAGATGGGGCGGCCTGTTCACTTCAGCCCGGGTATTGTAGAGTTGACCCACGAGAGGTCACCTCAGACCTTGGCCGGACTTTCGGTTCTGTCTCACGTGGCTAAGTTGTGTGCCAAGTATGATACCAACCTTGTAACCACAATAATGATGCCTGACGTGTATGTTGTTGCAGAAGAAGTCGTTAAACAGAGCTTCCTTGCAGAAGGCAAATCTGAGCAGTACAAATCCGATATGGTAAGATTCATCGGTGCTGAGCAGTTTGCTTACGCTGCCGCTGCAGTAGGAATCATGTACCGAGAACAGGTAGCTGCCAATATTATGATCGGAGCCTGGTACGCCGAGTCCCTCTTGCTCACTGAGGCAGGAGCTCAGACCGGTGGAATACAGGTTACCGGTTCGGCTACAGTTGCACAGCTTCCTTTCTTGGTTGTTGCTTCTGACTATTGTCTAATGGGTGAAGAAATATACGCAGCAAGCGCCTATCTTTCAAAAGACCCCGTTCAACTTGCAGTTGTTATGGGCCAGGACGTAGCCAAAGTGGTCACCATTGGAGTAATGGGCCTTGGAGCTATTCTATTGGCTTTTGGAAGTGACGCAATTGTTAATCTTGTCAACATGTAGATTCCGAAGAAGTATGGAGGTGAAGCTCATTTGAAGACTACACTGCCTGTGATAATAATGACAGCAATTGCGCTGATCATGATACTGGACTTCTTTGTTACAGATATTGCGGCATTGGCGTGGATTAAGCAGTCTGCTCTGGTTATGCGTTCCTGGGGTATTGTAATTGCAGCATTTGCAATGGCCCTTGGTGCCGTAAACCTTCTGCGCAGACACTCTAGGACGATTATGAGGCGTGAGGCTGACTCCTTTTTCAGCATCCTCCTTATGGGTTCTATGATAGTCATGATAGTTCTGGGTATTGGCTTTGGAACTACGAGCCCTGCATATGACTTCATGTTCTCAAACATCCTTTCACCTGCGTCAGCCACAATGTATGCATCTATAGCATTCTATATTGTTACTGCAGCTTACAGATCATTCTCAGCCAGGAACCTTGAGGGCTGGCTTCTTCTGGTGACTGCTGTAATCGTGATGCTTGGCAAGGCCCCTATTGGCAGCGTGATTTCAGGCTTTTTCCCTGTAGCCAGCGCCTGGATACAGGCCGTGCCTAATACAGCCGGTATGAGGGCTATCATGATGGGTGCAGCTCTTGGAGTTGTATCCAGTGCGATTAAGATGTTCCTCGGTATGGACAAAAGCTACCTTGGACAACGGGAATAAGGGAGGGGACAGACCATGATACAACGCCTGCAATCTATACCAAAGACATGGATGTACGTAGTATTGCTAGTGGTGCTGGCAGGCCCTCTTCTTAAGCCCATTGGCATACCAATCAAAATTAGCAGTGAGACAGAGACTTCATATAAGGTCGTCGATGCCTTGACACCCGGCTCAGTTGTAGTATTCGGATTTGACTACTCTCCGGGTAACGCGGCTGAGATGGAGCCACAGGCCATTGCCGTCCTAAGGCATCTTCTTGCTAAAGACGTCAAAGTAATCGGACTGTCATTTACGCCTCAGGGCCCTATGCTTGGCGACAAGGCCTTCGCAACTTCGGGTTGGGGCGATAAGGAATACGGAGTAGATTATGTGAACCTCGGTTACAGGGCTGGAGGCCAGGGTGCAGTTGCGGCTTTTGCATCAGACATTCCCGGGACCTTCAACACTGATATTTCCGGCAAAGCCAGCTCGTCTTTTGCCATTATGGATGGCATTAAGACTGCTGCAGACATTGATATGATCGTTACCATTGCTCCTGGAACCCCTGGGCCTGAAGACTATGTCCGCCAGGTCTATGGCACCTACAAGACTCCCCTGGTATGCGGGGTACCGGCAGTTGCTATCACTCAGGTAGCACCTTATGTCCAGGCCCAGCAGGTCAAAGGGATTCTTGGAGGACTTCCCGGTGCTGCTGAATACGAACTTCTTCTGAATCAACCTGGTAAGGCAGTGGCTGCCATGGACGCACAGTCCCTGGCTCACTTGCTTATCGTAATCCTGATTGTACTTCGTAATATTGCTAACATAGCAGAGAAGAGATCAGGCAAAGCTGCAACAGACACAGGAAGGGGTGTGCGTTAGATGAGTCTCAACTTTGGCACGTGGGTAGCAGGCTTGATTACTATCGCCATACTGAGCCTTGTGTGGAAAGAAAACCCCTTCTACCGCTCCGCTGAGCACTTGTATGTTGGTGTCAGTGCCGGCCACGCTGTTGTCATGGCGTATAATAACGTTCGCGATACTGCTATTCAACCGATTAAGTCAGGCCAGATGGTCTGGATTATTCCTATGATACTTGGAATTCTGTTATATGCCAGATATACCAAGTCTTCGTGGGTGGCAAGATATCCTGTATCAGTGATGGTAGGTATCGGAACAGGTGTAGCGGTACGTGGGGCAATCCACGGCGACTTTACTCAGCAGATTGCAGCAACCATAAAAGTTGGCAGCGTCAATGATATTTTGTTGCTCCTCTTTGTGATTGCATCTCTTAGCTATTTCTTCTTCTCAAGGGAACTGCGTGGCCCGGTAAGCATTCTGCCTCAGTCAGGGCGGATGGTATTGATGGTGGCATTCGGTGCCGCTTTCGGTACTACTGTCATGGGCAGAATGGCTCTTCTCATTGGCCGTATCCAGTTCGTACTTGGAGATTGGCTGGGAATCCTGAAGTAGGTTGATATAGGGAAATGGACTGGTTTGTGGCAGGTGTCATTCGTGCCTAAAGCCAGGTAGGTGAACTTGGGCCCTCATGGTCTTAAACCATGGGGGCCTGTATGTTTTATCGTCAACACCTTATGTATTGTTCAGACGTCTTCTGCCGGCATTACCTGGGGCAAATCGGTATCGGGAATCTTTGATCTGGTTGTCTTCAATGACAGAGGAATTGAACTGGACCGCCGGTCTCTCAATCAGTATTTTGGTGATGAGAAATTAACCTTTAGGCGGCCCGTAACTCTTATTGCGCTAGATTACAATGACGACAGGCGTCTGGATGTACCTATTGGCTTCCGTGTAGGTGATGGTAGCGGCGAGTATCGTTACATTATGTTTACTGTAGCAGCAAACGGCCGCATTCCTACGCTGAAATCCCGGGGGTATAAGGACGACGGGTTCATTTACTATCTGGGTGATGCCCAAGGAGAGTTAGGCGTGCTTGGAGACGGCGAAACCGGTATTATCACTGTCATAAGCCGTAATGGGCTCGTCTAGACGCGAAGTACGTCTGGGACGGCTTTAGGTTTGTGTTCTCACAGTAATAAAGAGACTCCTGCAGCCGGCATGCGGCGGCCGTTACCTCAACGGCCGGTGGGTTTTGTTCTGATTCCCGGATATAGGCTCCATTATTGGCAATGCCCGACCGTTCCAGGCTTTGAGTGTGTCTTCTTTCTTTCGAAAGCCGCAAAGAGCCATGCTGAAAGAATAAACATTGCACCTGAAGCATAGAAGGAACTCCCCAGGCCCAGAGAGTCACCCATGGCACCTCCGATGATAGGCCCGGTCACAGAGCCCAAGGGCAATACGCCATTAAGCACTCCGAACGCCCTGCCTCTGAACTCCCTTGAAACTGATTGGGCAGCAAGAACGTTGCCTGCAACCGTAAGTATTCCGTTGAATAGCCCAAAAATCATGCGGAAAAGGGAGATGGCCACTAGATTGACCCACGTGCCCTGAAACGCAATCGACACTGCCGACCCCAGGAGCCCTACGGTGAACCAGTGGTTGGGTGATCTATTCGAGGTACTTACGTTGTTTGAGACATTGGCTCCATTATTGGCCGATGATTTCACCGGGGTACCCTTGTTTTGCCTTGCTGTGAGAGTCGCGCCCAGGACTGTACCCAGGCCGGCGATAGAATAGACAGTGCCGCTGATGAGACTTGAATCTTTGCCTTTGGTTTGTGCGATTTCGTCTATGTACAGAACCAGAGTGGGCTGAGTCATCTGAATTGCTGCTTGGACCAGAAACAGGCATATGAAAACGGCAACTAGATCTCTGTTGGTAAAGCATTCCTTGACGTCGGCAATGACGTTGATCTTCTTATCTCCGCCGTCGATCTCTTCCTTAAGCATAAAATATGAGGCGACTGTAATTATCACCAGAACCAAGGCAGATAGCCTAAAGGTGAAAGGTATTCCAAGAAGGCTGACCATGGCTCCCCCCAGCAAAGGGCCGGATATGCCTCCTGCCGCACTTGCAGCCTGAAGCATACCTAATGCATAGCCCATGTGTTCTTCCGGAGTGTTGGTAGCCACAAGGGAAGTTGCCGCAGGCATAAAACCAGACATGAGCCCTGTGAGTCCACGCAGCATGACGAATTGTATAGGGGTCTGAGCCAGGGGATAAAGAGCATAGGTTAGGGCGATTCCAACTCCGGATCTGAAGAGCTGAAGGCGCTTACCGTACTTATCTGCAATAGAACCCCAAACCGGGGCCATTAGTCCGGAAGTTAAGAACGACGCGGAATAGGCCAGGCCGGACCATGTTGCCAGATTCTCAGTGACTTCCATGGATTTGAGCACATAAGGCAGGAACGGAGTAACAAGGGTAAACGATGCCATTCCCACAAACGACATGACGAGCGACACGTAAAGGTTCTTTCTCCAGTAAGAGTACATGTTATATCCCCATCTTTGCTTCATTTACTGTTCTTCGATTACGGTTCAACGCGTGTAACGCTGACTATGCGCCACCCGGTTTCACTTAGGAGCCTCGATGAAACTCCCCTAAAAAATAATAATTCGACTAACGGACAAAATAATCCTTCACACTCGAAACGAATTATGTCTGTTAGTGTGGATTTAGGTAGGAATCGTGTAAAATGGATTTACCCGATGACCGATTTGTGTGTTGGGTACAGATGGCCTTGGGGCCGAGATAAACGCAGTTCCGGGCTTGTTTGCTTGAACTTCTTGTTTGCTTGAACTTAAGGAGTGATCTTATGTTCCAGACAAAAGTACTTGCGATATCGGGTAGTCTAAGACCGAACGGCAATTCTGAAATGCTGCTGGATGTCTTCCTTCAAGAGTTCGGTAGACAAGTACCGGATTCATGTATTGAGAAGATCGTGTTGAGGGACATAGCCCCTTGCTCTGGTTGCGATTACTGCATTAGCGGGAAATGTATTCACAATGATTCGATGCAGGAAGTATACGAGAAGATAAAATCTGCCAGTGTTATAGTCCTTTCTGCACCTGTGTACTTCTATGGACTGCCTTCTCACGTTAAGGCAATGATCGACCGCTGCCAGCTCTTCTACAATATGAAATACCGGCGAAAGGAGGCCTGGCGTAGTACTCCGGGTACAGGTGTGCTGTTATCATGCGGGGCTACAGAAGGCGACAGACTGTTTTTGGGAATTTCTGCTTGTGTACGATATTGGTTTAATGCCATAGATTTCGGGTACGCAGGCAAGGTGCTTGTAAGAGGCGTTGACAGGCCAGGAGAAATCAAAGGGCATCCAGAGGCTTTTGATGAAACTATGAGTCTTGCCAGGAAGGTAGCGTCTGCTGTTGGCCAGTAGATCATGACTGCACAGATACAAGGTTCTGTAGGCGGAATTTGCTGCTCAAGCAAAACGGCATCACGATGTACCACGGGGCTGCACAGATACAAGGTTCTGCAGACGGAATTGGCTACTGCTGGACACACAGTAGATCATGACTGCATTGTATGTTGTACCTAACATTGGATTCTAAGCATTGAGTGCCGGATCCCGCTGGCCAGGCTGAATGGATGCCGGGCCAGATACCTTTCTAACGTAGCCTGCTACAGACGATATTTCTGTTGAAGATATGTTATCGGTTCGCTGGCGAAATCGTCAGTGGCTCCCCAGTCGAATATGTCGAGAAAACCTCTGGCCGCCCCGCATGAGATCGACTTTACTGTTGTTCGGTGCGAATCTCCTGAAATAATGACCACAAGGGCAAGCTGGTTACCTACCCTTGAGAAATAGTGCTGGTATACAAGTACTGCTATATACTTGTCGCCGGTGCTGATTACGTCTTCACTAACCATTTCAATATGGGAAAGCTGGCCGGTGAGAAACCGGTGCACTTCTCGTGCTCCATCAGGCACTACTATCTTCGCTTCAGCTGCCATCTAGTATCACGTCCGTCCAAAGGGTTCTCTGAAACACAAGACATAACAGGCTCTTCTAGCGTAGCACGCCGATTTTACTTTGACTAGAGACTCAGTGCTTTCTGGCCAAAAATCCTCCTGCCACGAACTATGATTCTGTCACCTCGGGGGGCGGATGTTTGCTTGGACTGTGAAAATGTCACCTTCTTTGGTGGGAATGGTCGATCTTGATACCGGTACTGGCGTTAGGTGGTCGGTTTTGATACCAGGTTTGGGCTGAAGGTGGTCGATTCTGGTACCGGGTTGGGCTGAAACCTGGTCGATTTTGGGGCCAGTAATGCCTCAGTAAGGAAATAAACGGGGGCTTTTCTACTGAATTTGGGCTGAGCCGGTCGGTTTTGGTACCAGGTTTGGCGGAAACCTGGCGGGTTTTGATACCAGGTTTGAGCCGAAGTTGGTCGATTCTGGTACCGGGTTGGGCAGAAACCTGGCAGGTTTTGGGGCCAATAATGCTTTTAGAGGGGGTGCAAATGGTCTGTAATTGAGCCTATTGGGCCAAGATGCTCATCTGCTGGCTTGATTGTCGATTTTCCCTTCAATACCTGTTCCATAATTGAACCTTCCGTACTTCTTTTGTGCTGAAAAATATACACCTCCTGAGTTTCAGGGGAGAGTGTTTTCGGTTCGCAGGGTGATTGCACAGTTTACTGCTCCTATTGGCACGTTTATCGGTGGTTGGTTGGCCAGAGCCATGAATCCGAGCGTGCTGCTTGTAATTCTTGGTATAATGGCGGCGGGCTTTGCAGGACTTCAGATGCTGGACAAAGATTTGGTTGAAATGGAAACAGGCAACCCGAGTAACAAAGATTATCTGATGTCATCACGGTGTGACCTAAGTACATCATATGGTCTGATGATAACCTGTTAGGATGTGATTAGCCGCACTGACAAAAATAGAATGCAGAGGTGAGTCACTAACATGAACAGCGAAGCAAGAGGATTTACTACTGAAGGCCTAATGGCATTGGCCATAGAAATGGCAGGCCAAACCAGGTTTCCGGCAGATTCACGCATCTATGTTCCCGGAAAAAATATAAGGAAGATACTTTTCGGTATCGACATCGGCGTTGCAGAGTTGTTGGTTGGGAAGCAATTGGGAGTGGACTGTGTGGTAGCTCACCATCCGGATTCAAGCGTGCTTACTTTCCCTGAGGTTCTTGATCTTCATGTGGACCTGGCTGTAAAGAACGGAGTTCCTGAAAGTGAGGCAAGGGCGGCAGTAGATGCAATGAAGCAGTCAAATGCGTTCATTAGGCATTCTGCCAATTACGATCACGCGCCGTCATTCGCCAGGCTGCTAGGCATTCCATTTATGAACATACATAATCCTTTGGATGAAATAGGCCGGCAGCGCATGCAGGCTGCAGTAGACAGACACTGTAATGAAAAGGCCGCGGTTTCCGATATTGTTGATGCATTGTACACTTTGCCTGAGTTGGCCAATGCACCTACGAAAATCGAGGTGCGCATCGGCAAGCCGGGCAATCCTGCAGGGAAAACAGTTGTTGTTCACGGAGCGGGCACTAATGGAGGTGCTTCACTGGCCAGGCTTTACTATAGGCACGGTACCGGCACTGTAGTGTATATTCATATCGGGCTGGGGGAGTTCATGAAACTGAAGGAGGAGTTCCCCAGAGGTAAGAACCTTATCATCTCGGGGCACATTGCTTCAGACGTAGTTGGCATTAACCCCTTTATAGAGCGTTTGGAATCTATGGGAGTTGAGGTTATCCGGGTAAGTGGGTTGTGATTGTTGGACATTCCAAAGAAGAAGGCCGCTCCAGACCGATTTAGGAGCGGCCTTGGATCGTTATGTTTCCGGGCTCAAGGCACGAACTCAAGAGACGAAATCAAGACATTGAGTTTCTTTTAGATTACCGCTAGTTTTTCCAGAGTCCGTGAAGGTTGCAGTATGCTCTGACCTTATTTGGCTTGCCCGAGATCTTAAATTGGGCAATTGGCTTTTCGGTGGGGTCTAGGAACTTCACCTGCACATTGCCAGTGTTTTCCTGTACCTCGACCCACTCAATGTGGTGTGCTTCGGCCATGGGATGCTCTGTTGCTCCTACCTTAACTGTGAGCACTTCGCCTTCTTCAACAACAGGTACGTGCTTTTCAAGGCCTTCATCGGCAGAGGTTTTCTCATTCAAGAGGGCCATTGGTTTTCCGCAGCAGACCAGCTGGCCTTTACCGCCATGCAAAACGTTTACGATATTTCCGCATATGTCGCATTTGTACACTTCGTGGACTTTCGCCATTTCATTACCTCCAGTTGAATTATGTGAGTGATGATCTAGTTGGCCTAACTTATAGTCCCACATATACCGGTTTGATACTAGGTTTGCTCTGTGCCCATATATGTAAAAAGGAGAATTCTCTGATAGAATGGCCTAAAGTACTTAGCAGGCAGTTTCAGGAGCATTCCCAAAGATATTTTCGACCCAGGTGAAGGAGGGGAGGGTGCCGGGAAACGGCACAGGCAGTATGAACACAGAATTTGCTAGGCATCTGGTTGACATGGCCCAGGAAATGGGAGCGGACCATGCTGTGCCCTTCAAGATTGACGATATTGCCTTTGATCCCAGGACCATCTTGAAGTGCGCGTTCGGCTGCGGGGATTGGGGACACGGGCACACGTGCCCGTCCAGGCCCGGGTCTTTAAGGCCATGGGAGTATGAGCAGGTTCTAAGGCGGTATGAGTGGGGCGTTATAGTCCACTCGACCGATAAGAGAGTTTCTCACGAAGTGTCTTTTGCCCTTGAGAGAGAGGCGTTTGTTAAGGGGTACTATTTTGCGTTTTCCCTGAGTGACTGTGCCCTCTGCAAGGAATGTGCAGGTTTTCATGGCAAGCCCTGTGCCAATGTGAAGAGAGCCAGGCCGGCCTTTCACAGCGTCGGGATTGATGTTTTCAAGACTGTGCGGAAATTTGGATTGCCGATTCAGACCCTAAAAGATGAGAATGACCAGGTGAACTGGTATTCAGCCGTGTTTGTAGAGTAGTGGAACGCAAGAACCGTCCCCGCGTTCCACTGGGACGGTTCTTGCGTTCCAGAAGCTTTACCTGGTGCAGATTTTTGCCAGGTTGCCTGGCATATGTTTGCGCAGGACTTCAGGGACTGTGATGCTGCCGTCCTGCTCCTGGTAGTTTTCGATTATGGCGACCAGGGTCCGGCTCATGGCAATGGCTGTTCCATTCAGCGTATGCACGAACTGGGGTTTTCCGCCATCTGCCGGGCGGTACCTGATATTCAGCCCCCTGGCCTGAAAGTCTGTGCAGTTGCTGCAGGAGGTGATCTCCCGGTACACGCCTTCTGACGGATGCCAGAACTCTATGTCATACTTCTTGTAGGCAATGGGCCCAAGGTCTCCGGTGCACATCTTCACGACGCGATAAGGTATTCCAAGCGCCTGGTAGACCTGTTCTTCCAGCGAAAGCATGTATTCGTGCATTTCTTCGGATTTTTGCGGTTCGGAGAACACGAACATTTCAACTTTGTCGAACTGATGGACTCGTATGAGGCCTCTAATGTCGCGGCCGCCGCTTCCTACTTCTGTTCTGTAGCAGGGTGAAAAACCTGCGTACTTGGCAGGCAGCTGTTCGGGCGCCAGAATCTCGCCTGTATGGAGAGCAGCCAGAGGTATTTCTGAGGTTCCCACCAGCCCAAGGTTCTCACCTTCGATCCGGTAAATTTGGTCTTTGAAGAATGGGTAGTGTCTTGTACCTACCAGTATCTCTTCTTTGACCATGACAGGGGGAATGACGGGGGTAAAACCTTCTGCTCCAAGAAGGTCAAGGGCAAACCTTGCCAGGGCAAACTCGAGATAGACAGCATCGCTTTTCAGAATGTAGCTCCGAGATCCCATGATCTTTGCAGCTCTGGGAATATCGATAATGCCCAGCCGGTCGCCTAGTTCTACGTGATCCAGTGGCTGAAAAGTGAACTCACGGGGCTGGCCCCATTTCTTCACTTCAACATTACCCGATTCGTCCTCTCCATAGGGAACGTCAGGGGCTATCATGTTTGGCATTGTAAGCAAGAGATCTCTTAACTCCTGTTCAACACTTCGAAGATTCTCTTCCAGGTCCAGGACCTGCTTACGGATTTCACGATTGGACTCAATCAAAGCCTTTTTTTCGGCCGGGTCTGTGCAAGTGGGAATCTTTTCAGTCACCCTGTTCCTTTCCTCACGAAGTCCGTTAATCTCTCTGACAAGATCGATTCTCCTATCATCAAGAGAGAGGATGGTATCCAGCGGTGCTTCTGCGTTCCGCCTGGCCAGCATTTCCTCAACAGCTTTGCGATCCTGGCGTATTACTGCTACATCGAACATGTTCAAACCTCCCTGAATACTGTTGTTAAAAATAAAGGAGCAGGCTGTCTCAAGGACGAGCCTGCTCTCGTGGTGCCACCCTGGTTTGCTTCGAGCATATTTCGAGCCTGTGCTGCCCAAAGCCTCTATTCTCGATAACGGCAGAAACCGGCAAGGCATACTCAGGCCGGCTGTTTGGTGCCAGGCCTTTTGTGCCTGCGCCTCAAGGGTGCTATCGCCCGCCCCTCGGCATCGCCTTTCACCTGCCGGCGACTCTCTGAGCCCGGTTAGCGGGTTATCTGTCCCTATCATTGGCTTTGGAAGAATATATCAGGTTACAGGCAGAAAGTAAAGGGCAGAAGCCTATTTTAGCCTCTAACCAGCCTTTAGCCGGCCCGGGAGCAATTTGCCGGCAGGCCGGCTGTCAGCATCCGAAACTCAACCAGACTTGCCTGCATGGGCCTTTACTGGGCAGTGATGTACATGGAGTAGACCCTGATTTCAAACTGGTCGTTTCCGAGATAACTGTATATGACTAGAGTCTGCTCGTTGTGGGCCATGGTTATACCTGTTACTGCCTGCCATTGGCTGGCTTTTAGAAAACCCTTATCGCCGAGGAGCCATAAACCTACAGCGGATGTGCCATTTCCGGACTCGCCGGGATCTTTGGCGCCTCCCGGATTTCCGGTTCCTCCGGTCGCTCCGGTTTCGCCAATAATCGCAGACAACTGATTATCAAACACAGGCAGGGGATCATTTTCATACCACAATCCGTCTATTACCTTTACCGGGGTTGTCTGTCCTGGTTGGGTCTGGGCCTGATCTTTTGCCCCATACCAGATCGAATTGGACTTTTCCTGAATGACCTGGTAGAAGAGTCCTTTAGAATCTGGGCTGAATGCCAGAGGGTAGATGCTCACTGTTTCACCGGTAGATATCGAACTCAGATCGGCTATTTTCGCAGTGGCTCCAGTGGCAACATCTGCAATCCACATTGAGTCAGCTCTTAGTGAAGGGATTTCCCAGTTGCCTTGTGCATCGCTTTCCAAACCGCCGTCGGGTCCGGAGGTTGCTCCTATTTGTGCAGGCTTCGGTTTTGCACATGAAACGAACCCAATGTGTTTTGAGTCTGCAGACCATTTGAGATGGCCTAGAATTCTGCCTGTTATGCTGACCTCGTTAACCGGTTGGCCCGCTTTATCCACGATTGTTATGCTGGCTCCAAAAGGCATAGGTGAGTCTTCGCCCAGGTAGAGCTCGTAATTCATCGCCGAGGTATCTATGGCCTCTCGGCTGTCTGCGCCGGGTTTTCTGGCAACAGTGTATGCTGCAACGTATTGGCCATCAGGTGACCAAACCGGGTAGAAACTCATTGTATCGCCGCTCGGGATCAGGGGAGTCTCAGCGGCTGTTCCAAGGTCCAGCATGTAGACGCCGTTTTTGCCCTCCTCATGGAGATTGTATACGGCAGCGGTCCTGTCAGGTGACAATTCTGCAGCCAGAGAGCCCTGGAATGTAGGAGGCTCCTGTTTGACTGTATTCACTGCATAGGATTCCAGATCTACAGTAATGATTGAGTTTGACGCGTCAAGGATAAGCATGTTGTGCTCGGTATCTAGGGCTGCGTTTCTGACAAGGGCATATTCAAGAGGGATGAATGCAAGTTCTCTTACCTGTTTTTGGGTGATATCACCGGCAAGGACAGAAATCCCTTGTTTGTTTCTATGTTTTCCCTGGTCCTGCTTGCCGCTGGATACAAACAGGCACTCATTATCTGATAGCCACCCTATAGGGATGTACTCCAAACCGTTATCTATAGTCCATTGGCGATCCACTGAACGAAGGACAACAGGTTCATCCTGGAACTTGCCGGGTTCACTGGAGTTTTGCTCATCGCCTGCCACACGAGCCGGAAGGGGAAAGGCAACCAACCGCGTAGCATCGCTGTCATGTTGAGCAAGAAGAAGGTATCTGCCATCAGGTGAAATGGCCTGAGAAGGTTCATTTGTCCATGCCCACCCTGAGAGAGTGGTTGAGTAAACAAGTGTTGGCTCCAACACCAGTTTAGGAATTTCAGGCTCTTCTGAAGGCGGTTTGACGCATCCTGACAGGAAGGTCATGGACATGGACAGACATAATAGCATGGCCAGCAAAGATGGCCGAGAATGTGAAGGCTTCCTTGATAGCCCGGGTGTCCTTGATACAAAAGGCAGTGAAAAAGACAAATACGGCAAAGACCGCAGAGGCCTTGAAGATCTCAAAGACCTCCAAGTTCGCGTTAATTCAGCAGACCGTTTGTCCGTAGAAGGCCACATTTAGCAAGACTCCTTCGTTGTCTGTATTTGTCTATTTGTTTTGACTAGTCAAAACAAACCAAAGCCAGTTTTTCTGGCTTGATATTTGCCCCTTTTGATCTCATCTAGTCCATTGCTGGTTGTACAATATATTATCTCGAAAGTTTACCACTGTTTTGTGTACGGTACCAGTTACCTGTTCGATTACGGGTTTATCCTTTATCTGTTGTAGGACGACAACTCAAGGGTGTTTGTTCCAGTTCTCTGACAGAGGTAAGAAACTGCTTTTCCTAGAACAATGGGGAGGGAGGTGATATTTTTGACTACGTCGTGGGCTGAATTCCTCCAGAGGTTCAGTTCGCCTTTCATGGATACCCTGGTTTACCTGATAACTAGCGTGGGTTCCGAGATTTTCTATACTATAGCATTGCCTTTGCTGTACTGGGTTTGGAGCAAGGAAGTAGGTTACAGAGTGGGCGTAGTATTTCTGTCGTCTGACTTTCTCAACCGTTACCTAAAGTTTGTCTTTCGTATCCCGAGGCCGCCTGCCACTTCTACTGTCCGGGTAATACATCCTGAAACCGGAGGAGGATATGCTTTTCCCAGCGGCCACGCTCAGGGCAGCACTGTTTTCTGGGGGTGGCTGTCTTCGGAGGCCCGGAAGAGGTGGCTTTACACGGTTGGCGCTCTCGCTGTTGTCATTGTATCGGCATCACGAATATATCTGAATGTTCATTGGCCCCAGGATGTGTTGGGCGGAATTGGAATTGGGTTTATTGTGTTGGCTGTTTGGGCTGTGATATTCAGGATCTCCCAAAGGAACAGACTCTCGTTAGACCTTAGAATCTTGGGCTGCATTTTTATCCCTGTGGTTGCTTACATCGTCTATCCTCATGAAACTCACATGCTTGCGGGGGTTCTAATGGGGCTGTCCCTGGGCCGCCTGTTGGAGGATAGATTTATCGGCTGGAAGGAAAAGGCCACATTACAACAGAATGTTCTCAAGGCATTCACAGGAATCTTAGGATTCCTGGTGCTTAGATACGCTCTGAAGATTATCTTCCCTGATCAAGGGTTCTTTAACATATTGAGGTACGCCCTGGCTGGATTATGGGTCACTCTTGCGGCCCCTTGGGTTTTTGTCCAAATGGGCTGGGAGGATCATACCGGTGATGCAAGATAGTAAAGGAATGACGCAAATGAGAATTGGGTTGGCTGTGACTAAAGTGACCAGAAATACAGGCCGCAACTTGCATGCGATGCTTGAGTTTATTGACGAAGCAGCCAGAAACGAGGCCGACCTCGTGCTTTTCGGTGAGGCGGCCCCAACCGGCCTTATCAACAATGATGATCCATGCCACGATACGGCCATTGCTGAACCTGTCCCGGGGGGCCCTACCATGAATACCCTGGCTCAGGCTGCAATCAATGCAGGGATATATGTTGGGACGGGGATACTTGAGAAAGACGGAAAATGCTTGTACGATACAGCAGTTCTTATAAACCCCGAGGGACGGGTCATATTGAAATACCGCAGAATTTCCCCTGGTTGGCATGCCCCGAACATCGATCTGTCAGTATATGGGCACGGTGAATCGATTCCTCGAGTGGAAACCCCGTTGGGTTCCTTTGCATTTCTAATTTGCGGTGATCTTTTCGATTATGGCCTGGTTGAAAAAGTGACGGCCCTGGATGTAGACTGGCTTCTATTCCCATTTGCCCGGTGTTTCAATGATGGCTCATACGATCAGAAGCGGTGGGATGAAGAGGAAAGAGCAGAGTACGCAGAATACGCGGCGAAGACAGGTGCTGTGTGTTTGATGGTCAACTATCTTTCCGAAAAGGAACTGGATGGGGGCAGCTTTGGAGGCGGCATGATAGTAGGCAGGGATGGTTCCATTCTTGCGGAGATACCCCTGGGGAAACCAGGATTACATTTGTTTGATGTCTAACAACCTATCAATTTGTCTATCCTGGGTTGAGGGTACAGGGCTATCCGGCATCTGCAGGGACAACGCGCTGGGCTGTCCGGCGTGCAGCAACGTTGCCGGGCAGTGCTCCGGGTTATCCGGCGGGTGTAATTTATGCCATAATAGTGCTGGCGACAGAACTGGAATTCGGCTAATACCAGCATCAGCGGGCATAGAAGTGATTATTAGCATGAGCATATGAGGAGGGCTTATATTGAGCCTGGACGACGCTATTCTGATTCGGACCTCCAATACTCTGAAATTTGTAGACAATCAGGTGTTGATACTCGATAGGCGGCGATTTCCTGAGCAAGAGGTTTGGCAGAAGTATTCTACATATGAGGAAGTGGCCGAGGCCATTGAGGATATGGTGATTCAGGGGGCAGGCAGCGTTGCCTTTGCTGCGTGCTTCGGATTGGCTCTCGCCGCCCACTCCTTTGCGAACCATTCGGCTCGGAAGTTTTCGGACAACCTTTGCACGGCTGCAGCAAGGCTCAAGGCAACACGCCCGACTGGAGAATACCTGGTTCCGCTGGTAGAGAAGATGGCTCTGATGGCACTTGATGTACGCAGTCAGGGCCTTGATCCTGTGCAGGCCATAGTGCGGGATATTGAAAGGCGTATGGCTGAGGATGACGCTCTTACAAAGAAATGCGGCATCTATGCAGCTGATCTCATAAGCGACGGCGACGGTGTTTTGACCCACTGCTATCCTGGAGGAGCCTTGCTCTACATGCTAGATCACGCCCAACGCCAGGGCAAGCATGTAAAGGTCTACTGCAGCGAAACAAGGCCTTATCTACAGGGGGCACGGCTTACGGCTGCTTCGGTGTCCAAAATGGGCTTTCCAGCCACTGTCATAACCGACAACATGGGAGCTTTTCTCATGTGGCAGGGCAAGATTCAGAAGTTTGTTACGGCATGCGACAGGATATCCATGGACGGCCACATTGCCAATAAAGTGGGAACTTACCAGTATGCCATATGTGCAAACTACCATAGAATTCCTTTCATAGTCCTGGGGTATGATGGCCCTCAGACAAACACACCTGGCGCAGAGGAAATGGAGATTGAAGAGCGAAACCCGGAAGAAGTGCTGTACTGCAGGGGAGTGCGTACAGGGGCTCCTGGAGTTCAGGGATACTATCCTGCGTTTGACATAACGCCTCCTACACTAATTGGTGCTATTGTTACTGACAGAGGCGTATTTTCTCCCCTTGAGATTGGAAAAGCTTATGAGGACAGGTTCCCGGCGAAAGGCTGAGGGCTGTTACCCTTGGGAGGGGATAGGGTTAGTACAGCGGCCAGAAATTCACTGCCGCTGTTCACAGTCCCAGCCTTTCACCGGTCTGATGTAAGCAACTCTGCCATCAGGCCATGGTTTCGCCAGGGAGTTTCCAGTCGATTTTCTCTGGCAGTGAGACTATTAACTCTCTCAATACCAGCATGGCCCAGACTGCGTCATTTAGGTTCATCATCTCGCATGGCGAATGGGAGTACCTTCTGGGCATGGTCACTGCACCGCTGGGAATTCCCGATCTGGCAAGGTGCATGGCTGATGCGTCAGTATTTCCGCCTGTGAAAGTAGTCAGTTGGTAAGGAACTCCTGCTCTCCGGGCGGCGGTTTCAAGCAGCGAGAGCACTGTGGTATCGGCAAACATCCCCCGGGCTCCGCCTCCTGACATGACCTGGAATACAGGGCCCTTTCCGATTCCCACAGGCAATTCCTTTTGGAAGTTCACGTCAGGGGTGTCGCCTGACGGAATCGTATCCAGGGCCAGGGCTATATCAGGGTTAACCCTAAATGCCGAGATTCCTGCTCCACGCAAACCAACTTCCTCTTGAACTGTAATAACTGCGTGAAACTCGCCGTTGAACTCCTGATCTTGCAGTGAGGCTGCGAGTGCTATCAAAACTGCGCAGCCTACGCGGTCGTCTAGGGCTTTTGACACTATCAGGTCCTGATTGGTGAAAAACTGTGGATCTGAGACAAAACTCACCGGCGTTCCCGGCCGGATTCCCATGGATTCAACTTCTTCCCGGCTGTTTGCCCCAACGTCGATGTACAGCTCAGAAAACCTCTTGACTTCAGTCCTTTCCTTTTCGGTTGACAGGTGCCCTGCTTTGGCTCCAACAATCCCAACGTGGCGGCCTACCCTGACAACCCGGCTTTGAAGCAGGTTGTCTTGAACTCCGCCGGCTTTGTCAAATCTTATGAAACCTGATTCTTCAATGCTCTTTACGATGAGCCCAATTTCGTCTGAGTGGGCTGCTATCATGATTCTCGGGCCGCCCGTTTGAGTCTTTTTGCCCCGCTTAACTGCGAAGATGTTTCCCATTGGGTCAATCTCGAGCGTGTCAACCAACGGCCGAAGTTCATTCCTCATATACTCGATAACCTGTGCTTCTCTTCCCGAGACTCCTTGTAAAGTCGCCAGATTCAATACGTGGTGCTTAATCATGTCTTTGTATGCTATAGGATTGTTCATGTTCATCACCCTTTCAAATCCAACCTAGATCCTCAACTAGACCCCCAACCAAAACCCCAGACTAGATCCAGAACTGGGTTCTCGAAAGACACGTAACGTTAATATTGTGCATTAGGTGACAGGCTTGAAACCGGCATTACCTGAAAATCTGCACAATAATTCTATTGCACGAAGGGGTACAGATTCCTGCAGGCCATTGGGAATAATGAAAACAGCAGTGTCTATTCCAATTGCATTTATCCTTATTTGCATTTGAACTGGGGTGAAACTTTATTGAAGGATGAGCATAATGAAAGCGAATTAAGGCGGGCTAGGGCGAGAAACCCAAGAGGCGAAGGCGCGGAAAAGAGCCTGTCAGTCAAAAAACACCAGGAAGTCCGCGCGGGGAATGATGATAATCTAAAGGATTTGCTACAGACTGCCCTGGACAGCGACAAGAACCTCAGGGGCTATGGCCTTGGGGCTGATGTTGTGGAGGGAGAAGCCCAGCTCCACGGGATTGTTGATACTCTCTCAGAAAAGCACCATGCTGAGAGAGTCGCCTGGAGCATTGAGGGAATAAGGAAAGTAGACAGTGCTATATCCATAAGCACAGACGGAAAAATCACAGACTCTGATGTGGAATTCGAGGTTTCAGAGGAACTTGAGGCAGACCCGGATATTGATACAAGAAATATTGGTGCCAGAAGTTCAAAGGGAGTAGTTGCCCTGGTAGGACATACTGACGACCCGCAGGAGGTTGAGAAGGCACGCCAGGCAGCGGCGAAAGCCCGTGGAGTAACCAGGGTAGTGAGCCACGTGAAGATCGGTGAAGAAGAACTTTCCCCTGAGGAGATTTTCCACAGTCAGGTTAGGACAGACGACCCCTGGGAAAAGGGGGATGAAAAAAGACGAAGGCGGCAGAAAGATTCGGGTAGGGAGCGGCGGAGATAGACGAGGAACTTGAAGAAGGAAGGATTGGAAAACGGGCCCCCAGTTAGAGGGCCCGTTGTTTCGGCTGTGATTGCTGGCTCAGGTTTCCTTAGCTTTCTCCACCTGCAACTGCCATGTAGTGCAAGTCAGGGTATATGTCTGGTACATCACGCACCATGTCAATGCCCGTTACATTAACGTTGGTGAACCTAAGTGTTCCAAGTACCAGGCCGAGTAATCTGTCAACGCCATACTCGTGCTGCAGCACGAGAGGCCTGGTTTTCAAAACTTTGACCTCTTGATCAAGTTCCTTTATGGTTTCCAACAGAACCTCAGGAAGGCGGCCTGTATAGTTAATTGTGACTGTTCCTCGCATGCCCTTATCCTCCTTTCTTTGGACGCTAGGCATAATCTGCCACAATTACTATAATGTACACCAAATTCAATATTAGTCAATGAGAATAGTCAATATTATTGGCTCGTTGCATGAGCCAATCAGCCGCCCTGGGTATTGGAAACCCGTAGTAATGGCTCGTCCCGCTAGCCAATTACGCACCTGACGTAGCAGAAACCGGGCATGCGGTATATAACATGAGCCATTCAGCCGGCTCCATTAACTGGGTGCCTCGGCCAATGGCTCAGTTGAACACGAGACATCTTCTCATGATTTCAGGAGTTCAGAATTGCCGCCCATAGACAGAAAAGGCCACGAGGAGTCTTACCTCAGACTCTCCTTAAGGCCTGCCCAGGCCGGTTGCCTGTGATCTCTCCTTCCCAGATCACAGGTTCTCCATTTACAAAAACCGCGAAAATCCCAACAGGATATTGCCAGGGTTCCTGGTAAGTGCTTTTGTCAGCAATCTTGTCGGGATCGAAGATAACTAAGTCTGCCATGTACCCCTCGGCAAGAACTCCGCGTCCATGTAAACCCAGCTTGCTTGCAGGCAGCGACGTACATTTCCTGACGGCTTCCTCCATAGGCAGAATACCTAACTCCCGGACATACCTTCCCAGCAGACGTGGATAAGTGCCTATGCTACGCGGGTGGATCTTTCCTTTAGCAGGGATTGACACGCTGCCATCAGTGATTACACAGGAATCCGGATACTGCATAACGGCTATGAGGTCATCCTCGCTCATGGCGTGCCTAACAATGCCCACGTTCATGTGGTTTCGAACCAGTATTACCATGGCGGTCTCAGACGGAGAAGACTCAAGTTTCCAGGAAATATCCTGAACATTCATTCCTTCCATCCATTTGTCGATTGGATTCGTGACTGATGTGATCACTATCTTGTCCCATCCGCCTTGAACGAGAGTCCTTGTGTCGGCTTCTGCACAGGCTTGTTTTGCCCTCTCACTGAACGCGATTTGACCCTCAACAAAATTTGCCTTGCGTTTAGGAAGTTCACCGCCCGATTCAGAAGCATCCCTGCCGGTTCTAGCAGTATCTCTGGCGAATCCCGGCATGCTTCCATACGGCTCAAGCAGTGCCAAGGCTGCGTGTTTCCCGTCCTGCAGTGCCCAATCTGGCAGCACAATCGATAACCCTGTGCTCGAGGCCAGGTAAGGGTAAAAATCGCATGATATGTTCAGCCTCCGAGCCTTGGCGGCGCCAAACATTTCAAGCACCTGTCGCACCTTACCCCAGTTTTCAGGCCCGCAGGCCTTCAAATGAGAGACTTCGAACCGTACACTACTCTTTTCAGTTACTGCCTCGATCTCCTCGATTGACTCAATAAGCATTGGGCCTTCGTTTCTAATGTGTGAAGCATGAATACCGCTGAAAGGCACAACTCCCAGCGAAGCATGGGCCAACTCGTCTATGTCGGCAAACCTGCCTGGCACGTACTCAAGCCCGCTGGAAATCCCGAAAGCGCCCTGTGACATGGCTCTTTGTGCAAGGGACCTCATTTGCTGCTTTTCATCACTGGTAAGGGGCCTGCCTGAATCGCCAACTATCTGGCGCCTCAAGTCACCGTGGCCGGTGAGCATTGCAATATTTACTGCAGGCATGGTTTTCTCTATTGTTTCAAAATACCCATCTAGGCCGTTCCATTTTGCAAGTCCGGCTTCCAGGTATCTTTTCCAGGCGGAATCATCATCCTGGCAGATACCTGCTGCAGACGACCCGCAGTTGCCACCAACAGTGGTGGTAATTCCTTGCCTTATAAGGCATTCGGCTTCTGGATGCAAGGGCAGCCCTGAATCGCTGTGGCTGTGCATATCAATAAAGCCTGGGGCTGCAGCCAACCCCTGGCAGTCCACCTGAATTGTGTTCTCAGGAATGCTTTCTTGCGAGATGCTGCCAGAGGTGGCGTTTTCAAGCCTTAGGATTTTTGATCCCTGGATAAGAATGTCTCCGGTAAAAGCCGGTTTACCTGTGCCGTCGTATATGGTTATATTTGTTAGGTGGTATCCCCGGTTCCTTTGTCTTGACATTAGTGTTATCTCCACTTCTTTCCGATGGGATATGCGTCATCAGGAGCGTTTTCGTAATGCAAGATACTCAAGTCAGCCGGCCCCTGGCCAGGGACGCTGGTTCTGATGTCGACTTTGGCAACGCTGTCCCAAAAAGCTCTGTGGTGGACTCTGTCTTTGAGTACTATTATGTCTAGGGTAGTGTAATCAAGTTCAAGTGCTGTAAGCCCTGCTGAGTCGTTGGCTCCGCGCATACGTTCGGCCACTACGACGTGCCGGTTATCGCCCAGGTTGATTCGTGCTACAAAACCTTCCCTCACCCTTGCACCTTTTCCCATAGGCCCAACCAGAGTATAGGCAGGACGCCCCATGTACTCAACGGTACCGCTGATTTCGGCAGGTGTTCCCGAGAACTGGTCGTACCAGCCGCCGATACTAAGGGAAACACGATCTCCTACCTTTGAGTTTGCCTCAAGCCATTTGGCTGCTTTGGGATCGGTAATGCACGGGATAACCCAGTTCTTGGCGCCTTGTGCCAGGAGTTCTTTCAGCATGTGAGTGCTGTCGCCGATTCTGTCTGCCCCGTCGGCGATTACTACCGGACGGATGCCGCCGGCCACATACTTCATTGCCAGTTGAGTTGCTTCTTTGGCATCGGGAAGGGGCTCTGTGAAAGACTCCCTCAGGCTCCATGCCAGGTCGCTCAAGTCCTGGGCAGCTTTTTCGGCCAGTTCCATTTCGTTATTGGTTACTACAAACACGGACATGCCAATATCAACTACGTCAGCATAAGCATATCCCGGGGCAACAGATGCACAGTATACGCCAGGTACTTTCTCCCACTCCCGGCACCTGTCGTATATGTCTTTCATGGGATGGTAGGCTGACGCCTGGTATATGCTTGCAGACACGATTCCAGGACGGCGGCAGGCCATTGTGGGCACGAAATCTCCTCGCACAGTTTCTACCATGCACCTGGCTGCAATCATTGCCGTTTCTTGTGAATCAATGTGAGGATATGTCTTGAGTATGAATACTGCATCGGCTGCCTCGGCCAGCTCATGATCTTCGTTGGCATGAAGATCCAAAGTAACCATTATGGGTATGTTTCCTACAGCAGCCCTGGCCCTGCGGACAATTTCAGCTTCAGGTTTGGGCACTCCGGTAACAGCCATTGCGCCGTGGAGTGAAAGCAGGACGCCGTCAAGGGTTCCGGCGGCTTTTAGCGTTTCGGCAATCTCGTTGGCGTATTTGTCGAAACAGTCTGTGGTGAGCCAGCTGGAAAACCCGCCGGAAGTCTTCCGGGTATTGATAATAGGGACCACTTCGGCTCCTTCTGCGTTAAGCACTTCGAGAAACCCATTAATGTAGTTTGGGAGTCCGTGGTTGCTGTCAATTATGGCCTGGCCACGCTGGGTGGCCGGTTCAAATCGATCTATGGTAGTTGGTTCCTTGCAAAAGGTACACGTTTCATCTGAAAAGCTTGCTATGGCTATTCTCATTGGATTCACCTCCATACTGAGTATTGTTCGTCAAACGAAAGAAAAATCCTGTATCGAAATTGCCAAAACCGAAGTCGAGTCTGTTTCCCGGTTTCAAAAGTCCCCACATAGCAACCCTAGGCCACCCCAGGGCATTTCATATGCAGGCAGACCAAAACCGAATCTGCAAGAATTGAGACAAAGAAGGAAATATTGAAAAGCTATTGAAAGAATGTAGAAAATACAGAGGCAATCGTAGGTGAGGAGGTTATGCCCCAGTGGAGAATACCATTATAGATAACACATCTTCAGACAGCGTTGTTATGGATACGATCATGAACCGGGCCACTGTAAGGTCGTTCCTTGACCGGGATGTTTCCGACGAGATTATCTGGAAATTGGCCCGGGCAGCCCAGCAAGCCCCGTTTACCGGACAGATGTATGCAATGATATATACTCGCGATAGCGAGAAGAAAGAGGCCCTTTCCAAATACCTCGGAGGGTTTATAAAGAACGCCCCGGTGTTTGTGCTATTTTGCATTGATTTCAGGAAACTTGAGAAATTTATAGCCTACAAAGAGAGAGAGAACAAGGCCAACGATACTCAGATGCTGTTTCTGGGAATTCAAGATGTCTCATATGCCGCTATGAACTTTGTTCTTGGCGCAGAGGCAATGGGCCTGGGCACCTGCTTTTTCGGAGGGGCTCCGATGATAGCACCGGTTCTGTCAGATATGTTCGAACTACCTGATCGGGTTTATCCGCTAGTAGGAATGGTGATCGGATATCCGGCTAAGAGGCCTGCACCAAGGCCTAGAATACCAACTTCATGTGTGCTGTTTAAAGACAAGTACAAGGATCTCACAGAACGTGACGTTAAGCATGCCCTGGAATTGATGGACGCAGGCCTCATTCGAGAGGGTTACTACCAGCGCCTCAACGCAAAAATCCAAAAGCCTGAAGAGGGCCAGGATGATATAGGCTATGACCGGTACGGGTGGGGTGAGCATATTTCAAGGAAGTATGCAAGGCAGGACTCGTCTGACAGGCTAAAGGCCATGTTGAAATCAAAAGGCATTATTATCTGAGCCAAATTGATAGAGATGAGCTCCTGGTTGCGATAGAAGTTAGTTCTATTTGTGATTGCCGTGTGCTTTTAAGTGGCGCACTTCGTAAATCAAGCCGGCAATCAATACAATCGTAAACGCAGCAGAACTTGCAATAGCGCCCGGAGTGCCGGCAAAAATGCTCTGGGCCACTGAAAGGTTGGCTATTGACGGGGTCTCCAGGTGGTTCAGATGGCTGAACAAGATGCCCTGGGCAAGCCCGAAAGCCATTTCTTTACCTAAACTGGGCATGAGTGAGGTAGCTCCGATAGCCATAAGGCACAGAATAACTGACAATATGAAAGAGTTAGCCACAATCAGCCATACGTACGGGTTATGCCAGGACAATATGCCCATAAAGGTGGCGTTCAGTCCAGAGGTCACAGCTACTGCTGTTGCCCGGCCGAACTTGCCCAAGAGTTTCTCGAGGATGTAGCCTCTGAAAAGAGATTCGCAAAACAGCACTTCCGCGACTACTACCATCATTATGAGTCCGGCTGATGCAAGGGTTTGACCAAACGCGGCCAGCCCATTAATGATAATACGGCCCTTTCCGGTAGCTGCTACCAGGAGGCAATACCCGGCTACATACACGAGGCCTGCTACGGCCCCTTTGCCGAAATTGTTCAAACTTTTAGCGTCAAATCTGATAGGAATACCAATAGTATTGATGCTCTTCTTCTCTGTGAGCCATATCCAGATCATCAGCAATACGAACAGCCCTATGTATTTTACCGTTTCTGTAAGCAATTCAGGCGTCCTCCGTCCGGTTTGTGGTATTTGCTCATCGAGGCTCAAGTGCAGATTGATTATAGCATCCCAGAGGGTAACATCCAACAGGGCGCATGGCGACTGTCACCCCATGATAGATTGCCGCCCCATGAGCGGATCGAGAAGATGCAACCATAATCTAGAGATCCGGCCTACGCAGCGAACAGGCAGGATCTCATCTGGCAGGGAAAGATGCAGATAGGTGAATTCAGTCTTGCTATAGGGCAATGGAAGGAGTAATAGGCCTGTTGACGAATTGATAATATATAGAGCGTTAAGCGACACCTGGGCCAAGCCTGTATTGCGTTTGGGAATATGCGGGCTCACTCGTCGCTGCATTTGTGCTAGTGTTTGCATCCATTACCCATAGTAGACCATCCTTAAGGCGGGGAGATTTTTGAGGCGCTTAAGAAGGCTCAGGTTTTGCGATTACATACCGGATCCAGTCGAAAGAAACAACGCCGTCAACAGCCTTATTGACGGGTCCTTATACTCAATAATGGTGGGACTCACTCAGCCTTTCTGGGGAGCCTTTGCTGTGCATTTAGGAGCTTCTGATTATATGGTGGGGCTTCTTACGTCGCTGCCGGCCCTTGCTACTCTTCTGGCACAGGTTCCGTCGGCTCTCCTTGTAGACCGCTATGACAACAGGCTTGAGCCGACTCTGAAATCGTCACTGGTGTCCAGGAGTTTCTACCTGGTTTTTGCCTTCCTTGCGTTTGCCCCTTTGCCACTGAATGTGCGGGCATGGGTTTTCATTGTGTCATTTGCTTTGATGAATTTCCCGGGGACCATGTGCGGCATTGCGTGGACAGCCATGATGGGTGAGATGTTCACTCCCAGGCTCAGGGCAAGGATATTTGCTGAAAGAAACATGGTTGCGACCCTTGTATCATTAATTGCAACTGTGGTCGCAGGGCGGCTGCTTGACCTTCTGCCCTGGCCTTCAAACTATACTGTTCTTTACTTGCTTGGCTACGGGTTTGTAATGGGTTCCTGGTACTACCTAACGCGGCTCAAGGAAAAACCCCTTTCCCACGAGGGGCGAAGAGATGCTCCAGCAGGGCTTAAGGCATTCTATGCGGCGTGGAAAGATAAGAGTTTTGTGAAATTCATTGGGTCTGTTTTCGTCATTTACATAGGATTTCACCTTACTGCAGCTCTATGGACCATTCTGTGGGTGAAGATGATGGGGCTATCAAACACCTGGATAGGCATGTTTTCGACTGCATCAGGCATCATGTCTTTTCTTACCTATAAGCAGTGGGGAAGGTGGAGCGAGAAATACGGGAATCAAAAGGTGCTCTTGGCAACTACAGCGGCACATGTATTGTTTCCCTTAATTTATTCCCACTTCAGGTCACCCTATGTTTTCGTTGCGATAAATGCATTTGCCGGATTCTTTGGTGCAGGTTTCAACCTATCCATATTCAACGGGTTGCTTGATGTTTCTCCTGATGCTGCCAGGCCTACGTATGTTGCTTTGTACAACATAGTACTGGGGCTTTCAGGTTTCATATGGCCGTTAGTAGGTGTGTCTATGTATAGAGCCATAGGAATGACTCTTACTTTGGACCTGGTTTTTGTAATTCGCATTCTGGTAACCTTGGCTGCAGGACTGCTTCTTGCTGATAAGATAAAGGAAAGGCAGGATACGGATAGGCAGGATACGGATAGGGAGTGATTTGTGTGTTCCCGGAGAACACTCAACCAGATGAAAACAAGGATAGGACTACAGTGTTTCTGTCCACAAGAATATATCCAGGCGATGGCGCGCCTTTCAGCGGACATGTCAAAGTGTCAGGCACCAAGATCGTTGATGCAGGCCCTGGTAGGCCAAAAGAGGTAACAGATAGCCCTGGCCAGGATGAGGCGGGCAACATAGTGGACCTTGGTGATAATATTGTTATCCCCGGGCTTATCGATCTCCACATTCACGGTTCATATGGGTTTGACGTGGCTTCTCAGGATCCTGAGGCTATTTCTGCAATGGCACGGTATCTGGCCGGGACCGGTACTACCGCTTTTTTGCCGACCCTTGGAGCCATGCCGGTAGATCTCACTTGTGAAATCGTGGAACGCGTCAGCAGACTCGTTGGCAAAAACAGGCACACAGGCGCCGAAATCCTCGGGTTGCACTTAGAGGGGCCGTTTCTCAACCCACTCAAAAAGGGAGCCATGCGTGAAGAGTACCTTTTGGAGCCTTCCGTAGGACTCATGTCCAGGTGGTTTGAACTCAGCAAGGGTTCATTGAACCACGTGGCCATTGCCCCGGAGCTTCCTGGGGCACAGGAGGTAATTTCATTCCTTGCAGGCAGGAAAGTGGCCGTTGCTGCAGGCCATACCATGGCAACATATGAGCAGGCTTTGGATTCAATATCCTGGGGTGTTACAGTAGCCAATCACACGTACAACGCCATGAGAGAGTTTCGCCATAGGGATCCGGGCATCCTTGGAGCAGTATTTACTGACAACAGAATATGGGCAGAACTCTTATGTGATGGAATTCACGTGCATCCTGCAGCGGTTTTGACTGTTCTGGCTGCCAAAGGCCTGGACAAGGCCTATCTCGTATCTGATGCACTGACGCCGGCAGGCCTGCCGCCAGGGCAATATAGTTCCCTTGGCCATGGTATTATGGTTGATGAAGACGGAAAAGCGTATTTGGATAACGGTACTTTGGCAGGCAGCACAGCCACGCTGTTGGACTGCTTGAAAAACGTCGTGTGTTGGACGCAACGTCCATTAGAGGATGTGCTTCCTTTGGCTGCCTTGAACCCGGCTAAGGTAGCAGGTGTGGCTAACAGAAAAGGGTCTTTGGCAAGCGGGAAAGATGCAGATTTTGTTGTATTGGACAGTGAGTATAATGTGATTCTCACTGTAGTTAATGGAGAGTGTAGAGAACCTAATACTTGATTGAAAGGTCGGTAGTGAATCAGTGAAATCACTTGTATATGGGCTTTTTCCTACCGGTTTCGCATTGCTTGTTTCTTACGCCCTGGCAAGGTGGGGCTTTGAGAATATGTATTATATGAGCCAGTTGCTTCCGGTTTTCATGGCCTTCTACCTGGCCCTGGCCTGGTTTATCTACCTGAGAAGAACATCTTTTGCATGGAGCCGTTCCCGGAAGAAGCCCATTGATGCACTGGGCCATCACGAAAGTGATTTGGCTAGAGATCTTCCTGATGACAAAATGTCAGGTGAGGAGCTGCGCCATTTGCGTAATGAAGCCGGCCTGGTTTTTCCCAGGGAAAGCCGGGCAGGTGAACCGTATGGACATACAAAAAGGGGCCCTGGAGATGAACATGGTAGTGAGGATGTTAGAGCCAGGGCGAATATTGAAAAAGCCACTGGGATTCTCTTGTGGTCTGCTCTTCAGATCGCGGTTATGGCAACTGTTCTGTACCATTTGTTCGGAATAGGTGCCACGTATTACTAGTGGGCTCCCAGGGGAGGGGGGCCCCCCCACAGGGCCTAGGGCACCTGGGAAGGAGGCGAGAATTCAGCCGCTGCCTTCCCAAGTTATACTCCAGGCCAACCTGCTCATTTGCGAGTCATTAGTCAAGCCACGCAGCGCTAAAGTGGGCGCCGGTATCCATCATAGCCTTGTAGCGCCTTACTTCCTCTTCATTTGCCAGGATGAAGTGGCCTTTCTTAATCTCTACCCATTTTGGCGGATCCTTTGAGTAGTCGTGGCAAGTCTGGTCATATACCAGCACCTGCTTTTTCTTCTCAATTCTCGGATCAGGAACCGGGATTGCAGAAAGAAGAGCTCTCGTGTATGGATGGAAAGGAGACTCGAACAATTCTTCAGTCTCGGCCAACTCCACTATTTGCCCCTGATATATGACTGCTATACGGTCTGCAATGAACCGTACCACTGAAAGGTCGTGTGAGATGAACATGTAGGTCAGCCCTTTGTTCTTTTGAAGGTCTGACAAGAGATTCAGAACCTGAGCCCTGATGGATACATCAAGGGAAGATATGGGCTCATCGGCAATGATAAATTCAGGCTCCATAATCAGTGCCCTTGCTACGCCGATTCGCTGTCTCTGCCCGCCTGAGAACTCGTGGGGGAAGCGGGAAGCAAATTCGGGCAAGAGCCCAACCTCTAGCAGGGCTTCCTCCACCTTGGCCTGTCTGTCTTTCTCATCTTTGAATGCCCCTGTGTTATAGAGGCCTTCAGATACAATGTAGTCAACCTTGGATCGTTCGTTCAGCGAGGCCATAGGGTCCTGGAAAATCATTTGGATCTTGTGGGTGACTTCCCTGTCTAGCTCTTTTGGTATTACGCCGTTGATCTTGCGCCCCTTGAATAGGATTTCTCCTGCGGCCGTCTCATTGATTCTTACTATTGCCCTACCAATAGTGGTTTTTCCTGAGCCGGTTTCTCCTACCAGGCCAAAGGTTTCACCTTTATAGACTTGAAAAGATACATCTCTTACTGCTACAAAGGGCTTTTTGCCCTTACCCCTAAATTGTACCCTTAGGTTTTTGACTTCAAGTATTACTTCTCTATTGTTGTCTGTCATATTCCATACCTCTCGTACTTGGCTCGCATGGCTTTAATGGTTGCAGGAGGCTCCACTTTGGGCGCCCTGGGATCTAAAAGCCATGTCTTGGCGAAATGGGTTGGGCTGATCTTGAAAAACGGCGGACGCTTCGCAAAATCGATTTTCAGAGCTTGAGGGTTACGCGCTGCGAAAGCATCGCCATGAATATCAGCAAAAAGGTTAGGCGGAGTACCTTTGATTGAGTACAAAGGTTCTCCTTTGACCCCTAACTGGGGAAGGGAAGAGAGAAGAGCCCAGGTATACGGATGCTTGGGGTTGTAAAAGATCTCTTCAACAGTTCCGTATTCGATGATTTCTCCTGCGTACATTACAGCAACTCTGTCAGCCACATTTGCCACGACTCCAAGGTCGTGGGTTATGTACACAAGAGTAACTCCCAATTTTCTCTGAAGTTCCCTGATGAGTTCCAGTATTTGAGCCTGGATAGTTACGTCAAGAGCCGTGGTTGGTTCATCACAAATCAATATTCTTGGATTGCAGGCAACAGCAATGGCAATTACTACACGCTGGCGCATTCCTCCCGAGAACTCATGAGGATACTGGCTGTAGCGCATTTCAGGGTTGCTTATGCCTACTTCTGACAGGATTTCTATGGTTCTTGCCTTGGCATCTTCTCCATGCAAATCCTGATGGAGTTCAAGTGCCTCCTGAATCTGCATTCCTACAGTCCTTAGCGGATTCAGGGCAGTCATTGGATCCTGGAAAACCATTGCGATTTTCTTGCCTCGTATGGTGAGCCATTCCCGTTCGGTGCGAAATTCGGCCAGATTCTTGCCTTCGAATATGATTTCACCCGAATCGATCCAGCCGTTTGCATCGAGCATTCCGATCCAGGATTTTGTGAACACACTCTTTCCTGAACCTGACTCTCCGACTATTGCCAATGTTTCTCCCTGGTACAGGTCCAGTGATGCACCTCGAATGGCTGTCAGCACTTGTCCGCGCAGGCTGAATTTGACGACCAGGTCTTTTGTTGAAAGTATTGGTTCGTTCATCGTGCTGCCCCCTCTAGTAGTGGTTCCGGGGATCTGATGCGTCAGCAAACGCGTTCCCCAGAACGTAGAATGAGATGGTTATGACTGAGAGCACTACTGCTGGGAAGATCAGCTGGAATCGAAGGGAAGGTGCCATCATTACCCTGCGTCCCTCGTTCAGAAGATTCCCTAACGAAGGGATATTTATTGGCAGGCCCAGGCCTATGTAGGTCAGAAACACTTCCCAACCGATTGTACCGGGGATAGACAAGGCTATACGCATTACGATAACTGATACCAGGTAAGGCAAGAGGTTTCTTGTGATTATTCGCGAAGTCGGGGTACCAAGGCAACGCGATGCAAGATTGTACTCTCTATCCCTGATTATTACAATCTGATTTCTCACAAAGCGTGCCATACCTAACCATCCCGTTGCACACATTGCCACAATCATTGTCTTCAAACTGGGCCTCATAATATACGTCAGCAGCATCAAGAGAATGGTAGTCGGTATGTTGTTAATAACGTTATAGATTTCTGTCATTACAGCGTCGAGCTGTCTGACATAACCCCATATTGCTCCTATGAAAATGCCAAAGAAGATTTCCCATATTCCAACAACAATGGCTATGAACAACGAGGTCCGTGTTCCGCTCCATATGCGCGCCCACAGGTCCTGGCCGATTACATTGGTTCCGAACCAGAATTCTTCGTTAGGCTTTTGATTGCGAATATGAATACCGGTTGCCGGGTCAACGTGTATTTTATTCGGATTCTTTTGGTTAGGCAGGTATGGCTGGATGACAGTGAACAATACGAGGGATGTCATCATTACAAGCAAGAATACTGCTGTTTTGTTTTTTATAAAAATCCGTAACGTAGACCCCCAGTAAGAGTAATTGGAGTACCCTGAACGTTCACCCGCTTCAGGATCATACTCGGCAAAGGTAAAGAGGGCTTGGTCTTCGATTGCCTGCATAACTTGTTCTTCTTTACGTGATGACATTACCTGGCCCCTCCTGACTTCTCCAGTCTGATACGGGGATCAACAATGGCCATCAAGACATCTCCAAGGAAAAGGCCGAAAATCCCCATGACTGAGTATATTAGTACCAATGCCTGGACTAGAGGGTTGTCCTGGCGCTGAATCACGTCAACCAGAAGCCCGCCCATGCCCGGGATAGAATACAGAGATTCTATATATATTGAACCGGAGATAGTAAACAGCACTGAAGCAGGTAAGTACTGAGCCATTGGCACAAAGGCATTTCGCAGCACGTGTTTGACCATTATCTGTTTATCGGACATTCCTTTGGCTCTGGCCAGACGGATGTAATCCTGGTTGAGTTGGTCCACCATATACCGCCTCATCCACATGGCATAACCGGCTGTTCCGCCCAGGGACATTGAGATAACAGGCAGAACCCAACTGATCACTCTGCCCTTGTCGTAGAGCATGGGTAGCTTCAGCAAATCTGTTATATATAATTGGATGAAAAGAAGATAGACTGCCGATGGAACTGCATTAATGAATACAACGTAACCGGACCAAATTCTGTCCCAAAACCGGCCTTTCTCGCGGGCCATGTGGATTCCCATGGCAAGCCCCATGACTAGTGACAAAACCATAGCAGCTATGCCGAAAGCAAACGAAAATGGAATCTTGAGTTTGAGAATTTCGGATATAGCTACATTGGGACGGTAGATGATAGAATGGCCCAAATTCCCCTTCGATAATGAGACATAGAAGTTCCTAAGTTGGATATACCAGGGATCAAGTAACCCGAATTTCCTGAGTATTGCTTCACGCTGCTCCGGGGTGAGTTTGTCGTAGCCATCGGCAAAGTAACCTTCCACCGGTAGAAGCCGCATTAAAAGAAATACCAGGGTTACCACTATGAAAACAGTGATTAGCGATTGAAATAGCCTTCTGAGGCTGTATTTTAGCATGGTTTGATACCCTCTCCCGCTTGCCATATCTCCTGGTTGAGTTGAACCGGCTTTTAGGCTTCAGCCATTTGAAAACCGGCACTTGGCTTTTCCAGAGTACTTAGTAAAATCCAGAAGAAAAGACTCGCCGGAGCGGTCTTTTCTTCTGGTATTGAGTCCATTTACCTAAGAGAAATCCAAGATTTCAATTTATTTTCCGGCTTCTTTCGCCAGGGCGTCTGCTCTATCCTTAAGCCACTTGTCATACGCAGCTTTGTATTCTTCTGAGCCCATGGGCTTCTCCATAACGATTTGCCCTTTGTACTGCAATTCTGCAACGCCGAAAGGTGCATAGGGTGAAGCAAAGGGTTCCATCTTTGTCGCGATATAGCCACCGCCGCCTACTCGGAACGGTATGACCCAGGCTTCATTGATGACATAGGCCTCGGCTTCTGCGAAGAGTTCTAATCTCTTCTCAACATCCACGACTTCGGCTCTTGCTGCATCAACCATGTTCTGGTATATTGTCTTGCCGTTGTCTGCCATGTAGCCTTCAGCCTTCTCGGGCCAGTTGTAGGTTCCGTCCGGATAGAAAGGTTCAGTATAGGTTTCTGGGTCAGCATAGTCAGGGCCCCAGTTGCAATTCTGCAATGCATAGTTGCCCGCCCTGCGGGTTGCGCCGAGGAAGCCTGACGGCGGGAATCCTACAGGTATAATATCGATGTAGTCTGCACCAAGCAGGCCTTCCAGCTGCTGCTCAACCACCTGAGCTTCGTTAGTCCATGAGGTGCTTGAAGTGTTATACGGCATCATTATCTTAACCGGGAATGTGGCCTTGCCGGCAAGTTCTTCCTTAGCAAGGTCACGATATTCAATGGCCAGATCCTTGTTGAAGCTGTCTCCGGCTGTAATAGCTGCCAGGTCGCCTATGTCTGTATAATCCTTGCCGCCTGCGGCGGTAAAGTTCTTGGGAACAATGGTGTTGTTAAGCATTCTTTCCGGTTCGTACGGGTCCATGGTCATGATAGCGGTTATCCTGTCAAGGCCATGGAATATTGATTTCCGGAAGTTCTTGTTGTTTACTGCAATCTTCCAGTTTTCAGGTTCGTACTCATCAGGGAAATTGGGATCAAAGTTGAAAGCATAGAAATACGTATAGAAACTTGTTGATGCCGGGCGGACCATTTTGCTCTTCTCAGGATCGTTCATCCAATCGTCTAGAGAGTCAGTTGGTACGCCGGCGCCTGTGATTTCGCCGCGGAGAAACATCTCGGGTGCCAGGGTTGAAGCTTCTTTGTTGTACTTGGACACAATCTTGTTGATGTGAATGTTGTCAGCATCCCAGTAGTTTTCGTTCTTGATATATTCCCGCTGGTTTTGGGGTTCCCAAACCGAGAATATATAAGCGCCATTGTAAAGCACGGTTGTATTGTCTGTCCCAAACTTGTCGCCGACCTCTTCCAGGAACTTGCCGTTAGCCGGCATGAACGGGCAGTAGGTCAGCATGCTCAAGAAGTAGGGAACCGGATGGTTCAAGGTATACTCCAGAGTGTACTTATCAATGGCTTTCACTCCGACTTGCTCAAAGTCGTCAATCTCGCCCTTGAAGTATGCTTCGCCGTTCTTAATGACGCTGTAGGCAATATTGGCAGTCTTTGAGGCGTTATCAGGGTTGAAAGAATACTTGAGGGCATCTACCCAGTCCTGTGCGGTGACTTCTGCGTATTCTTCGCCTTTGTAGTTGTACCACTTTACGCCTTCCCTGATCTTGAAGGTCCATACGGTGCCGTCGTCAGATATGGACCATTCGGTGGCCAGAGCCGGCCTGACAATGCCGAGGTTGTCGTATTCGACAAGACAGTCAACAGTGTTGGCTGCCACTGAGAATTCAGCAGTCGTTGAGGTTACCAGATAGTTGATGGTTGTAATCTCGCCCGAGTAGATGCCGTATACGTCGCCTGATTCTCTTGTCTTTTTCTCGGGCTCAGGTGGGGCAGCCGGAGTGCACCCTGCCAAAACCATCACTGCAAGAAGCAGAAACGGCAGGATCCTTTTTACTGTTCTCATTAAGAGACACCTTCCTCAAATAAAAGAATTCGGTGAGATAATGGATATTATGTTTTCCTATGTAAGACATAGGAAGGCTGCTCTGTGGCACGTGTGGATTTGCTGGTTTGAATATTGCTTGGTTATGTAGAGAGTATTGTGCCTCATTTGGTTCTGGTCGTGCTTGAGCATTTAGTTGGCGCGGCAGACCACCTCCCTGAGTTTTTTTGTGTATTTCAACGCAAGGCTGACTGGAAACATCTAGTTCGGTTTTCCGTATACCATATCTTTCGACGGATTCCCGAGAATTCCTCTTACGCAAGGAGTGTTTTGAGAAAATCCCTGGCTTTACTTTCACAGGTTCTACAGAGTTCCAGAGTGAAACGTATACTGTGATACCAATTCAGCGAGTGTGCCATTGGGCTTAAATTTCTATTCGTATGTGGCTCCAAAGGTTTATTATATATGTACAAACGATTTGCGTTTTCGGAAACTGCGCCCATGTCAGACAATGAGGTGACCATTATGCCCAGAGAGATCATCAGGGAACTTGCACTCGAATTTGTCCGGGTTACTGAAGCCGGTGCCTTATCTTGCGGCAGGCTTATGGGTATGGGGAACAAAGAGTCATGTGACGATGCTGCTGTCAGAGCCATGCGGCTTGCCCTTGATACAGTAGATATCAATGGAACTGTGGTAATCGGCGAAGGGGAAATGGATCACGCCCCTATGCTTTATATAGGAGAAAGAGTTGGTACTGGGCGCGGGCCTAAGGTAGATGTAGCTGTTGATCCTCTTGAGGGTACGACCGTTCTTTCCAAAGGTCTTCCAAGGTCTATAACAGTAATAGCCGTTGCTGAGCAAGGCTGTTTATTTCATGCGCCAGACATGTATATGGACAAACTGGCTGTGGGGCCCAAGGCAAAGGGGGCAATCGATTTAGACATGCCCATGGAAGACAACTTGGAGAAAGTAGCAGTTTGTTTAGGAAAGAACGTTTCCGACTTGGTAGTGGTTATCCTTGACCGGCCAAGGAACCGGCGCCTAATTGATTCTGTAAGGCGAGCCGGGGCGAGGATCAAGCTTATTTCCGACGGAGACCTTTCACCGGCCGTTGCTGTTGCTTTCGAAGATTCGGGAGTAGATGTCCTGGCCGGAATCGGCGGCGCTCCTGAAGGAGTTCTGTCTGCAGCGGCACTTCGTTGTGTCGGCGGAGAGATGCAGGCACGGTTGTGGCCCAGCAGGCCAGGTGAAGTTGAAAGGGCAGAGGCAATGGGTATTGCAGATATACGAAAGAAGCTTGTTATGGATGATCTAGTCAAGGGCGACGATGTGATTTTCTCTGCTACAGGCGTTACTGATGGCGAGCTCCTTGACGGTGTGCGGTACATGGGATCCATAGCTAAAACCCATTCGCTTTGTATGCGTGGAACTACAGGAACTATCCGGTTCATACGGGCAACTCACCGCCTGGATAAGAAGCCGTTTTATGTAAAAAGCCGGTGACATATTGTACAGGCCCTGGTTGTACAAGTGCTTGCACTGTTATAAGCAACTTGATCCGGTTCAAATACGGTAGTGTAGAATATGATCAATGACAATTTACTGACTTGTGGCCATCACGAAACTTTCAGTATTGCCCAGCCGGGGAATAATGATTTTGTGAGGTAGAAAATTGAATGAGTAAACAGGCCCGCGATGTGGTCGTTATTGGATTTGCGCTGTTTGCAATGTTCTTTGGTGCCGGCAATCTAATTTTCCCTGTCTCCCTTGGTAAAGCATCTGGTTCAAGTTTTTGGCCTGCAATTTTGGGTTTTGTACTGACTGCTACAGGCCTTCCGTTTCTCGGGATTCTGGCCGGAATCAAAGCCGGTGGCTCGGCAAATATGGTATCGCCGCTTAACCGGTACTTTGCTACATGCATCAGCATTGCGCTGATGTTTTGTATAGGCCCTCTGTTTGCAGTACCTAGGACTGCTGCTACAACCTACGAGATGTCTGTGAAACCGTTTACTTCTGCAATTCATCCTGTCCTTTTCTATTGCTTGTACTTTGCTGTCAACGTGGTTTTTGTCATGAAGCCTTCACGGATAATCGATATAGTCGGAAGCGTTCTTACTCCGATTCTGCTAGTCACCCTGTCTTTTTTGATAATCAAAGGCATATTGAATCCTGTAGCAGAGCCCGTGTACATAAGCCCCACAAACGTATTTTCAACAGCGCTGATTGAAGGTTATCAGACCATGGATGCACTTGCGGCAGTGATATTTTCATACATGATTTTGTCTGCGGCACTTCGAAAAGGGTACAGAAACAAAGATGAGATAATTGGCCTGGTTGCCAGGGCAGGAGTTGTTGCTGTCGGCGGCCTGGGAATTGTGTATGGCGGGTTAGTATATCTAGGATCTCAAATGTCAGGCGTTGTACCCTGGAACATTGAGAAGGTCCAACTGGTGGTTGAAATTGCCAGGAGGATACTTGGGCCGAGGGGAACAACGGTCCTTGGCGTTTGTGTGTCACTGGCATGCATTACTACTTCAATCGGGCTTGTTGCTACAGTTGCGTCCTACTTTGAGAGGGCTACCATGGGAAAATTGAAATACAATACCAATGTTATTTGGATAAGCATTGCCAGTGCCGGTATTTCATCTCTTGGGGTGGACAGGATAGTGAACCTGGCCGTGCCGGTACTCAGAGTGTTGTATCCCATGGTAATAGTGCTGATCTTGGCCACTCTATGCCACAGGTTTGTCAAGGATGACAGGGTGGTTGCAGGCACTGTATACACTGCGTTTGCAGTGGCTCTTGCTGATAATGTCAATATTCTTGGTTTGAGAAGGATCACATCGCACCTTCCCTTTGCAGACATTGGATTTGCCTGGGTAGTACCTTCACTTGTGGTGTTTACAGTGATAACTCTTGAGTTTGTCTTGGGATTAGAGGATACCCTGCGTCCCGCCAAACGATAGCGTCCCGCCATCTGGCTCAAGTTTCCATGACTTGCCCCGTTTTCAAAACGTTGCAGTTACCTGATTTCTGCACGAGCGCCCTTAACTTGGACACGCCAAATTACTTAGTTCATTAGGGCTTTTAATGATACAATAGTCGAAATATATATGAGTTACTGGGAGAGAGAGGAACTATTAGTGCAAACAGATTTAGATGAAATCAATCTAACACAGGATAATGACATTACAGCAAACGTTAAACCTAATGTGGGAGTAGACGCTGAAGCATATGATACCGAGAGCAAGCTCTTGCCCCAGCACTCACTTGCTGATATGCTGCGGTTCTACCTGCCCCTGGCTGCAACTTCGATTTTGATGATGATTACTCACTCGGTAGTGTCCGGCGCCATGGCCAGAACCCTGTACCCGACAATTGCTCTGGCTGCATATTCAGCCTCGTATAGCGTGGGCCAGATTTTTGAGTCCCCTTGTTATGCACTGCAGCGGATGTGCCTTACATTTACAGTGGGAAGGCGGTCTTTCAGGAAGGCGGCCCAGGTAACGTTTATAATCCTTGGAGTGCTGGTCTCCCTTTTGTCATCCGTTGCATGGACCCCTCTGTCAAGGACTGTCTTCATGAATATTCTGGGTGTATCAGAGCAAGTTTACAACATGGCAGTACCGTCATTGAGAGTGTTCATTTTGTGGCCTATATCCTCAGCTGTCCGGTCTGTCTATCAAACGCCAATTGTTGTACAAAGGCGCACTACATGGCTTACAGCGAACATGATAGCCCGCGTTGCTGTTATGTTCCTAGTAGCAGCAGTCTTACCCGGATTGTGGCCTGTGGGGCCTGTCGGTGCCGCCATTCTTATGGCCGGATTGTGTACTGAGGCACTGTTGGCTTTTGCCGTTTCGAAAAAGGGGATTCCTCCTTTGGATGATGAGGGGCCGAACGAGCCTGTACTGAGTGTTCACCAGATCTTGAGGTTTGCACTTCCTTTGGCACTGGCTTCGGTCATCCAAACGTTGGGACGCCCTGTTATTACTGCGTCTCTTTCCCGAACCGTTGACCCTGAAATCACCCTTGCAGGATATCAGGTAGCGCTTAGCTATTCCTTTATCTTTACGGCCCTTACCTACAACATCTACCACGTAGTTGTGATTTTCGTAAAAGACAAGGCCTCGTTCAAGCAAGTAAGGCGTTTTTCAATTGCCCTTGGGACTATTGCCATGGTATGTTTGCTGGTAAGCAGCATTCCTCAGATGGGTACATGGATATTTGGTTCAGTGATAGGGGCTCCAAGAGAGACTATTTCTCAGGCACTCAGGACATTGGTGTTTGTATCCCTAATGCCCTTTATGGCTGCACTGGCAGAATTTTATGGCGGAATGTTGTTAATGAGGCAGCACACCTTTTGGGTGACTGTGGCTAAATTTGCCAATGTAGCAATAAGTTCGCTTCTTGTGACCACCTTGGCCAGAGTATCGCCGCATATGGGGGCCGCTATTGGTTCACTTGCGCTATCATCTGGCTATGCAATAGAGGCGTTTGTATGTTACCGCATGTTTCGGAGGTTCCCTGACTGCAGCCGCTACCTGGTTTGAAACCGCTTGAATCCTGGCTTTACGCCTGGGCATGAATTCTGGCTTGGAACCTGCCTTTACGTCGGGCTTGAGGCTAGGAATCCAGATGGAAATTCAAAGGGGAATATTGGAGGCGGTTCGCCCGCCTCCAAATTGACACCATTCCTCTAGAACTTAATTATCTTCAACCCTTGGAGAAGAATTACAAACACCAGCAGGGGCGTAACATACTTAACCACAATGTAAAACGCCCGTGCAACAGCAACGTTGTCCAGGGTGCCTTTGTTTGAAAGGGCCGCCTTTACATTGTCCCACTTCCAGAACCAACCCAGGAAGATACACAGAAATAGGCCGCCTACAGGAAGCAGTACATTGGAAGTAAGGTAATCCCAGAGATCAAACATTGTGCCGATTCCTGGAATTGTGAAATCAGCTAGGACGCTTCCTGAAAGAGCTGCAGTTGAACCAACCACCACCAAGCCGGCCAGGGTAAGCATAGTGGCTTTTTTTCTTGACCAGCCAAGAGCACCTTCAAGAAAGGCCACAGGCACTTCAAACAAGGAAAGCATTGCACCGGTTGCGGCTATTGCAGCCAGCACAAAGAACAAGAACATGAATACCTGGCCTAAGGGCATAGAACTGAAAACTGCCGGTATTGTGATAAAGAGCAGTGAAGGGCCGGCATCGGGCTGGAACCCGAAGGCGAAGACTGCAGGGAATATGGCCAGGCCTGCGAGAAATGACACCAGAACGTCAGAAAGCATGACCCTCGAAGCAGTAGCAGGGATGTTCTGATCATCCAGGAAGTAGCTGCCATATGTGATCATGGTACCCATTCCGACAGACAGTTTGAAAAATGAAAGGCCCATAGCCGTTAGTATAGTGACGCCTGTAACCTTGGAAAAGTCAGGTCTGATAAGGAATTCGAGCCCTTGCATAGCACCGGGCAGCGTAAGGCTTCGGATGGAGACGATAACCAGGATAGCGAACAGGGCAGGCATTAGCCGCTTGGTCATACGCTCAATGCCTTTGGAAACCCCAAGCATTATGATTACAGAGATAAATAACAGCACTATCCATTGCCATACTAGGGACTGAATGGGATTTGAAACCAGCTCTCCAAAAGCTGCTTCAGTTACCGCAGGGTCGGTTGATAGAATTGCGCCCTTGATGGATTTGAATATATAGGCAAACACCCATGCTGATACTTCGGTGTAGAAAGCCATAATCAGGAACGAAGATAGTATTCCTGCAGCTCCTACCAGCCACCAGGGTTTTCCAGGGGCTACTTTCTTTAGGCTTGATACTGCGTCGCCTCTTGCAGTGCGCCCGATAGCGAGTTCGGTAATCATTACAGGCAAGCCGACTACCAGAGTGCAAAGCAGGTAAGTGATGATGAAAGCTGCCCCGCCGTTTACGCCTGTAAGGTATGGAAATTTCCAAATGTTGCCAAGGCCTACTGCTGAACCAAGGGTAGCAGCAATAACCCCGAGCCTAGTAGTGAAGGTATCTCGTGCCGCCGTCTGTTTCATTGGAACAGACCCTGTCCTTTCCGCTGTCGCCATGTTTGCCATTGTTTCCTCCCTCTACCGCTTATGCTGTCTATTAACAAAGACCCGTAGGCAGTTCCTACATAGCCGTCGCTACAAGGAACTTGCCGCACGGGTCTTTTTTACCCACGGTGTACTTTGCCTTATATTAGCAAAGTTCGTATCGCTCGGACACTGGCCGTTGCTATGGGTTGGGCTGTGCCTACGGCACGGCTCCCAAACCAGGCAAATCAGGACATGCATAATCATACCCACGATGCCTGGAGCAACGCGGAACCCTAGATACTCTTCCCTGAATAATCGCTCAAGACAACAAGCAGATTTTGAGTATATTGTCGCATATTATACACTCTACGAAAGGAATATACAACCGCTTTTGACAAGTTTGTGACCGGGCTCAATTGTAAAAGTAACTTCCAGTGTTTTTGAGAAAAAGCAGAAGTTACTCTTACAACCCCCCCCTAAAAGCATTACTGGCCCCAAAACCGGCCAGGTTTCAGCCCAACCCGGTACCAGAATCGGCCACCTTCGGCCCAAACCTGGTATCAAAACCCGCCAGGTTTCAGTCAAACCTGGTACCAAAATCGACCACCTCAGTCCAAACTCGAAAATGTTTATATTGAGAATATGTTTCTTGTTGTAGGCCTGAATTGGCGGACGGTAGGTTAAGGCTGATATAATGTTCCCAACGATAGTCATCTCCAACTGCCTAAGCAGGGGCTGTTTCGGGGTGACTCTTTCTAGGAGGTGCCAATTATGTCACTAAGAGAAGTATTGATGAAAGCAGTGAGAACAGAAGAAGAGGGTTACCGGCTGTATTCCGAAGAAGCTGCCAAGACTAAGCACCCCCTTGTCAAGGGCCTTTTCGAAGAACTAGCTTACGACGAAAGAGTTCATGCTCACAAGTTTCGCAAGCTACTAGAGACTCTTGAGGCTACAGGCAAAGTGGAGTATTCGAGTGAGGAGCTGCCTTCAATCGAAGGGCGAGTAAAAGACGTATTCGAGAAGATTGGCGAAGTGGCGGCCTTAGAAGAAGGAGAGCCGTACATCCAGGCTCTGAAGACCGCATTGGAACTGGAGAAGGAAAGTTACAGAATGTATAATTCTCTGTGGAAAGAATCTGATGATCCTCAGGCAAAAGCATACTATGATGTGCTCCGCAAAGAAGAATACGGCCATTTGGCATCGCTTGAGAACGTCCTGGCTTACCTTACCAAGAGCGGTATGTGGTTTGATGTTGAAGAAAGCAAGCGCTGGAATTGGATGAATATGTAGAAGTGTCGAAGTACGCCAACGTAACATACCAGTAATCTAAGAGGCTGAGCGGACCGGACATACCCATAATCCACTCAGCCTTCTTGTTTCTAGACTGTCCGGGGTGGCCTTCAGGCTGCCGGACTCTTGATATTGCTACTCTGCCTTGTTGCCGTGCCTTTCAGGCTGCCGGCCTCCTAGTATTTCTAGTCTGGCCTGCTGCCATCATTTCTCTTCGCAGACGCCATTAGCCTGGTCAATAACTCAATCAGCTGGGCCATGTCTTCGTCGCCGAACTCGGTCTTGCCTGTGGTATGAGAAGCCGAGTCAGCCCATGGCATATCTGCCGGTGAACCGGGGAGTGAACCGGGCAGAGAACCGGGCAAGGAACCAGGGCTTGAACCTGAGTCCGGCTGGATGTGACGGGTGTCAGGGCTTTGAGTCAGATCACGGGTATCGCCACTGCTATAGGGCCTTGGGTCAGTTTCCGATGCAGTCCCTGTTTCTGTTTCTGGCTCGCTCTCTGGTTTCGGCCCACTGCCAGGAGCCACGCCCTTACTGTGTCCGTGAAACAATCCCTGAAGCCGTTCGTATTCCTTCATCTCCTGTTCCCGATCGACTGCAAGTTTCCTCACGGGCCTTTCCGGTTTATACCCTGCAAACACGCTGTATACTACAGGGACTACTACCAGGGTAAGCAAGGTCCCTGCTGTCAATCCGCCCATTATGGAAAGTGCCATAGGTGCGCTTAGTTCCGCTCCTTCGCCGAGTCCCAGAGCCATAGGAACCAGCCCGAGTATAGTGGTAAGACTGGTCATCAAAACAGGCCTAAGCCTCTTGGCAGACCCATTGCAGATTGCCTCACCAAGGGGAAGCCCGGCTGCCCGCCTCTGATTAATAAAGTCTACCATGACTATTCCGTTGTTAACTATGACGCCGGCAAGCACTATAACTCCAATAAAGGCGGTGATGCCAAAGGCATAACCTGACAGGTATAACGCTGCCACTACTCCTATGGCGCCTAAAGGCATGGTGAACATGATGACAAATGGCATGGCAAGTGACTCAAATGAAGCTGCCATAACCATGTAGACCAAAATTGCGGCTAGTATCAATGCCAGTTTCAGGGCATCGAAGCCTTCGGTCATTATCTGAGACATGCCGCCTACAGTGATCTTGTAACCTTCGGGAACGTTCAAGTCTGCTATGGCATTGCTAATGTCATTTGTTACCACACCAAGGCTTCTTCTTGAGTATTCAGCGTTGATGCTGGCACTTAGCCTTTGATCAATGCGGTTTATGGCCATGGGCCCTTCTCCGTCTATGACTTCGGCAATATCTTTCAAAGCCACGTTTCCTGTCCTTCCGGCCAGCACCATAGATTCTATGTCGGAGGTAGTCCTTACAGCGTCATCTTGGTAGCGAACCACAATGTTATAGGTGGCACCGTCTTTTTCCAATCTTGATACTGTCTGGCCTTTGACCGCCCTAGATACTGCACTGCCTACCTGTGCCGGAGTCAGGCCGTACAAGATGGCCTTGTCTTTGTCAACAATTACATGGAGTTCCCGCTTTCTTTCTGTTAGGGTGGAAGTTACGTCCTTTACGCCTTCCACATCCTGGATCTCCTGTATGAGAATATCGTTGAGCCTGGCAACTTCCTGAATGTCGGGCCCAGAAACCGATACTTCTACCGAACCGCCCATGCCCCCGGCCATCATGGCGACAGATGACTGCAGGTTGAACGTGACTTCGGCGTCGCCTCTGATTTTGTCTACCTGTTTTTCGATATCTTCCATCACCTGGCGGGTCTGCTTTTTCTGAAATACGTCGCTGGTCACTGTAGCTGTGATTTCAGCTGAAGAGCCTCTCGAAAGCCGCATTGAGGTCAGGCCGTCTCCCCGGCCTATGGAAATGCTGTACATATCTATTGAACGGTTTCTGTCGAGGATGTCTTCGATTTCGGACACAAGGCTGTCTATTTTTTCAAGAGATGAGCCTTGAGGCATTGATACACTCATCGAGAAACTTCCCTCGTCGGCTGACGGCAAGAATTCAGTGCCCATGCCAGATCCCAGGTACGCAGCTCCTGCTACCAAACTTGCCACAATCAAGAATACAAGGAACCTGTTATGCAGAGACCACTCAACAAGCCGCTCGTATCTGCCGGGTTGTGCCGATTTCCGGGAAATCCGTTGGCCTACACCACCGGTGCCGGCGTCTGGAGCTGAACCGGCTAGACCGCCTGACGGAACAAGGCCTCGCTTCTTCTTGCCCGCCAGCCACTTGGATGCTAGCATTGGTACTACAGTCAGAGAAACTATAAGGGACGCCAGAAGGGACAAAGTAACTGTCCACGCAAGTTCTTTGAATATGATTCCGCTTACTCCGCCGACGAAAACCACAGGTAAGAACACGACTACAGTAGTCAGAGTTGATGCCGTAATCGCAGATGCTACTTCCTGAGCTCCTAAGGCTGATGCTTCGCGCGGCTCCTCACCGTCTTCTATGTGCCTGTAGATGTTCTCGAGGACAACGATTGAGTTGTCGACGAGCATCCCTACTCCAAGGGTTAGGCCGCCTAAGGTCATAATGTTTAGCGTAAGCTTTCCAAAATACATAAGCACAAAGGTGGCAATGACAGAAAAGGGTATGCTTACTGCAATTACAATCGTGGTTCTAATATCCCTTAAGAATACGATAAGGACAAGAATGGCAAGGGCTGCACCTAAGAGTAAATTGCTGCCTACAGAGTTAATTGTCTGCTCAATGAAGTTTGCCTGGTCAAAACTGATTGTAGCATCAAGGCCTGAGAGTTCTGACTCAAGGGTTTCCAATTCGTCTCTGATAGCGCGGGCAACTGTAACAGTGTTTGCACTGCCTTCTTTCTTGATTAGCAGAGTCACACTGGGTTCTCCGTTTATCCTGGTAACTGAGGTGGTTTTGGCATAGTCCTGTTTGATTTCTGCAATATCCTTTAGCCTTACTGGAACCATAGCGGTTGCTGGGCCTTGGCCAGATCTAGCGGTGGAACCTGAGACTCCCTGAGTTCCTGCCCCAGGTACGGCGGGACCTTGAAGAAGCGCAGCATTTCCGCTCAGTAGGGCAGCAGGGGCATACCCTACAACAAGCTCCTCAAGATCCTCAACAGACTTAAATTTGCCCTCAAGCCGCAGGTCCAGAAGAAATTCATTTTGCTCCAACTCACCTAAGGGGTAGTTCAGGTTGGAAGCAGCGATTACACCTGCCACAGATTCCTGGGTAAGCCCCAAGGCTGAGAGTTTGGCAGGGTCCAGGCTTACCTCAATCTGCTGTGTAAGCCCTCCCATGACTTCCACAGAGGCAACACCTTCAGTGCCTTCAAGCCGGGGTTTGAGAATGTTGTTCGTAAGGGCTGTAAGTTCGCCCAGTCCGGTGTTTTTTGACTGTGATACGGAAATCTGCATTACCGGCAGAAGAGTGGGATCGAATTTCATGACTGTAGGTTTGGACGTGCCGTCAGGGAGGGGAACCAGTTCGATCTTCTGGGCAATGTCGCTCCGGGCTTCAGCCATATCCTGGCCCCAGTCAAAAGTAAGAACAACTATAGATACGCCTTCCTGAGAAATGGACATGATGTCCTTTATGCCAGACGTAGTAACTGCTGCCGATTCTAGTGGAACTGTAACAAGGTCTGCTACTTCGTTGGCTGAGGCGCCTCCGAATGTAGTAATTACGGCGGCTACAGGTGGCGTGATTTTGGGCAGCAAGTCCAATTTTAGGTTTGCGAAGGACACGACGCCCAGCAGTACCACAATCATCATTGCCATCAGAACCGCAACAGGACGTCTAATGGACGTTCTGGGAAGATTCATGGATTATTCCCCCTTGCATATACTGGTACGAACCCAAGCACTACAGATCAATGGCAAACGACTCAATTAAGCCAGAGACGTGGTGTTGGTCAATTTGTCAAGAATAGCTACTATGCTAGAGAGCTCAAGATCAGACAGCCTGCTCATTAGGCTTTCGGCTGCCTTTCGCCTTGCATTCTCCAACTCCCTAATAAGTTCCAAGCCTTTTTCTGTAATATTAATATACACTACACGCCTATCAGTTTGGTCTCTTTCGCGTCCAATCAATCCTTTTTCTGTCAGCCCGTCTGCCAGTAGGGTGACTGCGCTTGGAGTTATCTGCATCTTCCCGGCGATCTGTGATACTTTTGCAGGGCCTGAATGAGCAAGTAACCTGAGTACAAGGAATTGGGTGGCAGAAACGTGACCTTCAATGATCTGGGCCATTTCTTGGCTAAATTTCCTGGCAAGGAAATGGATTAATCTATCGATTTGATCAATAAGCACCTTTCGGTTTTCATCATGTCTATAGTCCCCGTATCCTAATCCGCTTGCAGCTGAACATCCCGATTCACCCATGTCAACACCTCCACCTTAACCTGGAATTTAGTATTGCTGTCATCCATATTGATTATATTTCGGTACCAGTACTATTAAGCAACTTGAATATCGTCTAAGAGTATATGAGTCTGGCGAGTGAGTGTCAAGAAGGGAAATGAAATTGGAGGAGTATAGAGCACGGAATTTGCAGGGAATCCGGCTATGCTGTCGTCCAATATTCAGCATCCAATATTCAGTAATAAGAGCAAAACACCTCAACGAGGAAAAATAAATATGATTAAAAGTTAGGAGGTATTAACATATTGCATGCCGAATATGATATAGGTTTTTAGGAACCTTTCGTAGATTTGCATTAGAATGAGAATTGCTGGGGGTGGATGGCTGATTGGATATTATTCGTCCCACAATAATAGGGCTCTTGACCGGAGTCGTGGGAACCGGGGTAGGTGGCCTTATTTCCCTGCTGTTTGACTTTAGCGGGGGCAAGAAACTAAGTTTTCTTCTGGCAGCGTCAGGAGGAGTGATGATAAGCATTTCTCTTGTTGAGTTAATCCCAGAGGCTATAGAAGTTGGGAGCAAAGCAATGGCGGCAGTAGGCTTGCTTCTAGGAGTTCTGGCTTTATTCATATTGGACATGGTGCTTCCTCACACCCATAGTTCTCTTTTTGGATGCGGAAAACGAGGAGTTTATCACGGTGAAAGAACTGCTAAACTCAGGTCTGTAGGAGTTCTAATCGGACTGGGGATAGCCATGCATAATCTGCCTGAGGGCTTGGCCATTGGTGCTGCATATGCTCACCAGGAATCACTGGGTTTTGGAGTATCTCTCATGATTGCTGCTCACAACATTCCAGAGGGAATGGCTATGGCTGTTCCGTTGAAAGCAGGAAACCTAAAGCCGAGCTCAGTGGTTTGGTCAACGGTCTTGGCAGGCATACCTGTAGGAATTGGGGCCTTGGCCGGCGCGCTTCTAGGCCAAGTTTCTCCCATGGTCCTTTCTGTATGTATGGGTTTTGCTGCAGGCGCAATGATGTATGTTGTCAGTGACGAGCTAATACCCGAAGCCCATCTATGCGGATACGGCGAGTACCCCACAATGGGGCTGGTAGTAGGGATTTTCATCGGTATACTTGCTATTTTCATCTTGTGACGGGATTGTGATTACTGGGAGTTCGTGTGTGTGATTGGAGTTCGCAGGCACAGATAGTCACAGCATAAAGGCGGGTGTTCGGTCATGCTTCGTATTGAGGACAACTCTTGTTTGATCGTAGTAGACGTCCAGAATGACTTTTGCCCGGGGGGCGCTTTGGGTGTAAAGGAAGGGAATCAGGTCGTGAAGGTTCTCAACGTGTGGATTAGGGAGTTCTCGCAACAAGGAATGCCTGTGGTCTATACTCAGGACTGGCATCCGGAAGATCATATTTCCTTTGCGGCAAATGGCGGAATCTGGCCGCCTCACTGTGTTCAAGAAACCAGGGGTGCCGAGTTTCATGAGGATTTGCTGGTTCAGGGCAGGATCTGCCAGAAGGGCTTTGTCCGTGATAGGGAGGCTTATTCTGGCTTTGATGGCAGGTTGGACGGGCCTAACGGGCCTTCTCTTGACCAATGGCTTAGAGAGCAGGCGGTTACCCGGATCTACGTTGGTGGGTTGGCTGCAGACTATTGTGTCAAGGCCACAGTGCTTGACGGCCTAAAACACGGATATGAAGTTGTTGTGCTCAAAGACGGAATTCGCGCTGTTGATGTTGGCCGGGGTGACGGTCAAAGGGCAATTTCTCAAATGGCTGATGAAGGAGCAATCATAATATGACGACGCCGGCAAAATCGCTAAGATTGGAATCTGTAGGTCCGAGGCCATGGAAGGGGCTCATAGATCGTTACCGTGACTATCTTCCAGTAAACCCCGGCACGCCTGTGGTTACCCTTCTCGAGGGCAATACCCCCCTTATCCGAGCCCGAAATCTGGAAAAGATCATGGGAGGTATTGAAATATACCTTAAGTACGAAGGGCTTAACCCTACAGGTTCCTTCAAAGACAGGGGAATGACCCTAGCAGTATCTAAGGCCCTGGAGCAGGGGTCTCCGGCGGTAATCTGCGCTTCGACAGGTAATACTTCTGCGTCGGCAGCGGCTTTTGCGGCTAAGGCAGGCCTTAAGTGTGTGGTCCTGATTCCGGATAACAAGATTGCCATGGGTAAACTGGCCCAGGCCATAGTTTACGGCGCCAAGATTGTGGCTGTACAAGGTAGTTTTGACGATGCGCTCCGAATTGTAAGGGAGCTTTCATCCAAACACTCGATAACACTGGTGAATTCGCTGAACCCATTCAGAATTGAAGGGCAGAAGACTGCAGCTTTTGAAGTGAGTGACCAGTTAGGCGATGCACCGGATTACCTATGTGTACCTGTAGGTAATGCAGGTAACATAACTGCGTACTGGAAAGGTTTCGAGGAATATAAAGGCTGTGGGAAAATCAACAGCCTGCCCAGACTTCTGGGGTTTCAGGCAAGCGGTTCAGCGCCTATTGTCGAAAATAGGGTGATAGAGAACCCTGAGACCATTGCTACTGCCATTAGAATCGGAAACCCTGCCAGCTGGCAGAAAGCAGTTGAGGCCCTTGAAGAATCCAACGGCAGTATAGACAAGATAGATGATGAAGATATTCTTCAGGCTTACAGGCTGCTGGCCAGTACAGAGGGTATCTTTTCCGAGCCCGCGTCATGTATTTCCATTGCAGGTTTGTGTAGGTCGTACCGGAACAAGGTAATTGAGCCTGGGAGCCGAGTAGTCTGTGTTCTTACAGGACATGGATTGAAAGATCCTGATGTGGCTGTTTCTATGAAAGGGGATTTCACAGCTGCGCCTGTTGATTTCAATGTCATCGAAAGGATAGTTCTGGCGTAGGTGACTGATTTCCGGACAACTGTCCGGAAATCGTACAGCTTTTCGAGGAACCTGTACGGAAATCATACAGCTTTTTGAAAACCTGTAGTTTCACCGGACAACTGTCCGAAAAGCGTACAGCTTTTCGGGGAACCTGTACGGAAATCATACAGCTTTTTGAAAACCTGTAGTTTTACCGGACAACTGTCCGAAAATCGTACAGCTTTTCGGTGAATTATAGAAGGTTGGAAATGATAGCAGGGGAGAGGTTCCAGTGATCAGAGTTAAGATTAGGGTTCCGGCTACAAGTGCCAACCTTGGCCCTGGGTTTGACTGCCTGGGAATAGCTTTGGGCATCTACAACGAGGTTGTCATTGAAGAAACCGGTTCCGGCCGGATTGATATTACCTGGGCTCCCGGCAATGACATCATAGTTCCTCGCGACAAGAACCTGGTTTATACAGCCTTTGTCAGGGCCATGGACATTCTGGGTTTCGAACATCATGGAGTATCAATCAACATGTCAAAGCGGGCAATTCCTATTGGAAAAGGCCTCGGGAGCAGTGCTGCCTCTGTTGTGGCAGGTGTTCTTGGGGCAAATCAGATTGCCGGAGAACCTTTGTCTTTTGAGGAGATTATAGATGTGGCAACTGCAATTGAAGGGCACCCTGACAATGTGGTTCCGGCTCTGGTTGGCGGTATGACCGTTGCTGTACAGGAAGGTAGCCGAGTATGTTATTCCAAAGTTAGGGTGCCTGGCAATCTGAGATTCGTGGCCATGGTTCCCGGGTTCACTCTAGATACTTCCTCTGCCAGGCAGGCTTTGCCCACAGCATATTCCAGGGATGATGCGGTTTTCAATTTGAGCCGGGCTGCGATGCTGGTATCCTGCCTGCAAAACGGCGAGTTTCACAGCTTGAGGATGGCAACTGAAGATAAAATTCACCAGCCTTTCAGGATGAGACTCATACCTGGGGCACCAGAGATATTCAATGAACTCAAGGAGGCAGGGTCTCTTGCCGAGTTTGTCAGCGGTGCAGGCCCGACTATTATGGCAATGGCAGACGGAGACAGTCACGCAGAGCCGCTTCTGCAAAAGATGAAGGCATTCCGTGCGTCCAAGGGCTCAAGCCCCGGATCCGGCCAGTCTGAGATTGCATCAGGAGTGGCCGCTGCACCAGGAGCGACCACTGGTTCGCACAAGCAGTGGTCGCCGATGATTCTCAAACCGGACCTGAGTGGCGCCATTGCCGAGTTATTGTAGGCCACATGTCAGGCCATCGGATATTATCCGGCCTGATCTGGCCGAAACATGTCACTAAGAACAGGCCAACTATATTATCCGGACTTGTCTGGATGAAAGACTGTGCAGCATAAATGCAGGTCTATACGGCAATTTCCTTCCACTTTTCGGTTTTGAAACGCCATCTGAACAGCAAAGACCTCATGGTTAGGTCGGCTACCATGGCATACCAGGCGCCTGGCAAGTGGAGGCCGACAACTCCAACAAAGAAATATGTGAGAGCAACCCTTACTACCCATGCACTTCCGCCTGTTATGGCCATAACATACCCGGTGTCCCCGGCGCCGCGGAGGCTGCCTGCTAGTACCTGGTTCATGCCCATAATAGGTTGAGCCACGGCAACTATTCGAAGCACTGTACTGCCCAGTCTTATCACTTCCGGGTTATCGGGAGTGAACAAGTGTACTACATGGGGCGCAGCAGCAAACAGGCCTATGCCCGCGCACCCCATGGCTAAAGAGGCAAGTTTCTGGCATTTCCAACCTGCTTCCTCGGCTTTTTTGGGATCGCCGAACCCTAAATACTGCCCGACAAGGGTTGTGGCTGCGGCTCCAAAACTAAACCCTATGACCAGTGAAATTGACTCAATGCGAAGGGCTATTTGGTGCGCCGCATATGCATTGGTACCCAGCCCGGCTATAGCCCTTACATACAGCAGTTGTGCGCCTCTCAAGGTAAGCCTTTCGCCTGATGCCGGTAACCCAATTGACATGACTGAACTCAGTGTGTCTTTATCAGGGCGGAACGAGCCTTTGTAGAACCTGCTGATTGGATTCTCCTTTCTTACTGCTAGGTAGCATATAAGGAGCATGCCGAGAAATCGGGCAAAGGCTGTTGAAAGGCCGGCGCCTGCAGTTCCCATGGCAGGAAAACCCCATTTTCCGGTGATTAACGTGTAGTTGCCAAGAAGGTTTGTTATGTTAACCAGTACACCTACGTACATTGGAAGCCGTGTATTGCCTGACCCTCTCAGGGCTGCCGTAAAAGTCATGGTAACGAACTGAAATAGCATAGACAGGCCTTTCCAATAGGAATAGGGAACCCCCTGCTCGATTACGTCTTGTTCAGCCCCCATGAGGCGAAGGCTAGGGCCTGCTAGAGCTCCAATTAGTATGAATGCCAAAATCCCCAGAACTGAAGCGATAATCAGTGATTGCCTGAGGGTTTGCTGAGCGTCGTCATACTCCCCGGCTCCTATGCGCCGGGCAACCACAGAAGTAGTCCCCACACGAATAGCATCGTAGAAACTGGTTGCTATCAGTGAGATCTGATTGGAGAGGCCCACGGCAGCTACAGAGGCGGCGCCCACCCGTCCGACCATGGCCATATCTGCAGCGTCTACTACAGACTGGAGCAGCCTTTCTGTAATCAGAGGTACTGCAAGGCTCCAAATGTTCTGTTCGATTGTATGGTTTTCAAGGTCAAGGTGCCGGGGCCGGCTGCGAATTCTCTCGCGCAGCGAAAGTTCCTGGCTACTGCCTTCCAGATAATCTGCGTGGTTATAGTTTGGTTCGTTATGACCTGGTTCGTTATTATTTTGCAAATCAGCTTCGTTCAATTGATCCACCCATCCACTATATTTCGTAGTGCAAAATATTTTCTTTATTATCATATAAGTGTTTGCTGGATTAGGCAACCGTCTGTGTGTTTCCACAACTCAACGTTAGCTATCATGACAAGATTGCGGTTTTTGCCAAATTAGAAGTTGCCTGATATTTTGACGTCACACGATAATGTTCATTGATTTAGTGTCCCGAAGGAATTTCGATTCCCGTAGCGAATTTGAGAACATAGCACCCAATGCCATCCCTATTTGAACGGAAAGGAGTGAACTCCTGGCTAAAACACAGCCGGCCTGCGAACTGTCATTCTGCAGGTACGGCGCCAGGCAACCAAATGGCCAGAATACAAAATCCCCTTGGAAAAGTGACGTCTCCAGAAGAGTTCTTTGGTTTCCAGCTTGGCACTGACCGAAAGATTGCCCGGTGGGACAAAATAGTTGAATATTTCTACAAGATCGAATCTGAGTCAGACAAGATAAAGGTTGTAGACATGGGGAAGACCACCGAGGGCTACCCATTTCTCCTGGCTATTGTTTCGGCTCCGGCTAACCTGGCACGGTTGGACCACTATAGAGAGATAAACGCCAAGATTTCCGATCCCAGAGGGCTATCCGGCGAGAGCGTGAGGGAGCTTGTGAAAGAGGGCAAGACCGTAGTCTGCCAGACAATGAGTCTTCATGCCACAGAAATCGGCGGAACCCAGATGGCCCCGGAATTGGCATATGACCTCCTGTCAAGTGGTTCGGAAGTCACAAAGGCAATTTTGGATAACGTGATTTTTTTGATGGTGCCTTGTTTCAACCCAGACGGCCAGATCATGGTCACCGACTGGTACAACAAGTATCTGGGAACTGAGTACGAAGGAACGATGCTTCCATACCTTTATCACAAGTATGCAGGCCACGATAACAACCGCGACGCTTTTGCTTTGAACCTTGTTGAATCACAGTATGTCGCCGAGATTTTGTTCAGAGAATGGCACCCCCATGCCTACCAGGACCATCACCACATGGGGAGCACAGGTGCACGGCTTTACCTTGCTCCGTATTCTGATGCAATAAGGCCCTATGCAGATCCCCTTGTATGGCGTGAGGACTCCTGGTATGGAGCACACATGGCCTATGCCCTTGAGCAAGAAGGCAAGACGGGTATTCTTAACGGCGCCCAGTTCCCCGGTTGGGGACACTACGGTTTTCACTGGATTACAACTCACCACAATATTGCCGGAATGCTGACCGAATCTGCTTCGGCTAAACTGGCAACTCCGGTATATATCCATCCCCACCAGCTTAAAGGGGCGAGCCCAAGGACCATGCCTGAGTATGAACCTCAGACGAACTTTCCTAACCCCTGGCCTGGCGGATGGTGGAGGCTCCGTGACATAGTAGAGCAGCAGAAAATCGCTGCATGGTCCCTCCTAGAGATTTGTGCCCAGTTCAGGGAGAAGATTCTGTGGAATGCTTACCTTAAGGCTACACGCCAGACACAAAGAGGGGCGTCCGGTACGCCTAAAGTGTATGTAATTCCATACAACCAGCATGATCCTTTGACTGTTTTGAAACTGGTAGACTTGCTTTTGGCGCAGGGTATTCAAGTTCAGCAGGCTGCCGGCGAATTTGTGGCAGACGGGCGGGTATACCCTAGGGGGTCATTTGTGATTTCCCTAGCCCAGCCCAAGATGGGGGTTATCAAGTGCCTTTTGGGGAGGACCTTCTATCCTGACAGCTACTGGACCAGGAATCCTGACGGTTCTCCTATTATGTACGATACGGCAACGGATACCATTAACGAGTTTATGGGTGTCGACGTTGAGCCTGTTGATTCTGAGATATCGGTGGAACTTGAGACAGTAGCCAGTGTTGACAGGCAGAGGCAGGAGTACAGAGACGCTGCGAGTTCAGCTGGCGTTCTGAGCCCCGGTAACACCGACAGTCTTGGCAAAGAGGGCAGCGACGTCGGTGACGGCAGAAAGGGCCCTGCGTGCATCTTCTATCAGATTGAAGGATACGTACTAGATCCTAGGCTTAACGATACTTACGCGGTGATAAACGGCCTTGTAAAAGAAGGCGTTCCGGTCTTTAGATTCGAGGAAGCCCTGTGTGATAACAAGCATCCTAACTATCCTTCAATGCCTGCAGGTGCTTTTTACGTGGAGCATACTGAGGCTGCGGCTTCCAGGTTGAAAGCACTTTCCGCCGAAAGTGCAGTTCCATTCCACCCTGTTGCTTATCTGGCTGACGCTCCCAGGCACGTGGTAAAGCCTCTGAGAGTTGGCATGTACCAGCGGTATTGGGGCGGCAATATGGACGAGGGGTGGAGCAGGCTTGTACTTGAGAATTTCGGATTTCCGTACCTGACTTTGAAAGATAGTGATTTCAAGGATACCGGAGATTCAGAGAATACAGAGAATGCCGAGGATACGGGCAAGAATGGCAATCTGCGAGAGAAGGTTGATGTGATAATTCTGCCCAGCGACAGGCCTGAACTGATACTCGGGCTTGAAGGCAAAGAGCCGAAACTTGGCAGTTACCAGCTTCCGCCGGTTCCTCCCGAGTATCGCAGCGGCATAGGCAAAGAAGGCGCCCAAGCTCTTCACGAATTTGTGAAGACAGGCGGAAGGCTTGTGGCATTTGACGCATCGTGCAAATTCGCAATAGAGGCCTGCGAGCTGAAAGTCGCAAATGCAGTGGATAATCTTACGTTCAGGGATTACTATTGCCACGGTTCAACTCTTAGAGTCAAGGCTGACAGTGCCCATCCGGTCGGGTATGGAATGCCTGCAGAGTTCTATGCCCTTGTTTGGGGTGGCCAGGCGTTTGAAGTCAAGGATCGCTTCGATGCCCACGATTATAAGGTGATCGCAGAGTATCCTGACAAGGATCTGCTTCAAAGTGGCTGGCTTATTGGCGAGAAACTGATTGCCAAAAAGCCTTGTATCATGTCGGTAAAGTGCGGTGACGGCGAAGTCATATTGTTCGGCTTCAGGCCGCTTTTCCGCGCCCAGACTCACGGAACATTCAAGTTGCTGTTTAACTGCCTGCTGAGCTGATATGGTTGTATCGGCAGGTTAGTTTGCAGAATTGGACAGGGACGAGGCCGGTTTATCCCGCACGCTTCTTGTCTGCGAGTACCAACAGTCAAAGTAGTATCTTGTAAGGAGGTTTCGAACTAATTGTTAGCAATTATTAACGGTAAAGTAGTTACTATCGCCAACGGCATCATTGATGAAGGTATAGTGCTGGTAGAGGATGGCAAGATCAAGGCTATAGGAAAAGACATTCCGGTTCCTGAGGGAGCAAAGGTCATAGATGCCAAGGGCAAAATTGTCACTCCTGGCTTGATTGACCCCCACAGCCACCTTGCCATATTTGGCGAGCCTTCAGTTTGGGCTAATGCTGACGGTAACGAGGTAACAGATCCGATTACACCACAACTCAGGGGAATCGATGCCCTGAATCCCGAAGACCCGGCAATACCCGATGTGGTCACCGGAGGGGTTACCACTGTCTACACAGGCCCGGGAAGCGCCAACCTCATCGGCGGCACAGGTTTTGCCATGAAATTGAGAGGCAAGACTGTTGATGAAATGGTTATCCCCGGCACCGAAGGCATGAAGATGGCTTTAGGTGAGAACCCGAAGAGGGTCTATGGAGATATGCAGAAACGGGCACCGAGAACTCGCATGGCAAACGCATCGGTTTTGCGGGAAGCCCTGGTGAAAGCCCAGAACTACATGGAGAAAGTCGAGAAGGCTAAGAAGAAAGAAGAAGCCGGCGAAAACGCCAATTATCCTGACAGGGACCTCAAGATGGAGGCTTTGGTTCGGGTATTGAAACGGGAAATCAAGGCTAGAATCCATGCTCACAGGGCCGACGATATAATGACCGCCATTCGTATCGCCGAAGAGTTCAACCTCGATTACGTTATTGAACACTGCACTGAGGGCTACAAGATAGCAGATGTGCTGGCTGCGAAGAAGGTCAGGGCCACCGTCGGGCCCCTTCTTATGAGCCGTTCGAAAATGGAGCTGCTTGATGTATCCCTGGAGAATCCGGGAATTCTGGCCAAGGCCGGCGTGACTGTTGCCATACAGTGTGATACCACCAAGAATACCCGCTGGCTTGCGACCCATGCAGGTATTGCAGTGCGGGAAGGCATGCCAATGGACCTGGCTGTTAAGTCAGTGACCATTATTCCTGCCCAGATACTGGGTATTGACAACAGAGTCGGAAGCCTTGAGGTTGGCAAGGATGCTGACATCGTGATTTGGAGTGGGCATCCATTCCAGACTCTCTCAGTCGCAGAGAAGGTCATTATCGAAGGAGACCTCGTGTATGAGAGAAAGACTCCTGTACCGTGCTGTTGCTGTTAATTCTCAGTTAGTTTGTTAGTTTGTGGCGGTAGATTCATCAACAAGAGGCCGTCCATTGGGCGGCCTCTTAGGGCAAGACAGAATATTCCATCGATTTGCCAATTGCATAACTACCTCTAGGTACCGCTGCCCCCAACTAATCGATCAATAGACAGCAAGTTACAAAGCAGTATATGATGTTTGTCCAGGGGAGGCTTTGGATAAGTGACGAAGAATGATTTCGAACTACTACTTGTAACATTCATCTGGGCTGTTAATGGAATTGCAGTAAAAGACGCAGTCAGCAAGTTTCTTCCCCTGCAGTTCAATGTCATACGGCTAGGAGTGGCTGCGGCGACCCTGTTTGTTATTATGATAGTCACAGGGCGGTTCAGGGTCCCGTCGAAGAGGGATTGGCCTCTAATCCTCCTAGCAGGAGTACTTGGAAATACATTCTACCAATACCTTTTCATCAAAGGAATATCTATGTCCACGGCTTCCAATACGTCCTTTGTGCTGGCTACAATGCCGGCAACCACTGCAGTCCTCAGCCACTTCTTAGGCAAACAGCGTCTCACCCGGCGAATGTGGTTTGGGGTACTTCTGACGTTAGTTGGAGTAACCCTGATCATAATCGGCGGTTCCGAGAATGGCCGGACAGGCGGAACAGGGATTCCAATGGGCGGTACCATGCTTGGAGATCTGATCACTTTGAGCGGCACAATTGGCTGGTGTCTGTATACAGTATTGTCAGCGGATCTGGTGGACCGGCTGGATCCCACCGCCGCGACTACCTGGACTATGTTTGCCGGTGTGATTTTCCTTATACCTCTTGCTTTGCCTGAGCTCCGTTCTGCTACCTGGTCTAACATAGGGATATTGGCGTGGGGCGAGCTGCTGTTCTCAGCTGTATTTGCCCTGGCTGTGTCGTATATCCTCTGGAACAGGGGAGTGAAGGAAAGCGGCCCGGCCCGGACTGCTGTTTTCGGCAATCTACCCCCGGTCTGGACCGGTATCCTCGGATGGCTCTTTCTCAATGAGAAATGGACTTTCGTCAAATTCATCGGTGCCGGAATTATCCTTTTCGGAGTATCCATGGTTAGGTCTAGGCCTGCCGGGGATAAGAAGGAAGTCGTAGAAGTCGCGGAAAAACTGTAGTTTTACCGGACAACTGTCCGAAAATCATACAGCTTTTCGGCTGACCTGTACGGAAATCAGGCAGCTTTTTGAAAACCTGTAGTTTTACCGGACAACTGTCCGAAAATCATACAGCTGTTCGGCCAACCTGTACGGAAATCAGGCAGCTTTTTGAAAACCTGTAGTTTTACCGGACAACTGTCCGAAAATCATACAGCTTTTCGGCTGACCTGTACGGAAATCAGGCAGCTTTTTGAAAACCTGTAGTTCTACCGGACAGCTGTCCGAAAATCATACAGCTTTCCACCTAACCTCTTCCGAATCATACGAGAAACCATACGATTTCTTCCAATTTACCGTAGCCATATATTGTCATATTTGGTTCTGTATGATATAAACCAGTAAGTTAGTGGAAAACTGTGGCGAAGGTTGTTGTATATGTTGAAAAAAGTGTTGGTTCCTGACGCCCTCATCGATACCAGAGACTTGATGGTTAGTGCCAAACTGCTGCGTGTGGTGGCAGAAGTCAAACGCCCCACTTCTATCAGCGAACTTTCTAAATTGGCAGGCCTAAGCCGGTCTGCAGTGTGCCAGGCCTGCAATGCCCTTACCAATCAGGGGTGGCTCAAGTTTAGCAATACTCCTAACTCAAGAATTGCGGTTCCGTGCTATCCTGATGAAATCGAAAAGCTTCGAATCGAACTGCTCCTATGGGAGAAGGATATGGCTCCTTATCTGGGAGAATTCCTTATGCGAAAACTACTCGACGAAATTGTGGCTTCTATGACATACATGGACAATGCCCGGCCTTCCTTTCTGAAGAATCCCGAAACAGGCCAGCCCCTTGAAGTCGACCGCCTGTACAAGGAAGGGGTTGGATTCGAGTACAACGGAGACCAGCACTACAGGCCCACCGGTAAATACGACCAGCATGCTGTAAGAAAGCAGGCTACACGGGATGCAATTAAACTTGGGTTGAGCACAAAACACGGAATTACAATTGTCACCGTTGTTGACCGCGACCTGTCCATCGACGGTATGCTGGCCAAAATACCGCCTTCCCTTCCTAAAAGGCAAGTAAACCGTGAGTCTCTTTACATAAAGAAACTAGAGGAGATTTGCCGGGAACACATTGTGACTATGGATAACATAAGAAGGATACGGTAAGCGGCCGGCTTTTGGTGAAAAATCACTTTATTCGGGTAATGGTTAAAGGTTACCTGGTGTCGAACGCAGAAATGATTGGCTTAGATAATTTTAGGAAGGATCGTATGGTATGAGACTCCTTTTGGTTGACGACGACAGGACTCTAGTAAAAGGAATAATCAGGAGCTTTAGGGGCATCGGCTATGAAGTAGAGGCGTGCTATGACGGCTCTTCGGCTCTGGATGCCATTGAGAAAGTCAAGCCTGACCTAGTTCTTCTTGACATAATGCTTCCCGGCAAAGACGGGTTGGCTGTCCTCAAGGAGATACGGGAGCGGTTTCCAGGGCTGCCGGTGATAATGCTTACTGCCAGATCAGAGGACATTGACATAGTGGTCGGCCTCGAAATGGGGGCAGATGACTATGTCTCTAAGCCTTTTAGCATCCGAGAACTTGAAGCAAGGATAAAGGCTGTTTCCAGGAGATCTTCAATAACAGCCGCTCCGCGCAGCCAAATCAGGAGAGGCGATATTCTTCTGGACCTTACCGAGAAACGGGTATGGAAGGGTAAAATGGAGATAAGCCTTACTGCCAGGGAATTCGAGCTCGTGGCTACTTTCTTCAGGCAACCTGGAATGGTGTTTACTAGGGACAAGCTGCTGGAGGCAATCTGGGGGTATGATTTCTTGGGAGGCTCAAGGGCAGTTGACATACAGATTTCCCGGTTGAGGGAAAAGATAGAAGACGACCCGAGTAAGCCGAAAATCATACTAACCAAGAGGGGAGTAGGTTATTTCTGCGAGTGAGTATACGAAAAGCCAAGCTGGGCCTTAGGTGGCACCTGGCATTGTCATATTTGCTGGTTATATGGATAATTCTAGGTATCCTGGTGCTGTTTATCTCTCGGCTGCTCGAAACCTCGATTATAGGTGCAAGGCGTGCATCTTTGTACGGCCAGGCCCACCTGCTTGGGTCTGCAATTAGGGCCAGGGGAGGGCCTGTAGCAGCCAGGCTTACTGCCATAGGAGGAATTCCTTTTCAAGGAAGGGTTCTGGTTCTGGACGGACAAGGCAGAGTCCTGGAGGATTCTGCATCTGACCCTGACATGTCATATAAGAAACTTGACTACCCTGAAGTTCACGCTGCCTTATCGGGCAAAGAGAGTTCAAATACCTATTACCTTCCTGACGGAAGTTTTGTCATATATGTAGCAGTACCTTCAAATTGGGATGGAAGCGGAGGGGCTGTATTCATAGCTCAGGACTTGGGCGATATTGTTACTCAATACAAAAACGTCATGCGGATGGTTCTTTCAGGGGGAGGGGTAGCTTCCCTGGTAGCTCTGGCCCTTTCATGGAGCCTTTCCAGCCGTATAGCCGGCCCGGTATCGGACCTTTCCCAGGCAGCCAGGATGATGGCTTCAGGCAGGCTTGATTCGCGAGTTTCTCCAGGAGGCCCTCCTGAAACCAGGGAACTGGGCGAATCGTTTAACCATATGGCAGATGAAATTCAAACAACCATGGAAGGCCAGGAGCGGTTCTTGATGGCTGCAGCTCATGAGTTGAGGGCTCCCCTTGCATCTATAGGTGTGGTAGTTGAATCAATGCAGCTTTCTCCTCCAGGGCCAGAGGAATTGCCGGAACTGATAGACGACATTCACACAGAGATCGTCAGCCTCCAAAGGATTTCTGAGAGTATATTGTCACTTCTTCGGACAAAGGGAAGGACAGCCGCGTCTGCCTCTTTGATTGATCCCGTGAAGATTATCGAAGAAGTAATCAAGTCCAGGACTCACATTATTCTCGACAAGAAATTGACTATGCGCACTCACTTTGAACATGAACAGGGAGAGGGCCGAGTGCCCATGGACTCACTATTGTTCAGGCTTGTAGTATCAAACCTGGTTGACAATGCTGTGAAGTTCACCCCGCCCGGCGGAGAGGTCGAGGTTTGCCTTGAGTTTATCGCAAACAGCCGGGGTATGGCCCTGACTGTGTCTGATACAGGCCCCGGTATTCCAGCGGAACACATGGGCAAGCTTTTCGACCGCTTCTACCGTGTAGATCCTGCCAGGCAGAAGTCTACAGGCGGGGCAGGTTTAGGGCTGGCCATTGCAAAAGACGCATGTGAGAAAACAGGCGGAAACATTACCGTAGAGAATCGTCCCCAAGGCGCGGCTTTTAGGGCCATATGGCAGGGCCTTTAAGGCAATGCTGCATCTGTTACAAAATCGTTACACACCGAGACTATTTTGAAAGACTTATCCGCCACAATATGGTTGATAGGAAGACTCGTTGGTTTGAAGGTTCAAGAATGTTCTAAGGAGGAACATCACATGTTCAGGAGTACGCAAGCTCGATCAGGAAAAACCATAAGCCGGCCGGTGTCTGCGGTTCCAATTATGCTTTTGGCGGCGCTGGCATTCACATCTCTGGCCGCTTGTACTCCCAGGGCGTCTGGCCAGCTTCCGGGAGATCCGGTATCGCCCGTCCCGTCAAAAGATACGGTTACAGTGGATCTTCATTTCGCTGACGATCAGGCAATGGAGGTTTTGCCTGAGAGGAGAGAGGTAGAGGTGGCAAGTGATCCGTCTCAAAGGCCGCCAATGGAGGAACTGGTGGTCACGGAACTTCTGAAAGGCCCAAAAGATCCTCTCTTGAGAAGGACTTTTCCGACTGACACAAGTCTTATCTCAGTACAGGTCACTGACGGCCTGGCACTGGCTAACTTTTCTAAAGAATTGGTAACCAAACATGGCGGAGGCAGTACAGGGGAGATGATGACCATTTTGTCTTTGGTCAACTCCCTTACTGAGCTGCCCAATGTTCAGAAGGTGCAGATTCTGGTTGAGGGCCGGAAGATAGACACCCTTGCAGGCCACGCCGATGTCAGCGGGCCCCTTGAGCGTGTAATTCGCCAGGGAGACTTCTTTGTCAGTGAGGAGCGGTCGAAAGTGCTTCAGGAGAGGGTTGATTCTGGCCAGGAGGTGTGGCGTAAAGACCCACTTGAGGTAGCCAAGAGAGAAGCGCCTGCCCGAGGGTTTTTGCCAAACCTTGAATACAAGTTGGCCCCTACACAAGGATATACCTCGGTACAGGTTGATTACGTAAAGACATATGTAATCACCCTTTATCAGCCCGAAAAGCAAGGAGAAGACGGTATTTGGGTTATCAGGACAATCAGCCCGGTAGGTGAGTGATAGATAGGGCAGGTGAATGATAGTCATTACCATCCCAGGTTTCACAGTATTCCACATAGAAAAGGGCCAGGATGGATTCGCACCCTGGCCTGTTTACATTCTGGCTTGTTTACCATCCAGGCCCTGTTTACCCTACTGGCCAGGCCTACCATTCTAGCCCTTTGTTATTTTCCTATCGCTATTTTCCTAAAGGCCGGCTGTGCCGGCCTTGCTATCTACTTCTTACCGTCCTTTTGCCGGACTCTTTCTCCCGCTTGCCTTGGGTTTTGCTACAGCCTTTTCCTCAGGCAAGACCAGGTTAAGTATTATCCCGACTACTGTTGCCAGGCTCAATCCTTCGAGTTTGATGACACCGAGTTTAACAACGGCAGGATTGCTTTCTCCTAGAATAGACATCATCCCAATGGTCAGGACAAACGCTGCAATCAACATATTCCTTCCGCTCGAAAAGTCGATTCGACTTTCTACCATAACCCTCATGCCAATAGACGCAATCATTCCAAATAGGATTATCGAAATGCCGCCCATTACAGGTTCAGGTATTGTTGAAAGGAGGGCGCCGAACTTGCCGAAAATCGACATGATAATGGCGAAGATAGCCGCTATTCTCATGATTGCAGGATCAAACACCTTCGTGACTGCTAGGACTCCAGTGTTTTCACTGTAGGTTGTGTTTGCCGGCCCTCCAATTAGCCCAGCGAGTGATGTTGCGAGTCCGTCTCCGAGCAATGTTCTGTGAAGCCCGGGCTCAGCTATGAAGTCATCTCCCACTGTAGCACCGATTGTAGTAATATCGCCCAGGTGTTCGACTAGGGTCACAAGGGCAATAGGCGCAACTACGAGAATCGCTTCCAGTGAGAATTGAGGTGCCATGAACGCAGGCAGGGCAAGTACAGGGGCCGCTTGAATAGGCGTTACATCGACAAGGTTGAAGATGAACGAAGCAAGATAGCCTGTCCCTACTCCGGCCAGAATTGGAAGGCTCTTGAACAAGCCTTTTCCAAATACGGTTACAAGGGCAACAGTAAGCATTGCGATAAGTGCTACCCCCCAGTGCCCCTGCGCCATCCCGTATGCAACCGGGGTCAAGGTCAATCCTATGGTTATGATCACAGGGCCAATGACCACCGGAGGCAGAAGTTTCTTCATAACATCAGGCCCAAAAAGCTTAATCAGTCCTCCCGCCAGGACGTAGACCAGTCCGGCGACGATTATTCCGCCGGTTGCATATGGCAGTCCTGCATTGGGGTTTCCAGGAGTTTCGTACATTGCTTTTACTGAGAGTATTGCAGGGATAAAGGCAAAGGAACTTCCCAGGAACACTGGAACTTTTCTCTTTGTAAGTATATGGAAGAGAAAGGTTCCGACTCCGGCTGAGAAGAGGGCAACAGAGATATCCAAACCGGTGAGAAATGGAACTAATACTGTGGCTCCGAACATGGCAAGAGTGTGCTGAAAACCGAGTAAGAGACGTTTTGGCCAATTTAACTTCATGGTTCTTCCTCCTTAATGCCGAGCTCGCTGACACGGCTTAATTAAGTACGGGCTCGTGTATTTTGGTTGTTGCATGAAACCTTTGGTAACCTGATTCCTTACAAAATCGCTAACAAAAACTCTTTGAACCCTACTCCCTGAACCCTTAGTTTGAAGGTATCCGACGGCCATCCTATTTCCTTTCGACAGGAGCCGAAGATATCCTCCAATGTGCAACAATAATGCAGAATGTTTTAACCGTCAATGGAAGAACCATGGGATATTGGTGAATAACGTGCTCAGGGTGTGGAAAAAGCTAAGCCTGCCAGATTGAACCTGGCTTGATGAGGAAGACTATTGTCTCTTGCCCGGTCAAGGCCGCGATGTATCTTAAGGTGGCGATACTTCTTAATGAATGGGATATTTGTGCCACGGACTGTATTTGTAACCGAATCGGCCCTCCGCTACGATGCTTGCGAGAGAATCATAGCTGAATTTCGCAAGGCGGGCTCAGATATTGTCAGAGGAAACCCACGGCTGCCCACCGGCCTTGGGCCACGGGCAAGGTACGTCAGGGCCAAGTCCATAGTCGTCCTTTCAGCAGACGAATCGCCATCGTTTCTGAAATGCAGGCCCAGTGCCGATTTTCAATTGAATCTTGTAAGAGGGTGCCCTGGTTTTTGTGAGTACTGCTACCTTCAGACAACAATGGGCCCTGCCCCTTACATTAGGGTCATAGTAAATGTAGATGAGATCCTGAGTAAGGCAGAGGAATTATGTCTAGAACGCCTTCCTGAAGAGACCAGTTTTGAGGCGGCCGCTGTCTCTGATCCAATACCTGTTGAACGTTACACAGGTTCTCTCAGATCTGCGATTGAGTTTTTTGGGCAGCTGCAGCACAAGTCAGCCACTGAAACCGGTTCTTCCGGCAAAGGGCCGTTTGCAAGGTTACGCGTGGTTACAAAGTTCACTGACGTTGATAGTTTGATAGGTATTTCACACAACGGCCTGACAAGAGTTAGGTTCAGCCTGGAAGCTCAGGAGTTTCACAGGGATTTCGAAAAGGGCATGGCTTCAACTGACGATAAGATCACAGCGGCCAAAGAACTGTCAGGCGCAGGATACCCAATAGGTTTTCTTTTTGCCCCTGTGTTTCTTGAAAAGGGAATCTTGCCTTACAAAAACCTGCTCATGGAGGTAAGGGCCGCTTTTCCCAATGGACTTCCGCCTGATACTACATTTGAATTTGTCTCTCACAGGTTCACTGAACGTGCCAAGCAGCTTATTCAGCTTCGGCACCCGGATACAGGCCTTCCTATGAGTGAAGCAGAGAGGCAGCTCAAAACAGGGCAGTTCGGGTACAAGAAGTATGTGTATCCTCGCGAAGAACTGAATGATGCCAAGAATGACATAATGGCCCTGGTAGGCAAAATCCTGCCAGAGGGCAGGATAGAGTATTTAGTCTAGCGCAGGCCGGCCGGTCACTGCCAGCGGTAGGCGTCGTAGTCAGGCTCAAGATCATCACCAAGAGGCGCAAGGTGAGCAGTATCGTTGAAGATATCTACTTGCAGGTTATCTCCGCGTTTTGAGATTACGCTAATCGATGTATTTGCAGGAGTGGGTGATCCTGGGTCTACTTGTATTCCATCTGCATATGCCAGCAGGCATCTTACCACTCCGCCGTGGGTTACGATAACAACGTTTGATTCAGGGTAGTTCCGGATAATGTCTTCCAGTGCTCGAGTGGTCCTCTGGTAAAGGTCGTTAACAGACTCCCCTCCGCCTGGCCTAACAGCATTCAGTGGATCTTGCCCAAACGCTTCAAAGAATTCAGGGTAAAGATTATGTGACTCATCCATGGTCTTGCCTTGCATATATCCGCAGTGGATTTCTCTGAGGCGCCTGTCAAGGACTAATCTGCAGTTGTGATGCCTGGCGATTGCCATAGCGGTTTCCCGCGCCCTATCCAAATCGCTTGAGTAGACTGCATGGATTTTTGACTTCGACAGAGCCTTGCCTACCAGATCAGCCTGTTTCCTTCCATGATCCGACAGGGGAACGTTCAGATGCCCCTGAAGAATTCCGCTCCTGTTTGCAAGGGTTTCTCCGTGCCTTACAATGAAATAAGTGCCCATGGTTTCACCATCCTCAATTCTTCTACCTACGGCAAATACCAATGTCATAAGGGTTGCCGGGTGTTACTAAACCACAAGTTTCCCTCTAATCATGGTAACACTATGCCGGTATTTTTCCAGCCTGTTACGACGATGAATCAAGTAAGGCTGACGGAAAACCGGGTAAATGCCGCACAAAGCCCCAGTGAAATAAGATGAAAGGATCTCGAATATCGGTTAGAATTGCTATTTGGGAGGGAGAAATGTGGATCACGCGAAATTCTATGAAATAATGGAGCAGGTAAATGTTCGGCATTCACAGGGTTTTAACTGTGCAGAATCAGTGTTTGAAGGTGTATGCCGGCTTTTGGAACTTGAGGCCCCGGTTTCCTGCGTAACCGGTTTTGGAGGCGGGGTGGCGAGGACCGGCTCTGTGTGCGGAGCCCTTCTAGGTGCAATTGCTGCTGTAGGTGTATATGTTGGGAGAACGGAACCTGGAGACGACGAGGCCAAGATGAAGTGTTATTCCCTTGGTCAAAAAGTAGTACAGGGTTTTATGGATGAAATGGGCACTACCATTTGCAGAGAGATAACTGGAGTTGCCATGGGCACTGAGGACGAATCCTGGCAACAGGCTCGTGCCCGGCTAAAAGCGGCCAAGTGTAAACAGGCGATCGCTGTTGCAGTTGAGGCGGCGGTAAAGACTGTCAAGAAGGATGAATGCAGGTAAGTTCGGTTACAGGTTCTTGGGGAATTGGGAAATCTATTGATTAGGGACTCAATCAAAGGAGGGAGCGGGTTTATACCCGATCATATGCCAGCTGTTGTTGTAGTAGGAAGTCAGTGGGGCGACGAAGGCAAAGGCAAAATCACTGATTACCTTGCCCTTGAAGCCAATGTTGTAGTTAGGTACCAAGGCGGCCCGAATGCAGGGCACACAGTCGTTGTAAACGGTGAGGAGTTCCAGCTTCACCTGCTCCCCTCTGGGATTCTGTATCCGGATAAACTGTCGGTAATCGGAAACGGTGTGGTTGTGGATCCTCTAGTTCTCGTTGACGAGATACAGAGAATCAACCAGAGAGGCCGGAGTACAGATGGGCTCCGTATTAGCGCTAGGGCTCACTTGATCATGCCGTATCACAAGATCCTTGATGCACTTCAGGAAGAAAGCATGGGCAATCGCAAAATAGGTACTACCCTTAAAGGCGTTGGCCCTGCATACATGGACAAATCAGCAAGAGTAGGCATTCGAGTGGGAGACCTTCTTGAGCCTGACATTTTCAAGGAAAGATTGGAGTCAAACCTTCGAGACAAGAACCGTGTTCTAAAGTACATCTATGGGCAAGAGACTCTCGATGCTGAACCGATCATTGAATCATATATGAAGGCCGGCGAGTTCCTTAAGCCGTACATTACAGATACTGCAGTGTTAGTTAATGACGCCATTACCTCTGGAAAAAAGGTCTTGTTTGAGGGCGCACAGGGAACCCTTTTGGATCTTGATCACGGTACCTATCCATATGTGACCTCAAGCCACCCGGTGGCAGGAGGTGCTTGCATAGGTGCAGGAGTTGGCCCAAATAGGATTCATGAGGTAATAGGAGTTGTAAAGGCGTATACCTCTCGTGTAGGCGACGGCCCATTTCCCACTGAGCTGCTTGATGAGACAGGCAAGTGGATTAGGGAAACAGGCCATGAGTACGGCGTAACTACCGGCAGGCCCAGAAGAATTGGATGGCTTGACCTGGTTATGCTTAACTATGCATCTGTTTTGAACGGGTTTACCGGATTTGCCCTTACCAGGTTGGATGTTCTTTCCGGGCTTGACAAGGTTAAGGTGGCATACGCGTACAAGCGTGATGGCCAGGTAGTTAGCAATTTCCCTGCCAGTTTCAGGGAACTTGCTAAGTGTGAGCCTGTCTATGAGGAATTCCCCGGATGGCCGGAAATCAACCCCAAAGCCAAGAGTCTGGATGACTTGCACCCAAGTGCACGCCGTTTCATCGAATTCATAACAGAGAAAACCGGAGTTGAAGCTGCCCTGGTTTCTTTGGGAAGAGGGAGAGAAGACTCTCTTACGCTTAGGAATCTGTTCCGTTAGGTGGCCCTGAAGATTTGCGAGGTGCGGCAGTCTTGCATGATATAAGCCAGGTCGCCCAAGGAATATACTGCCTGACGCGGCCGCTTGAAGGGTATGGAATGAACGTTTCGAGTACCCTGATCGCGGCTGCAGGCCAGGCTGTAATCATTGATACATTTGCATCGCCCAGGCATTTGCAGCCCTTTGCTGAGTTCATAGAGACTGCAAGCGAACTAGCAGCGGATTCCCGGGTTGCTTGGGCAACAGGCATATGGGTAGTGTATACTCACAGTGACTGGGACCACTGTCTGGGTACAGGAGCGATTGAAGATGCCTTTGGGCCTGCAGGGGTAGGGCGGATTGTGTCTCACTGTCTTACCAGGCGCCGCATGGAAGAGCAAGGTACAAAGGACATCCAAAGGCTTGCCAGGGTAAACCCTTCCCTGGTTGAGGGCGCAAGGGTGGTACTTCCGAATATTACTTTCAGCCAAAAGGCGTGTCTGCACTTAAACCGCGAGCCGCTGCACAGGAATTCGTGCCACATTGCCCAGGCCGAAGGCGACAACCAATTGGCAGAGGCCCATAACTTTCAGGGCCAGGCTAGTTGTTGCACACTTGAGCTGACACATGTGGGAGGGCACACTCCCGACTCTGTTACATGTTACATTCCTGAGCAGAAGGTTTTGGTGGCAGGAGATTTGGTTGAAGACCCTATCCCGTCAGTTACTGATCCCTCAGGTTTGGACAAGTGGATCCAATGCCTTGAGTATTACGCTGAGATTACCGGTGTAGTTGTTCCTTCCCATGGAGAAGTACAAGGGCCCGAGATTTTGAAGAGGAATGCAAGATATCTTCGTTCATTGAAGGAATTGGCAGAGAGGCCGGGTAAAGATGCAGCGCCATTGTGTAAGGTTGATCCTGAAGCCTCTCGAATCATAGATTCTCTCGGCCCAGGCCAAAAAGAATCGTACCTGGGCATACACAAGGGCAACGTTCGAGTTTTGACCCAGGGCTAACGGTTGCTTCGCCCCATATACCGTTTTGTCCCGTTGAATACGATCGGGCTCACGTATACCTCATGGGTAGGCAACTTCAGGGGCTGCAATAGGGAATTTCTTGATTTGTGAGGGAAGCAATTTGATTTACCTTCGGTCATTTCGCCTGAACATACCTGGAGATGCACCGGAGATTTCGGCCGGCCAGTATGTCCAAACACAGGACCGGACACGTTTGCAAACCGATGAACACCCGTTCAATCTTCCTCTGGTAAGATCAATGCCCGAGATGAAACTAGATTCGCCTGTAACGATCTTTGTTGGCGAAAACGGAACAGGTAAGTCTACTATTCTTGAGGCTCTGGCTGTTGCTGCCGAGTCAATTGCCGTAGGAGGCTGTGACGTAGGTTACGATCCGACTCTTGGCCCTGCCCGCAGTCTTGCACAAAACATGAAACTTGTATGGAACTTCAGAACCCGTAAGGGTTTCTTTATGCGAACTGAAGACTCTTTCAACTTTTCGAGAAGGCTGGCTGAGACAAAAGCAGAGATGCTAGATGAGATGCAAGCGGTCGACAGGGATTACGTAGGCCGGTCTGATTATGCCAAGGTTCTTGCTAAAGGCAGTTATTCAAAGTCGGTATCAGCCATTGAGCGAAAATACCATGGGGATTTGGAGGAAAGATCTCATGGCGAGAGCCTGCTTACCCTGTTTAGGGCAAGGTTTGTGCCCGGGGGCCTGTATCTACTGGACGAACCGGAATCTGCCCTTTCTCCCCTGAGCCAACTTGCCTTTGTGGCAATGGTCAAGGAAATGGTGGGCCGAGATTGCCAGTTCATAATTGCTACACACTCACCGATTATAATGGCTGTCCCAGAGGCCTCAATCTTGAGTTTTGACAGTATTCCCCCTGAGAAGTGCGAGTTTGATGATTTAGAGCATGTAAAATTGTTTCGGGCCTTTATGAGAGATCCAGGCCGCTTTATGCAGCACCTGTAGGACAATCCCCACGAAAAGCAGCCTTTTGCCTTGCCATAAAGCCTTATTTAGTAACCCCCGTTTAGTAACCCTCATTTTGTAACCCCAGCAAGTTCCCTCAAATAGACTGGATAGATTCTCAACTACGGCAATGCAGGAGGTTTTATCTTGGTTTTCTTCCAATGGCTGTTTTTGTCCTTGGGTGTTGTGTTCGCTTCAAGCTTTGACGGATTCATGGTAGGTATTAGTTATTCGGCCCGGGGGCTCAGTATGAATTCGATGCACTACTTGATAATGGCTCTTTGTACAGGCACAATGATGGGATTATCTATGTGTTTTGGCAAGCTCCTAACTGCATGGCTCCCGAACATGGTAGAGAACTATCTGGGTGCAGCCATTTTGATATGCCTCGGGCTGTGGCAGATATGGCAAGGGACTCAGACTGGACAGACTGAACCTCGTCCTGAAAAAGAAGCTGTAGTAGCAATCGAGGAACAGAAACGTGCCAGGCGAGTGTTTCAACTGCTGAATACCATAATGGACATAGTGGAGGAGCCGCTAAGAGCAGATTGGGACCGCTCAGGAACTATTGATAGAAAGGAAGCATGGCTTCTGGGCATAGCACTTGGGCTGGACGCCCTTGCAGCAGGGTTGGGGACATCTGTAGCTGGATTTTCAATGGTGGTGATACCGGTTGCGGCGGTAGCCTCGCCGGCTTTTGTGTATGCTGGGACCATGGCCGGAAGATTCTCTGAACTTGGCCGTAAAATCGGTGAAACCCGGTTCTTGCCAGGGGCAATCCTAGTAGCCATTGGTGCCGCAAAAATTTTCTGTTGAACGGCCGGCAAAGAGAGGCTCCATAAGTCAAGTCATCTTCTGTGCTGCACGGATCTTCACGAACTAAGCTTTCAGCAGAATTCCTCTGCCTGGTGAAGTGCATCCAACATTACAGATTGCAGTGTGCAAACTTGGAAGGCGGCCGTGGGGCAGAGTTTGATGCCTTCACATTGCTCAAGTGTTACTGTATAATTAATAAGGTATTCCTAATCCGGAAATAAAATCTATTTGCGCAAAGGTGGTGGTATGGAGTGGACGCCGGGCCTAGTAGCCAAGAATGCCTGAGAAGAATTATAGGCGATTTTATGCAGGCCGGGTTTTACAGTATGACGGGTTCCGTAAGGTTGTCTGCGCCATTGCCGCCTGTTCGCAAACGTCAGAGTTTTCGCTAAGTCATACAGGGATCCCTGCGCATGACAACGGCAATCAGCCTGGCTAGCCAGGCTTGAAGCGAGCTCCACGGGTTTTTGCTGTTGCCTTTGATGTGCCGGGTAGAAGACACGCACATCCTCAGTCCAAAGCGAGGGGCAGTCACCTCACGATTCACCGTCATGTTGCTACTTTTGGAATTGAGCTGGTTGTACTTATTGTGGAGGTGATTCCCTTGAAGCAGCTAGGTAACAGCATGACAAGAGAGTTTATCCAGCAGTCTCTTGATTCTCGTGATTTCGAAAAACTAAGAGAGTTCCTTGACGAACTTCAACCATTCGATGTGGCTGCTCTCTTACAGGATTTTGAGGAAAAGGAACAACTGAGGATATTGTCGTTGACTCCGGTGGATATAGCCGCAGAGGCGTTGGAACATCTGGATTACGATGCTCAGTATTTGCTTCTTGACCATTCAGACGATGCAAAAGCAAGGGGAATCATTGCAGCCATGGGCGGAGACGCTATAGCGGACCTTGTCATGGCCATCCATCCCCTGCAGGCCCAAAAAATCTTAGAGATGGTTCCCGGAAAAAACGTTGCAAATGTTAAGTACCTTATGAATTATGCTGAAAATTCTGCAGGCGGACTTATGTCCCTAGATTATATTGCAGTAAGGCAGCATTGGAGTGTTGAACGTGTAATCGAGCGTTTCAGGAAAGTCGGCCGGGATGCACGTGTTACCAACTACATCTATGTTGTCGACCGCCAGGGACGTCTCGCCGGGGTAGCATCCCTAAGAGAAGTGTTGCTGAGTCATCCCGAAACCCCTATTTCAGAGATAATGCATGCCAAGGCTGTATCTGTCCCCGTTGATCTGGATCAGGAGGAGGTAGCAAAACTCTTTGGCAGGTATGATTTTATGGCCTTACCGGTCGTGAATATTGGAGGCCGGCTGGTCGGCGTCATTACTGTAGACGACATACTTGACGTAATCGAAGCAGAAGACACTGAAGATATTCATAAATTAGGTGGCAGCCAGCCTTTGGATGTTCCATATATGAGTTCCAGCATAACAACTCTTTTCAGGAAGCGAATCGGTTGGCTTCTTGTGTTGTTTGTGGCTGAGGCTCTTACAGGCAATATAATGAAGGTCTACGAGAATGTTCTTAGCCAGGTAGTTGCACTCACTTTCTTCATTCCGTTGCTTACTGATACCGGCGGGAATTCGGGCTCTCAGGCGTCAACCCTGGTAATTAGGGCCATGGCATTGGGCGAAGTCACAATAAAGGACTTTGCCAAGATTCTTTGGAGAGAAATTCGGGTAGGAGCCATCCTTGGCCTTGCCATGGGTACAGTCGGGTTCTTCTTCTCGTGGTTCATGGGCGGCTCTATAGGAATAGCCCTTACTGTATCAATCACTCTCGCAGCAGTTCTTGTTGTGAGCTCAACCATAGGCGCAGCGCTTCCGCTAATAGGCACTAAATTTGGCGTTGACCCTGCTGTGTTTTCGGCTCCGCTGATTACAACAGTGGTGGATGCCACAGGGCTTTTGATCTACTTCAAGATGGCTTGTATGATCCTGAAACTTGAGTAAGAAGGATACTCGGATTAACAGAATGCCCCTGGAAGTTAGCCTCGTACAACAAACTTAGCTGTAGCAAAACTCTTCTAGTATTCATAAGATCCGTTAGTGACTGGCATGAAAGCGGTGCAAAACAGGCTGTGCGGTGCAGGTGTGCCATGTTTAGGCACGGTGCAGGGCCGAGGACCTGATGAGCTGGAGACGCGGGAGCGGGGAGTGGTTGCATTATGTCTGGACATGTGATCAGTGCAACACAGGCACTGGCTGAGCTACCGGGGTTACATGCAAGATTCGCGAACTCACCTGTAGGCCTCTGCGGACTATTGCCGGGACAGACAGGTGTTCTTCAGGATATCACTCTTGACGGGCTTACTCGGCTGCGTTTGCTTGATTTTGGCTTTACAAAAGGAACCAGGGTTCAGTTGGTCAGAAAAGGGCCTGGCGGGGCAGTTTTAGCCGTGCGAGTACGAGGAGCCCTTGTTGCTTTGCGGCATTGGGATGCAGAGGGAATATTGGTTTCAAGTGATGCAGTTGGAAGCTAATGGGTACACGGCTAACCGGCGTTGATGACGGAAAAAGGTGTGATTGAAAAGTTGAGTAGAGATGACGATGCCCTTGAAGGCGGCCGTGTACTGGTGGCTTTAGCGGGGAATCCCAATGTAGGCAAGAGCACTGTTTTTAACTCGGTAACTGGTTTAAACCAACACACTGGCAATTGGCCAGGCAAGACTGTGGACCTTTTCTATGGTGTGGTTTCCTTCAAGGGACAGGAATACTGCCTTGTGGATCTTCCAGGTACGTACTCTCTGCGAGCAACTTCAAAAGAGGAGGAAGTTGCTCGCGACTTTATCGTGGAACAACGGCCACACGTTACAGTTTGTGTAGTAGATGCAACAAACCTAGAGCGCAACCTCAACCTGGTATTTCAGGTTCGTTCGCTTGCGCCGAACTGCATTGTGTGTCTGAACCTTGTAGATGAAGCCAGGTCTAGAGGAATTTCCATAGATGTGGAGCAGTTAGAACGAGAACTGGGCATACCTGTGATTCCAACTGTAGCCAGGGAAGGAATCGGGATTGACCTGCTTATGAACGCTATTGTTGCTACAGCTGAGACAGTCGATCGAGCGCCAGGTACCGGAACCGTGGAATTAGGAGGGCCGGATTCTTTTCGAAACACACGAGATGGAACTGAGGAGGAGATTCACAGAACCTTTCAAGAGGCTTCGCTGATATCCAGTAAAGTCATATCTCGGAGTAATGTTGAGAAAAAGGACATTACTGAGGTACTTGATAATATTGTGACATCCAAAGCTTTGGGTGTTCCACTGATGCTACTTCTCCTGGGCCTGGTATTTTTCATTACCCTGTATCTTAGCAACTACCCATCAGACCTGCTATTCTCCTCTTTTACACTTGTCGAAGCCTGGCTTAGCAGAGCACTCACGTATCTGCGCGTTCCACTTTGGGTCCATGACATTCTGGCTCTAGGCATTTTCCGGACTGTCGCCTGGGTAGTGGCGGTGATGTTTCCGCCAATGGCTATTTTCTTTCCTTTATTTACTCTGCTTGAGGATTCTGGCTACCTTCCCAGAGTGGCGTTTAACCTGGATCATTTGTTTCAGAAGTGCGGTGGCCACGGCAAGCAGTCGCTGACCATGGCCATGGGTTTTGGATGTAATGCTGCAGGGGTCGTTGCTTCCAGGATAATTGAGTCTCCGAGAGAGCGGCTTATTGCAATTCTCACTAATGTGTTTGTTCCGTGTAATGGCAGGTTTCCAACGTTGATCCTGCTGTCATCTGTGTTTTTCCACGGGATCAGGCAGTCATACCGGTTTTCTGCCGTTTCAGCCCTTTCTGCAACCAACGCAGGTAGCCAATTCTCGGGAGTAGTTTCTGCGGCAGTATCAGGAGGTGCGGTTTTAGTCGTTATCGTCATAGGCGTGCTGAGCACCTTCTTGGTATCGGCGGTGCTGTCGAGGACCGTGCTGAAAGGGGTTCCATCTTCATTTATTCTGGAACTTCCGCCCTACAGAAAACCGAAAGTTCTTCAGGTGATCGCAAGGTCCTTCAAAGACCGCACTATTTTCGTCTTGAAGCGTGCAGTATTGGTGGCAGCGCCATGCGGGGCAATAACCTGGCTGCTGGCCAATATGCCGGTTGCAGGTTCGACAATGCTTAGCAGCCTGGCTGGCATTTTTGAGCCCGCAGGTAGGTTCCTTGGCATGGACGGGACTATACTTCTTGCATTCATACTGGGGTTTCCCGCAAATGAGATTGTGATTCCAATTGCCCTTATGAGCTATCTTTCCCAAAAAACCATGTCTCAGGCAACATCAATGGCCGCTATGCAGGCGGTGTTGTTTTCACAGGGATGGACCTGGGCAACTGCTGTTTCTGTAATGCTGTTTTCCTTACTGCATTTCCCCTGTGGAACCACTGTATATACTGTATACAAAGAAACAGGCAGCAAGAAGTGGACAATACTATCTGTGGTCATTCCAACTGTGTTTGCGTGCGCTGTGATCCTCCTGTTTCAGTTGGTGTTACGCGTCTTGCCGGTGCTGTAGGACGGCAATTGAGTACAGTTGTACGGCGTAGTGCAACTACGTTTCGAACCTATGGCCGGCTTACACAAAAAACCTTAGACTTCCACCAGACATGCACCGGATCCGCACCGGTTCTGCCGCAAACTGCTCCGGACTTGCACCGGTTCTGCCTAGAACCGCGCCGGTTTCGGACTGGTTTGCGATCGGGCCTACATGCTGCACCAGACATGCACCGGATCTGCACCGGTTTTGCTGGAAACTGCTCCGGATCCGCACCGGTTTTGCCTAGAACCGCACCAGTTTCAGACCGGTTTCGGACCGGTCTGTGATGGCACCTAAGTGTTCAGCCACAGTCGCGCCGAATCTGCACCGGTTCGGCCGGAAACTGCCCCGCATCTGCACTGGTTTTGCTTAGAACCGCACCGAAATCGACCGGCTTGCGACCGAACCTACATGTTGAACCAACCATGCACCGGATCCGCACCGGTTCGGCTCAAGACTGCCCCGAATTTGCACCGGTCCGGTTGAGAACCGCTCCGGATCTGCACTATCTTGACTTGAGACACATCTGCCCCAAAGCAGGTTCGCGGAGATTCTGTCCTTATACCAGAAAAGTTATTTCGTGCCTATAAGTAATGCAGGAAAATGCTTTTCAATCACGAAGATAATGTAGCCGGAAAGGTTCGTGAGAAACACTAAGCAAGTGGCAAGGTATAGGCCTAGTGTGGCGGATACCTCGAGTGTACAGGTTTTTGGAGGATCAATATCGATGAATTACAAGGGAGGCGAATCGCTTGGCAGATGTTGTTAGGTATGTAGATGAAAAAGCGCAAGATCTAGTTGAGATTGCCGATGCTGTTTGGAATTATTCTGAGGTAGGGTTTAGCGAGGCCAAATCGGCGAAGGTTCAGGCTGATTACCTTGAAAAGCAGGGATTCAAGGTTACCCGGGGAGCCGGCGGAGTTCCCACTGCCTTTGTGGCAGAATGGGGAGAAGGAAGGCCTTACATCGGGTTCTTGGGTGAATACGATGCACTGGCAGGTGTATCACAGGAGGTTTCTGCTGAAAGAAAGCCCAGGGAAGAAGGCGCCCCAGGCCATGGATGTGGCCACAACCTTCTTGGAACAGCCGCTCTAGGCGCTACTCTTGCTGTGAAGGGGGCACTCGAGGAGAAGAAGGTTCCCGGGACAGTAAGGTATTACGGCTGCCCGGCTGAGGAGCTTCTGGCAGGCAAGGTTTACATGGCCAGAGAAGGACTGTTTTCAGACCTGGATATTTCGATTACCTGGCATCCAGGTTCAATGAATACAGTACGGCTCAGCAGTGGCACGGCAATGAACTCGGCCAAGTTCCAGTTCTTCGGAAAGACGGCTCATGCAGCCGGAGACCCACACAACGGCCGTTCGGCCTTGGATGCTGTGGAACTAATGAACGTTGGCGCTAACTACCTGCGAGAGCACGTCATAAAAGACGCTTCCATACACTATGTGATAACCTCAGGTGGCGGCCAACCCAACGTGGTACCTGCTTTTGCTGAAGTGTGGTATTTCGTAAGGGCTCCCAGGCGTGAGCAGGTTGAGGAAATTTACGAAAGGCTGGTTGATGTGGCTAAGGGAGCAGCGCTTATGACCGGAACCACCTTCAAGATCGACTTCCTTACAGGCTGCTATGAAGTGCTTCTTAACGAGGTTTTGGCTGATGTTATGTGGGATTGCCTGCAGAAGGTGGGCCCGCCTGTGTTTGACGAAAAGGATACTGAGTTCGGTAAGAGACTTGCCGAGACTTTCGACAAGTCCATGGTGGAGAATATGCGCAAGAGTCCTGATTTTCAGGAATTACCTGAACTCAAAGACCAGGTGCTTAATACTACACTGGTTCCTCCAAGAGGTAAGGGCAGGTCAGGCGGTGGTTCTACTGACGTGGGAGATGTAAGCTGGATAGTGCCAACGGTGCAGATGTCGGCTGCAACAGTGCCGATTGGCTGTCCGGGGCATTCGTGGCAGCACTGTGCTTCGTCAGGGAGTTCAATCGGCCACAAGGGTATGCTGGTTGCTGCAAAGACAATGGCCCTTACTGCCCTTGAGTTGATTGATAATCCGGAAATCATAAAGAAGGCATGGAAGGAATTCAACGAAAAGACCAAGGATTCTCCCTATGAGTGCCCGTTCCCCCAGGGACAGGCATTTCCTATTGAAAGATTCTTCAACTAAGTAGATTGTCGATTATTCCTGCATAGTCTTGTTTGGATCAGGCCAGGTGGAATGCCTGGCCTGTCGTTTCGGAGGATAGGTTTGGTTCGGGTGTATTCCTTCCAGGTTCAGAAGCCATCGCTTTGTATCCAGGCCTCCGCCGAATCCTCCTAGGCCGTTTTGGGCGAGGACTCTGTGGCAAGGCACAATGATGGCGACAGGGTTGGCAGCACACGCGTTTCCCACTGCCCGGGCTGCATTGGGAGAACCTGCGGCTTGTGCGAGTTCGCGGTAGGTCTTGGTTTCGCCGTGGTCGATACCCCTCATGGCCTGCCAGACTTTCTGCTGGAAAGGTGTCCCTGAAAGCCTGACGGGAACAGTGAACTTGCGCTGTTGGCCGGTGAAATAGGCGTCTAGTTCCTTGATAGCTTGCTGGAGGATATTGAAATCTTTCCTTTTCTGGCTCGGGTTCCCGCCCTGTTGATTCGGGTGGGCATCTTCCGCCGCCGGAAATGCTGCGTCTTGAGCCGCCGAAGACAAAGATGCCTCGGATGCCCACTGAGAATCTAAGGAATTCTCCCGGTGGAAACTGAGGCCTGTCACAAAGCCGTCCTCAACGGTTATTTTCAAAGGGCCTACTGGGCTCTGAACTATATAGGATATCACTGCACTTCCCCTCACTCTCGGGAATCATTAGGTGTCTATCTCTTTCTGTTATCAGATTGATCTCTCATTGATTTAGCATCAATCTAACATCGGTCTCACGTTGATCTCATATAGATCTCCCATCGATTTCCAATCAATCTGATATCGATCTCTGCATTTGGCTACTACGTCTTTGACACCTTATACTTGTCCGCTTGGTTTCTGGAGTCCTTCTTTCTCTGTCATAGCCCAGTGTATTGAGAGTCCGGGGTTTATCACCACACCTCAAGAACTTTGATCAGGGTTCACTTATTCAAGCACAGCATAGTCAGGGATCACAACGTGCAGATGACATTTGTCGCTTAGATGCACCTTGGGAACCGGCCCGACTTCAGACCAGGGTTCATATGTCATGAAGACCTGGATACCAGGCAAAATGGTCGAATTCGCTGCATCTGGCTGAATCTCTCCGTTCTCAGGTATGTTGAGGGCAGGTTGGTACCTGTCCAGGAAATTGGCTGCCAGTCCTAACACTTCAGGCCAGGTTGAGAGGTCAGAATACCCCAGAAACTTCGCCTGCCCCGTATCAAGAACCACTTTCCACAGCTCGAAACGGTGCCACCCTTCAGACTGGCTGAACACAATATTGTTCCGATCAGCGGACATGACTACCTCTCCGTCGCCGGAGCCTGCAAGAAAGGCGATATCCCTAACGTCTTCACTGACACAATCGACCTCGGCCAACCAGCACCCGCTGCCCGCTTGATACGGGCCAGTGGTCTGGTATCCCTGGAAACAAAATCGTATCTTGTACTGCGACGAGTCATGCCCGGGTTTTTCTTCTGGTTTTGTTTCTGTTGCGGGGCTGGTATCTTCGGGAGACAGGTGCAGAGGTGCCCATCCTATGATCCGGAGACGATTCTGCGAGCCTGATCTCCTTTCAATGCTTGCACTTGGGATAGATAGCACTCGCTTGAGATTTGAGCCGTCTCTGGACAGTATCCAGATCTCCTGTCTGCCGAAATTGTCTGCTGCAAATGCCAAATACCGGCCATCGTCACTGAAAGCCAGGTTATTGAAAGAATCACCGAAAGACGTATCAGAAGAGCTATCGATATTACCACCGAATGTGCTGCTTAGGAACTCTCCGGACGAAGCAAGAAGGGAACTGCTGCCGGTGCTAATGCGTGTAAATGGGCCTACCTTGACCATAGTGCCATCGTCGTCCGGCAGGCTGGACTGCTCCAAAGTTACCTCCCAACCAGGTTCTTTGTCTCCGTCAAAAGCCCATGGCATGGCCGCTTTGATAGCCCATATTACAGACCATTTGCCGTCTTCATGCTTAAGGCCGCACCGGTCAAGCAATTCCCAGACAACATTTGCTCCTGTGTGTTTGTGTGTAGACTTCAGCGAGTAAGCAACATGCACTTCAGCATAAAGATAATCTTCCGGGTATACAGCGTCAAAGGTTTTGGCTTGGGTTTTCGGTTCTGAGACCAGTTCAAAGGCATAAACACTTAGGTCCTGGTATTCAGGCGGAAAGGTTAGAGGGAAGAGTGCCAGCATGCTTCCCTGGCTTCCATCGTATTGACGCTCGAAATGAGCCAGAGCTTCAGCCGAGGCCTCTTTAATCGAAGCCACTTCAGCGTAACAGAACGAAACAAAATACACTGCAGTGGCAGGTTCAGGCTTTGTCCATGTTACCTCAATGCGTAGAGTGCGGCTGGTATTGACCTGAGGAACAGGCTCGACGAGGGGCACAGTCCAACTCCATGAAACCCCTTGCCTGTCAACAGTAAAATCTTTCAAGGTTGAGCTTTCCGGATGATTGGCTTGTTCTGGCATTGTTCCGGGGTAAACTATACCGCAAACTTCAACGTTTGCAGATTCAGGTTTGAGACTTAACCCCTGCAAAAGGAATGTGATTGAATCGCCGGGCATCAAAAACAGGGGATAAGACGGCAAGGCAGGATCCAAAGACTCTTGAATCTTCAACGGTTCTGTGCTGCCTGAGCCTGAAGAAGGCCAGGTATAGGCGTTTAGTACTGCCGTAGACTGCTGCTGACCTGTACTTACTGCAAGTGCAGGCGGAGTTACCGGAAATGTACAGGCCAAAATGGAACAGCCGGTAAGAGAAAAGCAACTAAGTGCACCAGACACGGCCACAATTAGGGCAATCAGCGAAGCTGACAGCCGGCTGGAAGATAGACAAGCATCTCTGGGGGCTTTCAGGTTGCCGGTGTGTCTCATGAGAGAATAACCTCCTTTGGTTCTTGAGCAACTGTCGCGAGCGCCGCATTCGTATTTTCACTGGCATTGAAACTGACACTGGTCGTTATTTGTTCACCGGTGTAAGGGACGTTTGCTAGTAGGGTAAGGTTCCAACCAATATGGTATAATTAGGATAGAATTCTCAGAGCAAGATCAAAGAAGTATTCAGGAGGCTTGACATGACTCGCTCGAATGACGCCAAGCTGATAGACAAGAGGATGCTGCTGGAAATATTTGACTACCTGAATGAAAGACTCAAAGAAAATCAACTTCAGCTCGAAATAACCATATACGGTGGATCAGTTATGACTATGGTCTATGACAATAGGCCTGCCACCAGGGACATAGATTGTGTATTCAGCGATGTAAATTCCAAACTTCTTAATAACATACTGAACACCACCCAGTATGCTTTTAGCCTGCCCGGCGATTGGATAAATGAGGAGATCAAAGAGCCGCTGAAACACCTCCTGAAGGAAGATAAGGAGACTTTTACAGTTTATTCGAATTTGAAAGTACTAAGGCCAATAGCACAGCAGTTACTGGCCATGAAGGTATTGGCGGCAAGGCCGGAACCTGCCAAAGATTTCATAGATGCCTATATCCTATGCAAAGATTTGAACATCACGGCTAAGAACGAGCTTATAGATACGGTATCTGCCTACATACCTCTCAGATTGCTAGGCGAAAGGCAGATGGCCTTCATCAAATACCTGGGGAAGGACTTAGGATATGATTGGGAATAGCTATCTTCAAGGTTTGTACAAATATCCCGATGAAGACACAAGCCTGAACCAGATTTTGGAGCTCCTGGTATACAAGGATATGAAGTTTATCGATAGTCTGTGGGACGAACCGGTAGATCTGAACGAATGCACCGAAAGCGAGACGGCATACCTGACCAAAGTGTCGGCCCTGATAGACTATTGCCTGCAAATTCACGGTATGGATGTTCCAGACTGGCTGAGGCATGAAAGACTGTGTTTCGAGAAACCTTACTACCATCCAAAGAGACTGAGTGATTTTGACAAAGTGAAACTAATATACACTAATCCTGCGCCGTTCAGGGCAAGGAATGTCTATTTCGATCTGGAAGGAATCAAAAGGGTCTAGTGACACACGCGGCGATAAGGACAAGTTCGATGGCCACTGAAGCGTTGCCAGTCCCAAAATAGTGCTGTTGAGGTGGCTCTATGTGTGCTTGTTCGGGATGGGATGGCACCTGGTTCGACGTGTGGGTCCTTACCCTATCTTTGATTTTGCCCGAAGCGTGGGGCCTTACACCACCCTGTTCGTAAGTTTCTGCCACACAGGGTGATTCTGTATCTGGCCAGGTGTTCCTTCTGACTGTATCCTGCCTTCAGCCAGGACCAGGACCCTGGAAGCAAGGGCTTGTACCTCGGCAAAATCATGGGTGACCAGCACCGTGGTGGTGCCCTGTTCTCTCAAGATATCCCTGAACTGAGCCACAAGATCCTGTCGGGTTATCACATCAACTGAGGCGAAAGGCTCGTCAAGAAACAGGACCTCAGGCTCAAGCACAAAAGCCCTGGCAAGGGCCGTCCGCTGGGCTTCCCCTCCGGACAAGGTGTGGACCAACTGGCCGGCAAGAGCAGTCAGGCCAAAACGGCCAAGCCAGGCGTCGATTCTGCCGTCATCAATGCTCTGGTTTCGCAGAGTAAGACCAAGCTTTACGTTATCTCTGACTGTCCCATCCAGGAGCAAAGGTTCCTGAAAAACCACGGCCATGCGGCGTCTCACGTTAAGGGCGTTTTTGCGGCTCACCTTTTTACCCCTGAAAACAACATTTCCATGATGCGGATAATCAAGACAAGCCATTACAGAAATCAATGTGCTCTTGCCTGCTCCGTT
>JAXGPX010000008.1:0-87319 GCA_040766745.1 Bacillota bacterium
AACCCCAGGGGAAGCCTTGGCTCCGGCGAATGGTTCGCCCAGCAAGTTATTGCAGACCAGGGCGGAATGGATTACCAGGACGTTATGTCTCTTAGGGATTACATGGATAGGGTAGAGTGGGTTGATTCAACGAAGGTCGGAGTAACCGGCGGCAGTTACGGGGGCTATATGACTAACTGGATCGTTGGGCACACCGACAGGTTCCACGCTGCTGTTACTCAGAGAAGCATTAGCAACTGGTACACCAAATACGGCACCAGCGACATCGGTTTCTACGGAAACAGGAAAGGTATGGGAATGAGGGACCTCTGGGACAGTGAAGGATGGCTCATGGAAAGGTCGCCTATAAGATATGTTCAAAATGTGAACACACCGGTTCTAATAATCCACTCTGAGCAGGATTACCGTTGCCCAATGGAGCAGGCAGAGCAGTGGTACATTGCACTTAAGCGTCTTGGCAAAACAGTAGAGTTTGTGAGGTTCGCCGGTGAAAACCACGAACTATCCAGGTCGGGCAAGCCCTGGAACAGGCGCGAAAGGCTCAGGCACATTCTCAGGTGGTTTGATAAGTTTTTGAAGTAGGGTAGCGGGCTCACATCGTGCATATTGAGGAGATACACCATCGCTTTTCATGGATCTCGCCGGCTATTACGCCGCTTCCATCGTGCATATTGAGGAGGTACTCGTTGACGGCGAGGGTAACCATGGTTCTATGCAAAGATAATGTGGCGTAGGGATGGCTTCTTGCACTTCACGATAGACAAAAACAGCGAGGAGGCTGCCGCTTGGTTAACGGCCGCCTCCTCCCGTTACCCGCCGGTTACCCGGAAAAACCTGTCTACCCTCTGTGATTAGTATGATTACTATGTGATTTGAATGTTGTGGCCACGCTTCGACGGACCCGTTTTTGGCAGTCTCACTGTGAGAACGCCATCTGCGAATGACGCTTCGGCCCTGGCAGGATCCACAGGGGCATCCAGCCGTACAGTGCGGACCATTTTGCCAAATGACGACTCCTGAACAACCCAGGTACCTTCTTCCGCCTGCTTCTTACCGCTCTTTTCCGATGCGATGCTAAGGCTAAAAATCAAAATCTGAGCATATCCGGCCCTCTGTATACTCTGTAATTGAGCATCGGGTGGCCAACATACTCAGATATTGAACAACGGCGCCAATATTCAACCTACCTATGATAGTCTTGGGCTGAGGCCATCAATTCATCCCATTGTTTCGCTTTCTTGTCGAGATTCTGGTGCTCAGGTTTCATTGTATTCAGACATTTCCAGGTGTTCTCGGTTATCTCTAGGTGTCTTTCGGTTCATCTTTTGGCAACAGATTCTCTATCTCAGGAGTTTCAGATTCTGCCTGGGAAGATGTTGCACTAAGCCCAACCACTAATATCAACAGGAACAATAAAGCCAGAATTTCATTCAAGAACATACCCTCCCCTAGGTTCCCTCTACCATGTTACGCATGAAGGCAGGAGAATGTGCTTTCAACCGAATATGCTTCTAGGCCGTGGGCGTGGATTCCCGTGTTGGGGCATTATTCTGAAAAGCAGAAACACAGACATGTGCCAGCTGGTCAGATCCGGGTAGTTTTGGTATGGTTGACGGGGTATAGGCGGGTGGACTTTAGGTGCTCGGATGTCGGGTATTAGGCATTGAGTTTCCGCCCCGGGCCTCGTGTTTCATATGCTTGTATAAAGGTTCGTACTTTGGAGGTATCAGAGATGGCCTCACCGGGAAAGGGAGAATACCTGGTTTCAGTGGTAGTCCCTGCGTTTAATGCAGAGAAGCACATTAGCACTTGCCTGGAGTCGCTGCTTCGTCAGACCCTGGCTGGCTTCGAAGTCATCGTTATCAACGACGGTTCTACTGATGAGACTGCTGCAGCCGCAGAGGAAATACTGTCGGCGTCTCATTTGAGTTACCGGGTTCTGTCTCAGTCTAATCAAGGTGTGAGCGCAGCGAGAAACCTTGGCCTGGACGCTGCCCGAGGTAAGTACGTCATCTTCCTGGATTCTGATGATTATCTAGACCCAAGCTGCCTTTCAAAACTCGCGGCGACGGCAGAATCTAACCAATCTGACATAGTGTTTTGTGGGTGTGACTTCGTGTCTGAAACCGGAGACGTGCTGCGCCCATATTCCAGCCGCCACGGGTATCTGGAAGAGACCTCGGCTGGCCCTGACGTGCTGTGTGATGTATTTACTGAAAAGGTGGGCGTCTGGCCTGGCAGCATGATATTCCGAAAAGAATTTCTTACAGCCTATGGTGTGCGTTTTACCAAGGGCAGGGTAATTGCAGAGGATCTGGAGTTCGAGTTCAAAGCGTTGTTCCATGCCAGGCAGGTTTCCTCTGTGAATGAGCCATTGTTCTTCTATGTTCAGAGAACAGGGTCAGTTACCGGTACAGTAGATCTCCTGAAGCGTTTTCAGGGGATGGACGTTCTTTTTACCCTGCTTGATTACTTTGTCGAATGCAACCAGGTCCAGAAACAGCAACATCAAGCAGATCAACAGGTTGGTGCGCAAGCGGATACTGATGTCGATGGCTCTTTCCCGCGGAATATCTTGGAATCTGAAGCCCGGGCCATTGAATATCTAGGGACATACATGATCCCGGTCAGCCTCGCAGGCACTTTTGGTTCCCTGGCTGCCGATGGTTACCCTTTGAACAAGCTCAGAGAGATTCTGGTACGGCGTTCTGACTTCAGGCGGGCACTCAGTGAATTTACTCCCGTTGCAGACGCCAACCTGGCTTTTAGGAGGAGACTGCAGGTTAATCTACTCAGGCATGTGCCTTCTGTGTATTTCATAGTATCTCGAATTCGCGGGCGACTTAGAACATAGAGTATGTCTGACCGAATTACCGCGAACCTTTCCGGAGAAAAACTAATGTGTTCTCGGCTGAATGGTTTCAGCCAATCTGCAAAGCAGGACTGCAGGTCCCGGAAGAAGGTGTTGCCGGCTGAAAGGTTTCCGGCTGAAATCAAACCAGGGCTACGTATCTGGGTGGAATATACCTGCCTATCAAATGGTCCTGCTCGAAGCACAAGTCAGAGATACCTATTCAGGTTGAATGTACCCGTCTATTGAAATGTCCTGGCCGAAACACAAGCCAGAGCTACCTATTTGGGTGGAATATGCCTGCCCATTAAATCGTCCTGCCGGAAGCACAAGCCAGAGCTACCTATTCAAGTTGAATGTACCCGTCTATTGAAATGTCCTGGCCGAAACACAAGCCAAGGCTACCTATTTGGGTGGAATATACCTGCCTATCAAATGGTCCTGCTCGAAGCACAAGCCAGAGCTACCTATTCAAGTCGAATGTACCCGTCTATTGAAATGTCCTGGCGGCTGCACAAATTTCAGTAGGAATTCGCCGGTCCTATGGAGAACCACTATTTGAGGACCGGTTGTCTGCTTAGCAGACACAGACCGGAAGGAGTAGATAGACATAAACCCAATTGCAGTGTTGCTCATGCTCTCGGAGATGCTGAGAGCATGAGGCGTGCGAACGGGATTGTGAAAGGAGAATAAGACGATGTCCAGAGGTCAGCGTGTTCTTGAAAGTATTAGAGGCCTCAACCTGGATGGTTTGTTCTTGGTTCAGAACGAACGGGTGAGCAAGAAGAATGTACGGTATCTGAGTGGGTTCACAGGCTCTACTGCTTACCTGGTAATTACCCCTGAGAAAAGGGTTCTTACTACCGATGACAGGTATACGGTGCAGGCTGCTGAGCAGTGCGGGCCTTACGGGTTTGAGATTGTCCCCCACGTAAGGCCATTTACCAATGCCCTTAAGAAAATAGTGGCAGACCTCGGTATCAAGAGGCTGGGGTACGAAACCGAGGCAATCATGGTCTCCATGTTCAACTCGGTGAAAGAGGCCCTGCCTGATGTTGAATTGGTACCTACCACGAATGTTGTTGAGAACCTGAGGGCGTATAAGGACGACGACGAAGTAGACATATTGACCCATGCTGCCGAAATGACCGACAGGCTGTTTGAACATGTGCTGGGATACATCAAACCCGGCATTACAGAAAAAGACCTTGCCCTGGAGTTTGAATATTATGCAAGGAAAATCGGCGCTTCCAGCCTTGCTTTTGATCTGATTGTTGCCTCAGGAGCAAGGGGAGCCATGCAGCACGGTTCACCCACTGCGAAGACCATTGAGAACGGCGATTTTATCGTCATGGATTTCGGATTGGTGTATCAGGGATATCTGACCGACATGACCAGGACAGTGCTAGTTGGTAAGGCTACTGAGGAGCAGAGGAAGGTCTACAACACAGTAAAGCGGGCCCAAGCGGAAGCCTGTGAGTTGATCAGGCCTGGTTTGCCCGGCAGCGATGCTGCCAGAAATGCGTACGACATCATGGTTGACGCAGGCTACAAAGAATACTGTTCTCAGAATCTGGGCCATGGAGTTGGCCTGGAAATCCACGAGGAGCCGTTCTTGACCCTGCAGGGGGACATGGTACTTCAGCCAGGCCACTTGGTTACCGTTGAGCCGGGCATATATATCCCTGGCTGGGGCGGAGTGCGTATCGAGGATATGGTTTTGGTGCAGGGGGAAGGCCCTGGTGGCGCGAAAGACGCGACGCCTCGCATACTGACCCATTCGACCAAGGAATTGATTGAGATATAGGGGCATGGAGCACTGATTTTTCGCTGCGGGCCGGAGCTTAATGTGGGGGATAACTCGAGGCCTTTCTACCAGGAGCAAGAACCAATACGTAACCGCAGGGGTGTCAAACAGGAAATCTGACAAAAAGGGGGAGAACAGGTATGACAGCAGATTTCACGAAAGATGTGAGAGCAAAATCAGTGGAAAATCCAGATACAGGCCCGGCAGGAAATCTCCCGGAACATCTGCCGGCGCATCTGGCGGCAAGTCTGGCGGCTGGCCCGGCAGCGAAAGGATCGCCCGAAGTAACCTGGGAGGATTATGCTCGTGCCGAGAGATTCTTGCCCCAGAACATAGGGAGACTGGCTTTCAGGCTTGAGATAGCGCCGAACTGGGCCGGTAAAGGCGACTGTTTTTGGTACAAGGTCGATACCCGGGAAGGAAAGAAGTTCATGTTTGTAGACCCTGATGCAGGGGTTCATCAGGATGCCTTCGATCACGTCAGGCTTGCAGCAGAATTGTCCCGGGCCACCAAGCGTGCCTATGTCCATACGAATCTTCCTTTTGAAGGCTTTAGCTATGCACCTGATTCTAACCTTTCGGTAATCACTTTCGAAGCGGAAAATGCTACCTGGAAGTATGATCTGGGGACTTCTCAACTCGCTCCGGTCGAAGGCAGTGCTTCCGTCGTTGATCACTCCGAAGTACTTTCACCTGACGAAAAATGGACTGTATTTGTGAAGGATTTCAACCTTTATGCCAGATGTGTTTCTACCGGTGAGGTAGTTCAATTGACCACCGATGGCGAAGAGGGGTATCACTATGCGGCGCCTTTCAAGAATCCGCTTCTTGATGCAGGTTTGATGTCCCCCGAACTTGCCGGGTACTATCTAAAGCCTGCTGTTGTGTGGTCACCGGATTCAAAGAGAATCCTTACATATAAGGTTGATCACAGGGGTGTAGGAGAATGCTACTTGGTTCAGTCCTGTCCTCTTGATGGAAGCAAGCGTCCCAAACTGTATCGCTATGTATACCCTCTGCCAGGTGATACCAATGTACCAATGGCAGAGCCTATCATAGTTGATCTTGAGACACACACCCAGATCAAGGTGAAACTAGACCCTGTCCAGCAGTTGTACTATGGTGCCGTTCGTCTTTGGGCCTACTGGACATCGGGCGAGAACGAGCGTATCTATTTGATGCGCCGCGAACGGGGCTACACAGTAAAACGGCTGTACGTAATTGATCCCAAAACCGGAGACACCCAGGTGCTTATTGAAGAAGAGAGCCCTACTGCTGTTGAGCACTATGCTCCGAGGGCAGTTGATAACGGCAAGGAAATCATCTGGCATTCTGAGCAGGATGGTTGGGCTCACTTGTATCTGTATGACGGGCTTACCGGCGAACTCAAGAACCAGATTACGTCGGGCCCGTGGGTTGTGCGAGAAATCCAGTATGTTGACGAACTGGACCGGGTGATTTACTTCACTGCCGGCGGGTTGGAACAGGGCAGGGACCCATATTACAGGCATCTTTACAGAGTCAATTTTGACGGAAGCGGCATGCAGCTTCTCACCCCGGAAGATGCTGAGCACCAGATTACCTTTGCACCAAGCGGTAAGTACTTTATCGACAGGTATTCCAGGGTCGACCTGGCACCTGTTACAGTGTTGCAGCGAGCTGACAGCAGCCTTGTCAAGGAACTTGAGAAGGCAGACCTGGAACTTCTCTTTGCAACAGGGTGGAGTTTCCCTGAGCGGTTTTCTGTGAAAGCCCGGGACGGGGTAACTGACCTTTACGGTATGATTATAAGGCCCTCGAATTTCGACCCGGCAAAGACGTATCCCTTAATCGAGGCAAACTACTCAGGGCCTCAAACAATCAGGACGCCAAAGGCCTTTGCAGAAAGCGACGGAAGCAGGCAGTTCTGGCAGGATGTGGCCATTGCTGAACTGGGGTTCATCGTAGTCACTGTGGATGGGTTGGGAATGGCTTTCAGGTCCAAGGCGTTCCAGGATTATTCGTACAGAAACCTGGGTGATGCCGGCATGCCTGACCACATTGCCTCCTTCAGGCAGCTTGCTGACAGGTATCCGTATATTGATTTAAGCAGGGTGGGTATCTACGGTGGGTCAGCTGGAGGGTACGCCGCCGGACGAGCAATACTTGAGCACCCCGATTTCTTCAAAGTTGCAGTTGTTTGGGCTGGAAACCACGACCACAGGACTGACAAGGCCTCATGGATCGAGAGATACATGGGCCTTCCGGTGGGGCCCCATTATGAGGAGCAGGCTAATCCTACCCTGGCAGCGAATTTGAAAGGCAAGCTGTTCGTTATACACGGCGAGATGGATGAAAACGTGCCTCCGGCAGCATCGCTGCAGTTAGTAGATGCGCTAATCAAGGCCAATAAGGATTTCGATTTCCTGATTTTGCCTAACGGGTATCACTCTGCCGGATACCATCCATATATAACGCGGAAGCGGTGGGATTATTTCGTCAAGCACTTGCTGGGGGCGGTTCCTCCTGAGGGGTATGAGATCAAGGGGTGATTCCTGGCCTGGGCCTTAGTATTGAGAGGCGCGGTGCTTGCACAGGCTGATAGTTAACACTCGGGTCAGGAAGTGGACCGAGTTAGGCGGCAATGGAAGGGCGATACAGTTATGAATGTCGTCAGAGAGTACAGAAGGACAGACAGGCAACAGGTGCTGGGCCTGATAATCCAGTTTTTCAACTATCATTCCGATTGTGTCTCAACCAGAAGATGGGTCAATTTGGAGCAGGCAGAGGCTATTTTGGATGAGTGGTTGGAAAACCGGCTTGTGTTTGTTTGCGAGTCTGGATTGCCGGCAGAACCTTCCAGGCCTGATGAGACTACCCGTCATGCTGAGAACAAGGAGTTTTCCAGGCTCTCCCGGGCTACTGAGCCTTCCGGGCATTCTGGGCTTTGTGAGCCTGCAGATCCTTCCGAACGTGCTCTAGTTTCAACAGAGGTATCAAGTTCTACCGTGCCTTATACGGAGGGCATGATACTGGGACTTGTCAGGTTACGGGAAGACCATGGCACCTATTGGATTGAAGACATTATCGTGGATGAGAACTGCAGGGGCCAGGGCATAGGCTCGGAGATTCTTAAATGGGCTGAGGATTGGGTTCGTACCAGAGGAGCCACTTCGCTGTTTCTTGATGTCGTTCCGGCAAATCGCGATGCCCTGGATTTCTTCATTAGTAAGGGATACGTGTACCTGAATACCATCGAATTGCGGAAAGATTTCGAAGAAACTGTGGTTCCTGATGGAACGCAGGTTAGAGTTAGTAGCCAAACCGGCGACGTTGACCGGAAGACTGGCAAACGGGCGGTTCTTGATAGAATGCAGGTCAATAACTGCGCTACGTGCAAGGAGGGGACTGCTGCATTCACTCAGGTAACCTTTCAGGGAAGGCACCTGCTGGTGCGCGGCCTGCCTAAGGACAAACAGCTGAATGATCAGGTTGATGAGCAGGTGAATGAGCAGGGCGGGGTCAAGGCCCATTCTGTGCAGAATATTGAGAGCGTTACTAACGCACTGACACACTATTTGGATGCAGGAGAATGTCGAAGGATATGGCTGTTAACTGATGATGACAGGCTGTGGCTAGCCAGGGCTTTTGCTGACGGGGGCAGGATATTGGGTCTCAAACCCTATGTTTTGAACTTCGCCCGGACCACCTATGGGGAAGAGGATATCAGCAGAATCAAGCAAATCCTTAGCGGCCTTGGGCACGATGATTTGGTTGTTGCAGCGTTTTCTGATGGTTTTGCACGTTTCCTGCCGTACCACAAAGTTATCTCAACCTTTGGGGGTATTCCTGGATTCCCGGGTATGTCTGCTGTGATTCGTCCTCGCTATCCCGATCTTGCCCTTGTACAGCATCTGAATACCGATCCATCGTCTATAGAGGGCATTATCCAATGGGTAATGCCCTTTGGACAATCCAGGATCAGAGTGTGCGGGCCCGGCGGCACAGACCTGACTGTGTCAATAGGAAAGGGTAACGTACTTCCATATATGATAGCAGGAAACCTGAAGCGACCTTCCGGTTTCGACACTTGCGCTAATACTCACCTGCTTGGGTCCAAGGCCGGTAATCCCAGGCATGCATACCTTCCCCCCTCGGAAGTCTACTTTGCTGTAGTGCCTGGTTCGGCTCAGGGGAAAATTGTGTGCGATGTTACAGTAGGTGAATTTGTTTCAGGAGGCATTCTGGTTGATACTTTGGGCCTTGTTGATTGCCCGGTGACATTGCATGTAGAGGATGGATATGTTATCTCGGTTGAAGGCGGGGATATAGCCAGGCGACTGAACCGCTGTTTTGAGGCGCTGAAGACAGATAGAGTGTGCGGACAGTCGAAGGCGGCCAAAGAGAGGGTGCAGCGGGTGCCGGTTAGAGTGCCCGGCAAGCCGAAGGCCAGGCAAAGTGCAGAGCAAGATACGGAGCAGGATGCAGGGCGAGATGAAGAGCAGGCCGTAGAACAATATATTGACCAAGACGCTGGGCAGCACGCCAGGCTAGTTGTGGAACTTGGTTTTGGGCTGTCAAAGGGCCAGCCCACCGGTTCTATCGCTGCCGATGAATCGCTTCAGGGAACCTGCCATTTCGGGCTGGGTAACAACATTTTCTATGGCGGAACCAACAACTCGCCGGTTCACCTGGACGTGGTTATACGGCAGCCCGAAATACAAAGGCTGTGGCCTACCACATAGGCCACTTGAACTCAGTTTTGCCCAGACGGAAAGCCTGGTGGCCTACGGTATAGGCCACTCTTTAGCCTTTTCCAATCCAGGTCCTACGTTGCCAAGCAAAAAGCCCCCGAGCAATCTATCTTACCTTTTCCCTTGCAGAAAATCAGATCACCATACCAGAGGCACCGGCCGTTCATCCAATATGTCGAAAATGCCCTGGTCGGTAAGGACAAACCTCCGGGGATGGCAGGTTAGGTATGCAAATGTCAGTACGTCCACAGGTTTGGAGGCCATAGTCTTGGCCAGGTCCGGAGGTATTTGGGAAAGCCCGGCGTCTTTGGCTTTATCGCCTTCACCGGTTTCACTGATTCGCAAGGACGCTCCGGCCTCTTCAACAGCCCTGCTGAGTTCAGCAACTTCGTCCGGCGGTGCATCAGTCATCAGACCGAATATGGGTAGCGGAAGCTCAGCAAGTACCCGGCCGTTTTCCACTACTACGATTCCACCTTGGATTTCAGCCACCCGGTTGACTGCCACAGCCATATCATGGTCGTTGGCTCCGACAACTGAAATATTATGGCTGTCATGCAAGACGCTCATGGCAATGGCACCTCTATGAAAACCCCAGTGCCAGAAACTAAGGCCGATGTTTCCGGTTCCATGGTGTCTTTCTACGATCGCTACTTTGTTGATCCCTGTTGCCGGATCAGGTTCTACAAACCCATTACGTACAGGCAATGTGCACGTGATTGGCTCTATGTCACCTGAGAAGTAGAAAGGAGGAATCACAAGCGCGTGTACTTCAGTGTTTTCCCTAATGTCACAAAATCCCTGAGTCTGTGTTTTCAGGCTGCAAGCAGTTGACTCGCCTGGGGCCGCCACTTTGAAATCATCTGCCGTAACTTCCCGGGCCAGTCTTACAGTGTTCAGTGCGTACCCTGGAGCCAACCTGTTTGGATTGTCCAGGCCTTCAAGAGGGATTATGAGTTTACCGTTGCGAGCGACTTCCCGGCCATTGGCGAACACCCGGTCAATGGTCACCTTTTCAAGGTCGCTTACCACAAGAATATCTGCATACCGCCCAGGTGCGATTCCGCCATGATCCCGGTCCAACCGCCAGTGCCGCGCGTTGTTGATAGTTGCCATCTGATAGGCCCTGATTGCAGGGATGCCGGTTTCGATGGCTAGACGAACTTCGTGATCGAGGCTTCCAAGTTCCAGCAGTCTCTCAACCGGCCTGTCGTCTACTGCCAGTCCTACACGGCTCCAGTCGATCTGGCTTTCCAGTAGTCTTTTGATTGTGGGGATTTCCCGTTCGACCTTCAGTTGAATGGTGAATCCTTGCCTCAGCATCTCCAGGGCTTGTTCCGGCGAGTGCGGGCTGTGAGTGGATTGAACTCCTGCCGAGGCGTAGGCAGCAAGTTGATCTCCCGAGAATCCGCCGTGCCCTTCGATTGGTTGTCCTGCTTCAATGGCCTTTTGGATGAGGCTCCAAACCCGCCGGTCACCTCCGAATATCCTGGGCGGGTCCATCATCTCACCAAGGCCCATGACCCGGGGCCATTTCAGCGCTTCTTTGAACTCTTCGCCGCCGATATAACCGCCTGTGGTTTCCACATTGGTCGGCGGAGTGGCCGATGGGACCTGGACATATACTTTTTGCGGAAGCCCCTGTGTGTTTTCAAGGAAATAGCGGATTGCATCCAGTCCACCTGGTGCACATGCTTCGTGTGGGTCTTCTACTAGGGCAGTCAGGCCCCGGGGGAGGGTGATTTGAGCGTGGCGCCAGGGTGCCAGTCTTGAACTTTCTATGTGATAGTGGGCATCTACAAAGCCGGGGGTAAGATACGCGCCTTCAACGTCAACTATCTCGGTATCAGGGCCTATGCACGAAGAGACGTTACCTACAAGGGCAATCCTTTCACCTGCTACGGCAATATCTGCATTGTCCTGGATTTCTCCCGTGTACACGTTGACCAGTCTTCCGCCACGGATAGCAAGGTCAGCCGGGGTGTTCCCCAACGCTACGTCAATCAGGTGCTGCCTGAGACGGATTTGAGTTGCAAAGCAATCTCTATCACTTGCCAGTGTGTTATCAAATGTGGTTCTTGGCATGTTATGTTAACCCCCTAACTCATTGCAGATCTCATTCAGTCTATCTCATTTTGGATGACAGGTTCATCTGAGATTAGGTGGTCGGTTCTAATACCGGGTTTGGCGGAAACCTGGCGGGTTTTGATACCAGGTTTGGGCGAAGGTGGCCGATTCTGGTACCGGGTTGGGCTGAGACCTGGCCGATTTTGGGGCCAATAATGCTTTTAGAGGGGGTCCGAATGGCTTTGTAATTGAGCCTATTGGGCCAAGATGTTCAGCTGTTGGCTTGATTGACGATTTTCCCTGCAATACTTGTTCCGTAATGTAAACTTTCCGTGCTTCTCTTGTGCTGAAAAAAACGTCTTCTCCTCTTATCATGGTGACATTTTCTCAGCTCCCTCACAGAGGTGGCAATACCATCGTCAGGTGACACAAAATGTCATTATTGTTGACTTCTCGACAAAACAGTAGATATAATGTACCAGGCATTGGAAGTCGTCTGCGTCAGGCTAGAAATATTCCAAACAACGGGGCACTACACCGCTACTGGTTTTGATGATGTTTGTCACCGGCGCTCTCAGTCTGTTCCTATGTCACAAACGTTTTAGTCAGTTCCTGATGTTTTGGTTTGTGTGGCTTTGGAAGCAGTCAACGGATTGACTTTGTTTTTCCCGGAATGTTTTTGCATCGTCGCAGGTATGCCTGGTTTTCAGCCTAGGCGTTCAGGCGGTCAATGTGGGTATTCAATGCGAGTGTTCAATGTAGGCTTTCAGTGCCGGAGGTGTAGCTCTTGAGTGAGCTGGGTCAAAGAATCGGGAATATCCTTGCCGATGAAGGGTTTATCAGTGAGGATGTATTAGATAAGGCAGTTGAAATACAGAATCAGTCAGGTGGCCGCCTGGGGGAAATCCTAATCGGCATGGGAGCCATATCCACCCGGCAGTTTTACCAGAGTCTGGCCAAGCAACTTCACGTCTCATACTGCGATCTCAATGCGACAGTACCTGATCAGGATGCGCTCAAGTTATTTACGTCTAGTGACGCTAAGGCTTTTCGTGCTATCCCACTCCGTCTCAGAGGCTCTACGTTGGACATTGCTATTGAAAATCCAACTGACCTTAATCGACTGGAAGCTATACGTGCCAGAACAGGATACCGGGTGTTTCCGCATCTGGCGGCTCCTGAACATGTCGACAATGCCTTAAGAAGGTTCTACGAAATACCGGACCCAAAATTCCACTGGCAACATGATGCGGCCCAACAAGAACAGGCATTGTCAGATTCCGGTGTTTACCAGGCTGAAACGGCAAGAACCCGCTTTGTGGAAGACTCACCTGCTGTTCAAACCATAGACAGTCTCCTTTCAGAGGCAGCTCGCCGTGGTGCTTCTGACATTCACTTTGAGCCTTTTCCCGACAGAACCAGAGTACGGTTCAGAATTGATGGCATCCTGGAAGGGGCAGGTGATTCCTCCAGGGGATATCATGAAGCATTGATTACTCGTTTGAAGGTTTTGGGTGGTATGGATGTAGCAGAGAAGAGGTTGCCTCAAGATGGCCGGTTTTCCACGATTATAGACGGTAAGCGGTATGATTTGCGCCTTTCAACTCTGCCTACAGTCTTCGGTGAGAAAATGGTTGTACGTTTGCTTGAGCAGACCGTTGAAAACCTGAGTTTCGACAGGCTGGGTATATCTCCCGAGGTGATGTCTAATTTCAAAAAGGCCCTTGCTTTGCCCCATGGAATGATAGTGGTTACGGGGCCTACAGGCAGCGGCAAGTCCACTACCCTTGCAACTGCCCTGAATATGGTTAATGTGTCTGGCAAGAACCTGGTTACCGTTGAAGACCCAGTGGAATACGTCATTCCAGGAGTTAACCAGATGCAGGTGAACACCAAAGCAGGCCTGAGTTTTGCCACTGCTATAAGGCACATATTGCGTCAGGACCCGGACGTTATTATGGTAGGCGAAATCCGGGATGTTGAGACGGCTGAAATGGCCTTTCGCGCGGCTCTTACCGGCCACCTGGTTCTGGCTACGCTGCATGCCAACGATGCCCTATCAGCCCTGATACGGCTTGAGGAAATGGGTTTGAATAAGTATATGGCGCTTACTTCTACTGTAGCTTTGTACAGCCAGCGGCTTGTCCGCACTATATGCCCATGGTGCAAATATAAGGAGCCTGCTTCTGAGCCGGTGGTTCAGGAAGTAGCAGCTGCAGCCGGCCTAGAGTACTATGAGGGCACTTCAGTTATGGCAACTACCCGTCCGTGCGCAGGGTGTACCGACCGGGCATATAAACGGCGTTCTGCCATATCAGAGATTATCCTGGTCGACGAGAAATTTCGCAAGAGGTATGTAGAATCAGCCGATCCGAGATCTGACCCTGAGCTTAATCCTGCCAGGCGCCACCAGGGCCTTTTGGCAGATGGAGCAAAAAAGGTGCTTGCAGGTGTGACTACCTGGGAGGAAGTGCTCGGTGTTTTCAGTACAGGCGAGAATTAGCGCTTCACCGCATTACCCGGTATTATGCGGCAATGTAATGTAAGTTAACGGCAGGCAGTTTGGGGGCCAAAGGCCACTTGAGGGGGGAAACTGCTTGGCTCTTTATGAGTATTGTGCTATCCACAGCAAAACGGGGAAAAGGATATTAGAAAAGGCAGAGATAGGCGACCTGACCCTGTTCTTGCGTGAGATGCACAGTCAAGGATACATAGTTACGTCTGTGAAGACGGCCGGTTCTTTTTGGAAGCGGCTGAGTTTTTTGTACCCAAAAAGGGCTATCAGTAAATCTGATAAGGGCATGGCAATGCTGGAACTCTCTGCGTTTCTCAAAGCAGGTATACCTCTTAAGCAATCACTTGAGCAGATGGCACAAGAAAGTCCCCAGGCTGTTTCAAAGGTTCTTAGGGCTGCGGCACTAAACCTTGAACAAGGCGTGTCTTTCCACGAAGCCATATCGGCCCGGGAAAACTTCTTCGATGAATGGGAGATACAGGCTATTAAGGCTGCTGAAGTATCGGGAAGTTTGGCAGAATCCCTGGAGTACATTGGTGACCAGACTCTAAAGTCCTATGATTTTGACAAGAAAGTTAGTTCTGCCACAGTTTATCCTATTATGGTATCGGCCGTTACTGTGCTCTTGGCATTTATCCTTGTTGTGTTTGTTATTCCTGCTTTTGCAGGCATGCTTGGTGAGGAGAATCTATCTGGGGCCACCAAGGCCCTGGTGGCAATATCCGGTTTCGTACGGAACTATTGGTCTGCTCTTTTAGGTTTCATGCTAGGGGGGTGGCTTTTCCTAAAGCATCTTGTGGCAGAAAGAGGGAACGGCATCTTTGAACAATTGGCCCTGCTTATACCCGGTTGGCGGAAAGTTCGCGAAAACGCTTGCCTGGTGAGGTTTGGAAAGATTTTTGCCACCTTACTTGAAAGCGGTGTGAGAGTACTCCCGGCTTTGGAGTATGCAGGGCAGGCAACAGGCTCTTCACTTTTCAGTGAAAGAACAACTTATATCCGAAAGGAGGTTGAGAAAGGGGCCAGGATTGGAGACTCAATGCGGAAATCAGGGGCATTTCCGATTTTGTTCTGTGAACTTACTGCTGCTGGCGAAGCCAGCGGAACCCTTCCTGAGATGGCCATGAAGGCAGCCAGATTTTACGAAGGGGAAGTCAATAGGAGGCTTGACCTCCTGTCTTCCATGGTGGAACCGGTGCTTGTTCTAATAGTCGGGATAGCAGTGGGTTTTCTAGGCTACACCGTCATGGGCCCAATTCTGCGCTCACTTGAGTTGCTAATGTAGCTACATAGGAATTTAGCCGGAAGTTTGGCATTGTGATTGTTTGGTATACAATTGATTCTGTATGAGAGTTATACAGATTAGAGAAACACAAGCATTTCGGGGGGAGAGTAATGAAGAAGCGGAGCGAAAGAATTCTTAGATCTGAGCGTGGTTTCACGCTGATAGAGTTGGGTGTAGTCCTGGCCATAATAGCCATCCTGACTGTCATAGCATACCCTACCTACAACAACATCAAGAAAAGAGCGTACATAGCAGAGGCAAAGGCCATTATGCAGGAGATCAGGGTGGAGGTTTGGGCTGAGTATTTGGAGAAGGGAAATTGGCCAACAGAGTTTCCAGGCACAACTAATGGGGAGTATTGGCAATTCGCAGGAGAAACAAAAGGTTCAGGCGAGAATGCTACATATACTGTTACTGCCACACCCAACACAGGGAACCCTGCAGGAACACAGACTCTGACGTTTGATACCAGCGGAAAGATAGTCCAGCCAACTAAATAGTGATAGGAATGCCAGTCCCAAACTGCGAAGCTCAAGCGCATTTGAATGCAGAGCAATGAATAATCAACGCGGTTCAATAATGCTGGAAACAGTAATATGCTTCGCCCTGGTATGCTTTCTGTTCATGGCGGCTACAGGTCATTTGGTGTTTATGACCCGGGTGTCACGGCAGGAAGATGCCAGGGTTCAGGGGTTCATGGCTGCCAGGGTCAAGGTGGAAGAACTAAGATCAGGTTGGCCAAATGAAGTATTTGCAGGAGGGCCTTATCCCTACGAAGACACCTTTTATCTCGCAGATTGTTTTGAGGATTTCAACATGCTGGGCAGTGGGCGATTCAGGATCGAGAGGGAAGAAGATGGCCTGTACAAGGTAGTGATATGGATTTATGACAAGAAGGGCTCGGAAGTGTATTCGACACAAACCACGGTGTGGCTGCAACCTTGAGCAACCTGTGTCACATACCAACAGTGCACGGCCTGCAAGGCCAGTTGCCAACCAATCCGGTTTTACGCTGGTAGAATTGGTTGTTGCGCTTACCGTTGGTGTCTTGCTGCTAACCGCTGCAGTGAGTTTCGTGTCGAGGACAGCCAGAATATTGCACCGGCTGAGGATTGAACGAGAGATCAGAGATTCGGGCCTTCTTGCAGTAGAGGCAATTGAAAAAGGGTTCCGGAGTGCCCTTGAGTATGGTGGGAAAGTCCTGGACATATCGGATAGCCGCGTGGTTGCCGGTGGGCCTGAGTACACAGTGAGTCTTGAAGCCAAAGGTGATGTGCTGGAACTCAAAGTATTGGAATCGGAAGCGCCGGGATCGGGAGATTCAGACGGAACACAGAGCTCCACAACATGTTGGCCTGGGGGAGATCTGAAATGCAGAAGTCTGCGTGTAAGGTCTCTAGTGGACGATTGCTATGTTGACGGCTCGGCCCCAGGAGCCTCTAACGGGCGAGTCATTGTCATCCAGTTCGAACTGGGAGAGGACGTATATGGGATATCAAGGCCTTTCAAAGCGGCCTTTGCAGCACGCAAGAGCACAGATGACTAGAGAGAGTGCAAGAACACAGAACTGCCGGAGTCTCCTGGGAACGCTGCGCTGCCCGGGGGATATTGGAGAGAGCGGCTCAGCTCTTGTTTATGCGGTAGTTCTGTTTGGACTTCTTGCCATAATCCTGACCGGTGCAATCTCACAGGAAGGCAGCGCTCAGGTGCTCAACATACAGACCGGCCAGAGGCGAAAGGCTTTGGATCTAGCCAGGGGGGCCATTGACGAAATGCTGAAGGCACTTTATGAAAACGGGTTTGACCTTACAAAGTGTCCAGAGTTTTCCTATGTTTCCGGCGTCTCTGAGATTACTCGCGAGAATCCCACAGAGAAATGGACTGCAACAGCAACAGCCTACAAGGACCTGGGTGACTGCATTTGGGTAGTAGGAGAAGCCAGGGTAGTGGAAGTTTCTGCAACAGTCAAGGTAAAGTTGGAACCTTGCTCCCTTTCTGATCTTTTCCCGGACAGCGTATTGGTTGCAGGCAGTGGGTTAAGTTTTGACCTGGACAAGAAGTCTGAGGGTGCGAACATTTTTGGCAATGTTCATGTTGGCGGTGAATGGCCCGCAACCGAAATTCCCGGCGAAGTTATCATATACGGTGATGTAAATGAAGGCCATCGAATCTCAGTTCCGGCCCCTGATGAAGTTACAGGGCCGGTCCAGGCAGTTATTGATGAAAAGGAGAACGCTGGCTCCTGGTGGGATCTTGGCCAGGAACAGCATGTTACCATTGAGCACGATACTAAGGCCAAGAACCTGTCTATTTCAGGGAACGGGAGTTTGGTTGTTGAGCAAGGGGCATGGCTGTATGTAGAAGGCAGTTTTTCCGCCAATGGTAACCCTGACATAACAATAGACGGTGTCTTGGCAGTTGGTGGGCATATAAACCTTGGTGCCAGTGGGGACGTTCCCATTTCAGGCAATGGGACTATCGTATGCCTTGGAGATAACTGGAAGTCAAAGATTACGCTCGGGCAAGGAAACTGGGGTGGCATTTCGATTATCTGTGCCGGTGAGCTGGAGCTAAGTTTTGTGGGGACTCCTGAGGTGGACCCTCCTGCGTTGTTTGTATACGCCAGAAAACTTGATGTGAATTTCGAAACATCCCAGTTGTTTGAGTTAGATCCTTGCTGCCTGATTTCGCCAGAGAGTTTAACTGCGAAGTTCAAAGATGCCGGACTGGTCCAACTTCATGCAGGCGAGTTACAGTGGGATGCAGACATGCCTATTCATGGCGGCTTGTATCGAATTACAGGTTGGACAGAAGGTAAGGGGCATTGAAGAGGGCTGGATCGGACCGTGAAGAGGTCCGAAGAAACCAGGTTGTGTTGCGAGGTATTGAAGCAAGCTGCATTGGACCCGGGGGAGTAGAAAAACGGAGGTAAAGCGATATGGCAGTTTCAAATAGAGGGTTGCGCCTGGGTTTGGATCTTTCAAACCCGGTGAGGGCAGTGCTTTTCTCTGAGGAATCCGGTGAGATTGCTGCATTCATGACGGCACAGACTGGCTTTGACCAGGGTTCAAAGGTGAAACTGACTTCCCTTGCCCGAGAGATTAGGGATTTTTGCAGGCCCTTCAAGGTTCGTCCAGATGGCGTCGCCTCGCTGCCAATCGAGAACTGTCATCTGTTCACTGTATCCATCCCCCTTCTGGACAAAAAGGAGTTCCGGCAAGCCATACACCTCCAGGTGGAACGGGTTGTCCCAGGAGGCTCGAACAACATGAGAATGGCTGTACAGGAATGGCCTGCCAAATTGCCGCCTCTTCCCTCAACCGGTGCCGTGCATGACAGCAAAACCTATGTCGTGGCAGCCGCCGAGTCAGATTCAGTCCGGGCAGCAGAATCTTTGATGAAAATGGCAGGGATCCGGCCTGTGGCTGTTGAGATTCCTGCAAGCCCTGCATGCCGCACAAGTTGGCGGATCTTGACTGAGATGCTAGATGAGATTAATGAACCTGGCGTGCCCACGGCCCGGTTCAACATAGCATTGGTTGTGGGCCCTGGCGAGGCTCAGTTGCATCTGGCTTTCCATAGCTGCCCATGGCTCATGCGGGAGATTCCCCTGGATCCTGACAATCCATTTGTCAACGCTCAGATCATTGCCGGCGAGGTTTCACGGTCGGCGCGATTTGTCACAAATTCACTGGACGGCGAGTTTTCCGGGGGCATTACTCTCATGGGCGCATCAGAGAAAATTGACTTCATTGCCGATTACCTTGGTGAAGAAGTAGGTATCAGGACCCAGGTTTTTGGTCCGTCCTTCTCCAAATGCGGTTCTGAGTACGGTGTTGCTGCAGGTTCAGCTTTTCCAAAGGAAGGTGGGGAGTTGCTATGACATGTCCGGTGGCTCCAAGGGAAGAAGATAAGATTCGCGAAGCCTCCTCCTGCCAAGCAGACTTGAACCTTCTGCGGCCCGATATTCTCGGTTTGCTTGAGGAACGTGAGCGTAAGGCCTTTTTGATTCGCCTAGTTTTCATCGGTGCCGCATTAGTTATCTGGGTGATGGTTGCTCTAAGGGCATGGGAAATCGGAGTGATTATTTCCGAGAGACGATGTGATGAATTGGAGATGGAACGTGTTTCTCAAGAGATTGAGAAGGTCACTGCACAACTTAGCGTTGTGTCCCCGGGTGTTCGAGAGGCCCGTGAGGAGATAGCAAACCAGGTAAATTGGGCAAACCGGTTGAGTAAAATTCGCAGTTTGGTGCCAGAGGGCTGCATTCTTGGAACCTTCAACGTACGAAAGGACGCTACTGTCCAGTTATCAGGGTTGGCCCAGGAGCCTTCATGTTACGCCCAGGTGCTAGACGCAGTGGGCAATGCCGAGTTCGTCACCGGCGTCAAATCAGCTTCTTTGATCTCGTCAAAGCAGGGAGGTTACGAATTCCTGATTGTTATCGCTACACGACCAACAGACTGAAACGTAAGTACCTGCCGTACGACTTAAGTGAATGGATGTTATGGTGAAGGGGTTAGGTATGAAAAGAATGTCCCGTGAAAGAAAAATTGTCGTTTTGACTGCTACACCTGTAATTGTGGCCCTTATTGGCACCGGGGTTCTAGTGTATTCTACACGCCTAAGAAATCAAGAAATGGCTATCAATGAAGAACTCTCGCTTGAAGTTGCTGCTCTTAGAGGCAGCTTGAGCCGCCTGGAAAAATCTCTGACCAATCTCGAGGCACTTCCCCCACTTGCCGGCCCCGGCTCAGAGAAATATCTGATTGCACTGATTAACAGTTCCGCAGATAGGGCTGGAGTAAAGGTTGTGTCTCTTGTCTACTCTGTGCAGGCCGGTGAAACAGACCCTGCCCTAGGGGTTATTGATTTCAGCCTTGAGGTTGAAGGCGGGGAAGAGCCCCAGGCCCGCTGCCTTGCCATACTTCAAGAGTCTGTAACCGGAATTAAACTTGGGACTATTGACGGCCTGATTGGAGGCGAAGGCTCCTCGCTCTTTGGCCGTTTGCAGAGAACACGGTTGTATAGTGATAAGATGAAAATCACAGGCCGGGTGTTCTTTGAGTCCGGAGATTCCTCTAGGTAGGTGAGTATGGCAAGTATGGATGTTTTGGTCTTTTTAACCGGGTTGTGCCTTGGGAGTTTCGGAGGTATGCTGGCTGCTAGGCTTCCTGCCGGGGAACCTCCTACCGGCAGATCTCGCTGCCCTGAATGCCGTCATACCCTTGGGCTTTCGGAACTCATACCTGTAATTAGTTATGTGCTGCAAAGAGGTAAGTGCAGACATTGCGGCTGTAGAATAAGTCCTGGGTACTTGACTGTGGAACTGTCAACAGCCGTGAGTTTTCTTCTCATTTACAGGTGCTTTGGCCTGGGCCTAGCTGGTATCTTACATATTGCAGTGGCCTTCCACCTATGTGTTCTAGCCGGGACCGATATGATGTATGGCCTGCTTCCAAACAAGATTCTGCTCTCAATGTCAGCGTTTGTCCTCATTCTCAGGTTGCTTGGCCATGTACCGGTAGTGGGGCTTGCGCCTGTATCCCCCTGGTCAGCCCGAGCGTGGGCCAGCCTAGCCAATGGATTCTGGGGCGCATGCATTGGATTTGGCCTTCTCTATGTGGTGGCTCTTGTAAAACCCGGGGCGATGGGTGGCGGTGACGTGAAAATGGCCGGGGTAATCGGGTTCTATCTGGGGTTATACAAGATCTTACCGGGGCTGGGACTTGGGTTTTTCTTGTCTTCTTTGTACTGCGTTCCTATGCTGATTTTTGGACGGCTCAAGAAAACCGATACCATTCCCCTTGGAATTTTCCTTTCATTTTCCACGATTCTTATTGCAGTTCTTACCTGAGCAATAGCAAGCCGCAGCTGTGCCTCGGCAAGCACACCTTAGCACAACCTATTCTGCTGAACGACAGTTGAACCAAAACCGTGCCTTTGCAGGTATATGCTTAGCAGAACCTGGCTTCTGGAACGTCAGTCAAGCCACAGCCGTGCCTCTGCACACACACCTTAGCACAAATCTGTTCTCCGGAACGACAGTCTAACCCAAACTGTGCCTTTGCGAGCACACTTAGCGCAGAACCGTTCTCCAGAACGACAGTCTAACCAAAACCGTGCCTTTGCAGGCACATGCTTAGCGGAACCTGGCTTCCGGAACGCCGGTCAAGCCACAGCCGTGCCTCTGCGAGCACACTTAGCGCAGAACCGTTCTCCAGAACGACAGTCTAACCAAAACCGTGCCTTTGCAGGCACATGCTTAGCGGAACCTGGCTTCCGGAACGCCGGTCAAGCCACAGCCGTGCCTCTGCGAGCACACTTAGCGCAGAACCGTTCTCCAGAACGACAGTCTAACCAAAACCGTGCCTTTGCAGGCATATGCTTAGCGGAACCTGGCTTCTGGAACGCCATTCATGCCGACCCTGTGCTTTACAGAGACCTGGAGTTGTAAAGCTGGCTACAAACGTGTATTAGCTTAGTGGAGTTTCATATGGAAGGTGCATTATATGCCAGAGGCGTAATACTAGAGTAGTAACAGAAAACGAAATATTCACTTGCATGGTCCCGGCTGGGGCACGGCTTGGGAACCGTGTCTCTGGTGGCAGATCGGGTGTCCCTGGAATAGCCGGTGGGAGTTTTGGATGAGCTTGGTCAATCGGGCAAGACGGTGTTTCGCTCGCAGGTGTCTCTGGAATATCTTTCGGGAGTTACAAAGGAGCCTATGAAAACATTTCAGCATGGGCTTGAAAATGCTATCAACCACGATAGAAAGAGGTGAGACTCAGTGTTCAGAGTCAGAGAATTGAAGTTCAAGTACCCCAAGAGCAAAGAAGACACAATAAAAGGTATTGAGTTCGATTTTGAAGACGGCGAGATTTTTGGATTTCTAGGCCCGTCAGGCGCAGGCAAAACTACCACTCAGAAAATCATGATCGGGCTTCTCAAAGACCACCGGGGCGAAATTCTGTACAAGGGAAAGGATCTCAGAACCTACGGCCGGGAGTTTTTCCATGAAATCGGCGTAGGTTTCGAAGTACCCGTCCATTTTTCCAAACTCACGGCCATGGAGAACCTTGATTTCTATGGGAGGCTGTACAGAGACCACGCTGACGTAGAAGGACTGCTCAAAAGGGTTGGGCTTTGGGAAGACCGGGACAAGAAGGTTGCTGAATTTTCCAAGGGGATGAAAATCCGCCTGAATTTCGTCCGGGCAATGCTGAACAAACCCAGAATGCTGTTTCTTGATGAACCTACCAGCGGGCTGGACCCAAAGAACGCCAGGATTATCAAAGATATTATCCTTGAATTCCAGCAGTCTGGTGGCACGGTGTTTTTGACGACCCACTTGATGCACGATGCCGATGAATTGTGTGACCGGGTGGCATTCATTGCCGATGGTGAAATCAGGGAAATCGATTCGCCTAGGAATTTGAAACTCAGGTATGGCCGGAGAGAAGTAAGCGTTGAGTACCGGGATCAGGAATACGGCCTGCAAAAAGAGGCGTTTGATATGGACACCCTGGCTGAAAACGCGCGGTTCTTCCAAATTTTGAGGACTAAAGAACTTATAACAATTCACAGCGGTGAGACCACCCTTGACGACATTTTCATCAAAGTGACAGGGGTGAGGCTCCGTGAGTAAAGTAGATCAGGTTCCGGGCCAAACCCCGAAAGCAGCACCTGCAAATCGATTGGCAGTCATGTACACAGGCGAAATCAACCGCATGAAGAGGTATGGAATTACAGGTGCCAGCCTTTTTGTGGCAGCCATATGGATAATGATAATTCAGTTCGCTGATGTATCAGACATGAGTTTCGTCTTTCCGTTTACTTTGTTCATGGATGCTACTCTCATGTCACTGCTGCTTGCCGGCGTAACCATGATTTTCGAAAAGCAGGAGAACACCTTCAAATCTATGATGGTGCTTCCAATAACCGGAGACGACTATCTTTTCGGCAAGTCTTTGGCCATTGTTACGTCAAGCTTGACTACACTAGTACTGCTGCTTGCATACGGAATCGGGTTTAAGGGCCTGGAAGTGAGCATTTTAGGTGTTACAGGAGCCGTTGTACTGGTAGCCTTCGCGTTTGCCCAGGTTGGGATTGTCATGACCTACTACTCTGAAGATTTCACTGACCTTCTAATGAACATGTTCAAATTCATGATAGTGCTTGTGGTTCCAACTATCCTCGAAATGGTCAATATTCTAAACGTTGGCTGGGTCAAAACTTTGCAGTACTTTAATCCTACCAAGAACGCTCTTGTGCTGCTGCAGGCCTCAGTGGTTCCCATAGAAAAAAAGGACCTGGCCATTGCCGTTGTATTTATCATGCTTATGGCTGCTGGATTGTACGCCATTTCCCGGAAACTTCTGGTTAAGTATGCTGCAAAGGGAGGCGCCTGAGGTGGTGTCTTCGAGTCCCGGCCTATTACGGCTCAAGATTCTCTACACTCACCGGCTGTGTTTGGCACAATGTGCGATTATTGTCGAATCTATGGCCTCATGGCCCCAAACCATGGGCATAAGGAGGTGTTCGAGTTGTCTTCCTTCTATCTGACCTACGCAGGTTACGAGATACGAAAGTGGCTGAGGGATCCATTTTCCAGGTTCATAATTACGTATCCTGTGGTACTAGCAGCCATTATCCGGTTTGCCATTCCGTTTGCAGAAAAACAGGCAGGGCGCAGTTTTGCCCCCTTTTACCATGTGATCCTGGCCTCCCTTGCTTTGATAATACCCAGAATATCCGGTGCCATAGTTGCGTTCTCAATTCTTGATGACCGTGATGATAACGTGCTGTTTGCAGTAAAGGTGGCTCCCTTGACCTTTGATTTCTTTATAGGCCTTAAGATGTTCGTGGTGTTTGTGTTCAGTTTTCTCGGGGCAATGTTTGCAGTGTGGTTTGCCGGCCTGGCATCTGTATCGCTGCCTGTTTTGATTGAAATATCATTCCTTTCGGCTTTCGGTGCCCCGCTTATAGCCCTTTTGATTAACTGTTTTGCAAGCAACAAAGTTGAAGGCTTTGCAGGAATCAAGGGTTTTAATGGCCTGGTGGTTGTTCCGATTGTGTCGTTGTTCTTCTTTGACAAGAAGGAATTTCTGTTTGCCTTCGAACCAGGGTTCTGGCCTGGCAAGGCTTTCAGTGCGGCCCTTATAAACCCGGACATCTTCCAACTGAGCTATTCCCAATACTACCTCATAGGGTTGGTTTATGCCGTGACTCTGAATGTTGTTGTGTATCAGGCTTTCAAGAGGAAGATTGACAGTTAGGAGTGGCAAAGGTTTGCGTCCCGGCCAGGGTAACAGTCAAAACTAAGGGCTACCCAATGGCCAGGACGCTATTACATTTGGTGGGTGCGTGGAATTCAGAAACGGCTGATACGGTCTTTACCATGTCAGCTCGGTAAAACCGATCTACTAATTCTCTTCAATATCCCACAAGTAAGTCCCGGAGCATATCTCAGTTGCCGGGCCTGTTTGCCATATATGGCCATCGTCTTTCCACTCTACTAGAAGCTGGCCTCCGGTCAGGTTTACAGTGACAGGGCCATCTCGCCTTACTTTCTTGTGAATCATGGAAGCTACTGCTGAAGCCGAAGAGCCTGTACCTGAACCGAGAGTTACGCCGGAACCTCGTTCCCAGATACGCATGTCTATCGACCCATTGGATCTTACAGCCACGAAATTGATATTGGCCCTTCTTGGAAAGTAAGGGTGGTGCTCCAGTTTCGGGCCAATTGATTCAAGGTCAACCTTCCACACGTCGTCAACAAAGAACACACAGTGGGGTACCCCCACCTTTATGGGAGTGGCGTAATACACAACTCCATCAATTTCTATCGGGTCGTTGATAACAGGCACGTTCCCGTCCAGTCGAGAAACAGGGATTGCGCTCCGGTCGAATATAGGTTTACCGATATTCATGGTTATGCTCTCTACGACGCCGTTTTTAGCATCAAGATAGGCAACCATAATCCCGGCCTTGGTTTCGACTTTGATCTCGGTTTTGGATGTCAACCTATGGTCGTAGACGTATCTAGCTAAGCATCTCAAGCCGTTGCCACACATTTCTCCTTCCAGGCCATCAGAGTTGAACATGCGCATGCGAAAATCTGCAACATCAGAAGGTTCGATGAGGATGAGCCCGTCTGACCCGACTCCGAAATGCCGGTTTGAAATGCTGTGGCTCAATTTCGCCCAGTCATGCTCTTCTTTGTACTCGAATTTGTCAATATACAGGTAGTCGTTGCCAACGCCCTGCATTTTGGTGAAAGGAATCTCGAGCCTTGTCAATTTACGCACAGAATAACAACCCCGATCTATAGCCTAGGCCAGCAAATGATTGCCGACCTAGGCCTAGTAGCTATACTCAGGCTTTTCTCAATACTCTCCCGGCCCTGATTCCGGTGAGTTTCTCTTCCCAAATCGCGGGTAAGCCATTAACAAAGACCCCGAAGACTCCGGCTGGAAACTGCCAGGGATTTTGATAGGTACTCCTGTCAGCAATGGTCTCTGGATCGAAAATCACAATATCGGCAACCAGACCTTCTTGCAAAAGGCCCCTATCATGGATTCGCATTTTTGAAGCTGGCAATGATGTTATCTTTCTGATTGCCTCCTCCATTGCCAGAACGCCTCGCTCCCTCACATAATGCCCTAGCACTCTTGGGTATGTCCCAATGCCTCTAGGATGGGTGTTCCCTTCGGATTCTACTGTAAGGTTGCCATCTGTCACAAAGCAGATCCGAGGATGTTTCACTGCTGCTATGAGATCGCTCTCGTTCATCGAGTGCCTGATTATTGTGACTTGCATGACACTGCTTACCAAAATATCAAGGGCTTCTTCCTGAGGCGGTTTGCCAGATTTGAGGGCAATCTCGTGAACGCTAAGTCCTTCCATCCATTTATCCTTGGGATTGTCCACAGAGATTAGTACAATTTTGTCCCAACCGCCCTGTTTTTCAGTGCGAATGTGGGATTCTGCGGCTATTTTGGCACGGACATCACTGTCGTTTCGGAGTAAACTTACCGCCGCAGCCTTGCCTTCTTCTAGCACCCAGTTAGGTAGAACAATGGCAAGTTCAGTGTTTGATGCTAGGTACGGGTATACGTCTGCAGAGATATCCATACCTTTGGACAGGGCTTTATCCAGAATCTCCAGAACCTTTGGGAGTTTGCCCCAGTTTTCTTCTCCTACAGCTTTCAAGTGGGAGATTTCAAACCGTACGCCACTCTTTTCTGAAACTTCGATTGCCTCTTCAACAGATTCCATGAGTTCAGGGCCCTCATTCCGCATATGCATCGAGTGAATGCCGTCTCGCTCTGTTACTGCCCTAGAAACCGTGACCAGTTCGTCAACGTCGGCAAATCTACCCGGTACATATTCAAGCCCGCTTGAAACGCCAAATGCACCTGCCAGCATATGCCTGCGGGAAATTTCGATCACCTTTTCCTTCTCTTGAGGAGTGAGGGGTCTGCCAGAGTTTCCCAATAACTCTGTTCTTACATCGCCATGGCCAAACAACATGCCAAGGTTTACTGCAGGCTTAGTTTTGTCAACTGCACGTAAGAATCCTTCGAAATCCTCCCAACGGATCCCGATTGATTGGTATTTCTCCCGGTTCTTCTCGGTCCAAAAGGAAGTCCCCCCTGCACTTCCTCCGCAATTTCCTCCGATAGAGGTGGTAATCCCCTGCCGTATGATGCATTCAGCTTCAGGATGCAAGAGAATGCCTCCGTCAGAGTGGCTGTGAATGTCTATGAAACCAGGCGAAGCAGCAAGCCCGCTGCAGTCGTATTTGAGAGCTTCGCTGGGAATGGCTGAGGTATCCACCGGGCCTACTGCGGCAATTTTGTCGTCACATATTAAAATGTCACCTGAGATAGGGTGAGCACCTGTACCATCATAGATAGTTAAGTTTTGTAAATAGAAGCATTGTGTGTTCTTTAGCTCTTTCATTGTCAGTAATCGCCCCTTTTAACAACCCGGATCCTAGACTGCCTGTTGGGCTACTTGATAATCCCAAGCCAGGTTCCAAATATGTTTTGGAGGAATCCAAGGTATATTGCTGTGTTAGCGGCAACTGATGTTGCAAACGAAATTCCGAAAGTAACCATCATGAGATATACGCCGATCTTCCCAAGAAACTGAGTGTTTTTCTTTGGTTTCACGGTGAATAGGAAGTAGTATGTCACACAAAATGTTCCGAGGACCACAATTATATTGTTTATCGAGTTCAGGGGCATCAGCGTAGCTGCTACCTGTGGGAAAAGCTGTCCGCCGATAGTACTGCGAAGAATTATCCCGGCTCCTAAGCCGATGGGAAACGCCAGTGAAATTCGGCTGAGATATTCGAATTTCGGTATGAACTTTGTGTAGAGAAGAACGACCAGCACCAAAGGGATAATAAGTGATATCTTCTTCTGCTTGAACAATGGGTAAAACAAGGAGTTGCGCAAACTCCTAAACGCAATCGCCAGGCCATGACCTGCTCCGATACCGAGGAAGATATTCTGGGACATCCTGTAAGCTAGCGAGTCTTTCCACAAGAATGAGAAAATGCATAGGCTCAGAATTGATGAGATCCATACCCAAATATCGGTGCTCATTATTGTTCACCTCCGGCATTTTTCGGATTTTGTTTGGACCGGGATTGTCCCAAGTAGCCAATGTTAGCAACGATTAGGAGGACCAGGAAGTAAAGTGCAGCGAAAGATTGAGCGCCCATTCCCGCAGTCCCTCTTCCTACTGCCCCCAGAAGTTTCTCATATTCGGCTGCGCCTCTTATGCCGGCTACGAGTCCGGAAAGCTGGTCCGAGCTAATGTATGGCAAGGCCGATAAAGCCATGTCCTGGCCTAGTATAGTGGCTACATTGACTCCGTAGTTCGTATGGGCTTGTCTTATCCATCCTACAGGCCCCAGGCCGCCTGATGAGTCGTTGATTACAAGCGCAAAATCAGCAGCGCTTTTCAGGTCTCTCATTGCGGGCAAGGAACCTAAGTCTGTTCCATAATAATCCCTGGGGAAGGTTTTATGGACATCCTGACACAGAGCAGCAATAGCACTTTCTCCACCTGGCAAGAAACCGAGGTTTACAATGTCTGTGCCGTACTGCTTGTCACCTGCATCGATTGTGTCTAGCAGTTTCTGTACAAACATTGGGCCATCGGCAGTAGTTGCGACCAAGGCAATCCTAACATCTGGTTTACTGACAATATGTTTATAAACTGCTTCGAGGCCGGGATAAAGCTCGGCGGACATGTCAGCAGCGAATTCCACCGAAAGAAGGACAGCGTCTCCAGGTTTCAGAGCATCAATTGTATCATAGATTCCTTCTGTGGTAGATGTGACGTTAACCGGCAATGGGATAGGGAATACCAACGGAAACAGTGTAACCAGAAGAAAGCCGGCGTAAAGCCATGAACGATCTATGTTGCGAAGTTTATCGAAATTCATAACTGCCCCTCCTTATAAACCGACATTGCTTCGTTCGTATCCCAAGATAGTCCTCAAAGCAGTTGCAAATGAACCCAGAGCGGCACCAAGCAGTATTCCACGTTGGCCTGCTACGTTCGGTACTTGCTGAAGCCAATCCAAAATTACAGGGGCAGAGGGGAATATCTGCTCTCCGATTGATACCACTGTGACAAGTGTTATCAACGATATACCTAACATCACAGTCGCCTCTCCCCGTTTAGCCACAAAACTCCTGTATGCAGCGCTGAGCATATAGAAGATCTTCATGCTGAAAATCGTCGTTGCCATCGGAATATACATGTTAGTATACATTGTTTGGTAAAATGGGAGTTCGGTGCCCTTGATAATACCCAAAGAGCCGAAAACAGCAAGGGCCACAAAAAGAAGGCTTGTTGAAACCCGATCCGCCTTTCGGTTTCTGACGGCACGAACATTAACGACAACAATGTTTACTATACCCAGAACTATGGCAGCTGCTCCCAGAATAACCCCCCAATTCTTGAATTCAGAAGCGAGGCTGGACAGAAATGGAGCATCCACAAAATATTCAGCTATCAAGACTAGTCCGATTATGGTTACTATGAATGACGGAATTTTGTTTCTCATGCTTGTTCCCTCCTGTCCTTAGTTGCCGTAAGTTCTTATGAACTGACCAATTGCATCAATTCCGGCAGTTTCCAAGATAGACCCTACTGCGATTACAACCAGGAACGCTATTTTTGCCCAGTCGATGGCCTTTATGCTGTTCAACCGTATGGCATCTTGGCCGATGTAGGCACCGGCAGCATACATCTCCTCGCCTAAGAGTGAGTAGTCACATGCAGCCACGAAGAAAGGTAGCTGGTACATCCGAGCAGTTCCGGCTATCTGAATTGACCCTACCTGGAAAGCTGCTTCAGCAAGCATCAAAGATTCCATGTAGAAAGGGCCAATAAGGATGTTTGAAGCTACTTGATTCTGCTGAATAAGTCCCATTGCGTTTGCTGTGTAGGCCATTTGGTCGTCTGACAAGAACCTTACAAAGTCAGGAGAGTAGACGTCAGCTTTGCCTTCTTCTATATAAGACTGCCTTATCACTTCCTGACAAATCGGTACAGTTACTGACTTCCATAGGGTAACAATGAGCTCTACATCATACCTTGCCGTAAGTCTTGCAATATGTGCAAGAATCTGAAGGCCTGCGATTGTCTGGGAAGCGTATTCTGAGTCGAGTTCTCCAGATCCTGGCGCAAAGTGTACAGGCCTTCCCATTTCGGCAGCTCTTCCTACCGCCTCGTCGAGGGCGCCGATTGCTGCAATGGGTCTGACGTATGGTAGGTATCCTTTCTTACCCTTGTTGATAAGGTATATAGTAACTGATACTAAAACGAGGAATACGGCCAGCGTTAACGAAGTCTGTACTTTGAACAATGTCATTCCTCCTTCAAAATCGAGATCAGTGGAAACAGCACTAGATGAATGCTTAGATAAGTTGCCTATACTACGTCATTTGCCGTGTCTCGAATTGGAACAACATCAGTGAGGTACTTTAATGTGCCTTTTTCACCTCCCTGAGCCAAGATGGCCTACTGGACTCGGTAGCTACCCGTTTCATGTCGGGTATCCGCCTTCAGTAAAATAAAACATGCAAATACCATGCCGCCAGGAAGAAAATTGCCACTTACTGCAGCTCTATGAATTCAGCGAATTATCGTGACAGTTCGGAGTCCGAAAAAACGTACAAACTGCCATCTGATAGAGAGGGGTGTTCGGAATCGCGGATAAAGGCTCAGCCAATAATAGTGAGTTCCTGAATGTAGGGCCAAGTTTGCATCCAACATGACAAAATCCCATCAAGTTGCCGTGAATTCTATTCTATCCATTGCATATAGCGAGCGTTTTTGGTAAGATTCGTTCTAATATCCATTATTCAAAAGTGGTAGGGTTTTTGTCTAAGGAAGTGTACCTTAGGGTTCCGTTTCAGGGGTTGAGGCAACAGAATGTGGTTAAGCTGTGATATGGCCATTCTTTAGGTTGGCCCCTCAGCACTGGCCGAAATAATTGCAATACCCGGGAAGTCTGGACCGAGCGGTACTGGCTTTGCAAAAGGCAAAGTACACCGTGGGTGAAAAATACCCGAGCGGCAAGTTCCTTGCACTGAATTAGTGCCGGATTGTCGCTCGGGTTTTGTTTTATCTGAGCCAGGCCACCTACCAGGAGGGGGTGATAACAGTGGGGATTACCAGGACGTCAGTGCGCCCTGTGGTTCTTGCGGGCGTTGGATCTCCGGCGAAAGAGGGAAGAGGAAGGGAAACCTGGTCCAGGCATTCCATGTGTTCCAGGAATTCCAGACAGTAGGGTTTTCATATGAGACCTCCCGTCTTTGGCCTTGGCAGGTCGTGTCCAAGGCGCCCTCTTCCATCTTCGTTTTGCGACTCACCTGATCTGTGAGTCCTATACAAATTCAACTGGCGGCAAAATCACCAATACGTGGGTACTTTGTCCATACATCTCTGGACGCATCAGAGTGTTGGAAGAGGCTGATTTTGCATCTCGAATTGCATCCTAGAAGTTGAACAGCGGCATTAGGAACGTGTGGCCAAATGTATAGAAGTACATACCTGTGTACCTTCATGCAAATGCTGCGCAACTCAGATAGGCCTAGATGCTATTTTGCAGATGCCTTAGATATGTTTTGCACAAATAGGGAGGGACCATTGTATATGACATCCATATTCAAATCATTCAAGAGTAGCAAGAAGTTCAAGATGAGCAATCTGTGGGTTTTCGGTACCATAGCTTCTTTGATCGCTGCCATACTCCTATCCGGGTGCACCGGTTCCGGCGGAACCAAGGATCCTGCAGATCCAGGCGGATCGAAAGATGCCGGTAAGATAATCAAAATCGGTATGGTAGGCCCTTTGACCGGCGACTATGCCACTTATGGGCAAAGTGTGAAAAACGGCGTTCAGACTGCTGTTGATGAAATCAACGAACAAGGCGGCGTCAACGGATTTACTCTTCAACTGATTGCCGAGGACAGCAAAGGCGATTCTACAGAAGCCGCAAATGCGATCCAGAAACTCATTGACCAGGACAAGGTAACTGCCATTGTAGGGGCAGTTCTAAGCGGCGAGACAGCCACAGTGGCTCCTATTGCGCAGGACTCAGGAGTTCTTATGATTACCCCGTCATCTACCGCCCCGGGGTTGGCCGATACCGGCGACTACATTTTCCGCAATGTGATCACAGACGATGTGCAGGCTCAGCAAATGGCCGAGTATGCAATAAGCGAACTTGGACTCACGAAACTAGCTGTTATTTATGCTAATAACGACTACGGGGTTGCGCTAAAGGATAATTTCTCGGCCAAGGCAGAGGAACTTGGTGCGACAGTTGTGGCAGTTGAGTCATACCTGGACGGAGACGAGGATTTCCGCGCTCAGCTTACCAAGATAGGCGATAAGGCAGAGGCGCTGTACATCGGAGGATATTACACAGAGGCGTCTAAGATTGCTCAGCAGGCCGCCAGGCAGGGGTTGGAAGTGCGCCTACTGGGTGCAGACGGGTTCTACTCCGGAAAACTTGTTGAACTCGGCGGCGACACTGTTGAAGGTGCACTGTTTACTGCCGGTTTTTACTCTGGTGATACCTCAGAAGATATTCAATCGTTCGTTTCAAATTACTCACAAGAGTATGGAAGCGAACCCGACATGTTTGCCGCAAACGCCTATGACAGTATGAAAATAGTGGCACAAGCGTTGGAAAAGTCGGGCAACGACAGGGAAGCTCTCAAGACTGAAATGGCTGTTATCAAGGATTATCCGGGCATTACCGGCAAGACGTCATTTGCAGAAAACGGAGAAGCACTGAAGGAAGTAATTATCTTGAAAGTTGAAAACGGCAAATTCAGTCGCGCAAGGTAGTACGGTTGGAAACCGGGGAAGGGGCAGGGTTCAATAGCCCCTCCCCGGCAAGTAAAACATTCAAGTTACTTTGTCAGTTTGGCTTCATCTGGATTCTAGCGGAGGTGGTATCTTGCTACAGCAATTTGTGAACGGACTTACTCTGGGCAGTACTTACGCATTGATTGCCCTTGGATATACTATGGTTTACGGAGTTCTGCGGCTGATAAACTTTGCCCACGGCGAGGTATATATGGTAGGTGCCTTTATCGGGCTGATGGCATCTCAGTCATCGGGACTTCCCTTTCTTGTGGTGCTTCTCATTGCAATGGCCGGGTCTGCAGTTGTTGGTGTGGTCATTGAGATGATCGCATACAGGCCTCTCAGAAAGGCCCCTCGCCTGGCCGCCCTGATCAGTGCAATCGGCATGTCAATATTCCTACAGAATCTTGCTCTTGCTGTAATGGGGCCTCAGACCAGGGCGTTTCCGGTTCCATTCGAGGTAAAGCATTTCAACATTGGCCCTTTGCGCATAAACTCTTTCGACGTACTGATTCTGCTCACTTGCGTTGGCCTTATGATCGGACTGCATTTTCTTGTTCAGAAGACTAAGATCGGGAAAGCCATGAGGGCAACGGCTCTGGATAAGGATACGGCCAGCCTTATGGGGATTAACGTTAACCTGATCATAGCCTTTACTTTTGCCGTTGGTTCGGCTCTTGCGGCAGCTGCCGGGGTTCTGGTAGGAATGAATTTCAACGCTGTAGCTCCGGCCATGGGAATGATGCCAGGGCTTAAGGGCTTTGTAGCCGCTGTCCTGGGCGGTATCGGAAGCATTCCCGGGGCAATGGCAGGCGGCGTTCTCCTTGGTATGGCTGAAGTTATGGGCGTTGCCCTTCTGAGATCTGAGTGGAGAGATGCAATCGCCTTCGGGATCCTTGCTTTGGTTCTGCTCCTGAAGCCATCTGGGATATTCGGCCGAAATTTGCAGGAGAAGGTGTAAATCATGCTTAGCCCGTACTATTACCAGTTAATCGTTATCACCTGCATTAATGTAATTATGGCACTGAGCCTGAATTTGGTGACCGGATTTGCAGGGCAGCTGTCTCTGGGACACGCGGCGTTCATGGGTATTGGTGCATATACTGCAGGAATATTGACCTCGGTTTACCAGGTTCCTTTTCTTGCCGCGCTAGCTGCCGGAGGTTTATCTGCGGCTTTCTTTGGACTGCTTGTAGGGCTGCCCACCCTGAGGCTCAAAGGCGACTATCTCGCCATTGCCACTCTTGGGTTCGGTGAGATTATCCGGGTAACTATCCTCAATATGAAAATAACAGGTGGGGCTTTCGGACTCAGGGGAATATCTAAAGAGACCAACCTTGCCATATCGGTTGCAGCCGTAGTTCTCACATACTTCACTTTGAAGCGCTTAATGAAATCCCGTTTTGGACGGGCGATTACTGCCATCCGCGAGGATGAAGTCGCCGCCCAGGCCATGGGTATTGATATTACCCAGTATAAGGTGCTTGCCTTTGTAATTGGGGCGTCGTGGGCAGGGATTGCCGGCGGACTTTTCGCCCACTGGTTCAGATACCTAAACCCGTCTTCATTTGCTTTCGGGAAGTCAGTAGAAATCCTCAGTATGGTTGTTTTGGGAGGCATGGGAAATCTGGAAGGCCCGGTTCTCGGTGCCGCGGTTTTGACTTACGCACCAGAGCTTCTTCGCGGGGCATCGGATTTTGTGTCACAATACCGCATGCTTTTCTACGGAGCGCTTCTGGTAATTATGATGCTGGTACGGCCCCAGGGGTTGGCCGGGGCATGGGTTTTCAGAGGTTTCCGTCTGCAGAGAGTCGGTGGGCTCTCGAAAGGTAAGGCCAATAGGATGAAGGGGAATTCGGTGGCCGCAGGTAGTGCCCCTGCGGCAGCGGTGAAGGAGGGCTATCGACATGCCGATTCTTGAGGCAAACAAAGTCACAAGGTCATTTGGAGGCCTTACTGCTGTGCGTGAGGTTGACCTAGTTATCAACCCAGGCGAAATCATGGGGCTAATAGGCCCTAACGGTGCAGGCAAGACAACGTTGTTCAACCTGGTGACAGGCATATACCGCCCTAGTTCTGGTGAGATACTCTTTAATGGAGAGAATTTGGCTACCCTCAGCCCTCACCAGATAACAGATAAGGGTATGGCTCGCACTTTCCAGAACATCAGGCTTTTTGGCCAGATGACTGTACTTGAGAATGTGATGATAGGCAGGCACTGCCGTACCAGGGCAGGCGTTTGGGGTGCTGTATTGGGTTTTCCCAATGTGAAGCGGGAGGAGAAGGAGACCCGGGAACTGTGTATGCAACTCCTGGATTTTGTAGGGCTCGACGTTGATCCTGATGAAAAGGCGTCGAACCTTTCATATGGCCAACAGCGCGAACTGGAGATAGCCAGGGCTATGGCCACTGAACCTGAATTTTTGCTGTTGGATGAACCTGCTGCAGGCATGAACCCTCAAGAGACAGGCGAACTTGTCAGCCTTATCGAGCGCATAAGAGATGCGGGCAAGGCCATTCTTCTCATCGAACATGACATGAAAGTGGTTATGGGTACAGCAGACAGGGTTGCAGTTTTGGATCACGGAGTGAAAATCGCAGACGGAACTCCAAAGCAGGTCCAAGGGGATCCAAATGTTATCAGGGCTTACCTAGGAGATGAATCAGATGCTATCGCTTAGAAATGTAGTAACCCAATACGGGACAATCCGGGCTCTGAAAGGAATATCCATGTATGTAGCCCCAGGTGAAATTGTGGCTTTGATCGGGGCTAACGGCGCTGGCAAGACCACTGTGCTCAAGACCATATCAGGGCTTCTATCTCCGTCTGAAGGTGACATTATGTTCGAGGGTAAGAGCATAACCCGGAGCTTGCCTGAGGATATTGTGAAAATGGGAATATCCCATGTGCCCGAGGGAAGGAAGGTTTTTTCCCAGATGACCGTTATGGAGAACCTGGAACTTGGGGCGTATTCCCGGCCAGGAGGAAAGCATGGAAGGCGGCAGGTACACGACGATCTAGACCGGGTGTTTTCGTTGTTTCCTCAGTTAAAGAGCAGGGAGAATCAGCTCACAGGGACTTTGAGCGGTGGAGAGCAGCAGATGCTTGCCATGGGCCGGGCACTTATGTCCAGGCCTAAGGTTTTGCTAATGGACGAGCCGTCTATGGGCCTTGCACCCATGATAGTGAAGGATATTTTCAACATAATAAGAGATGTTAACCAGGCCGGCACCACGGTCTTGCTTGTTGAGCAAAACGCCCACCTGGCGCTTACCACTGCTACCCGGGCCTATGTGCTGGAGACCGGTAAGATAGTGCTTCATGGCGAGTCGCAGGACCTGCTCAAGAATGAGAAGGTGCGCAAGGCGTATCTGGGAGAGTAGGAGGGCTTCGGGGAACCGATCTAGAATTGATATCCAGCTGGATTTTGACAAAAACATAGAGCATGTCGGGGGGCACGGAGGGCATGTGTAGGCACAGGACAGGCGTGCAGAGAGCATCCACCTGTATGACGGCAATTCTCTTGATCATGGCGTTGGCCATGATTTTATTTACGGCGTGTGAAGGGGATCCGGCCGTTTCAGGAGAACTGGCTTCTACCGCGGGCGATGGCTCTCAAGAGAAAACCGGAGCAGATTCTCAAGGGGGCCCATCTTCAGAACAATCAGGAGGCGGGAACCCCGAGAACCCGGATGACCCCGCGAGCTTGGAGAGTGGGGAGAACCCGGAGAATCCCGAAAGTTCGGATAACCCCACAAGTTCAGAGAACCCGGAGAATGAGGCCAACCCAGAGAATCTGAACCCTGAAGACCCCAAGAATCCCGAGAGCCTAGATGACACGGATAGCAATGCACAGTACTACCAAAACGGCATTTTGCTGGCTGCAGGCAAATCGCCTGACTTTGAAAGAGACGTAAAGAAGCTGGTTGTAAGGCCTTCCGGAAAGCAGCTAACCGACTATCCAAAAGGCTATGAGATCACTTTTCCTGACGGCATGGAAGTCGATTTCAGTCTCAGCCCCGACTACACCAGAGTATATGGTGATGGGCTTGAGATAAGGATTTGCAGGGACAGGTCGCCTTATCTCGACGTAACGGGATGGCTTTCTGGTTTGCCCAATGGCTATGTCAGCAACCATCGTTACATATAGTCTAACAACTTGAGTGTCCATGAAGATGGCTGGGTGAACATAGGCAACCGGAAAGTAAGGCTCTTGAGCCTTACCAGGAACCCGGCTCCGGGAAGTACTCAGACTCACAACTCATATACATACGCATACATAAATACCCAGGGACTTGAGTATTATACAATCCACTTCAGATCCGACTCCCTCGAGGAGCACAAAGACACCATTTACAAGGTGATTGAGTCATTCAAAACGATTGAACCCAAAGGGAATTCGGCATACAGACTCACACTCAAACCCAGGCTACCTGAGTGGAACGAAGAAACTGCTGCGCTTTACGAGAAGATACGCAATTCTAATCACATATGGTGGGGGTTTTTCACTCCAAACCCGTTTACCACGGAAGGCAAGGACAAGATAGCGGAAATCGAGGAAAAGCTGGATTTCAGGTTTCCGGTCATAATGTGGTACCGCTACTTGGGCCACGATTTTCCTCTTGAGGGAATGCAAGATGCTCATCAGAACGGAAAATTGGTTGAGCTGACATACCAGATTGCCAATGGTGACCTGTATGGAAAGAATCCGAATTTCGAGGTGCTGGACGGACTTAGAGACGACGAGATAAGGAAGTTCGCCAGACAGGCCAAAGAATTTAGCCACCCGTTCTTGTTCAGGCTCAACAACGAGATGAACTCAACCTGGGTGAGTTATTCAGGCCATTCATCCCTGGCTGACCCGGATGTATACAGGCAGGTATGGCAAAGAGTCTACCGCATTTTTGAGGAAGAGGGAGTGGATAATGCCATTTGGATCTTCAACCCCAACGACATAAGTTACCCACCCTGCAAATGGAACACCCATCTTGCCTACTATCCAGGGAATGAGTACGTACACATGATTGGGCTTACAGGCTACAATACAGGGGACTATTTCAGAAATCACACAGGCGAACGCTGGAGGTCTTTCACCGAGATATACGACAGGCTTTGGTATATGTATAGGGATGTCTATTCGGAATTTCCGTGGATAATCACTGAGTTTGCCTGCAGCTCAGTTGGCGGTGACAAAGAGGCGTGGATTACTGATATGTTTGCCAATTTGCCAAGGTACAAGAACATAAAGATTGCTGTTTGGTGGAGTTACTATGACGAAGACCCGCGTCCCGAAACCAAAGGCACTCCTGCCAGGAGATACTGGCTCGATGAGAAACCAGAGTATCTGGATGCTTTCAAGAGAGGGTTATCTCAAACTCAGCCGGACTAGTAGATTTGATGGTAATTCCCAAGGGGCTATAAGGTCGTTTCTTAATCCTGACTTCTTAAAGAAATTGGAAAAGGTGATACAATGTAGTTGAGGTGGCTGTATGAAAGCGGTAGTACTACTACAGGAAAACCTCAGACAAATCCTTGAAATTGCGAAATTGAACGATACTTCAAGATTGAGTTTATCGTTACGATACGTAAGGGATGTGAATCGGACATGCAGGGACCGGTAGACAGGCCGGTGAATCTGCCTGATCATAAACAGTGCTATGGGTGCGGAGCATGTGCAGCCGTTTGCCCCCGGCAAGCAATCACTCTTAAATTCAGCGACTCAGGTTTTTTAGTTCCGTTGGCAAACGAAGAGCTGTGCATTCAATGTGGGAAGTGCAAAGACGCGTGTCCGGTTATCAATCCTCCAGGATTTGGGGCAGTGGACCAGATACCGCCTTTTGCTGCTTGGAGCAAGAGCCCAAAGCTGCGCCGGGTCAGTTCTTCCGGAGGCGCAGCCCTATCTCTGGCGGGAGATTTTCTGTCGAGAGGATATAATTTCACAGGTGCTGTTTTCGAGCGGGATTTTCGATCAGTAAAGCACGTTGTTGCACGTAGTGTTGAAGATCTGTTCGAGACTGTGGGCTCCAAATATGTTCAAAGCAACGCATCGTCAGCAATGAGACAGATAGTTGATTCTGGGCATTGCCGTGAGGAGTCTCATCAAGGCGACAGGCATATTTTCTTTGGTACACCGTGTCAGGTTGCAGGCTTGAGGAGGCTTTTGAATTCTGTAAGTCGCGGCGACGCCGGTTCTGCCCAATTCTTTCTGGTGGATTTCTTCTGCCACGGAGTACCCAGTTATCTTGCATGGTGGGCGTTCCTGGATGAGGCTGTGATTCCCCAAACCGGGCGCCTTGAATATATAGACTTCAGGGATAAGTCCCAGGGGTGGACTAATTACAGCCTGGTATGCTCGGGCTTAAAAGGTACCTATGTAAGTGAATTTGGACACACCGTATTCGGGCAGCTGTTCCTTTCCGACCTTTGCCTGCGGGATTCCTGCTATACATGCCCGTACAGGAGCACATCAGCGGCGGATCTGCGAATAGGCGATTTCTGGGGGCATGAGTTCGACAGGGACGCAATGGGCGTATCTCTTATCGTTCCTATTACCGAAAAGGGGTTTGCAGCGGTAGAGGAGAACGCGAATTTGGTTCTCAGGTCAGTTCCCCTCAGTTTATTGTATGAATCCCAGCCTTTGATTTTGAGGCCGGCGTTACGGGTACCGACTGAGCGTAAGAATGTCATGGCGAAACTGGGGCAAGGTACGCCTCTAGATGATATTTACAAGACATACCTTGAGAGAGGCCACAAAAAACGGCTATTCAGGAGGCGGGTTTCCCGGCTTCTGCCGCCGTCTTTGAAAAAGGTTGCAAAGCTTATGGCGCGGGGATAACGCGGGGGTGAAAGTTTCGTGCGAATCTTGTTGCTTAATATACCAAACAGCCTTAATTACGGGTCTATGATGATGGCCGAGAACTTGATGAGGTACCTTGGCCGTGAAATTGCAGAGTCCCCACAAGGGCGGAATTTTACCTTTGTTATTGAAACCCCCACGCCAGACGAGTCAGTCTCAAGGTTCAGAGAAGCTTTGAAGGGCTCGGGAGATTGGAAGAACTTCAATCTGGACACTGTGGCTCCCGAGGCTATCACACGGAAGGAAAAACTGAAAAGGTATTTTTCGTGGCTGATGACAGTGCTTTTCGGCACGAAATCCCGGACCCTTCTGCCGCCAGGCGCAGGAGATGTGGATTTGGTGGTGGTCCTAGGCGGCGATGATTTCTCAGAAGACTACGGTGTTCTTGGCCCTGTCCTGGCCTGTTTAAGATTGGCTGCCCTCAGGAAAATGGGCAAGAAGGTGGTCATGTGCGGCCAGACGATCGGGCCGTTTCATTCGTGGCGTGTTCCTGCTGTAAGATGGCTTTTGGGCAAAGTGAATGAGATTATGGCAAGGGACCCGATTACCCAGAGGTACCTTATCAACGAACTAAAATTGGATAATGCAGTCTTGGTCGGAGACCTTGCGTTTCTGCCCCTTAGCAGGGAATTTGAAAAACCTTATCTGCCATTGGCAGATGATTACTTTGCCATCGTGCCTAGCCAGCTAATCTGGGCGTATGCTAAAGAGCCTATAAGGCATGAGTACATAGAATTCATGGTGGATATTTGTTCTTACCTGTTGAACACGTACCCTGGGAGCCAACTGTTGATTCTGCCCCACGTGCTTGCGCCTGACGGTGCAGACGACAGGCTGGCAGGGCGTGATTTGCTGATTGGCTTGAAGAGAATAGGTGTTTCTCCAGAGAGATTGGTATTTCCTCAAGAGCAGATGCTGCCGAATCAAGCGAGGTATCTGATTGAGAATAGCAGATTATTGATAACCGGAAGGATGCACGGGTCCATATCATCTTTCTGCGTGAAAGTGCCGCCTCTTGTACTCTCATACAGCAGAAAATACTGGGGTATTATCGATGAGTACCTTGGAATGGGCGATCTGATTGTTGATGTTCGCCATCATGGGTGGGAGGAACTTAGGCAAATCAGCAAGGCCAGACTTGACTTCATCCTGGAAAACCGCGATGAACTGGTACAACGCATGGCAGACAAACTGCCTGCAATGGAGAAGGCTGCAATGTTGAATATAAAGGTTCTGCGAAAGGAACTCGAATAACTCCATGTTACCTTCACACTGGCAGGAATAGATCCAATATATGTCGAATTAGTCAAAGATGGATGAGTGAATTTCCTTTTCCCGGTGTTGCCCTTTTCACAAAATATCCTTGGTTCTTCACTCTGAAACCCGATCCCTATATACCTGCAAGTTTCTTTGATTCATACAGTTAGTTGTCGATAATGGGGATCAGCCAAATATAGGATTTGCATGAGGTGAATTAACATTGACGCAACGTAGATTGGATATTCTCACCACAGGCGGAACCATAGCATCCAGGACTAAAGGCCCTATGGCAACCGGTGATGAGGTAGCAAATGAACTGCATCGCTTCTTTCCAGATGTGGAAATTGGGGTTCGTGAGGTCTGCCGCCTGGGCTCGAGCCAGATAACCACCAATGTTCTATGGGAGATAGGGGCTGAGGTGAAGAAGTCATTCCTGGATGGAGTAGACGGAGTTATCATAACCCATGGAACAGATACCCTTGAGGAGACAGCTTACTTTTTGGATTTGATTGGCGGCCCCAATAAACAGGCCCGGGATGTTTCAGCTTCGCCGGAAGTGGAAGACCTACCGGCTTCGCCTGAAGAACCGGTTACGGAAGACTCACCCGAGTCAGATGAGGAGAGTACATACGGAACGCCAATACGTGTTGAGGAAGTCATATCCAGCGCTGCAGCAAGGGTAGCTTTCGGTCCAACTGTTGTCACCGGTGCGATGAGAGGGTTTGATGCGGTTGGTTACGATGGCCTGGCTAATCTGGTTGAATCGTGTCAGGTTGCCTTGGAGCCAGCTTCGGCTGAATACGGGGTTTTGGTGGTAATGAACGATAGGATTCACCTCGCAAGAGAGGTTACCAAAGTTCATTCATGGCTTCTGGATGCATTTGCGTCGCCTGGCCTGGGGCCTGTGGGTTTTGTGGGTCAGGAGGGAGTAACTTACACAGTTAAGCCGCCGGTTCGCTCTTATGTAGAATACACTGCTCTGGTCCCTCCTGTGGATCTGATAAAAACGGGACTTGCCTCCGGTGACAGGTTGGTTCGCACTCTAGTTGAAGCAGGGACCAGGGGATTGGTTGTTGAGAGTCTGGGACACGGCCATTTGCCTCCGGGAATGGTTGAAGCCCTTGAAGACGCGGTGAAAGATAATATACCTGTTGTGATTACGACTAGATGTCTGTCGGGAGGGGCTCCTAATCCGGGAACTGTAGATGATTCAGGATTCGTTACCACAGACCTGAGCGGCCCCAAGGCAAGAATCAAGCTTATGCTTGCGCTTTCTGTGACAAATGATCCTGCTGAAATAGCAAAGATGTTTGGGCAGTGTCCGTGATCAACCAGGCGTAACAAAAAAGTCCCATGGCTGCATATTCAAGCATCTTTGGCAGCCAGATCTTGCAGCCGCCTGAGTCTACGATACATTGTGGCCCGGCTGATACCCAGGATTCGTGCTGCCCTTTCAACCTGGCCTCTGCCGGAACCTGCCTGTTCCATGGCGTATTGTATGGCTCTTTCTTCCGAAGTGGCTGCGATTTGTTTTAAGCCTAGTCCCGGTGGGGTGCCTTTGGCCGCCATCCATCTTGCAATGCGCGGAGGCACGCTGGCCATTGATATCACAGATGTTTGTTCCATGTTGATCCCGTATTCAATGGCATTTTGCAGTTCCCTGACGTTACCTGGCCAATCATAGGTAAGAAACAGATCCAGCACTTCTTGTGTGAACCCTTGAATATCTTTCCGGGTTATTTGGGTATACCTGTCCAGGTAATGCCTGAGCAGTGGCAGGATATCCTCCCGGTGTTCTCTCAAAGGAGGGATGCGAAGAGGTATCACGCTGATCCTGAAGTACAGGTCTTCACGGAATTCTTTTTCACGCATCATCTCTTCAAGGTCATGGTTGGTGGCTGCTATGACCCGGATGTCCACTACTCTTTCCCTGGTTGAACCCAGGCGGGTGATGGTGTAATCTTGCAGCACCCTGAGTAATTTCGCCTGAAGGTGCAGAGGCATGTCGCCGATTTCGTCAAGCAGGAGGGTTCCCTTGTCGGCCAGTTCGATTTTGCCTGGTTTTCCTTCACGTCCTGCGCCCGTAAAAGCTCCAGGCGCATATCCGAACAGCTCGCTTTCAAGGAGGCTTTCCGGAATAGCACTGCAGTTTACAGCTACAAATGGCCCTTTACACCGGGGGCTTGCCGAGTGAATTGCCCTTGCCAGGAGGTCTTTGCCAGTGCCGCTTTCTCCGGTAATAAGGACAGTTGAGTTCCCAAAGGCTACACGCATAGCACCGTATTTGAGGTCTCGTATTGCCCTGCTTGAGCCGATGATTTCGTCAAAAGACCGGTTTTCTTTCTGCTCGGCCACTGAATAAGCCAGTCCTTGAATCTCTCTTGCGTCTTTTAGCACAATTACGCCGCCGGCAGGAGCGTCTTTGACTTCGATTGGGAAAATCGAAACGTAGACGTGCTTGTCTTGGCCGGAACCTCTTGACGGAATGAATACTTCCTGATCGACGAAAGGACTGTTTGATTCAAGCGCCTGTTCAACCAGATTGCTTCTTAGCAAGCGCATGGCCTGGCGCCCAACAAGGTTGGTGCGGCCGAGAAGGGCAGACGCTTGCTTGTTGCAATGAGTTATGCACTTAGTTTCGTCGAAGGTAATCACTCCTTCACGCAAGGCCTCTATAGTAGTGGAAAGCTGTACTGTAGTAAGCTCAAGAGCCTTTCGGGCCCGTCTTTCGGCAACCTTTCCGGCCAAGAGGAATGTCATTTTTCTCAAGAATTCCATGTGGGTTCCCAAGTCGTCGAAGATTACCTGGCGTTGCTCAGGAGTCAATGCAAAAAGGGCCATTACCCCTACAACCTGCTCATCGATGGAGATTGGGCAGCATATAAGGCCTGTCTCTAAGGTGTCTCCCGTAAGCGACGCAGGGTCGTATGTAGGATCATCCTGGGGGTTTGGCACAACGTACTCATTTCCTGTTGCGATAACTCTGCCAAACACAAATCCGTCTTCGATCTTGCCGCCTTCTTCGATCTGCCCGGTGTGTCCGCGGTATGGCCCGGTAGCAGCGATAATCCTGAGATTTGAGTCTATGATCTCGGTCTCTACACTAAGGGCAGCGGAAACAGCCTCTGCAATCTGCTGGCACGATTCTTTGATCTCCCATAAGTCAGAATGAAGGTTGTGATTACTAACAGTGTTTCTACTAGGAGTATTATCTGTTGACAAGGAATCTCCTCTCCCTGCAATGTGTCTCAAATTTGCCTCAAGTGTCTCAGTTATGAGATACTGTCTCAATAGTGACACAGTCGGCGAGACTGTGCAAGGCTTTTCGAGGGTTTGGAGTTGCACCAAAAGGCGTTTATCTGCGTTGTCTTCTGCTGGCATGGATCTTGCTTAGAGTATCAATAGAGAGATTCCAAATTGTTAGAGTCCGAACTGTTTGTTCAAATGCTCACTATGAGTTGTTTTCGAAGTAGGCAAGACTCGAACGGGTTGGATCAAAATTTGTGCGGGGTAGGCGGGCTTGGCGCAATCCGGTAGTTACGATTGTGTCCACGTTTCTTGGGTGAACTGTTCGTGAGCAGTTCATATGCAATGCGATCATGGTTATGTCCGTCTGCTACCAGGGAGGTATTTGGGCTTTCTTAGCAAATGATGTAAACGAGGTTAACTTAAGAACTGATTCTCACTATCAGTCTGCGGCGAGCCGAAGTACGGTAAAGAAATTGTTCCTTGTGGAAGGGTTCTTTTATGCGGCTGCTCTTGCGTTATTCGATGCCACAAGTGTAGTGGCCATGTTCCTTAGCACACTGGGTGCTTCTGCTTGGCAGATTGGATTGGTATCAGCTATCAAGCAGGTGGGAGTCCATGCGCCGCAGGTGTTTGTTGCTACCCGGTTTAATAAGAGGTTAAGCGGCCTTCTCGTGAAATTTGTCTCCTTTCAGTGGTTGGCCACGGTCCTTATGGCTTTGTCCCCAGTGGTGGCTCATTTTCTAGGCGCCGGGCCGGCGTTTGTATGTTTTATGCTTGGATGGACCTGTTTTTCCTTTGGCGAAGGGGCTTATTTTGTCCCCTGGTCAGAGGCTGTGGCTTCCACTGTGGGCCGAAGATGCGGGAAGTTTCTTGGTGTGTACGGACTGGTTGAGAGTTTGGGGACTCTGTTTGCCGGGATGATTGTGTATATGGGCGCCAGGGCCGGTATCATGGGTAATAGCTATGGGTACCTGGGGATTTTTGGCTTAGGTTCAATAGGGCTAATGGTTACGGTTCCGGTGCTAGTACGTGTAGAGCACTACGATGATCTTGCACGGCTTGGCAGAAGGCGGAGGCTTGACATGCCGGCTCAGGTACCGGCAGGGATGCATGCTCGGGTGTCTTCACAGGTTCTGGAGCAGATTACACCGGGGCGGGACCTGGAAGACGACACAGACAATTCTGTTGATGCGTCATCTAGCAGAGTCAACCCCTTTGAGACTTTCAGGAGAGTTCTGGCAGCGTCTGGCCGAGGATTTCGGGCGTTTGTAGGGGCGCAGCTCCTTTCTATGGTTGTCTATTCGATATCGCCTTTCATTCTTCTCTATGGATGCAATGAACTTGGCTTAACTACCGGGGCCTCAAGTCTGATTGTATGGGCCGAGATGGCAGGAATCTCAGCTGGGAGCATTCTAGCCGGGCGCCTTTCATCCCGGTCTGGCGGCAGCGCAGTCGTGAAACTCAGCTGTGTTGCTTCTGCCGCCGTACCGCTGTTGGCGCTGCTGTCAGGTGTCATGCAAAACGGGGTACCAACGGAATTCGGCGTGATCTCAGTGATGGCGTCAATGCTGTGTCTCGGAATGTTTCACGGGTCGTCTTGGGTAAGTTGTACCGGGTATATAGTTGAAAGAATCAACGAAGAAGATAGGCCAATGATCATTGCACTGCTGAATTCAATGATGCTCCCGTTTTTGTGTTTGAGCCCTATCGGCGGGCTGGCGGTTAAGCAGGTTGGGTATATGCCCGTGTTTGCGGCTGCTTTGGTTCCGTGTTTGGCATCGGCGGTGCTTGCATTCAAAGTGGATTAGATTCCTATTCTGTGTTTCTTACAGAGTAAACATAAGTCGTGTTGCTGGATTCCACCGTTTGTCAAAATTTGTGACGACTCAACAGGATATCTGTAAGTTATGGATACAACTACGTGCAAACCCCGTAGCTATAGCTACGGCAAAGCCATTAACTCGTAGCCATAGCTACGATTACATAATGTCGGCCTCGAAAACGATGAATAAACCTGGCAATCCTACTTCAAAAGGCAATTTTCCTCGCTAATCTGTGCAATATGTCGGGCGCTGTTATGCCACAGTATCTGGATGTCTTTTGTGGGTTCATGGGATTGAGCAGGAGATCTCTGTTGCGGGGCTGGATTTGGACGCAACGAGGTAGGGCGGGATCTCCTGCTACAGTATCCTGAGGTAACCTGGTCATATGAGGACAATTCGATCCATATTATGATGGCGGTGCTCTCTGGGTTTGCGTACTCTATAGATGAGGTGGTTATATGGGTACGGGCGTCATGGTAGTCACAGGCGGGTACCTGCTTGGCTCCATTTTGCCGGCAGTGTGGTTTGTGAGGTGCAGGACAGGCAAGATGCCCTGGGAGATGGGGGACAATCCAGGTACTGCCGGTGTATGGAGATTGGCAGGGCCGGGGTATGCGATTTTCACCGGTGTTTTCGACATAGCAAAAGGGATAGTGCCTCTGGCTATTGCCCGAGGTTTGGGCTTGGAAGGATTGTGGCTCACGGCCTCTGCTTGCGCTCCTGTAATCGGGCACAACTGGCCTGTGTTTCACCGGTTTCGGGGCGGCAGGGGCCTTGCCACTGCAAGCGGGGCTCTTCTGTATATCGCGTGGAATGAGATGCTTCCCGCCTACCTATTCGGAATCCTGGCTGCATACCGGAAAAAGTGGGCTCCCATGGCCGGTGTCGTGGCTTTTCCGGTAGGGATGGCTTTGATGTTTGTTCGATCTGTGGACAGACAACGGATTCTTGCAGCATTGTGTGTGATGCTTGTGGTGCTCTTACGGCAGGTGCCATGGTTAGTGGAGAAGATCGGCGAGAGGTAGGAGAAATCGGCGAACTGTAGAACTACATTAACATGACTACAACATGATCCTCCAAAGGAAAGGAATGCACTAAGAACCTTGGGCAAGGCACATATCTATTGCATGCTCGGACAGACTGTTACAGTCACAGTTGACCGGCCCCTCGGCAGCGTTCATCCGGAACACAAGGGACTGCGTTATCCTGTGAATTACGGCTATGTACAAGGTGTTGTTGCTCAAGATGGCGAAGAACAGGATGCATATATCTTGGGTGTAGGCGAGCCGGTTAACGAGTTTTCAGGAAAGGTAATCGCCGTCATCCACCGCAAAGACGATGTTGAAGACAAACTCGTGGTTGTCCCTGACGGCGTGGACATGACTAAAGATGAGATTCGCAAAGCTGTATGGTTTACAGAGCAGTATTTTGACATCGAAATAGTGAGTTCCATCGGGGGAGTAATTAAATGAAGGACATAATGGACGAAATCGCCGCAATAAGGTCTTCTATGGCCCAGGTCATTGTAGGCAAATCAGAGGTAATCGACCTTCTTCTTACTGTATTTTTGTCTGAGGGCCACGCCCTTATCGAGGATGTCCCTGGAGTCGGCAAGACCCTTCTGGCCAAAACGTTTGCCCGGTGCATGGGCCTTGTTTTCAGAAGAATCCAGTTCACTCCCGACCTGCTGCCTGCAGATGTAACCGGTACAAGTGTGTTCAACCAAAAGACCCTTGATTTCGAGTTCAGGCCCGGCCCGGTGTTTTCCGACATTGTCCTCGCTGACGAGATTAACAGGGCAACGCCGAGGACCCAGTCGAGCCTTCTTGAGTGTATGGAGGAACGGCAGGTAACAGTTGACGGAAGCACTTATCCGCTGTCTGGCGATTTCATGGTGCTTGCAACCCAAAACCCTGTTGAACTCAGCGGTACTTTCCCTCTGCCTGAGGCTCAGATGGACAGATTTCTTATGAGGATCCGGATAGGATACCCCTCTAAAGAGGAAGAGCAGGAGATAGTATTGCGGTTCGAGAAAGGGGCCCACGTTTTGCCTGAGATCGAATCCGTTGGTGCCGCGAGAATCGCTGTGCTGAAGGCCAGGGCCAAGGAGGTTTATCTTTCCAGGGAGATAGTAGATTACATTGCCGAGATAACACGGCAGACCCGTAGGATGCAGATAGTTGAGCTAGGCGTGAGCCCGAGGGCAACCCTTGCTTTGGCCAGGGCCTGCAAGAGCTATGCCCTCGTTCAGGGCAGGTCTTATGTTATCCCAGACGATGTCAAACATCTTGCAGTCCCGGTTCTTTCCCACAGGCTCATGGTGTCACAGGATATGTTTTACCGCGGAAAATCCCAGGATGACCTCATTCAAGAGGTTCTTGACATGGTAACAGTGCCGGTAGGGACGTCTACAGGGACGCCTGTAGGGGGTGGCCAGGAAGAGGAACTGACACAATGACCACCAGGGCCATTGCTACAGTAGGTGCAGTAATGCTTGCCGTAGGAGTCATAGCCAGGATGGGCTACGCTTCTATAGGAGGAGCCTACCTTCTGGCAGCAAGCGCCATAGGTTGGTGGTACTCCCGTGCCTGCTTGAAGCATGTCCAATATATCCGTGATTTCGAAAGAACCAGGGCGTTTTTGGGTGATTCAATCAGACTCAAGGTGTCGATAGAAAACCGCAAACCTTTGCCTGTCATGGCCCTAACTTGCGCAGACGAAGTCCCTGATAAAGATGGCGTTGAGTCGCTGCCCCTGGCACCATACTACAAAACCGGGCGGGCAATTTTGAAGAACGATGTTTATGTCGGAAGCTTTCAGCGTGTTGAAAGGGAGTTCAAGTTAGATTGCGTGTCCAGGGGCGCCTTTCGATTTGGGCCCGTGTCGTTAAGAGCCACTGATCCCATGGGCATGGAGGAAACCAAGGTGGTTGTGGATACTGTGGACACACTGGTGGTATACCCCCGGCTCTTGCGTGTGGCAGGATTGGATCTGCTCCGAAAGGATCCTACAGGCGGAATACCCGATCGTGGCTGGATAAACCCGGATCCAATGCAGATAGTCGGTATCAGGCCATATTATCCCGGTACCCCCCTTAACCAGGTAGCGTGGAAAGCAACGGCAAAATCAGCTTCCCTCAAAGCCAAAATGACCTTACCCGGTTTTCACTCTCAAGTAATGGTGGCCCTAAACCTGAACACAGGACAGCATGTGTGGGACGGAATAGATAAAAACTCCCTGGAGTCTGTTGTGTGTATCTGTGCTTCTGTTTGCAATGAACTCCTTAGCAGTGGAATCCCGTTCGGTTTTGCTTCGAATTTTCCCGGAAAGAAGGCGCACAGGCACCTGTTCATGGCTCCCGGCCTTTCAAACGGACATTTCCGTGCGGTTCTGGAATACCTGGCAACAGTGTTTATGCCGTGGGGCCGGTTCAGCGAAACCCTGGCTGAAATAGCCAGTAAGATGCCGGTAAGCACTGAGGTATTAGCAGTTATGCCTAATCCGTCCCTAGAAGACTGGGTTCAACTCAAGAGGCTCCAGTCTCGCGGGCACAGGATATCAGCAATTGTGTTGAAAATATCTCCTGAGCATAGTGACTTTTGTAACTCTATCCCGGTTTACAGGCCTTTAGCCCCGGTAGACTGGCGTTCCGGGGAGGTGATCCGGCTTGAAAGATTGGTTCCAGAGGGCGCTTCTGTCTCTGTCTGAAGCTCTCTTGTGGGGGCGGGCTGCCTCTATTATGAGCTACCGCCTGGGCTTGGGGTTTTCGTGGGAAGGGGCTTTCGCAGTTATCCTGGCCAGCCACTTTCTGGGGCAATGGGCAGCGGCGAGGGTAATGAGACGAGGCGACGGACATACCAGTGACTTTGACGCCGGCGATGGCGACTCTTTGAAGCGTTCTTTGCTCTTGGCGTGGGCAGGCATATTGATAGGCGTGAGTGTCTGCCTGGGGATCATCTGGCATAGCATAGGTCATCCCATGTCGTGGCTGTGTACCGGGGTTGCCCTGTCAGTGTTGTCTTCAGCTGTTGGCATAAACGCAGTTACCAAGCATCTTGGTTCTCTCGGGGCAAGGAGAAAACTGGTCTTAGGAAGTATTATTTTCTTCTTTATGGCGCTGGGCCGGACTGCCCCCCAATCATCTGTATTTCGCGACACAATTTTGTATCTTCTTGTTTCTTCTATGTTTCTTATCAGGCAAAGAGGCCTCGAGGTTGATAAGAGCGTCCTGGTTTCAAGAAACCGCCGCTGGAACACGAGTTCTGTAATAGTAGTGTCTATTGCCATGTTGTTGGCAGTGGCCTTTTCTCTGGGTTCGTCAGCAGGCAGGCAACTTGTGTCTGAACTACTGCGGGTAATTGAGCCGGTTCTTGAGAAGACGTTAGAGATTATCCTCCTGCCCGTGGGCTATTTCATCCAGTGGCTTGGGGCTATTCTGCAGAGGTTTATGACTCAAGATGACACCAAGTTTTCCATTGAATTTGATTCATTCCTTGATGATCTGCGAAAACTCCAGCAAGAGCAAGACACCCTTTTGACCCTGCCGCTTTGGCTGAAGTTGCTCTTATCCGGGACTGTCATCACTGTATCCCTTATCCTTTTGTGGCGTTTCATATCACGGACAATGGATAGGACAGAACAGGGCTTTGCAGATGAATCCCGGATCAGCCTCGCATCCAGTGGCGCTGTGAAAGAGTGGCTTGACCTCACTCTCAATGAAGGGAAACAGAAGTTGGGGAAGTCTTTGCAGCGTTTGCGCCGGTTGGTTTCTGGTTCAGACCCGCAGACCGTTGAAGAGATTTATGCCAGGGCAACCGAGTTCATGTCGAAGAAAGGTTTTCCGAGACATCCTGCTCTTACTCCGTTTGAATACCTGAGGATTATCGAGAATCATATGGGGGCAAGCGAGGTTTTCTCCTACTTGGAGACAATTTCATTAATCTTCTCTGAGTGCCATTATGCATGCAGAAAACCAGAGGAGGCAGAGTGGCAATCGGCACTTTCCGCCTATCATGGTCTGCTGAGACACGAAGAATGGCAGGGTGCCGGTGAGCCGGCAGTCAGCGATTGAAGATAGAATAGGTTGAACCCGTCCTGTAGATCGACGGCCAAATCTGCACCTGTCCATCTGCAGAACATTCAGCTGGAACGTGTGCGTCTGCTGATACATTCGGATGGAACTTGCCGTCAGGAACGACAGGTCGGCGCAAACCATTCCTCCGCAGAGACACTCAGCCTGAACCTGTAGTTCGGAGCGACAGCTAAGCTTGAACCTGTGCGTGTACAGATACACTTTGGTGAAATATGTCTCCTGGAACGCTCCTTCGGCCCAAACCATTCCTCTACAGAAACACTTCAGCCGGCATCTGTATTCCATAGCGACAGTTTAGCTCAAACCGTTCTCCTACTGGTACACTCCGCTCGAACCTGTCGTTCAGAACGACAGACAGATATGGACTTGTGCTTCCAGATAAATTCCGGGTATCACCTGTTCTCCAGATCAAGGTCTACCTAGCCCTAACATCTGAAAATTCACTGTATTAACCGGATCAAGAAGGTTTTTCAGCCCAGTGAGGCGGAAATACACACAGACCAAACCGTAAACCGGGTAGAACTAGGTCAAGGTATTGGAAGAAGTGTTGGGCGCAATATTACGTCAAGGCATTGGGCTGAGGCACTAGGCAGAAGCATTAGACAGAAGCACATAAGGGGGTATATCCATGGACGAAAGACTCAGGCTTTTGAAGGAGATATCGGAGGTTCCCGGGGTGCCTGGTTTCGAGGATGAGGTCAGAGGGTTCATCCGGGAGCGCATGGCTGGGTTGGCAGAGGTCAGCCGGGACAATCTTGGCAGCGTGATATGCAAGAAAACTGGGTCCTCAGCTGAGCCAAAGATTATGATGGCAGGCCACATGGACGAGATCGGAATGATGGTAACTTACATAACCAAAGAAGGATTCCTTAAGTTTCAGACGTTGGGTGGTTGGTGGGAGCAGGTTATGCTGGCTCAGCGGGTGGTCGTCAAGACATCTGCAGGCAACGTTCCGGGGCTGATTGGCTCAAAGCCTCCGCATATTCTCAAGTCTGAAGAAAGGAACAAGGTTACTCAGAAGGACCAGATGTTCATTGATATCGGCGCGTCGAGCAAAGAAGATGCTGAGGGCATGGGAGTCATGCCGGGAGACCCGATAGTGCCGGTGTCGCCGTTCATTCAGATGAAGAATCCTAAGTACCTGGTAGGCAAGGCATGGGACAACCGGATAGGATGTGCCATCTTCATGGAGGCCATAAAGGAATTGGCTGGAGTGGAGCATCCGAACACTGTCTATGGAGTTGGCACCGTCCAGGAAGAGGTAGGACTCAGGGGTGCAACCACCAGCGTGGCAGCGGTTGAGCCTGATATCGGGTTTGCCCTCGAGGTTGATATTGCCGGAGATACACCTGGGATACAGGAGTTCGAGGCACAGTCAAAGTTAGGCAAAGGCCCAAGCATCCTGCTTTATGACAGCTCCATGGTTCCCCATAGGAAACTAAGGGATTTTGTCGTGAATACAGCTCGAGAAGCGAACATCCCGATCCAGTTCAACTCCATGTCAGGCGGTGGCACTGATGCAGGGCGTATTCATCTCCACAAGACAGGTGTTCCAAGCCTTGTGATTTGCGTTCCGGCACGGTATATCCACAGCCATGCAGGCATTATACACAAGGATGATTTTGATGCGGCGGTTTCCCTCATGGTTGAACTGGTAAAGAGGTTTGATGCAAAGGCAGTAGAGGAGATTAAGGGAGATTAGGAGAGATTGGGGGAGATGCTGTTATTAGTGAACAGCACGAGGGTCATTGAGATTCCATCCTGGCCATTATGCTGGAACTGACGCTTTAGAACAGTGGAAGGAATGATACAAAAGCGCAGAATAGTCATTGCGGCAAATATGCGATGATACCAAGCCACCATAAGAATAGCGGTGGCTTGGTATTAAGTGGACTCTGTATGATGTTGAAAAGTGAGATTAGTTCCAATTGGGAGAACAATGCCAAGTATACGTCATTGAAAGCGACACTTGACACGGACGGTTTTAGTGCGACTAGGAACTCAATCAAATAAGGATTATCTCCACATAAGTTTTGCCGCCGACCATTCTCCAAAGAACTCAGTTTCATCGGTTACAGCAATCCAAATAGGTGACAGGAACTCGTCAACTATTCGTAGGACTTCAGTAAATGTTAGGCTAGGCAGTTTCAGCCGTTTCAGGAATTGCTGCCATTTATCCTGCATATCGTGATTTTTTCCAAGAGATACAATTGTCTTTATGCTGTCTTTTCCGTAATTTGTGCCTCGATTCTGCAGGGTTTGAAAAATGGCTTCTTGTAGCTTTCGGCCATCAAAGTCAAAAGTACGGGCCAGAAAGTAGATATCATAAAAGTCTTTCATCCGGCTAGTGAGTTCCATACGCTGCAGAATAGCATCAAGTTTCTCTGCGACAGTGCTCTCCAGAGAATATGTATTGATCTTTGGGGCTATGAATCCCGTAAGCTGCACGGGGATCGTCCGCTTTTCCGCCTTAGGTACGATTACATCCCCTACGCATATGTCTACCTTGAATGGTGTGCGTGTATTCTTGATTCGTCCGATGAGTTTGAAGCTCACACCGTTGTATTTATGCTGGAGAGCAATGTTTTCATAACCTTTGGTTTCAAAGGCTATGAAGTTGTTCCCGGTATCTACGGCCAGAATTCTATCGATAATCCCCTGTATCTGTTGTAGGCTATTCGGTAAACGACGCATGTGAAAGTCAACATCAATGGTTGAGCGACTCTCAAAATTTGTTAACATGTAGATGAAGAGACCGCCTTTAAGGATAAGGTTGTCGGCAAAATCTGACATGGACACCCGGCGAAGGAACTCTTCCTGACACAATAACTGCAAGTACAGTTGCAGTGGTTTACCAGTTGCCTTTGACTTGTTCTTCAGTCTTGCAATAACGGATGCCCCCATGTCCATTTACAGCCATACTCCAATCCGTTCTTTGACCTTCCTATTCACCCTCCGGAGCTTAGCGTATTTTAGCAGATCGGGGATACACTTGTTTCTATCCCTTATGTAGTTCAGTATTGCCTTGTTGAAGGTTTCCCTGTCCATCTTACTCTCGTATCTTAGACATTCGCAGATTAGCCGGTCACGGTCGAAAATCATTATTGTGCAGTCACCATAGTCGGCTTCAGTGATGCCAAATTCAAGTTGTGAAGGCTCTAGATAATAGGGCTGTATATTGGGGTAGTCTAGGTTAAAACGGGCTTTTGAGGTATCTTTATCTACGGCCAGATCCCAGGCAAGAGGGGTACGATCGCTGTAGCCATAATAGAAAAGCGCTGAGTACATGCAAAGAACTCCGTCAGGGAAAAGCTGCGCGATCATGGCAGCTTCGCTGGTATCGTTTGCTTGTTCTGCAAGGCGATAGTAGCCGTGTCTAATCTTTTCGAGCATTCCGTTTTTCAGCAGCATCTGTATTCTGGAATAGCCAATATTTAGCGCCGAAAGCTCCGCGGTTCTTATAATACCATTATTAGATTCTGCAATCTGTTTTATCGTGTCTGCCTGCCTCATCATTCCACCACTTTTCTACCGCTCTGAGACCAAAAGAGCGGAGATTTACTAGCCCCATTGTACGGAGTTTTATGGAAAAGTCAACTTAATTTCCGCTACAAAGCGTTTGAAGCGGAAGTTAAGTTGCGTCTCATGCTGTTCTCCGTTCTTTATCTGCCCTTGAGGAGTGGGTGAGGGACAATTGCCAGGGTAACCTGAGTAGGTGTGGACGCGGTCGGGCTTGATGTGGATTCATACAGGATACTCCCTCTTCAGTCAGAGCATCCAGAACAGTGGTGCGATTTTTGTAAGACATAACAGGTTCGGATTCGAATTGGATTTTCAAAGGAGATGGAAGGTAACTTGGGGTTCAAAGCAGTAAAGCCTAGTATAGGGTCAAGACTATAGAGAGCAGAGATTACGATGGTCTGTTGCTCAACCAATCTAGGTAAGGGAGGAGTATGAGGAATGTCGGCCGATCGCTACATAGTCAACGTTGAGGCTGCTATTTACAACGATGATAAATGGCTGGTTGTCAAAAGAAGTGAACTGGAAGAGCATGCTCCTGGTACCTTGGCATTGGTAGGCGGAAAAGTGGAAGTTGCTTCCGGGGGCGATGATGTTTTGGAAGATACTCTGAGGAGAGAAGTAAAGGAAGAAGTAGGTGTCGAGGTAGACGCTATGGACTATTTGGAGAGTAAGGCATTCATGACCAATGATGGCCAGATGGTGGTGGACATTGTCTTCTTGTGCAGATACAAGAGTGGAAAGTCCAGGTGTGTGGATAAAGACGAGGTTGCTGAAGTGCATTGGGTAACTGCAAGCGACATAGCGGGAAATCAGAAGGCTCCTAGTTATCTTAAGCAAACTATTGCACGAGCAGAGGAGAAGAGACTGGCACGAAGAGCAGATGTTTGGAGGTAGTAAAGTGAGGAACTCGCCCGACTACATAATTGAGAGTGCCTCGTCTGAAGGACTTTCTACCCCACCTCACACCCACATCTCAAATTCAAACTCATGCTTCAGCGGAATCCCATCAATGCCGGTCATGGGCATAGATGGCTTCAACTCCCTGGATCTGTCCAGTGCATTGATATGTACCGCTGCCAAGGAGAATCCCTGCTTTTGATAGAATCGGATGGCCTGGGTGTTATCGTTGGTGGTGATTAGCCAGACCCGCCTGCACTGGGCTGCTCTGGCGGCGTCTACAACCGACCTGATTAGAGCCGAGCCAATGCCTCTGCCCCTGCCTTGGTCAAGTATGGTCAGGACGGTGATTTCACATTGGCTGGCGGTTATCATGTATGTAATGAAGCCCAGGATGTCTCCGTCCTCAACCAAGACAAAGCCCGGGTTTGTGGAAGTATCGATGGCCTTACCTCTGGTGACGATAACAGGCCCCATCCACTGTTCTTCGATAATCCGGTCAACGGTAGCCCTGGAGGTTGAGTCAATTTCCCGGATATTCATGTCATTTTCACCTCGTTCACGACCTTTGGCGGTTCAGTTGACAGCAGTTTGGGTGATTGAGTCAGATTTACGGATATTCAATATCATTTCGACCTTGTTTATGACTTTTGGCGGTCCAGTTGACAGCAGTTTGGGTGATTGAGTTGATTTATTGGATATGCATGTGATTCCCACCTTCATCCATGAATTTCGGATAATCCGGTCAACTGCCACACGGCAGGCTGAGTAGATTTCACCGACAATAATATCACCTTCGCCCTTGGCCGTATTTATATTTGAGGTTTGGCCATGGGGCGATTGGTATCGAGGGGACTGGCGCGAAAGCGGATGGGTTTGAGGCAAAACCGGTGCGGAACCGGATGGGTTTGGATGGAAAGTGGTGCGAAATCGGAGGGGTTCTGAGTTGGGGTAGTCTGAATCAGGCGGATCGGTGTGAAAACGGACGAGTTTGAGGGAAAACCAGTGTGGAATCGGAGCGGTTTGACGCAAGAGTGGTCCGATTTCGGTGGGAGATTGTGCCAGGGCCGTACGTCCCCGGTCGCCGTGGTGCGAAGCCGGAAAGGTTTGGGTTGACCGGAAAGGTTTGGGTTGAACCGGGGGGGTTGGCTAGATTGGATTTAGAGGGGAAGAAGGTAGTTGCGACAAGGCAAGCGGAACCGGCCGGGCTTGGGTGGAACCGCAAGGCTTGGGTGGAACCAAAGGGTTTGGCTGGAACCTGACGTACTTTGGCTGAGGGCAATTCTCTCTCCCTGAAGGAAATGCTCATTGTCTGTCGAAGCCTTATTACTGCAATTTCACAGCGCAGATGTGGTTCGCGGCTCTAGGGACGGAGGTCTTCATGTGGTCCAAAGCAAGGGTTTGAGCGGCAGCACTTTGAAGATTATTGCTGTAATATCAATGCTTATAGACCATACCTTTTATGCTATTTTCGACAAAGTGTATATAGGCAGGAGACTTCCTATGCCCGGGCTCTACTTTCAAGATGGTTGCCTGAACTACCAACATTGGATATTCGGATTGGAAAGGCTGATGAGAAGCACAATAGGGCGGATAGCGTTTCCGATATTCTGTTTTCTGCTTGTACAGGGATTTATCCATACATCAAGCAAGAGCAAATACAAGATCAGGCTGCTCACTTCTGCACTCCTGTCAGAAATACCGTTTAACCTAGCATTTCGAGATAGGTTCGCTTTTGGCGCGTCAAATGTGTTTTTCACGCTATGGCTTGGTCTTTTGTCATTGGAAATGATACAGAAAGACTGGCATCCGGTGTTTCGGGGCCTGGCAGTGGGTGGCATAGCGCTTCTGGCCAACGCTCTAGGCTGTGATTACGGAGCATCAGGGGTTTTGCTGATAGTCATGCTCTACTTTGCAAAAGACGACAAGGTTATGACGGTCTTGGTAGGCCTCTTTGCCATTTTTGCACTCCCAGCGATTAGTGCGATGAGCATGTTGGCGTACATACCGATATACTTCTACAATGGAAAAAGAGGTTTGACGTTGAAATATGTGTTCTACGCCTTTTACCCGGTGCATTTGCTAATCCTGTATTTTGTGAGATGCGCGATGGTGAGAGGTTAAGTGGTAAAAAGGGGCTTTCGAGTTGAATTGATGAGTCGTTGGGTCAGCGCTCCCATGATTTCCGCACTACTATCACTTTCGCTTGAGGTAGAACACAGCCAATTGTGTGCGGTCGCGCAGGTTCAGTTTCTCCAGAATGACGCTCAGGTAGTTGCGCACTGTGCCTTCGCTCAGGTATAAGGCTTCGGCAATTTCCCGGTTGCTCAGCCCTTTTGCCACAAGTTCAATGATTCTCTGTTCTCTCTGGTTGATTCCGAACTCAGCAAGGTCTGCTTGTCCGCCGCCTCTCAGCAGCTTGGGCAGTTTAGTGACAATAGCATCGCCGAACACGTTTTGCCCCGTGTGCACCGCTTTCAGGGCAGGGATGATGCTCTCAAAGTCCTGCTTCAGAATATATCCTTTTGCGCCCAGCCTGAGGGCTTGCACAATATACTCATCATCCAGGAACGTGGTCAGAAATAGAATTCGCGCATCGGGAAATTGGCTGAGGAGGCGCTCGCAGGCCTCGAGGCCTGTCATCTTGTCCATCCGGATATCCATGAGCAATACATCGGGCTCAAGCTGTGTGAACAATTCCACTGCCTCGCGACCGTCATGGCCCATTCCGACGACCTCGATGCCGTCGCTTGTTTGCAGAATGGTCTTGAGCGATTGGCAGACCAGTGGGTCATCGTCGACTACAAGAACTCTCATGCAGGAACCTCCTCTATTTATTGCCGGCTACAAGGACGCATCCGGAGTTGCCTCGTTACGGCAATTTAGATGAAGCTCACCGGATTTCCTTACCTCCCAGGTAGATTATAACTACTTTTGGGAATCGAGATGAAGATCCTAAACCCTCCGCTTTGGTCGATTGTCAGCCGGCCGCCAAGGGCTTCTACCCGGTCAGCCATGCTGCGAAGGCCCAGGCCTTTTCCTGCTGCGCCTGCGGGTTGTGACGATACAGTTCGGTGAGGCGCGGGCGTTCCAGAGTGGCCCTTTTCTACCACGGTTGTGGACTGAGATGGTGCAGTTAGGCGAAGCGCTGGTTTCTCAAGAGGGCCCTTTCCTGACACACTTGTGGATTGCGATGGCACAATGATGCTGCTCAGCCCTTCCTTCTGATCAAACCCCGGTGCCGCAGAACGGCCTCTTCCCAACTGATCTACCTGATCTACCTGACCTACCTGGCTCCCCGCTTGAGTCCCATTATCCTGCAACACCAGCTGGTAGAGTGCCGGGTGTTCCAGGAGTGTAAGGGTAACCTGGGTTGCGTTTGAGTGGTGGATGATGTTGCTCAGCCCTTCCTTGATGACTGCCATAAAGCAGTAAGCGATGTCCTTCTCAGGCTCGCGGTCCAGCCTGTAGCCCAGACGAATGGGGCAGAAGGTGAACTCGCGTACCAGAGATTCAACTTTGGTACGGAGGTCCAGGGATTCATCGTGCAAGTCGTGAACGCTTGCGCGTATCCTATCCATGGCTTGCGCCAGAGTGTCGCGAACAACTTCCAGGCTCTGCCGTTCTTCCTCATTGTCCTTCGTGACCATCAGCGCGCCTACCTGCAGAATCGACCGGGAGAGCAGGTGCCCTACGTGGTCGTGGATTTCCCGTGCGATGCGGGCGCGTTCGTTCAGTGTCGCCAGCCGGATCTCATAGTCTTGCTTTTCAATGAGTTCCTGGTTCTTCTGCCTAAGAAGCATGGACATTTCGTAGCCGCTATCGCGCAGCCGCTTGGCCTCGGTTTGACTTCGCTCTACTGTGGCTGTGTGCAGCGCCAATACGTAGGTAACAGCCATCAGGGCTGCGGCCATCACCCATGTATTAGGGAGGAGGTTTGTGAACGAGACAACCAATGAAACTGCGCCAGCAATGATCCACGCGCTCTTGCCGGTTGCATGGTACTGGGCCATAGCATCGTAGTATACCAGAGGCAGGAACAGGCAGAAGGCCGGCCAAACCATGCCTGCAATTGTATAGGATGCGATGCTGGCTATCATAAACATCTTTGACTTGCTGTAGCCGTTGAGTGCGCTGACTGTTGTTGCAGCCAGCATTGCCACGACGGCAGTAACGTCTTCGGCCTTACCTACCAGCAAGGCGGAACAGCAAGCCAAGATCAGGAGCCTATCCATAATTCCCTGCATAGCCATGTCTCCTCTGGCTGTAAATCCACCGTCGCGCTTCGGTGTGTTCAGTGCGCCGTCACCCTGCACAGACACATCTTCTCCGGCCACAAGTTTGCCGTTTGGAAACTTGTGCATGCACCTAACCTTGCCGTCGTCTTTCACATTGCGGCTCTCCTCGGCAAAAGCCTACCATACCTGCTTGTATCCATCAATTTCAAAGACCGCTTTTACTACCGAACAAAGAAGTTGCGTACCTTTTGGGCGGATTGCCAGAGTTCACCATAACTAGGGGCCTGTGCGGTTAACACATTAGCTGGAACCTTTCAACTGGCAATATGTTCTTTCGCAACTTCTGTAACCCTAGCTGGCGGATTGGTGGAGACTGGATCGGGGGAGGCTGTTCAACCAGCAGTACGTTCCGCCGGCAACGGATCCAACCACAAATCCGCAAGCCTGGGTGGCGGATTGGGAGAAACCGTACAACCGGCAGTACATTCCGCCGGCAATCGGTATGCCTGGTTTGCGGGTTGGCCTAGACTTGGCCCCACAGAAGCACCGTTTCGCCGCACCATGACACCTTCTTAAGGTGACAACTCCTAACGTGACAATTGTCACCTTAAGATCTGATTCCAGGCACTGCCAGTGTGACTCCTAGAGCCCGTAGAATAAAGTCAGGACAGTCAGAACTGAGCAATGAACTTAGGACAGCAGGGCTGAGCGAGGAGGAGTCGTCATGCTTATTCGTGTTCAGAATTTAGTGAAGCGGTACGGAAACCTGCTTGCACTGGATCATTTCGGCCTTCAGGTAAGAGAGGGCGAGATTGTAGGTTTGCTCGGGCCCAACGGGTCGGGCAAGACAACGGCAATTAACTGTATCCTGGCGCTGCTGAGGTACGACAAGGGCACTATCGAGGTGTTTGGAAGGCCCATGACGCCGGATGCCTACGACATAAAACGGAATATCGGTATTGTCATGCAGAACGTGGCTGTCTTCAATGAGCTGCGGGTGGATGAGAACATTGACTACTTCTGCGGCCTGTATGTTCAGGATGCCAGCACACGCCGCAGGCTGGTTGAAGAGGCCATGGACTTTGTGGGGCTGGGCCAATTCCGCAAGTTCTATCCCAAGAAACTTTCAGGAGGGCTGTTACGCCGGCTGAATATCGCCTGTGGTATCGCCCACAAACCGAGGCTCCTCATACTTGATGAACCAACCGTTGCAGTGGACCCACAGAGCAGGAATAGTATTCTTGAAGGCATCCGGGAGCTCAACCGGAACGGCACGACTGTAGTATACACCTCCCATTACATGGAAGAGGTCGAGCAGCTGTGTACCCGCATTGTAATCATGGATAAAGGGAAAACACTGGCTACGGGAACTACAGAGGAACTAAAGGCGATGATTAACGACGGAGAAACCATCAGCGTGGAGATGTATGTGCTAGATCCTGATCATCTGGCCAAGATCCGTCAGCTGCCCCACGTGACCCGGGCCCATTATTCCGACAACCGTCTGTCAGTACACTATGACGGTGGCCAGCATAACTTGCTCCGTTTGCTTGACCATCTGAAGGCGCAGGATATCTCCTTTAACAGGGTCTTTTCAGAGCAGCCAACGCTTAACGATGTGTTCCTTGAGATTACCGGCAGGCAACTCAGGGACTGAGGAGGTGTACTCGGGGATGTTTATGCATTTGTTTGGATACCGGTTGAAATGCCTTGTGCGCGATAAGGAAACTGTCTTCTGGACGTTGATCTTTTCCATATTGTTGGCGACGCTGTTCTACTTTGCCTTCGGCCATCTCGTGGCAGAGCAGGAAAAATTCGAACCTGTCAAGGCCGTGGTAGTAGACAGTCAGAACTATCGCGAGAACGTTAGCTTCCGGCAGGTACTTGAGTCATTATCCAGGGAAGGGGAAAACCAGATACTTGAGCTGACTGTGGCCGGTGAGAAAGAAGCTGAGAAGTTGCTTGAAGATGGCAAGGTCGCTGGGATCATCACTGTTGGCGAGCCAGGTGGGCCAGGTGAAGCAGCACCAGATGGCTCAGGCGGCTCAGGTGAGCCGGGTGAGTCTGGCCAATCAGGCGGGTCAGGCCAGCCGGGTGTACCAGGCGAGTCAATCGGACTCACAGTGAAACAGCGGGGCATTAACCAGAGCATACTCAAGGCGATTTTGGACGAGTATGCACAAACGGCCAAGACAGTTACGGATATAGTTGCGAAGAACCCGGCCGCCCTGCGGCAGCTTATTGGGGATCTGCAAACTCGCAAGAGCTATACCGAGCAAGTGTCGTTTTCCGACGCAGTGCCTGATACCATGCTGGGTTACTTCTACGCATTGATAGCCATGGCTTGTATGTATAGCAGCTTCTGGGGGCTGCGCAACACCATTGACCTTCAGGCTGATTTGTCAGCCCAGGGAGCGCGGCGCAGCGTGGCACCTACACACAAGATAAATGTAGTGTTGGCTGATGCTGCAGCGGCACTGGTCATCAGTTTTGCCGAAGTGCTGATTCTCCTGGCGTATCTGGTGTTCGTACTAGGAATCAGTTTTGGGAATCAGCTTGGCTATGTATTGCTCACGTGTTTGGCAGGGAGTGTTGCAGGTGTCTCACTGGGCAACTTAATCGGTACAGTTAGCTCCGGGGGCGAGGGTGTCAAAACCGGAATTGTCATAGGCACGAGTATGACCATGAGCTTCCTGGCAGGTTTGATGTGGGTTGATATGAAATACGCTGTTGCATCCAAGGCTCCGGTGCTTTCTTACATCAATCCGGCGGCTTTGATATCAGATGCATTTTACAGCCTGTATGTGTTTGACACTCACCGCCGCTTCTTTATCAATATCGGCATGTTGTGCCTGATTTCGGCTGTGATGTGTACGGTAAGTTTTATGTGGCTTAGGAGGGAAAGGTATGCAAGTATTTAAGGCATATTTCAAAGTGATGCGCGGCTCGACGGTATCTCTGGCAATTAACCTTAGTGTCTTCCTTGGGCTTGCAGTGCTTTTCTCTGTTCTGGCGCCTTCAACTGCCGTAGTCGATTTTGAGCCGGCCAGGACTCCTGTGGCCGTGATTAACAGGGACGGAGACGCGAAGCTCGCCCAGGGCCTGGTTGATTACCTTGCCCGTACCAGCCGGTTAGTACAGTATCCAGATGATGAGGAGAAACTCCAGGATGCGCTCTTCTATCGTAAGGTGGAGTACATCGCCATTATCCCAGCGGGTTTTTCAGAGGCATTCATGTCCGGGAGAGATTGCCCTATCCAAAAAGTGATCGTGCCTGATTCTACCAGCAGTTACTATGTTGACATGAGCATCAATAAGTTCCTCAACACTGTGAGGCTCTACAGGGCCTATGGCGAAGGAGGCGTAGAGGGCGAGAACGGTGAAAATGGTGAAAGCGGTGACAACCGTTCCCAGGCCCGCCTGGCGGAGGCCGCCATGGCAAATCTGGCTCTTGACACCCCGGTAACCATGAAATCGTTCGGTGGTTCAAACGGTGATCGCCCAGGGCATTCCTACTACTTCGCGTACTGTGCGTATGCGCTGCTTGCCATGGTTATGACAGGTGTAAGTTCAATCATGATAGCGTTCAACGAGTCAGATTTGTACCTGCGCAACTTGTGTGCTCCGCTTCCGCGCCGTAACATGAGCCTGCAGCTGGCTGCCGGCCATAGCGTGTTCGCTCTGGGGTGCTGGACAATACTTGTGATTGGCAGTTTGATCTTGCACGGTAAAAACCTGCTTTCTTCCGGGCTTTTGGGATTGTACTCCCTCAATACACTGGCCTTTGCTGTTGTATGTGCCAATATTGGCTTCCTGGTGGGGAGTTCAGTAAAGAGCCGTGGTGCACAAGCGGGAGCAGTCAACGTGATTGCCAATGGACTGAGTTTCTTGGGCGGAGTGTTCGTACCTCAGTCAATCATGAGCAAACCGGTGCTGGCTGTCTCCAAATTTCTGCCGTCATACTGGTTCATCCGGGCCAATGATGCTATCTGGGAGCTTGCGCGATTTACAGCTGACACCTTGCGTCCCATATACGGTAGCATCTTGATTCAGCTTGGATTTGCTGTGGCGATATTTTCAGTAACGCTGCTTCTGAGCAAAGAACGGAGGGTGTCGTATTTGTAGGAGAATTCAGGTGCGTCTGACCCCATGTTGAGGTATTCAGTAAGCCTGAATACACCCGTATTGCGCAAACGGACAACATAGAACAGCGAGGTACCGTGATTATGGAACGCAAATTGTCAACACTTCATATTCTGCTTCTCTGTCTTTCAGTCTGTTCAGTCTGTCTTTCAGCTTGCACCAATGGAGATAGGAGAGAGTCAAATGGTGCAGTTAGGCCTGAAAAACTGGGGTTTGAGGGTGGGAATCTCAATGCAGGAGGGCTAATGTGCGGCGACGGTAATGGTTGGGTTTATTACCGCAGTGAAAGCGATTATTGGTGTTTGTACAAAGCAAAGCTTGATGGATCCGGCAAGGCTAAACTCAGTGACGGATGTCCTCAGAACATTAATGTTTTGGACGGGTGGGTGTATTACTCCAACTTCCGTGACGGATTCTCCATCTACCGAGTGCGAGTCGACGGCAAGGAGGAGACAAAGCTTGTAGATGGATACTGCAGCAATCTGTACGTGGCGGAAAGCGGTTTGTACTTCGATATGCGTGACGAGCATAATTCCGCCCAGATATACCATGCCAATCTCGACGGTTCGGAGATGAAACTGATTATTCCTGATATGAAGCTCTGCTACTACTACGATGGCATAGTCTACTGCAGCAACACACAGAAGCTGTGCACTTACGACCTGGAAACAGGTACTCTTTCGGCCATTTGTGAAGAGTATACATATAATGTCAGCGTCAACGATAGCGGGATTTACTTTTGGGATGTCAATAATGATTGTTTTTGCCGAATAGATGGCGTCAGAAGCACCGAGGTAATCGTCTCTGGCGGGGACTTCTATAACCTGACGGGCACGAAGCTCTATCATACCGGCTACGGAGGGGTGAGCAGCAAATCTGCCTGCATTTATTGCGTAGATGTGGATACCAAAGAACGCGAGAGGGTGCTCAGTCTGTCTGACCAGTATTTTGACATCGATGGCAACTTGCTTGGACTCACTGTAGATATGCAGATTACAGAAATAGTTGACGAATCTCTTTTTGACGATGAGGGCCAGTTTATTGGATACAGTGAAAATTGTTCTTACACATATGTTATTGAGGATTTGGCCTTTGCGCGCGGGTCTCTCCGTAAGAGTATATTTGAAACCGGCAAACTGGATTGTCTTATTCTGTTGGATGGGGGAAACGGTGTGGTTTGGGATTAGCGCGGTTGGATGAGTTGTTAGGCCGGCAATTTCAGGACTCGTTAGTTACGAGGTAGCCGCCTATTTGTTGGTGGGGGAGGCGTATCGTTTGATTTATGCATGTCCCAGGGCTGCAATCTCCACCGTTCTTTTATGGGGAGTAGGACAATGATTGAAGGATTCTACTGATTCACCATAACTAGGGTCTTCCAGCCCCTGCAGGTATCTGACCACCTAGGGCCAAAAGGTGACCACCATGAGTAAGAAATAGTTTTCATATTTTCACCTCCAATGTGGCTCATAGCAGATTATCTGTTGAATTGCGAGCGAAAAGCGAAACTCCGTGGCCTTTATAGAGCAACCTATCTATGCATGCCCCAGTCGCAATCCAAAGTGCCCCCCCATTGTTGGGGGTATTATATTTGGGAGTCCTTCAAGGTACGTTGACATAGCAGTTCGCCCCAGGGTCTGCCTTTGCCGGAAGGCTGAAAGGCAGCTGTGACGTTGAATAGCAGATCACAATAAAAAACAAAAGGGCACTCACAAAAAATGTGGCAAACGCATCTATGTATGTGCCCTCTAATTACCCTTTGGTGTGTTCGTGTTCTATTTGAGGCCGCTATGGATCAAACTCCGAAAAGACCGTACCGCCTTGCCCTGCTTTGACTGTTATTCCAAGCCGTTATGAACTAAAGTCCAAAAAGACGCCGTGCATTGTCACTTCGAATCATATTCTTTTCAGTTTCAGGAATATTCAGTGCTTCTACCACTCCCACTGCATTTTCCAGGCTTCCTATTTGGTGTGGGTAATCGCTTCCAACCATAAATTGAGACGGTTCCATCTTAGATATTGCAAATTCCACTGTCTTGGGATCAAACAAGACGCAGTCGTAGTACACCTCCCTGAGATACTCGCCGGGGGCCCTTTCTATGCCCTTGCACTCAGGGTAGGCATGAAAACCCCGGTCTAGCCGCTCGGCCAGGTAAGGAAGTGTACCCCCTAAGTGTGAAGAAATGAGCTTTAGGCCCGGAAACTTATCTAGCAGTCCGGAGAAAATCAAACGTGCAACGCAGAGTGTGGTGTCGGTAGGGAAGCCTACGGTTGCAGCTAATCTAAAGTCCAAGAAAGCCTTAGAAGGTTCGGGTGTTGTCGGGTGGATGAACAGAGGAACTCCAAGCCTCCAAGCTGCCTCGAAGACGGGTTGAAACTCCTGGTGTTCAAGGGTCTTTCCATTTATGTTGGTGAAAACCGTTCCGCCTCGTAGGCCCAGGTTCTTTACTGCGTGCTCCAGTTCCAAGGCCGACTTTTCAGAATCCTGTAATGGGAGAGATGCCAATGCTTCGAAGTGTCGTTGGCTTTCTTTAACCGTCTTGCTGAATCCTTCATTTACCGCACGGGCCAATTCTACTCCACGCCCGGCTTCTTCAATATGAACGCCAGGGGTTGTCATGGACAGAATCTGCACGTCAATTCCTGCATCTGCAATTGCCTGCAATCGGAATTCTGCATCCCGATGCCCTAAATCCACGATGTTGAAATCACCTTCATATATCACCAACGGATTGCCTGACTCGGGATCCGTACCTGGTTTGGCAACACAGTTGCCTTTTGCAACGGCATCTAGGTAAGCCTTTGGGTAAAAGTGGTTGTGAACGTCAATAATCATTTCTTTTCCTCCTGGTTATTGAAGTAGGTCACTGCATTTCGGCTCAGCACTGGAGCACTTCAGTTCAATGGGAATATAGTACTGTATACGTCCGAAATACAGCCAGAACTAGCTGTTGAGACTTGAGACTTGAGACTTAGAACGCTACTGTCACCCCTTCATGTGATAATGGACCAACGATTGTCGATTGAATTGCCCAACACCATCAAAAGTCTTTGGCATCAAATGCCGGGGCTGAATCCTTATCAATGGAAGGTTTAGCAGGAAAAATGAACACCCCTGAACTGGCATAGATGATGGCTATGAGAGGTGTTAACCAGTTAAGTATCGCATAGGGTGCATATTGTGCAGGCGACACTTGGAGCATACCCTGGATGAAAAGGGCTGCAGTACTCCACGGTACCAGTGCCGCTCCCAAGGTTCCAGCATCCTCTAAAGTTCTAGAAAGAACGCTTGGATGGATGTTGCGGTCTGCAAATGCCTGTTTGAAGGCTTGCCCAGGTAGAATGATTGCGAGCATTTGATTTCCGGATGCAAGGAGCACTAGAAAACATGATGAAATAACCGACAGTACCAAGCCTTGCGAGGTACTCACAACGGCGAGAAGTCTTCTGACAAGCACAGAGACTATTCCTGACTCACGGAGCACCCCACCCATGCCTGTAGCCATTAGGATAAGAAGAATGGTGGGGAGCATGGCGCTGATTCCTCCCCTGGACAATAAGGTGTCCACAAGTGGATTACCAGATGTGGATACATGACCGGATGCCATTGAGACTGCTACGGCGTTCAGCGAGATTCTTTGTGTAACCAAAGCAGTCACTGCCGACACCCCTATACCCGCCGTTAGAGCTGGAATAGGTGGCACCCGCTTTACAGCCAAGGCCAGAACTGTTAAAGCAGGGATAAGGGTAGCAGGCCCCAAATTGAAGGAGTCCGCCAGTGTTTCCTTGAATTGCGGAATTGTCTCATGGGACGTGATGGACGGAGATGTTCCTTGCCCAATAAACGTCAGCGCCAGAAGCGACAGAACAAGAGCAGGCAGTGTTGTATAAAGCATGGACTTTATATGGTCGTAGATATTGCTACCCGAGACTGCCGGCGCTACGTTGGTCGTATCTGACAACGGCGACATTTTGTCGCCAAAGTATGCGCCCGAGACTATGGCTCCTGCTAGAAGTGGCGCAGGCACTCCCATTGCTTCGCCTATACCCATTAATGCAAGTCCTATGGTACTGATTGTGCCGAAGGACGTGCCGGTCACAATCGACGCCAGGCCGCACAATACACAAGCCGTAGGGACCAAATAGCGTGGGGACAGCCAACCCAGTCCGTAATATATGAGAGTCGGAATTGCTCCTCCAACTGCCCAAAGGCCGACAAGCATACCAATAAGCAGTAGTATGCAGGAAGCAGGAAGTCCATCGAGGACGCCGGAAAAAAGGGCAGATTGGATGTCTTTCCAGGGCATCTTGTTCATCCCGGCTCCAACGCAAGACACTACAATTGCCAGGAATAGAGGCAAATGCATGCCCGCTCCTAGTTTTAACCCGAATACAATTACTGAAAGAGCTAGCCCAAATACTATGAGGGCATGGGCAAAGGGAATTTGGTCCAAGACAGGGCTGCTGTGCTTTTCGGGGGCATTCAACTTTTGTATCTTTGGTTTTTCTTCTTTCATTCAAGCACCACCTTTCTATGAAGACAAAAACGAAAGCCATGTTGTCTCACCGCCTCGTGCGTCGCTACCCCCTTCCTATGAAAACAAAAACCCGCCCCTTGAAGGGACGGGTTGCTGACCCGCGGTACCACCCTAATTGGTTTGGAACCCTGCTTTGCGGGCACGGCATTCCTGGGAAGGCCAAGCAGATAGTAAACTTGGCCGGATAAAGGCCCAAGGATGCGATGCCTTCTTCCTTGGTAACGGTGGAAGTCTCCGCCCTAGTCTACTCACACAGTCAGTGGGACAATGCCTGCCGTTGAATTTCCGGCAGCGGCCCGAACTTGAGACTGCGCTTTCAATCGGGGGCTCAAAGGGGTATTTCGTCTGGCTTGCTCTCCTGGTCTCACCAACCCAGGCTCTCTGTGCAGCCTTACCAGAGTACTTCTCCTTGTCATTGCCTGTTGTACGTATTGGTAGACTTGTATCATACGAGATAGGAGCATGTCAACTTGGCAGCCTCTTCAGGATCGAGATCAGCCGCAAAGCGCACACCTTTCCAAACGCTGGTTCCCATTCCAGGCTTGAGGGGCTAGAATGATATTTGGAGCCGGCGTAAGACAGTAACAAGTATCGATCAACGGTTGAGAATCGGATTGTCAAGGAGTTCAGAGTCAAGTACAAAAGGCAGCCGGCGATACATGAGGAGCTGAATAGTGTGCCGGGCACCGGTCTAGGGGGGGAAAACAAATGAGCCAGAACATTTTTGATAATGATGTGTTTTTCAAAAAGTATAGCGAATTGAGGAACAAAGAATACAGCTACAATAACCTTGTTGAGCAACCTGCGATAAAGGTATTATTGCCCGAGTTAGAAGGGAAATCCGTTCTTGACCTGGGTTGTGGGCATGGCGGCAATTGCACCGACTTTGTAAATAGAGGGGCAGCAGGTGTTGTTGGAATAGATATTTCCCAGAAGATGCTGGATGTAGCAAAGAAGGAGAATTCACATGAACTGATAGAGTACATTGTCATGGATATGAGCGAAATTGGATGCTTAAAGCATAAGTTTGACCTGGTCTTTAGTTCTCTTGCGTTACATTATGTAAAGGATTTTGGAAAACTACTGCGTGATATTCGACATCTGCTGACCGACAATGGGATATTGCTGTTTTCTCAGGAGCATCCATTCACTACTGCTCCCAAATGTGGGCCATCATGGACAAAGGATGCACAGGGAATCAAAATACATTACAACTTAGCCGACTACATGTGCAGCGGAGTACGGCATACAAAATTCTTTGCCAGTGATGATGCCGCTCATGTCGTGAAATATCACCGGCCGTTGTCTGAGATCATCGGTTCAATAATATCCCAGGGCTTTGTGATAAACAACATTGTTGAACCGGTTCCGGATAAGCATGCCCTGGAGAAAAGGCCGGATTTGTATGATGAGTTCCATAAGACTACGTGCATTATCATTAAGGCAACGAAGGTGTAACTGAGTACTGCGTATTTGGAGTTTACATAAGGCCCGGCGATTACCGTGCTTCTTCGAGTACTGCCGGTTGATGTTGCGAAAGGCCAGCTTTGTCAATAACCCAAGAAAGTCTTCTCTGCCAGGCGAAGTCGATAAGACTATACTGAAAGGGTGTACTGAAAGATGACAGACACAGCTGCCTCCAAGAGAACCCAAGAATTTTTCAGAGGCTGCCTGATTGGCGGAGCCACAGGCGACGCTTTGGGGCAGGGTTGAGTACGACGGGTGGCTGCTCGGGGTCAAAGAACTCCATGCAGCAAGAGCCCCAGGTAACACCTGTATATCTGCCCTGCTTGGCGGAAGGCAAGGAACCATTGCCGGAGCAATCCGGGGGACTATCGAATCGATCTGCAAAGCCTGAAAACAGCGGGCTCGGCGAACTTTCTGATCACAAAGCCCGCAATAGCATCCTCATCTGGTCAAACGGCTTGGCGATCCGACACAGATACACAAATAAGCCAGCAGGGATGGCGATTGGTATTGGCGAATTGACAAGCGAGGAGACCGGTTTCCAGGCAAGTTTTCCTGTAAGGAAATCGGGTCTAAGAGGGTCAAGGAAGCCATGAATTTCCAGAAGTTCCTTCCGTTCTAAACTAGTGAAATTCCAGGCCAGGCTGGATGGAATTGAAGAAGAGAGCGAGATTATTTGGAACGAATAGCAAAGGTAATCATTGACCGGCGAAACCTACTGTTTCTACTTTATATTATTGCAATAATCTTCAGTATATTTTCCATGCGCTGGGTCCATGTAGAAAACGACATTGTGTATTATCTGTCAGAGGACAGCAAGACACGCCAGGGAATTACCATTATGAATGAGGAATTCACCACTTTTGGTATGGCTGATATCATGATTTCAAACATTTCTTACGGGCATGCCAGGGAGATAGCTGACAGAGTAGGTGACGTTCATGGTGTAGCCTCGGTGATGTTTGACAATACAGAGGATTACTACAAGAAGTCTTCTGCGCTATTTGTTGTCCTTCTTAGTGGCGAAGACACTGATGAGATCAGCCTAAAAGCCATGGAAGAAATACGCGATATTGTTTCGCCGTATGACGTTTCCATCTCTACTACAGTAGGTATAGATATAGTCGCTCAATTGACAAAGGATATGACAATAGTAGGCGTACTTGCAGCCATTATTATAATAACTGTCCTTATGTTTACATCACAATCCTATGCTGAAGTTCCTTTGTTGCTCGTGATTTTTGGAGTGGCTGCTCTTCTCAACGTGGGGACAAACTTCATGCTCGGGAAAATCTCCTTTATATCCAATTCGGTGGGAGTAATTCTTCAGCTAGCTTTGGCTATTGACTATGCAATTATCCTGTGCCACAGGTTCAATGAGGAACATGAACACCTTCCGGCCAGAGATGCTGCCATCCTGGCGCTCAGCAAAGCTATTCCAGAGATATCTTCCAGCAGCTTAACCACGGTCGCAGGGTTGGGGGCTCTTGCTTTTATGCAGTTTGGAATTGGCAAGGATTTAGCTGCAGTTATGATCAAGGCGATTCTCCTAAGCATGCTTTCTGTCTTTACTCTAATGCCTGGCCTATTGGTGATGTTCAGCAATTCAATCAAAAAGACTAAGCACAGAAACTTTATTCCATCTGTATCGGCCATAGGGCGGTTTTCTATTAAGACCAGGTATGTTATTCCGCCGGTTTTTGCTGTAATACTTGTGGTGTCCTTTGTGCTTTCCAGCAAATGTCCTTTTGTTTTTAGTCTGAATGACATACGTGCCCATAGAATGAGCGATACTCAGCTGGCAAAGGACCGGATTGAGGAGAATTTTGGTGCCAAGAATATGATCGCACTTATCGTGCCATCTGGAGATTACGCGGCGGAAAAAAAGCTCTTGACCATGCTAAATAACTATGACGAGGTGGAGTCAGCTGTAGGGCTTTCCAATACTGAGGCCATAGGAGGCTATATGTTAACAGATTCTCTAACGCCAAGACAGTTTTCCGAGCTTGTTGACTTGGATTTTGAATTGGCCCAGATTCTGTATTCAGCCTATGCAGTCAATGATGAGGATTATGGAAAGGTCATAAGCGGTATTAGTTATTACAGTGTTCCGCTTATAGATATGTATCAGTTCCTGTACGATGAAGTTGTTCGAGGGTACATCCCGTTTGACGGCGAGCTAGCGGAAGAATTAGAAGAATACAATGAATTATTGACCACTGCCCGTAAGCAAATGGAAGGAGAGAATTTTACTCGAATGCTCTTGTACCTCAACCTTCCAGTAGAAAGTAAGGAGACTTACGATTTTCTATCTGCAATCTATGAAGAAACCGGCAAGTATTATGATAATAGCCGAGTGTATCTTGTAGGCGAATCCTCAAATGCTTTGGATTTGTCTTCAACTTTCACCAAGGATAACCTCATAATCAGCATCCTATCTGTGCTATTTGTAATTCTTATATTGACTTTCACATTTCAATCTGCAGGGCTTCCCGTTTTGCTCATATCTGTAATCCAGGCTAGCATTTGGATTAACTTTTCCTTGCCTTTCATAAGAGGACAGGGTATTTATTTCCTAGGATTCTTACTGGTGTCCTCTATTCAAATGGGTGCCAACATTGACTATGCCATAGTGATTACCAGCCGTTACCTGGCCCTAAAAGAGGAACTGCCACCACGTCAAGCTGTAATTGAAGCTTTGAATCAGGGTTTTCCTACTGTCATAACTTCAGGGTCAATTTTAGCTGTGGCAGGTATTCTCATTGGCCGGCTTTCAACAGACGGCGCAACTTCTGTCCTAGGCTCGTGTTTGGGCCAAGGTACGATTATATCCATAATTTTGGTTATATTTGTTCTTCCTCAGCTTCTTTACCTCGGAGATACCATTATCCAACGTACTTCCTTCAAACTGAGAACACCTACGCTTTTCTATCAAGCTGAGGGGAAGGTGCACTTTACTGGAAAGCTGGATGGATATGTAAAAGGAGAAGTCCATGCTTATGTAGATGGCACTATTGCAGGTGAAATACGTCCTGTAAAGGGTAGTGAGAGTGAAGCCAATGATAACGATAACCATGAGGACTCGTAAGCGTAGGGCCATGAGAAGGTCTAGCTCTGTTATATCCATGATAATGATACTCTCATTATTATCAATGCAGGTTTCACCGGTATTCGCTGCAGCTGCATCCCCACAGACTGTTTATGTTTTCGATGCCGACGATCTATTCAAACTGTCAAAAGACTGCTCCTTTGATAAGTGGTCTAAGGGTAGGACTGTGGTCTTAAAGTCTGATATCGACTTAATAGACAGGGAGTTTACCCCTATTCCCATATTTGGAGGCGTTTTTGATGGGCAAGGCCACAGTATCAGTGGATTATCTGTAAACGTAGAAGGATCTAACCAGGGCCTTTTCAGGTATCTTCAAGAAGGCGGAGTCATAAAGAACCTGGTGGTTGAAGGGGTTGTCACTCCAGAGGGAGACAAGAGCAATATCGGAGGCATTGTTGGCAATAACAGCGGTGTATTGGAGAATTGCAGTTTTTCAGGCTATGTAAAGGGCAAGGATAATATTGGCGGGCTTGTAGGACTGAACGGTACCTCAGGTATGATAATAAATTCCTTTGCAAGAGGCGTGATTTATGGAGAAAGCAAGGTAGGCGGAGTGGCCGGGTTTAATGCTGGGACTATTCTACGCTGTTACAACATTTCCAATGTAAACACTACAGTTGAAGAACACAAGCTGAATTTTCAGGAGTTGACTGTTGATGATATTGCTCCTTTCAAGTCCTTCATCAATGTTATTGACATTGGAGGAATTGCAGGTATAAATACGGGCGTAGTACGAAGCTCAGAAAACCGCGGCAATATTGGCTACCCTCATGTTGGCTATAACGTAGGTGGAGTCATTGGGAGACAAAGCGGTTATGTGACGGAATGCTCAAACCATGGCAGAATACATGGCCGAAAGGAAGTGGGGGGGATTGTGGGACAGATGGAGCCCCATGTATCTACAACCATTCCCCCATCTAAACTGAAAGAGCTGCATAGGGAGTTAAATCATCTGCAATCCTCGATTACTAAGTTGTTGGATGATACGAAGGCCAGTTCAAATGTGATAAACCAAGGCCTGTCGTCTGTTCAAGACGATCTCAATAGTACCAAGGCCCATGCTGAGTCCCTTATTAATCAAACGGAGGCTCTCTTAAATAAAGACATAGAAGAAATAAATAGGATTAGCTTAATGGCTATAGAAGTTATGGACAGATTGATTCCAATTGTAGATACCCTTGCTGATGTTGTTGAGATTATGGATGAAGCTCTTCCCCTGATTAGACAATCCCTGCATCACTTTGCCAATGCCATGGGCACGCTGCCTGAATTGGACGATCACTATAAGAAGATATCTGACGCTATGGATTATTCTATGGACAGATTAGTTGAGGCCGGGGACAGTGCTCAAAAGGCTCTCTCAGATGTGATACAGGCACTTGAACTCCTATACAACGGAGAAATGGATGGAGTGCTGGAACTGCTTGACTCTGCCTGGGACAATCTCAATGAGGCTGGAAAGAGCATTGAAAAAGCAATGGACGGCCTGAAGACTGCGCAAGAGCATATGACGGAGATCATGACGCTCCTGGGCCGTATGGGAATAGATGTGGGTTATGGCCTAAAGTGCTTAGGAGATGCCATAGAAGTATTGGAGGAGGCCATGGATCCCATTTCTGCCATGCTCCGCGACATCTCCGGTTTGTTAGAGTATCTGGCTGAGCAACCGGAATTGAAGTTTGAAACCACAGATGATGTATATCAGGAGACAAAGGAGAACCTCTTCAGGTCCATAGATAGTATGTCAGATTCCTTGTTTCAACTGATTAACACAGTGAAAAGGGAAGGAGATGTATTACTGGACGATTTTCAAAGAGTCAGCGATCAGTTATTCCTTGTCTTGGGCTTGGTGCTTGATATTGTTGAGGAGGTAAGTGAAGGGGAGATAGACCCGGACATGATCCTTGAGGATGTATCCCGTAATGATGTAGATGGTAGCACAGAGGGTAAGGTAAGTAATAGCACGAACTATGGTGCTGTAGACGGAGATATTAATGTAGGCGGCATTGCCGGTGCCATGGCCATTGAGTTCCCCTTAGATGCTGAAGAGGAACTGAGCATACGGAACAAACCATCCCTCAGGACTGTGTTTAAAACCCGGGCAGTTATGGCCAATTGCCAAAATCATGGTGCAGTAGTAGGGAAAAAGAGCAACGTAGGCGGCATTGTGGGCAATATGGACCTGGGCTACATAAAGGGTTGCATGGCAACAAACTCTGTAGAGAGCATTGACGGGCACTATGTAGGTGGCATTGCCGGCAAAGCTAACAGCCTCATTGACTTCAGTTATGCCAAATCCACCCTTCATGGAGGAAATTATGTAGGTGGTATTGCAGGGCTTGGACAGGAAATTACCAACTGCTGTTCTATGGTAAGCGTTAATCGGGGTAGGGCTTGCGTAGGCGCCATAGCAGGGTATGCAGATAAAGACAGTGTCATAAGAAACAATTACTTCGTCAGCCATGTTCTAGCCGGCATTGATGGGATCAGCTACATGAACAAGGCAGAGCCTGTAACCTACGAAGAATTCATTGCCATAGATGGCCTGCCGTCGATATTCAGAGAGTTCAAATTGACTTTTTGGGTAGATGATAAGCTTGTAGACACCATAGAGTTTGCTTACGGCAGTTCCATCGCAGAAGAGGATATACCAGAAATCCCCCTAAAGCCAGGGCATTATGGCAAATGGGAAGGCTTAGATGCGGCGAGCCTCACCTCTGACTTTACAGTGAATGCAGAGTATTTCCCTTATGTAAGTGTTCTGGAGAGCCAGACAAAAAGAGAAGGGCTGCTATCAGTAGTTTTGGTTGAAGGTGAATTCACTGACGAAGACTCCTTGTCCTTAACGAAGATTGCCCCAGAGGATGAGTCTTCCTCAAGGGAGGGTGAATTCATAGAGGCATGGTGCGCCAGCATTCCGGAAGATGGCAACCCCACTCATGTTGTTCGTTTTTTGCCACAAGAGAAGAAAAGCAACCTGGCAGTGTATGTTTTGGAAGACGGAGAATGGGTCAAAACCGGTATTAAGTGGGATGGCAAATACATGGTGTTTGAGTCTAGCGGGAATTGTGTGACTTTTTCTTTGGTCAAGGCAGGATTCCCCTATGGAAAGCACTGGGCCTTGCTTGGCGTAGCAGCGATAACAGGACTTCTGCTTTTAATCATAAGTTCGATTATAAGAAGGAAAAAAGCCGGAATCCCGAATGAGATGAAGGGTATTTGACTTAAGCTTTCGAATTCCGGGGCTGGAAGCCCTTTCCAGTTCCGTTATACTGCGCACTTATGCGAATGACTTCTTCCCGGGCATGCAAGTTGCCTTTTCGATAACGATGGTTGGCAGGGAAAAGCCCATCTATATGGCGAAAATGATTATTAGATCTAGAGAACCTAGACTCAGACGCCCATTACCCCAATGCAAGGAGGGTCCTTGATTGATAAGAGAAACCTTGAACCTGGTGAAAGAGGAATTCAGAGCTCAGGAGGCATTCAATGACGTTGCCAGGATAGCCTCATTTCACAGAATCCAGTTGAGTCCCGGGCTTAACGATGCCGCCCGTTTCATCCATTCTCATCTTGCCAAAGAAGGCATTCAATGTGAGTTGTTGTCTTTTCCGGCTCAGAAAGGAGTCAAATGGTGGTCTCAGGAGAGCTTTCAAGAGTGGAAGGTAAATGACGCTGAACTTGTCCTCCTAGAAAACGGCAAGAGGGAGACTTTGTGCGCCTTCAGCGAGTTCAAGACTTCTTTAATTCAGCGAAGTGCCGCAACGCCTTTAGATGGTATCAAGACTACCATGGTCTTGATAGACAACGGCGAGGATCCCAAATCTTATGAGGGAATAGATGTTGCAGGCAAGCTGGTTTTCTCAAGAGGAAATGTCGGAGATATTGCCAAGGTAGCTGTGGATCAGTTTGGCGCTGCTGGAATCGTAGTGGATACTATGAGAGAGCAACCCCCGGTGAGAGATCGCTTTGACCTTCCTGACGGGCGCCAGTACCTTTCGTTCTGGCCTGCAGATGGCGGTACACATAAAGCTCTGGGTTTTGTGGCAACCCCACGGCAGGGTGAGGATCTTAGAAGACGATTTGCAGAGAAGAAGGAGCTTTCAGTCTTTGCCCGAGTCGATGTAGAGTTTTCCGATGGGGCTTGGGAGATTCCCACTGCGATAATTCCAGGTGAATCAGACGAGGTAGTGGTGGCTGTGGCGCACCTTTGCCATCCGGAGCAGTCTGCCAACGACAACGCTTCTGGGTGCGGTACGCTAATGGAAACTGCGAGAGCCCTCTCCAAACTTATCGCAACGGGCCGTCTCCAGAAGCCAAAGAGGTCCATTCGCTTCTTATGGGTTCCGGAGATGACAGGGTCCTATGCTTTTTTGGCGACTCACGAAGAAGAATTGAAGAATACAGTTGCAGCAATTAATCTAGATATGGTAGGCGAAAACCAGGATCTCTGTGGGAGCACCTTTACGGTCGAAAGGCCTGTAAGCGCTCTTCCTGGATTCGGCGGGGATTTGGCTGCTATTATCCTGGGCTTTTTGACTAAGGAAGTCAGCAATCTTGCGGGTACCGATTTCTACTCCACCTTCAGGTGGGCCGTATGCCCTTTCTCAGGGGGAAGTGACCACAATATTTGGGGAGATCCAAGCGTAGGAGTTACGTGTCCTATGCTGATCCAGTGGCCGGATAAGTTCTATCACACAAGCGAAGATACTATCGACAAAGTGGATCCTCGCATGCTGAAAGTAACCGGTGTACTCACTGCAACTTACCTTTACACTGCAGCTTGTGCGACCCCCTGTGATGCAGCAATTATTGCAGGAGAAGCTGCAGCCAGGTTTGCCGGAGAGGGAGATGGACTGCTTTCGGTTCTGGTAGATCGGGCGCAAAAACAGCTTGCCAAGTCTTCCGGTGAAGAAGAAATCAAAGACATACTGGCTAAAGCGCGAAGATCGATTGAACTTAGAGCCGGTTTCCTTGTCCAACGAAAGAAACTGGACATTTCGAGCCTCAGCAGAATCGTTCCTGATTCACCTATGTTTTCTGCTGCAAGGACTGAAGCCGAGAATCTGATAGATGAGACCGGTAGCTTCCTGCTATCCAAGGCGTTGAGAGACCTGGCAGTTGTGGCCGGACTAGATGACGCTTCCAGACTTCCGTTGGCATTGCACCCAGAGGAAACTGAAGCGTACAAGAGAGCCAAGGGCATTGTACCAAAGAGACTTTTCCGTGGCCCTTTCTCAGGCATGTGCAAGGAGACTTCTTCGGAGTATGAAGAGAAAGCTAAGGCTCTTAGGGAGAAGCACGGCAAGATTCCTGCCCGTTTGGATTATGTGGAATATTGGGCAGATGGAAAGAGAACCCTTGCCGACATTGCCCGCCTCATTGAAAGCGAGACCGGATTCTACAATATGGATGCCCTTGTTGACTATTTTGACCTTATGGTGGAGCGAGGGGTTTTTGAAAAGTAGGGTTGGTTGTGATATAGGGCCTTGTAATACGTACGTGGATGTTGAGATTTTTCGCTAGAGCAATCAACTTGATTGCCACGGGTATGATTTTTTTAGGTGGAGTACAAATGTTCCGGGGGCAAGCAATTGTTTCCGGGCTATATTACGTCGTTTGGAGTAGGTGGATCATGCTGAGAGGCTATGATCCACCTCGCCAATTGATTAGCGTCCATTTCTCCAGTGGCTATTTGCAGTCCAATGCTCACAAGATCATCGTTCGTGTATCTCAGCTCAATGAAGTTCAATTGAAGATAAGCTAACATTGCCAAAATGCCAACTCTTTTGTTGCCGTCGTTGAAAGGATGATTCCGAATGAGGGAATAGCACAATCGAGCCGCTCTCAACTCAATAGTCTTATACAGAAGCTCACCGTCAAAAGTATGAAAAGGTGAAAGAACGGCCGATTCGAGAAGACCTTCGTCACGTACTCCATGAAGCCCACCGGTTTCTTCAATGAGGAGATGGTGCATTCGCTTAACCTGGTCAAGGGTGAGACGTATCATTTGGCAAGTTCTTCAAAGGCTCGTCTGTTCTTGGCCAGGATCCTCTTGCTGATGCTCTCTACGGTATCATCAGTCGCGGTTTCTTCGTCTGCAAATCGGCTGAATTCCATAATCACATACCTAGGACTATTGTTTTTCAAGATGATGACTGCTCCGTTCTGGTCGACCATGCGTGCTACACGTGAGAAGTTTTGGTTCGCTTCAGTTATGGAAACTAGATTCTGTGTGTTGATTTTCATGTTTCCACCTCCAACGTGGATCATATCATATTATAGGTTGAATTCAACCTATTTATCCATGTCCCAGTCGCGATTGTGTGTGTGTTTCAAAGTACGTTGAAAAGAACGTGCGTGAAAGGCGCTCATATCTTGCACAAAATATGAGCACGCATATGCCACCATGACCTATGGGATTATCTGTTTTACAGATAGCTAAATCGGTAATCTCATAGGAATTATTGATTTGCCTACCACCTTTATTGTTATCAGCCAATTTGCCAAGGGAGAAAACGTTCCTGGATAATTTCCATGTAGCCCATTGACAACAATAACGTTCCCGAATATTGTTATATCGGTGAACGATATAACGGGGGAGGGTATAACGGCAAGTGGCACAAGAGAATGAGAATATTGCTCTTACGGAAGCAGTCTACTACATTTTGCTGTCTCTATATGAGCCTTTGCATGGCTACGGCATAATGCAGAAAATTCAAGAACTCAGTGACGGGCGGGTGCTGTTGGCAGCGGGAACGCTCTATGGCGCGTTAAGCACCTTAGTGGAAAGGGGCTGGATAGAGGCTTTGCCTGGCGAAAAGAACAGCCGCAGAAAAGAGTATGTTATCTTGCCGCAAGGCAAGGCAGCGGTTGAAAATGAGATCCGGCGCTTGCGTGAGTTGCTGGCAAACGGAGAGCTGATTGCGGAGGGAGGAGCAAAATGAAACATGTGGTCTACAAGCTTTTTTGGGCCTGGGACTTTGAGAAGGAAGAAAAATGGCTTAACGAAATGGCGGCAAAAGGCTTGCTGCTGACGGACGTGGGAGCCTGCAGATACGTGTTTCAGGAAGGAGCACCTGGCGAATATCGGTATCATCTGGAGTGGTTGCAGCATTTTCCTAGCCACCCTGAAAGCATTGCATATATAAAGTTCGTGGAGGAGACTGGGGCCGAGCATGTTGGCTCGTTTAAGAGGTGGGTATATTTTAGAAGGAAAGCAGCTGAGGGTGCGTTTAACTTGTTTTCTGATTTGGACTCACGCATTACGCATTTCAGAAGGATTACCCAACTGATAGGCTTGCTCTCTCTCGGGTTACTTGGTTACGTGGGTTCATTGGCCTTGTACTGTCTGCGTTTGGAATATGTCCCGGAACCGTATGTGTGCATGTTCGGTGTCCATTCGGTCATGCTGACGTTTCTCGGTGTTGGTTTCTTTAAGGCTCTAGGCACCTACCGTGCACTGAAAAGAAAACGCATAGTACAGGAATAGTGGAGGGAGACGTAGGGCTGTTTATCCAGGATCTACGGTATATTCGTAGGGGCCGGATCCTATCCGGCCCGAGGGTTGTAGCGCCACCTAAGGCGCGGTAGGCATGGCATACAACACCGTTTGAGCCACGCGGGGGATTAAGAATCGCTCCGTTTGGCAAACAAAGTAACGCTTTATGGAGAGGATATTGGCATATTGGGCTGGGTACATGGCAGGGTCCTGATGGTGAAATCGCTTACTCCCCGGTAAGGGATGTACTGTTAGCCGGGTATCGCCATGTTGATACGGCGGCCGTTTACGGCAACGAGAAGAGCGTCGGCCGGGCTGTGAGAGACAGCGGTATTCTGTGAGAAGAGATCTTCGTTACCAGCAAACATAGCAGGAAGCAACAAAAGATAACAGGAAAACCATAACAAACAGAAGAAGCTGCGATAGGCAAGGACTTCGAGTTGACCCAAGCCGGGGTAAGGCACGGTTCTTCAACGCTTAAGAGATAGAGCCTTAAGGCGAGTGAAAACCTGGTTCCGATACCACGGCCTTCTCCGCAGCACTGGAGGTGAGTTCTGGGGTTGAGCGAAAAGCCAGGTTACCGCAAACTCAACCACTACAAAGAAAAAGGATTTGTTTTTCACGGGTCTATTCGCCAAGGCCTAAAGGTTTTGCTTCCTCAAGAACCGCATGATGCCGGGGATGACCCGTGGAATAAAGATGAGGCTGTCTACGCAACGATTGAGCCTGCGTTGGCTATACCTTTTTCCCTCCGTAAGGGATATACAGGCGTGCTTACTGTGGCTATGGAGCCAGACAGGGTAATGGCCACATTCGATGCTGCTTTTGAAAGTGCATTGCTCAAGAATAGAGGATATGTCTATGTGTTGGACGGAAGTCGTTTCCCAGAGCGCAAAGGAGTCCAGTGCAAAGCGTTCGAAGAGGTTGTTCCTGTTGATATCGTCGAAGTTACCGTCGAGGATTTCACCGCTTTGGGCGGTTTAATCGTGCATGTAAATCAGGTGTCGAGATGATTTGGACCCTACAGTTTTCCTTCGGCGACAATATAGGCAGCTTTAAGCATTTGCTCATTATAGGGCGTGCTCCTACAGCAGCATCACGTCACCTGGCCTATTCGAGCATCCTCGACCATGCTAGACGTTGAACGTAAGGTTGAGATGTTGGAGTTTAGCCGAAACTCAATGGGCGGGTGGGAAGTACGTGACTTTCGGCCAACGCAAGGCCCTGGTGTGGTTGGTTCTGGGGTTTCAATATCGACAGTGTGGTGGGAAACAGTTCTGCTGGTTGGACAGCCCATGTGGAAAGGGTTCTATTTGATTTGGAGCTTGCAGCCCGCGACATACTGACCTCCGGCATGCCTATAATGTCGAAAAACTTGTTAAGACGCAGGTAGATGCCTGCTGGTGGTGAATCAGTCCTTTGACTATGCGCCGACATGCACTAGTATACGCCAAACAATGAACACGTAGCTGACAGATTTCGTTATTGCTGTCGTAACGTTCGCCACAACCTGGCCATCGACTTGCATGTTTCTAGTTTTGCATAGCCTCAATTTGATACTGCACGACACTGGGCAGTTCTTCACATCGTGTCTGAATCGCTTCCAGGAAAGTGGTGAGACTGTAGATCCTTGATCCACGTATATGGAGTTCATCCAAGTCAAAAACCAGGAAATAGTCGTTCGCGGTCAGTTTGCAGAACATATTCATCAGAGCAACTATCATAGGATCGTAGTTATGTGGAACAAAAATTTCAGAGTCAGCCGAAATCTTGAGGCCTTTTTCCCAAACCAGCGGGTATTTCGATGTGGATAGATACCACCCTTCTGGAGTGAGCTGAATGTAGGTTTCGTGCTGATTTGGCTGCCAAAATTTAATCAAGCCAAGCCTGTAAAGCCAATCCATTGACAACCCTCTCATCATGTGAGAAAAGACGTTCTTCTCTATCCAACTATTTGATGTTTCTTGCATGCGGCCTAATGATACTACTAACTTGTCTGCTGGCTGCATCTCAGTCTTGTGAATTATCCATGAGTAGAAATATCGCAGGTTCTTTAGTGTATCGTTATGGAACCACGCCAATAGCTCAGGAGTAGCGGCCAGGCAATATCTATTTTCATATTTGAGCCATGTTACCATCTTTTCGCTTTCAAGATAGTCTAGTGCACAATGAACCGAGCAATCGTCATGGGGCAACAGGGCTGATTTGGCTACGTTCTTTAAGCAGTTCTTTTTCGAGTATGTGGTTTTGGCACTGGCATTTTTGTGTATCGCAACAGCGATTAGGACAGTCTTAAGGAAAGTGCTGGGCATGCAGGGCTCGCTGATGGCCGGGAATTGCCGTAGCACCTGCTTCACAAAGAGTGGGCGGCACACTTTTGCCAGGTCGTCCGGAACTTGTCCGTCAATGACCAACCCGAACTGGAGTAGCCTGTCAACATGTTTTTCTTGAGGATTTGCTCCTATAAGGATGAATTGTCTCAAAGCAGTCACACATGCTTCATCTAGTCTGCCAAGAACCCTTTGAATCCCATTTCGGTGAAGCAGGTTAGCTGCAATCCGCTCTATCATTATAGTCTTAGTGATTCCAGGATCGCTCAAGGTCTTGAGATTCCTGGCGATTCTGATAACGTAGTCCCTATTTTTTCTGGCTAGCGCCTGTTGCAGGTTCAGCGGTAATGCCCTCCTTAATGAAATCCTGGAAATGTATGATTTTATACCCATATCCGTAATTAATAAGGCTCCTGCGACGTTTCTTGTAATCGGTTTCTTCAATGGTATTTGCGGAAACCAGCGAGACGAAGTATCCGGTCTCACCGCTTTGGTAGGCGGCTACCTTTCCAAGGCGCAGGTATTCTTCCCTTTCAGAACCTTTGTTATAGGATACAGCTAGGATAACGTCCATATTTTTTACAGGCAGGCTTTCAAGGACGGAAGTGATAACCAGCCTAGAGCCAATGGCTTGGTTAAAGTGTTCTATTAGCTGATCACGTCTCGGATGCTTGGTGGTACTCAGTACAGGAATTTTGTACTTTTCTGCAATCGATTTTGCCAGATCACGGTAATACGTTACGATGACTATGTTTTTGTCCCATTCGAGGAGTTTGTCTAAGGCCCTAAACTTCAAACTATTGAAAGCCGCAATGCGCCTTTGCCGAGCATCATTTGCTGTCCGGTGGCGTGAAATGTGCTCTCCATTTTCGAGCGGAATCCTTATTTCAAAGTAGCGTACTGGTCTCAGGAACCGTCTAGACTCCAGAGTCCGTGGAAGAATCTCGTACCATTTAGGGCCAATAAGTGAGTAAATCTCTGTGCCCTTCTGATCTGACCTGGCCAGGGTTGAAGCAAGGGCTAATTTGAACTGCGATTCGATATCAGTCGTTTCTACATAGGTTTCAGCAGGTATCTTGTGAGCATCATCATAGATTACCAGTCCCCATTTTGCGCTCAGCACTTTTTTAGCAAAGGCTGACTTGGTCGCCAGCTGTTGGTAGGTTGCTATGGTAACAGGCTGGACTGTAGCTTCTGTGTCTGAATATGCAGATACATTTTTCACAGACAGGTCAGTTTTGTCTGCTATTTCGGTTTTCCACAGATCAATGGTGGATGGTTTGTCTGCTATTATCAGCGTAGATGTTTTTACTTGAGACATTATCGCAAGGCCTACAAGTGTTTTTCCTGTACCAGGTGGCATGATGATGAGTCCGCCTCCTCCGGCGAAATCGTTGTACCGGAGAAAGGCTGTGGCTGCTTCTTTTTGATAATCTCTAAGTGAAAAAGGGTCGTTTTCAAGGGTCCCCATTCTCAGATTGATGTCGAGGTGTTCACCGGCTACATTGGATGCGTCCTTGGCGAAAAGGCCCTTTTTGGATAGGTGCTTTTTGAGTTCTATGCGTTTATCTATATCAAAGTGCAGAGTCACCGTGTCAGGCTTGCATTTGACCATGTCGGCTATTTTCTTGTTGCTCAGTATTCTAGCCATAATCAACCGGTTTTTTGCCTCTAGGATCAAGGTTGTTTCTTGCCTTCGCAATTCTATTGTGTTAAACGTAGTCATAGTTATTTTGATTTTTCGCTTCAGGCTATTTGGTATTTGATTAATTGAATTGGATTCTAGAAAGTTAATTATGTTTTCCGCTGGTATCTGTCTTGCTGCACCTGACCAAAGGGAATAAGGGGTTAGCCGGAATGTGTGAATTCCCTCCGGGGCTTTCACCAATTCGGCGAACTGAACCAGCTTCTGGCCAATTTGGCCGTCTGAATCGTCACGCTCAAACAGGTAAATGGTTCCGTCGCGGTGAACTGCTACTGGCCGTTGCATATACAACACTCCAGAGTTGATTACTTGCGATATTACTGTATGTTCACAGTCGGGGATGTAGAAGCATTGGTACCATCGTATTGGCCCGGTGGAATAACTCGCTCTTAGTGTCCAGACAGACATTGCTCGTTAGGAATCTCGTTTCGCATTATTGCTAGGTTTGGCTGGATTATGCGAAGTTAGCGGCGTTTTCGACGAGGTACTAGGCCAAACGGTTCGGCAAATTGGTCGTGTTGGGGCGGGGGAGGAATGGTGCTTTCGTCTCAGGTTTAAAGTGAATAGCCATGAGGAAGAGCGATTCTCTTCCCGATACCTGCCGTGCCGGTAAGAGAACCTAATCCGTCACCTGCGCTTCTGCAACGCTATTCATCGAGCTCATCACTTCCAGGTATGCGCTATTTGACGCTCACGAAGTAAGCCTTTAATACAGCAAACGCAAAATTCATTAGGCCTATTTGACAAAAGGGTCTTGCTGGCATACTATACAGGTAACAGAGCTCACCACGCCTCTTAACAATGCGGACCGGGGTGGGCCATTTTTATGAATGACCAACGAGGGTGTTTTTATGAGTGCTGGAAAAGACACGGAACTAAAAAGTCCAACCACATTCAAGCAACAAGTTGAACTCTTGAAATCAAGAAATCTCATAATTGACGATGAAGAACAAGCTTTGTCCATGCTGCAAAAGATCAATTATTATCGCTTGAGTGCATATATGCTTACGCTGAAAACAGGTGATAGATTTGTGGATGGGGTTTCTCTTCAGCATGTTCACAACCTCTACCAATTTGACAAGAAACTCCGAAATCTCATACTGCCTATCTTAGAGAGTATAGAAATTTCATTTCGTACCCATATCGCTTATTTGATTGCTCATAAGTATGGGGCAGAAGGTTACATTGACTGCCGGAATTTCAAAAGGAAAGACTACCACGAAGAGATGTTGCAGAAGCTCAATGATGAGATTGACAATAGCCGGGAGATTTTTGTTGAACATCACAAGCAAAAATATGGAGGAAGATTTCCGGTTTGGGTTGTTATTGAATTGACCTCTTTTGGCCTATTATCAAAATGCTACAGCAATCTTAGAAATCAGGATAGAAATGAAATTGCACAAGAACACTATGGTACAAAAGGCAGTTTGATTAGTTCGTGGTTGCATTCGCTTTCAATTTTGAGAAACACATGCGCCCACTACGGAAGACTGTATAATCGGAATTTGGTAATAGCTCCAAGACTATTTAAGAGCGATGAGGAAAAGGGAATCAAGAACGATAGATTATTTGCTTGCCTTCTTATTATGGGCCGGCTATCACTGGACAAAAATGAGTGGAGCAATTTTGTTAGACAGCTTGAAGCCTTGGTTGAACAATATGATGAGGTAAACCTAGAGTGCTTGGGTTTTCCTGTTAACTGGCAAACTGTGCTTAAGAAACAGTGAAGTCTTGATCCGGTAACTCTGACTGTCGAAAAGAAGAAGGTAGCTGTGACTCTCGTAGCTAATTAGAACATGCGATAGAGCTTTCTACGGTGCCACCTTGTTGCCTTTGTCCCAGAGCCTCTTATGGCTTCACCTGCGGGCGAGAGACCAAAGCTCCCGGTATCGCTTCCGAGCCTTTTGACACAACAGCCGGCCTCGTCTGTGTTGCAAACGAAGCCGGCCTTCCCTTAGTGCTATCTTCCCATTGCCTTATTGACATGCCGCTATTCCATCATTCATTCACCAACTGCCTGTCTTCGTGAGATGGCCGGAGCCGGCTAACCACAAGCGCTTCAAGTGAGAGTTCTACTTCAAAAGACCCAGCCAGTCTCCTAGTACGTACTGCACTCTACCAATAACCAACGAAACACGGCCCTGAATACCGTTGGCAAATCCCACGCCAAGGGCGATCATAAAGGCATATCTGGCGAATCCGGCTACATATGAGCCGACAGAACCGGCTTTGGTTCTCTTTACTGTAAACAGGAAGTAATACAGTGTGGAAAGACACAGCACCACGAAAATGACGTTGTTTATGGATTTGCCTACTGTATCTGCGGGAAACTTTATGAAGGTAGCTTTGATTTGTCCCAACATTACTGCCGGGTTATACGCAAGGGTGTAACCGGCGTTGTATCCGACCCAGAAAGCCATGGGTAATCTTGAAATCCACACGTACTGCCTTGGAGCATACCGGAAGTATATTAGGCAGCCGAGAGCCACAGGGATCAGCAAAGAGTACTGTCCCTGTTCGGCTATTTGGTTCTTGAACAAGGGCTTCAGCTGGTTATGAAATAGCAAAGAAGCCGCATGGGCAGTAGCTAAGCCGATGTACAGGTGTTCCATGTAGCGGTAGGCCACATTCTCCTTGTAGAGGAACGAAAAGACCGCCAAAGTGCCAAGTGCTCCAATTGTCACTTGCCAGTTCATCTATATCGCCTCCCCTGCGGACTGTTTCCGTCTGCTAACGTAATACCCGATGTTCCCAAGGACTATAAGTGTGAAGAAAAGAAGGTGCGCTACTGACTGGGCATCCATTCCTTGAATGGCTTTCCCGGGTTTGCTTAGTAAGTACTCGTACTGAGCAGCACCGCTTAGACCGCCCAGCATGCCTTGATACTGGCCAGCCTGAACATAGATTATATATTGTGTGAT
>JAXGPX010000009.1:0-82040 GCA_040766745.1 Bacillota bacterium
CTGGGATCCTTTCTCCGGCGAGCTTTTTGATCCCTATGGGGGATTGAATGATCTTAGGCACCGGACCCTCACTTGTGTAGGTGAGCCCCTGGTTCGATTCCAGGAAGATCCGTTGCGTATACTCAGGGCAGTGAGGTTCAAGAATACCCTTGGGTTCAATCTTGAACCCGGAGTAGTCCAGGCAATTTCGGAGTCAAAGGGCCTTTTGGGCCAACTCTCAGGCGAGAGAATCTTCATGGAGCTAAGGCAATTGCTGCTGTCACCTTCTGTCTACAGAGGAATTATTGATTTGTATGACTATGGCCTAAGTTCTATTGTGTTGCCTGAAATAGCCAGGGCACCTGAGGCCATTGCAAAGGCGCTTTCCTTTTGCAGCCCCGAGTTGACTTCCAGGCTGGCAGTATTGCTTGGAGTGAGATGTGTTGGGCTGCCAGGCTGCGAGGATATGGAGGAACTCAAGGCCCGGTTTAACCTACCTGCAGCCATGTTCCAGGATGTTAAGTGGCTTGCACTCAACTGTTCACCTGAAGTCATTTTGAACAAAGACACCCTGCCCGGAGCATGGCAGAGGTTGTGGAAGGACGAACCTGAATTTTGGGGCGATCCGGGATACATAATCAGACGGATAGTTTATCATTGGGGTGCCAAGCAGCTAGAGCGGCTCCTTGATGTAAAGCAAGCCATATGGCGCGGAATGGGGAACACAGGGGTTCCCAGAGGTTGTTTGTTCCTGGCTTCAGGAATATGGATTTCTGAGCGCAATTGGCCACTGGATTTCCAGGACTTTAGAGTTGCTCTGGGCGGAGATGATATAATGGAGCTCCTGGACATAAAAGAAGGCCATGCTGTTGGGCAAGCTCTAGAGTACCTAGAAGAAATGGCCTTACGATTTCCTGATATGAACGATAAAGAATCTCTTTCGAAAATCTTGTTGGAATGGTGGAACAGAGACCGGTGAAACAAAAAGGAGCACGAAGACTTACCCAGACTGCAATAATGGTAGCCCTTGCCACTGTGCTTCACGTAATAGAGGCCCTTATCCCGGTCCCCTATGTTGTGCCAGGCGCAAAGCTAGGCCTGGCTAATATTGTTGCTTTGTACGCTGTGATGACAATGGGTATCGGACAGTCTATGGCAATCAGCTTCTTGCGGACTTTGCTTGGAAGTTTGCTTTCAGGTACCTTCTTGAACACAGGGTACTACTTGAGCACAGCCGGAGCCCTTTCATCTACCCTTGTGATGTACGGATTTAGCAGGGTATTCAGAGGACACTTGTCTATAGTAGGGGTTAGCGTAGCCGGTGCCGTTACCCACAATGTAGCCCAGCTTTTAGTTGCTAGTCTGCTTCTCAGGCAGATCGGGATCATGTTCTACTTGCCGTATCTGCTCTTTTTTTCGATACCCACAGGTATTTTCGTTGGATTATTGGCAGGAAGAATTGTTTCGTTTACAGAAAGGACTATTGAAAACCACAGGAGGAGGTGCTAACTTGATCAAAAACAAGATCCCTGATGTTGTTATCCGGAGGCTCGTAGCATACTTGCGTATCTTAACGGATCGGGGAGCAGGGTCCAATGACTACATTTCTTCTGCTGAGATCGGAGATCTTGTGGCAGTCAACAGCGCTCAGGTACGGAAAGACCTTGCATTGTTCGGTGAATTTGGAAAGCAGGGCGTGGGATATCCGGTTGCCCAGCTGCGAGAGGAGATAATATCTATCCTGGGAGCAGACAGGGAAATGTCCGTTGCTGTTTTTGGTGTAGGTGAGCTGGGAACGGCCATTGTCAGGTACCTTACTGCCAGGCGAAAAACAACTCCCGATTACCGGTTTGTAGTTAAAGCCCTCTATGATATTGACGAAAAAAAGATAGGAACTAAAGTGGAAGGGATTCCCATACAGCACGTCAATGAACTGAGCGTTGACCCAGGAGAACAAGATATTGGAATAGGCATAATAACGGTTCCGGCATCAAGTGCTCAAGAAGTAGCAAATAAAGCAGTGTCCAAAGGAATCAAGGGTTTCTTGAACTTTGCCCCAATACGCATAAAAGTTCCCAACGGTGTTCGAGTCCAGAACAGCGATGTTACATCAGATCTGCAGGAACTGGCATTTTACCTCTAGACTGTCCTCGCGGTTGGCACGGAAATATGCTCCAACCGCAACCTTGCCTGGAGCAAAATTGGATCTTATTCAAGGTCCAAAGTAAGGTGCTTTTAGGGCATAACAGGGTTATGGGACGGGCCGGTTCCACACGGCGGATCTTGTCCATTATCCCTTTCACCTTTCGGTTCTTTGTGTTATGCTATCGGTGGTTTGATGTAAGCTAACGGCATAATATTGGCTGGTCCAAAATGTAAACCTTTGTATTCCTCTTGGAGGTGAAACCGGTTGTCAGATTCCTTGTTGCAGTTCGAAGAAAAACTCAAGGAACTAAGAAATCGCCGGGAAAAAGTTCAGCAAGGTGGCGGCAGCGCCAGAATTGACAGGCAGCATAAAGCTGGCAAGATGACTGCCAGAGAGCGAATCGCTGCCTTCTTTGATCCTGGCACGTTTGTGGAGACTGATACCTTTGTGACTCACAGGGCAACAGCATTTGGTATGGGTGACGTAGAGGCACCGGGAGAAGGAGTGGTTACAGGGTATGGCCTGGTTGATGGACGGGCAGTATGCGTATCAGCCCAGGACTTTACTGTAATCGGTGGCTCGCTAGGCGAGATGCATGCAGAAAAGATATCCAAGTGCATGGATCTTGCAGCCAAAGTAGGAATTCCGTTTGTGTCTTTGAATGACTCAGGCGGTGCCCGTATACAGGAGGGAGTAGACGCCCTCAAAGGCTACGGGAACATTTTCTACCGTAACGTAAAGTATTCAGGCGTAATTCCCCAAATCTCAGTAATTCTAGGCCCATGTGCAGGGGGAGCAGTGTACTCTCCTGCCCTTACCGACTTTGTTTTCATGGTTGAAGGCATATCTAACATGTTTATTACAGGCCCTCAGGTAATCAAAGCTGTAACAGGTGAGGAAGTGTCAGCTGAGCAATTGGGCGGTGCACTTGTTCATAACCAGGTGAGCGGTGTGGCTCAGTTTATGGCTCCTGACGAGACTACGTGTTTTGAAATGATCCGTTCTTTGTTGTCTTACCTTCCTGCCAACAACCAGGAAGATCCGCTTTACGTAGACTCAGGTGACGATCCTGGAAGATGTGACCCTGGATTGCGTGAAGTTGTCCCTGTTGACCCCAACAAGGGTTACAGCATGTACGACGTAATTTACCCAATGGTTGACGACGGCATTTTCTTTGAGGTTGCAAGAGACTTTGCCAAGAACATGATTACAGGATTCGCCAGGTTAGGCGGCAGAGCTGTTGGCATTATCTCGTCGCAGCCTGCTGTTAAGGCAGGATGCCTGGATATTGATGCTTCTGACAAGGCATCAAGATTCATCAGGTTCTGCGATGCGTTCAACATTCCCCTTGTGACTTTGGTTGACGTACCGGGCTACTTGCCAGGCGTTGATCAAGAATACGGCGGAATCATAAGGCATGGAGCCAAACTTCTGTATTCCTATTCCGAAGCCTCGGTTCCTAAGATAACAGTAATCACCCGTAAGGCATACGGCGGCGCATATATTGCCATGTGCTCCAGGCACCTTGGAGCCGATATGGTTTTCGCATTTCCCCATGCTGAAATTGCTGTTATGGGGCCTGACGGAGCCGCCAATGTTGTGTTCAGGAAAGAAATCGGCGCAGCTGAAGATCCTGCTGCAAAACGCAAAGAGAAGATTCAGGAGTTCAGAGATGTATTTGCCAATCCATATGTGGCGGCAAGCCGAGGTTATATCGACGATGTAATCGATCCGCAAGAGCTTCGGCCAAGAGTTATTGGTGCTCTTGAGCTTACATCGACGAAAATGGTTGAGAGTTCGCCTAAGAAGCATGGAAACATACCTCTGTAGGCATTTTTATCTGAGGAATACATGCCGTTTTCCGGCGTGTGGAGGGATGTAGATGATACCCGATACGTTTTCCGGCGGCTTGATTCTAAGCCTGGTAAACATGATAGTTGTTTTTGCCGTGCTGGTTATTATCGCGTTTGCGATTAACCTGATATACAGATTTGTTTCAAAAGCTGAGAAGACAAACGGGAATCAGGCTTCTGAAGCACAGGTTCATAGCGAAGAAGCCCGATTGGCTAGCGGAACGGTTTCCAATGAAGATGTTTCAGAGAAGGTGGCTTTTGATTCACTTGATGCCAAGCGTAAAGCTGCCATTACTGCGGCGCTGTGTGTCTATTTGGGCCAGAGTGCCGTACCTGTGTTTGTAAGAAAAATACCTGATGCCGGCGCATGGGGGAAATCTTCAAGAGCCCTTGCTATCAAGTAGGCACAGAAAAGCGTGTTTGACTGAAGCCGGAGAAATTCGTACCCGGCTGGCCTGATGCTTGAGCAACTTTGCAGTGGAATCTGATAATCAGGGTTTATTGAGTAAAGGAGGATCAGACGTGCGACGATTTAGGGTAAGAGTCGATGACGAAGTGTTTGAAGTAGAAGTAGAAGAAGTGGGGCAGGGTGTAAGCAGGGAGCCCGCAGTGTCCGCTCCTAGGCCCAGTGCTCCTGCTCCGGTGAATATTCCTGCCAAGAAAGCAACTCCGGTTAATCCTACTCCACCGAGTCCCGCCCCTTCAGCTAAGTCTGCTGCCGGCGGCGCAGGTGCTGTTACAGCACCCATTCCCGGAGTGGTGAATGAGATTAAGGTCTCAGCAGGGAAGAGCGTGAAAAAGGGCGAGGTATTGCTCCTTCTTGAGGCTATGAAAATGCAGAACGAAATCCTTGCGCCGTATGATGCCACAGTGGCGGAAATTTGCGTGAGTCAAGGAGCATCAGTCCAGACGGGAGACGTCCTTGTTAAGCTTGACAAATAGGTACCTCAAACCGGAGGAAGGTGTACTCACAGAATGGACCTAGGCACATTGGTTGATAGGCTGTTGCAGACAACAGGTTTTGTAGGCCTCACATGGGGCAACGTACTAATGCTGTTCATTGGTATATTGCTTTTGTACCTTGCGATATACAAGAAGTTCGAACCTCTTCTTCTGATACCGATTGCATTTGGAGCTATTCTGGCGAATTTGCCTAATGCTCCGATTATGAATCCCCCTGAAGGCGGCATGCCAGGAGGATTGCTTTACTATATAAATTTCGGGGTGGAAAAAGAAATATTCCCGCCCCTTATATTTCTCGGTGTTGGGGCCATGACAGACTTTGGGCCTCTGCTTGCTAATCCTTCGACTGTTTTGCTTGGAGCAGCCTCTCAGGTTGGCGTATTTCTGGCAATGCTCCTAGCAAAGGCCACGGGATTTACCCTTAAGCAGGCTGCAGCTATAGGAATTATTGGCGGCGCTGACGGGCCTACGGCAATTTATACGGCTATGAAGCTTGCCCCCGAACTTGTAGGGCCAATTGCTGTTGCAGCGTACACGTATATGTCACTGGTTCCTTTTATTCAGCCTCCAATCATGAAGGCTCTTACAACCAAGAAAGAGCGCAGTACCGTCATGGGCCAGTTAAGGGAGGTTTCCAGGACTGAGAAGATTGTGTTCCCGATTGTAGTTTCAATTCTGGTCAGCCTGCTTCTTCCTTCGATTGCTCCCCTGATTGGCATGCTTATGTTAGGCAATCTTTTCAGGGAATGTGGAGTAGTAGACAGGCTGTCTAAGACCGCCCAAAACGAGCTTATGAACATTATAGTGATCTTCCTGGCAACGTCTGTTGGGGCAACCATGAGTGCCGAGACGTTCTTGACCTTGGAAACCGTCAAGATCATCGGCCTTGGAATATTCGCGTTTGCCGGTGGTACGGCAGGCGGGTTGCTGCTGGGTAAACTCATGTATGTTTTGAGCGGCGGGAAAGTGAACCCTCTAATCGGGTCTGCAGGTGTGTCAGCTGTGCCTATGGCTGCAAGGGTCACTCAGACAGTGGGCCAGCAGGAGAACCCCAATAACTTCCTGTTAATGCACGCAATGGGGCCTAACGTTGCCGGAGTCATTGGAACAGCAGTGGCAGCAGGAGTCATGTTATCACTGCTTATGTAAGGAATTGAGCGAAATCACCAGGTTAACTCAAGCGAACATGGGAACTTGTACCCGGGCTCCCATGTTCGTTTGGCTGAATTTGGAGTATGAGTTAGATGAAACATATAAGTTGGAGGAGGGCAACAGATGGATAGGAAAATCCGAGTTCTTGTAGGGAAACCAGGCCTTGACGGCCATGACCGCGGAGCGAAAGTTATTGCCAGGGCTTATAGAGATGCAGGTATGGAGGTTATCTACAGCGGTTTGCACCGTACCCCTGAAGAACTGGCCAGGATGGCAGTGGAAGAAGACGTTGATGTGGTAGCCTGCTCAATTCTTTCGGGAGCCCACGCAACTTTGCTTCCAAGGGTAGTTGACTGCTTAAAAAAGGAAAAAGACAGTAATAAGCTGGACGTCCTCGTACTTGCAGGCGGCATCATTCCCAATGAAGATGTCGGGTTTTTGACTGAAAATGGCGTAGATGCAGTATTCGGCCCGGGAACCAGCACCCAGGATATTGTGGAATATACCAGGGCTAATCTCAAAAGATAGGTTTCATACCACACCGGGATAGGCCGCAGTGGCTAAGAGTGCCTCAGGCTTAGATCCGGGCAGGATGGTGTTATATTTGGGAGAACCGGCTAAGAAAGTAGATGCAGAAAAGATCATCAAGGGCTTGCTCAGCAAAAGAAGGGCTGACCTTGCCAGGGCAATTACCCTGGTTGAGGACAACTCTGAATATGCAAATGACATACTAAGAGAAGCTTTCAAGCACAGGGGCCATGGTAGGATCATTGGAATAACAGGTTCACCTGGAGTCGGCAAGTCAACTCTGGTTGACAGCCTGATTTCAACTATACGGGGCCAAGGGCACTCTGTAGGAATCATTGCAGTAGACCCGTCGTCCCCGTTTACAGGCGGTGCCATATTGGGGGACAGGGTTAGGATGCGTTCACGTACCACTGACGATGGCGTATTCTTCCGCAGTTTGGCTTCAAGGGGCCACCTTGGAGGCCTCTCAAGGCACACAGGTGAAATCGTAACTGTCATGGATGCTTTCGGCTTTGACTACATTTTGATTGAGACTGTAGGTACAGGCCAATCTGAAGTGGATATTATGAGATATGCCCATTCTGTCCTCGTGGTCCTGGCTCCGGGCTTGGGTGACGATATTCAGGCAATAAAAGCAGGGATCCTGGAAATAGGGGATATCTTCTGTGTAAACAAATCCGATCATCCTGACGCCGATAGGGCTGTATCTGTTCTCGAAGCCATGCTTGAGCTCAATCGTGATTGGAAATGGAGGCCACCGGTAGTCAAGACTGTTGCAGCTCAGGGAACCGGCATAGACGGCCTCTTTGCCCAAATCAAGCAGCACCAGGAGTTCCTTGAAGCGAACAACTTGATTGATGAACGGGTTTCAAGAAGCTACCTGGCTTCGCTTGAGGAAAACATTAAGCGCGAGACTGTTGATAGGATTCTGAAAGCAGCAGAATTTGATGGAACCCTGGATCAGGCCATGAAAGATCTGCTTGAAGGAAAGTCTGATCCTGTTGTTTCTGCAAGGCTGCTTACAGAGAAGCATTTGTGCCCGAAATACAGCACGGAACCGACATAGCGCCGGATGGGGCCACAGGTTCAAAACCTGCTGGTTGAGGGCGAATATTAGGATAACGATATTAGGCCGGGAAGAGGCAGAATGAGGGTTGGCTCTCTTCCCGGCCATATTTAATTTTGATGGTTTGATAAGAATCCTTGACTCTTCGGGATATAATTGTTATTGATAGTAATTAAGAAACCTGTTTAGTTTTCAGAGGTTTCTTGCGTAAGGAGATGATTGCGTGGCTTACTTTCACGGGCCAAACGACCCGGTCTACACTATAGGCGTCGCTGCGCGTCTTCTCAGCGTAACTCCGCAGTTCCTTCGACAGATCGAAAACGAGGGGTTGATATCACCGGCTCGAACTGATTCCAATATCCGCCTGTATTCTGACAGTGATCTTAGGCTTTTGGCACGCATTATATACCTTTGGCGGCATTGTGGAATTAACCCTCAAGGGATTCGAGTGATCATAGCAATGGAGGAGGGGGATTCGAAGGAAGGTAGCTATCATCAGCGCCGCCGGTTACAAGATTCTACTGCCAAAGATGAAAACCAGGGCGGCGTAGGAAAGGCTGACAGCCGTGATGAAAGAGGCGGCCTGGTGAAGGAGACTCGCTGACCAAGGGCGTAACTTCGTTGGCGCAGTAAGGACGGCACAGCACTGAATCTCATTTCTCAAGATTACAACGTTTCAGATTGTATTCACTTAGGACAGTGGCAATTGCAAATGATGTGGAGGTGGATTTTATGTCCAAAATAGTTGGTATCGACCTCGGTACCACTAACTCAGTTATTGCTGTAATGGAAGGTTCCGAACCTGCCGTAATAATCAACGCAGAAGGCTCAAGGACCACACCTTCGGTAGTGGCCTTTAGCAAGAAACAGGAGAAACTCGTAGGGCAGCTGGCAAGGCGCCAGGCTGTATTGAACCCTGAGAACACTATATCTTCGATAAAACGGTTCATGGGCCGCCGCTTTGACGAAGTAGAGCTGGAGCGCGGGCGCATCCCCTACAAAATCAGCCGGGGCAAGCATGATGAAGCTAGAGTATATGTGCCTTCAATAGATGATGAGTTGACCCCTGAAGAGCTTTCGGCACACATTCTAAGAAAGATGAAGGAAGATGCCGAGAAGTATCTGGGTGAGCCCGTGACAAAGGCTGTTATTACAGTTCCTGCGTATTTTAACGATGCCCAGCGGCAAGCAACAAAGGATGCAGGCAGGATTGCAGGGCTTGAAGTACTTAGAATAATCAACGAACCAACGGCAGCATCTTTGGCCTACGGAGTTGACAAAAAGAAGAACGAGAAAATCCTTGTGTTTGACCTGGGTGGCGGTACTTTTGACGTCTCCCTCCTGGAAGTAGGCGACGGTGTAGTGGAAGTGCTAGCCACAGCAGGCGACACTCACCTTGGCGGAGATGATTACGACCAGAGAATTGTTGACTACGTTGCCGAGCAGTTCAGGAAAGACTACGGGATCGATCTCAGAAAAGACAGGCAGGCTTTGCAGAGGCTCATTGAAGCCTCAGAGAAAGCCAAAGTTGAGCTTTCCCAGGTTCTTGAGGCTACCATCAGTCTGCCGTTTATCAGTGCAGACCGCGAAGGCCAGCCTCTTCACCTGGAGGTAAGACTAACCAGAGCCAAATTTGAAGAACTTACTGAGGATCTCACAAACCGGTGTACCGGACCTGTCAGGAGAGTTCTCGAAGACGCAAGGCTCAAGGCAGGGGATCTGGACGAAGTGATCCTCGTTGGTGGCTCTACTAGAATGCCAAAGATTCAGGAAATGGTTAAAACCCTTACAGGCAAGGAGCCCAACAGGGGAGTTAACCCTGATGAAGTAGTCGCCATGGGAGCAGCTATTCAAGCAGGGGTGCTTGCGGGCGATGTCAAAGACATTGTCTTGCTTGATGTAACCCCTCTTACCCTTGGCCTTGAGACAATGGGCGCAGTGATGACTCCAATTATATCAAGAAATACAACCATTCCTGTTCGAAAGAGCCAGGTTTTCACGACTACAGCTGATTTCCAGCCACAGGTCGAGATACATGTGCTTCAAGGTGAGCGCCAGATGGCCCGGGACAACAGGTCCCTGGGAAGGTTCATGCTCTCAGGTATTCCGCCGGCGCCAAGGGGAGTCCCCCAAATTGAGGTAGCATTTGACATTGACGCCAACGGAATTCTCAACGTATCTGCAAAGGACCTCGGTACAGGAAAAGAGCAGAATATTACTATCAAGGCAACTACTCAGCTTCCTAGAGATGAAGTTGATAAGCTGGTGGAAGAGGCCCAGAAGCATGCCGAGGAAGATAAGAGAAATAAAGAAGAAATCGAAGCCAGAAACCAGCTGGATCAGCTGGTCTACACAGTAGAGAAAAGCCTCAAGGATGTAGGGGATAAGATTTCGGCTGATGATAAGAGTAAAGTGGAGAGCGCCTTGTCAGCGGCAAAGGAAACCCTGAAAGGCGACGATGTAGATGCCATAAAGAAAGCAGCAGACGATTTGCGGGATTCTGCTGCAAAATTGGCCGAAGAGCTGTATAAGAAGGCGGCCCAGGAAAGCCAGGCAGCGGGCGCTGAAGGCGGAGCAGGTGCAGATACAGGAGCCGGCGGGCCAGGCGACCCAGGCGGCAAAGATCAAAAGAACGTGTTTGACGCCGAGTTCAAGGAAAAGAACCAGAGCGATAAGAAAGGCGAGAACTAATGGACATGGATGGCAAAGATATGGACATTAACGTGCCCAAGTCTCACAGGCAGCCTGAAGTAGGGCCTGTAAGCGCCGATGATTGCAGGTGTTCTGGAGAAGCCCTTGGTTCTGAGATTGAGAAGTTGGCTCAGGAGAGAGACCAATGGAAATCAAAAGCTGAAACCTACTGGGATCAGTTTTTGAGAGCAAGGGCCGAAATGGAGAATTTCAGGAAGCGTACAGAGAGAGACATTCAGCAACGGGTAAGCCGTGGGAAATCAGACCTTATCCTGTCCTTACTTGATGTGCTGGACAATTTCGACAGGTTTCTTGCTGCCGGTGAAAAAGACGCAACTGAAAATGAAGACTCTGGGTTTGCAGCATTTTTCAAAGGGGCCCAGCTGATTCAAAGGCAGATTCTCGATGTACTGGCCAGAGAAGGTGTAGAGCCTATCGAGGATCCTGTGGGCAAGACACTGGATCCTCATTACCATGAAGCTGTTTTTGCACAAGACGGCGGCGGTGAACACGGTACCATAGTTCAAGAAATTCAAAAGGGGTACATGTACAACGGCAATGTTCTTAGGCCAAGTAGGGTCAAGGTCATAAGGTAGCAAGTTTGTTCTCCGAACTATGCCTGGAATAGCCACCGGCCTGGGTTTACGGGTCTCAGAGCCAAAGTGGTACGTAACAACCGGATGTTGATTAGGAACCGGCCTGCAGGTTGCCTGTGAACTTGGCTCTGCAGGCCGGTATGTTCTGCCAACCGGCAATACAAGCGCTTAGGCTGTGCCCCCTGTGCGGGCAGCAAAGACGTTCAATTAAGTACGCGGCTCAGGTATGGCTATTTCAGGGAATGTGGCAATAGCTCTGGTCCGAACTTCCCCTTTGGCCGAAAAGCCTGCCCTCTCAAGGCCCATGATATAGGCACCGCCTGCAGGTTCCAGTTCAGGCATTTTGAACCTGGCAAACGGTACAAACCTGTGGCATGACATTGTAAACGAGTCTACAAGTAATGGGTTTGCGCCTTTGGTGAAGACACTCCCTACCATTACAATGTCCTGAGGTACCTGCCAGGAACCAAGGGTTTTAATCATACCTCCAATGATTTCGCCCATGGCCTTGCCTGATTCTATAAGGATATCTGCACAAACTGCGTCGCCGCTAGAAGCCAATTCGAAGATAGCAGGCACTATGGTTGCGGCTTTCATGTATATTCTTGAGAACTTGCCGTGGACCTCATACATGTATGAGGACAGGTCGTCATAAGATGGGAAATCCAGTGTAGAAAGAACTACTTCTTCTAAGGCCGTCTTGGGCCCTGTTCCGTCGTTGGACCTGAATGCAAAGTGCATAGCAGTCCGGATAAGGGACCCTGCGCCTCCCTCACCGCCCCATTCATAGCCCATACCGCGGCCTGTCACTTTTCGTCCATCAGGTGCTGCTGCAGCGTAATTGGCTCCGGTACCTGATATTACCACGCCGCCATAATCCTGATCTGTACCTGATCTGAAACCAACCCACGTATCGTTTGTGATTTCGAATTTCATGGCTGGATAAAGCCGTTTGATCCCGCCGGTCAGGTTCTGGAAATCTACAGGGAAGTCTGCCCCTGCCAAACCGAAAACACCGAAACTAATCTGGCCTACGTCAATACCTGCCTGGGAAGCAGCCATTCTTACCGCATCATCCAGGTTATTCATGGCTACATCAAGGCCTGTAAGCTGGTAGTTGGTAGGCCCTGTGAGCCCTGCCCCAAGGATCTGGCCTGTATGGTCACCGATAATTGCCATGGTTTTGGTCGCCCCGCCATCAACCCCCAAAATGAACGGCATTATGTCATCTCCTTTCTAACCTTGCTTGTGCAACCACGGGCAAGGTTGAACCTTTCTTCTTGTTGGCTTACGTGCCCGTTGCTTCAGAAACCAGGAACTGATTTTCCTGAGAATTGCGGTAAGAAGCCGCTGTTTTCTCTAAGTATGTCCGTTAGCAAAGCTGCAGCAGTGAGGCCATCCTGAACAAGGGGGTGGTTCATAAGTGCGAAGAAAGCTTTTTCTACATTACCTTCAACTGCCGCTTCGACAGCGAGCTGCTCATATGCCTTTACTTTCTGGACAAGGCCGAGAACCTCAATTGGCAGGGGGCACTGCGCCAACGGTTTTGGCCCTGTGCCGTCAATCACTGAACTCACTTCAACAACAACATCCCTGGGGAGTCCTGGTACTGCACCCTTATTTTCCACGTTGAGCACTTCAATACCAGGATGATTTCGGACTATGTTCGATATAGAGTTAAGCGCTACATCGGAATAATAGGCACCTCCGCGCTTTTTGAGCTCAGGCGGTAGATCGTCTAGAGACTCATCCTGGTACATTCTGAAGAGCCGCTTTTCTATTTCCATAACCTGATCTGCCCTGGTGCCTTTTTTGGATTCAATGTTCTTCTTTTGGTTTTCCACTGATCGCTTCCGGGACCAGTAGTAATAAAGGTAGCTGGCTGGAATAACCTTGATTTTCTTGATTAGCGGAGCCAGATCTTTGCCCACTTTGATTTCTTCTAGGTACTCTGGCAAAAGGGGTGTTTCAATAACCTGGTCAGTTATATCCTTTCCGTCCTGATACACACCGGTAACAAATGAGAGGTGGTTCAGGCCTGAAGCATCCAGGCTAATCCGTTCAGGTTCAACACTCAGTGCTTTGGCAATGCCCATCTTAATACCAATAGGCACGTTGCAAAGGCCAAAAGTCTTAATATTGGCGTGCTTCACCAGGGCTTCGGTAATGATGCCCGACGGGTTGGTGAAGTTGAGAAGCCATGCATTTGGGCAGGTATTGCGGATTTCTCCGGCTATGTCAAGGGCAGCTGGGATGGTTCTGAGTGCATTTGCAAATCCTCCCGGGCCGGTAGTCTCCTGTCCGGCAATTCCGTACTTAATGGGGATATGTTCGTCCCGCCAACGGGCCTTCATTCCTCCGACCCTGATTTGGCTTACAACAAAGTCTGCTCCATCAAGTCCTGTGCCTAAGTCCGTCCAGGTGCTTATATTGCATGGCATACCGCTTTTTTTAAGCATTCTCCTGGCAAAAGACGCAACTGTCTCCATTCGTTCCTTACCCTCGGCAATATCTACCAGGGCAATTTCACTTGTAAGGAATTCTCCATTGTGCCACCGTTGTATTAGTCCGTGCAAAAGTTCTGGGGTATAGGAGGACCCTCCTCCAACTACCGCAAGTTTGATTTCCTTCATGGTACGTGTGCCGTGGCTCCCTGTCTTCAGCACAACCGGCAGGCCCAAAGGGTTGACGCAGGCAACATTGCATTTGTGCCGGAAGGTTTCGAGAACCAGTCCCAAGGAGAACGGCACTGTTCCTCCCTTCAAATAAGCAAGCCACTAAAGGCTTACGTGATCAGAATCTCCATGTGTCTACCATAACATGAAGATGGGTTGTAGTAAGTACTTTGAAACCTTCTGCAAGGCCGGCTCCGGTTTGCTGACCATATTCTTGGGACTTGGCCAGAATAGCAGGGTAGAAAGCGTTCCAGATCCAGTCTGGAAACTGGGACCTGTGGCACTTTACGGCCTGTACTTTCTTTTCCCAAGTGCTGTCAATATTTATGTAAGTGTTTGGTTTTGGCGAAAGGGCCAGTGCGATGCCGGTTACTTGCCATGGCATAAGGCCCTGGGCCAGATCTTCTTTCTGGGCCATTGGCAGTGGAGCGAAAAGGCAGGCCTCTACTACAGCCATGGCTGTGCGGCGGTGGTCAGGATGGGCCTCATATGGCAGCCATGGGTCCAGGCTGATTACGAAGTCCGGCTGCACTTTGCGTATTAGAGAGATTAGCGGCTGCCTAACGTCTTCGGGCAACGGTACCCGGGTGTCTTGAAAGCCCAGCCATTCAATATGCTGAACACCGAGGGTTTTCGCTGCCTCAGACTGCTCGTTTCGCCTTATGGCGGCTACCTGTTCTTCTGAAACACCGGGGTCGAATCCTCCCATTGAGCCATCAGTTACACAAGCATACGTTACTTTGGCACCCTGTCCTGCCAGAACTGCTACTGTTCCGCCGGCAACCAGTTCAGCATCATCAGGGTGGGGTGAAACAACCAGTACATTCCGGGCTGATGTGAGCTCAGGTACCGGAATCAGGTCTTTAATTTGCATCTGAGTATTATCACTCCTATCTAGTTGCTAATGGGGATTTCTCTTAGGAAGGTTTTTTTCCTGCCGTTTAACACACCCAAAGGATTTTCCATGGATCCTTCCCGGGGCTCAGGGCACTGAACCCGGCTGCCACTGTCCCGAGATCATCAAGTGTCCTTATCTGCCCCATTTCGGTGTTTCTCGGGGCAGAAGAAGGATTTGCCCCAAGAAAACAGGATTGGGCTATTGGAATTCCTTACCCGCCGGGCACAGGAATAGCATGTAATAGAATGTAATAGCAAAATTAAGGGTCCTGCGGTACATTCAGCAAAGGGGAGTTGTGTGTGAACAAACTCAAGGATTTCATGTACAGCCTGGGTAATTTCTCGGCCTCAATTCTTGGACAGACTGTCAGTACCTTTGCCATATACTTTTACGTCGACGTAATGAAAGTACCCACCAAGATGATAAGCATAGTGATGTTTTGCTATGGAATTTGGAATGCAATAAACGATCCCTTGTTTGGCCAGATTTCTGATACAACCAGAACGCGGTGGGGAAGGCGGATACCGTACATTGCAGGGTTTACGCTGCCTTTGTGTGTGGCATTTGCCCTTTTGTGGATGCCCCCTTACCCGGCCGGCGCCGAGAAATCCCTGTTTATATGGTATTTTGTAATCATGTTCTTGTTCGATGGATTGTTCACTATTGTAGTACTCAACTGGACTGCATTGTTTCCTGAGATGTACCCGGGCCTTGAAGACCGTGCAAGGGTATCTGCTTTAAGACAAGTGCTGGGTATCATAGGTTTGATTTTTGGTGTTGCTCTGCCTCTAATTATTGCCGAGAAATTCGGCTGGAGGTATATGGGTATTCTATTTGGTGCCATGGGCATGGTAACCATGTTTGCGTCATTGTACGGTGCAAAAGAAAGGCCGGAATTTGCAGGTGAGAAAAATCTTAAGATTGGGGAAGCGTTGAAACAGACTTACATCAACAAGTCATTTATGACCTATGTTGTTGCGGCAATGCTTGTTCAATATACCTTCGTGGGACTTCAGGCAGTCATTCCCTTCTACACAAAATACGTGCTAAATGCTACGGAATTTCAGAAGACCCTGTTCTTAGGGGCCTTGTTTGTGATGGCCATCCCATTTGCGCCCCTCTGGGCGAAAATCATAGCCAAACTGGGTACCAAGAAGTCCATGATATATGCAGCAGGATATTACGCCGTATGCCTCTTGCCGTTTTTTGTGGCCACAAACTATATTCACGCAGTGATTATCGCTGTCTTCCTGTCTTTTGGCCTTGCAGGGCTTCTGGTGCTCCTGGATATCTTTATTGCCGATGTTGTAGACGAAGATGAAGTTAGGACCGGGGTCAGGCGAGAGGGAATGTATTTTGGCGTGAACGGATTCATGATCCGGCTTGGTATTTCCATGAACGCAATTATAATGGGCGGTGTGCTAGACAAATTCGGATATAATCCCAACCTCGACGTGCAGCCTGCAAGCGCCCTTACAGGTATGAAATTTCTCATGACAGTTGTGCCAATATCGGCCATGGTTCTTGCCCTACTGATTTTCAGCCATTACCCGCTAGACGGTGAGAAACTGGCCGAGGTCAGGAGCAAAATAGATGCAGTACGAAAAGAGCAGGCAGGGGACTGACATGCTTGGATAGGCCTTGGGCCATGTTGCTATAGGCCCGGCTGCAGTACTCTAGATGAGGGTAAGCGTCGGAAAATCCGGTGCCTTTTTGCAGAGAATGAAGAATGCCGAATAACCCGGTGCTCTAAGTTTTCCCGGCACAGGATTGGCATTTGTGGCCTGCCCTTTTTCCGCTCTTGCCCTGGTTCTATCTTACCTTCGGGATAAATAGGCCAGGCTTTCCTTGTGGGCTTCGAGGTACTCAGCAAGAATCTGACTGGCAGTCTCCCTTGAAGGCACTAGGGGGTGGCAGGATAAGGCGTCCAGTGCTGTTTCATAGCACCCCTTAAGGGCAGCCTCAACAGTCAGTTCCTCATAAGCTGCAACAGCCTGGATAAGCCCTCGTACCTGGGTGGGCATTTTGCCCATGGCAAGAGGATGAGCCCCCCGGGCATCAACTACTGCAGGCACTTCTACTATTTTCTCGTAGGGAAGTTCAGGGAGGGCGCCATGGTTTGGGACGTTGGCAATAAAGATCTGACGGGCGTCATTGGCTATTGCCCCAAGCATGCCAATCATCATATCTGCATGCCACTTGCCGCCTCTTTGTATTTCCTGAGGTTCTTTGTTAACAGATGGCTGGCGGTAACCGGCCAGAACCTGCTTTTCGATTTCCATGACTTGTTGAGCCCGAGTCTGCCTGGATTTAACCTGGCTTTTAAGGATTTCATCTGTGAACCAATAGTACTGAAGATAAGGTGAGGGCATCATGCCTGTTTCTTTGAATATCCGCAAGGTATTTATGAGTTCAGTTCTGACCTTGGGGTCTTTCAAGGTATCCTCACCGAAGAGAGGTTCGATTTTCTCAACAGGAGTATGCTCAAGGGTTCTTCTGAGTTCAGGCAGTATGTCTACGCCTTTCAGGAAGACTTTCCTTGCCCAGGCAAGGTGGTTGAGCCCGAAATAGTCGAAGAAAAGTTTCTCTGGAGATATTCGCAGGAAAGTAGCGAGAGATTCTTGCAAAACCATAGGCTCGTCGCAAATGGAAATATGCTTAATGTTGGAAGTCTTCTTTATTGCTTCGGCTACAAGCCCTGTAGGATTGGTGTAGTTGATAAGCCACGCCCTGGGGTTTTTCTGTTCAATTTCGGCGGCGATATCCACCATAACAGGGATAGTCCTCAAGGCCATGGAAAAGCCGCCGGGGCCTGTGGTTTCCTGCCCAATTACTCTGTACCTAACTGGAATAGATTCGTCAATGTGCCTCCCTGCAAGGCCCCCTACCCTGATCTGGCATATGATAAAGTCTATGTTACTGATAGCTTGCTCTCTTTCCGTGGTAAGAATCAGTTGGCACCCGGGTAAGTGGACCTCAAGCATCTTTCGAACAACGGTTCCAACGGTTTTTAGTTTGCCTTCGTCGATGTCCATTAGTACCATTTGAGATACGGGGACTTGCTTCGACTGCCTGATAAAACCTTCTACAAGGCCAGGGGTGTATGCGCTTCCGCCTCCCAGTATAGACACACGCAATCCTTGTGACACAATTACGACCTCCTTCGCACAGACTTATTTTCCGCGGGAGCAGGAAAATCCTTCAAATAGAAACCAGCCTAGAGGAGTTGGCCTAAATGGGGTTGACGCGGGTTCAGGGTGGCAAATTACCGTTCAGTAACATTCTTGGGACGGCCGAATCAATGGACAGTAATTCTGTTACCCCGAAATTAACTAGTTTGGACTGAGAAGATGTCACCTTCTTGTAGATGAAACGTGGCGGTATGATTCCTCCACTACTGTGATTGGTCCTAGGGGTGGAATGGACCCGTGAGTGGCCTATGTGGTAGGCCACTAAGCCTGTGGATTGGGCAACATTGCTTAGGAGTGGCCTATGTGGTAGGCCACTAAGCCTGTGGATAGGGCAACATCGCTCGGGAGTGGCCTATGTGGTAGGCCACCAGGCCCGTGGATAGGGCAACATTGCTCAGGAGTGGCCTATGTGGTAGGCCACTAGGCCTGTGGATTGGGCAACATTGCTCAGGAGTGGTCTACGCGGTGGGCCACTAGACCTTCGAAGTGGGCAACATCGCTCAGGAGTGGCCTATGTGGTGGGCCACTAGACCTTCGAAGTGGGCTACATCGCTCAGGAGTGGCCTACGAGACAGGCCACTAAGCCTGTGGATTTAGCAACATTGCTCGGGAGTGGCCTATGTGGTAGGCCACTAAGCCCGCGGATTGGGCAACATTGCTCGTGAGCGGCCTATGTGGTAGGCCACTAAAGCCTGTGGATAGGGCAACATTGCTCAGGAGTGGCCTATGTGGTAGGCCACTAGGCCCGCGGATTGGGCTACATCATCATGGAGGTGCGGACCAAATCCGGGACTTGAAAAGAAAGGGTGATGCCGTTGTATACTGCTGGTATAATGGCTTGGAGAATTTGGCTCAAAGCCAACAGGTTTTAGAGCGGGATTGCGCAGATGGAATGATGAGACAACTTTCCTTATGAAAGGAGGCGCCGGTATTGCCCAGGCCAAGAGTTGCTGTTGCCATGTCAGGTGGGGTAGACAGTTCCCTTGCATGCTCACTTCTGGTTGAACAGGGTTTCGAAGTGATAGGGCTTACTATGAAACTCCTGGCTAACCCTCCTTCCCAGGGTGATCCGGTTGCTAAACCTTGTTGTACTCTGGAGATGGCTGAGGATGCCAGGCGAATTTGCTATGACCTGGGCATTCCCCATTACACCATAAACCTGGTTGAAGAATTCGAAGAAGAAGTGATAACCCCTTTTGTTGAAGACTACCGCAGGGGCAGGACTCCTAATCCGTGTCTTGTGTGTAACAGCAAGTTTAAGTTTGGTCACCTTCTCGACAGGGCACGCGAGATAGGTGCCGAATATCTGGCTACAGGGCATTATGTAAAGGCCGGGCAAATAATAGGAACAGACAGAGGCTTTGTGGAGAATCACATCCTGGCAGCACCGTCCGGCACGCAATCGGGCACGCAATCCGGCATTAAAGAGGCCAGGCCCAGGACCCTTTTGGCCAGAGGCACAGATAAGGGGAAGGACCAGAGCTACGCCCTTTACGGCCTTACCCAGGATATGTTGAGGCACGCAATGTTCCCCCTAGGGAATCTTACAAAGCAGCATGTACGCCAGATGGCATCTCAGAGAGGGCTGGTTACAGCAGAAAAGCCGGAAAGCCAGGAGATCTGTTTCGTTACACAGGGGAGCTACAGGGAGTTTTTGGAAGAGCGGAGGGTAAGAAGCCTTCCTGGCCTGGTTGTAGATACATCAGGCAAAGTGCTTGGGCACCACAATGGCCTTGCTTTTTATACAGTTGGCCAGAGAAAAGGGCTGGGAATTTCGAGTCCGTATCCGCTATATGTGGTTGGCATCGATGTAGACGAAAACAAAGTAATCGCAGGCGAGCGCAGTGAAGCGTATGCCGAAGGTTGTTACATAGAAGATGTGAACTTCATTATGGCAGACTACCCGGATTCCCCTGTAGAGGGTACTTGCATGGTTCGTTACAGGGGCAGAGAGGTTCCTGCAACTCTGATTCCATGCAATGGAGGCCCATACCAGGGATTGTCGGGCCGAGGCCGTGCATTGGTGAGATTCAGCCGGCCTCAGTTTGCAGTTACGCCAGGGCAGGCTCTTGTTTTCTACCAGGGTGAATTTGTGTATGGCGGAGGCACAATAGCTGAGAAAGCGTAGGCACTGGCGCAGTTAAAGAAAGCACAGTCAAAGAAGGCACAGTTAAAGAAAGCACTGTGAAAGAAAGCTTAGGAGAGAGGGCATAGGGAAAGGGGCAGACCCGAGAAAGTCCCCCTACCCATAATCGAACGCACCGTCGGCTGTGGGTCTGCCCATTTTAGAAATATGACCAAATGCTTGGACTATATGCTTTCAGCCAGCTTAAATTGCCAGGAATCCTCTATAATTTAAAGGCCGCGGATTTGGTCCTATCAGCTATTATACCTGGCGTTAAAGGCAATCTACCCAACGCCTCCTGCAAGGAGAGTGATAAACGTTCTTGCGTGTCCGTATTCATCGCCTGCAATGGATAGGAATATTGTCTTCTGCTCAAGGGTAGTTGCCATGCGTGCGAATTCAGCGTACTCGGCTATAGCCTTCAGTTCACCCTCCAATGCCAGTTCCAGATTGCGCCGGAATTCGTCCCGGCCTGCCCTGCCCCGGAATGGGTCTATTGTAGGGAAAGCCATTGTCATTTTGTCTGCTATCATGGCAGTCAAGATTCTGGCATGGCCATATTCGTCTGCCGCCATGCTGGAAAGGACTTGGGCAATAACAGTGTTCGGGGCGCTGCTGGCCAGCTGGTTATAGAAACTTGCAGCTTCTAGCTCGTCCTTGATAGCTGCTTCAAGGTTCTCTTGCCAGTTGTATCGCAAATTTGTTTCCTCCCTTCAGAAACAGATACTTGGCTTCAAATTGAGGCTAAAGTACCTTCATGACATGATATGAAGGGAGAACGTTAGTTGCCTTGGTCAATCAGCCCCTGGGGGGCTTGCATTCTGCAAGGCCTGTGATTTGGAAGGTTCGGCTTGAAGTGTTTTGGACAGAATGCCTAAACAAAGAAGCAGAGAGCCGTTCATAATGAACACCCACTTAACCCCCAGGGCACTGCCAACGAATCCTCCAATCATAGGGCCTACGACAGATCCAAGCAGGCTGAAGCTCTGGCTTATTCCAAAGGCCCTACCTCGAAATTCAGGTGTAACAGTTGTGGCAGTTAGGCCTTCTATGGAAATTTGGGCACCTGCGTAAACAAGACCATACGCGAAGCGGAGGGCGCCAAAAGAAATCGTGTTCGTGGCAAAGGCCTGGGGCAGGTTAAGCAGTCCCGAGAGCAACATGGAAATTCGAAAAGTATTGGCGAAGCTCCCGGCAGAGCCTTTTCTGCTCCAGACAGGGGCTGCCAGCACCGTGGCTATTCCTGTCAACGAAAAGAGCACACCTGTAGCCAGGGAAGCATCTCCAGTTGTAATCGACATGATGAACGGAGTTAGGACCGGCTGAAGAATCATTACTGCCGCGTTGGTCAGGGTAACAAATATCATCAGTGTTCTGAAGTGCGTGTTCGACCAGGCCGTTCTAAGATCATTTTTTACGTCGATTTTCGCATCTTTACCTAATGGTTTTGCGACTTCTTTTACTCCCAGCACTACAACTAAAGTGGCTGCCCAAAGGGTCAGTCCTGCAACCAAGAACGTAGGGCGTATTCCGATGTAGTGGGACAATACACCTCCAACCAAAGGGCCAAGCACGTTTCCTGTGGCAGAACCTGTCTTGAGGATTCCGAGAGATGTGCCTACTTTGTCTTCTGGGGTATTGGTTGCTACAAGGGCTATGGCAGATGGGATAAATCCGGATACGACTCCGTTCAGCAGTCTCAGAACCAGAAGCTGCATAGGAGTTTGAACTATGGATACCAAAATGTTAATGATTCCCATGCCGAATCCTGCGCGGACGATCATTACCTTCCTGCCGTACTTATCGGCCAGGGAACCCCAAACAGGTGACAATATGCAGCTGGACATGAATGATGCGGAATAGAGCGCACCTGACCATGCTTCAAGATTGGATTTGGTACCCATTTGCTCCAGGAAAACCGGAAGAAACGGGCTAATAAAGGAAAAACTAATAGCTGCGATGAGAGTTCCAAACCATAGTACGTACAAGTTCTTCTGCCATTGCTCCATTATTAAGCCTCACAATCATTTAGAATATAAAAATAAATATCCTGACTGTATTCGACAAGCAACGAAGATTTCCTGCTAGCTGCAGGGGTCTCCGGGGATGTTGAGCGATTGGAAAAATCAAGTGTTTAGAGGATTTATTACTGGTACCGCAATTTTCGTGGAGGAATCGGGGGGCGGTGTGGCGAAAGTCGTTTGTATCTGAATACTGCCAAATTGAGGTACTTGTGGTATTCGCCGGAGTCCTGCTTAATACCAGTATAACAACATAACAGAACAAGGAATTGGGAGGGGTTTCATTGTCCAAAGATAACACCGGATTCTTTGATCACTCTACATTCGAAGCATTTGTTGACAAATTGATGAAGGAATACGATGCTCCAGGCCTTTGTGTAGGGATAATTTCCAAAGGCGACATGATCTACTCCAAGGGTTTTGGATATAGAAACCTGGAACAGAAGTTACCTGTAACAGAAGAGACCGTATTCGGAATTGCATCGGTCTCGAAATCTTTTTCAGCCCTGGCTATTATGCAGCTGGCAGAGCGTGGGTTGCTTTCTGTGGAACACCCTGTAAAACGGTATCTCCCAGGTTTCGGCCTGCCTGATAATAGTGCTGAATGGAAGGTCAATATTCATAATTTCCTAACTCACACTCCTGGGATTCCGCCCCTGCCGTCGTTGAATTACGGGATTATCGAAAGCACTGAACTTGATGAAAAAGATAGGGAGGAGCTCAGCGAAGACGAGCTGGCACCTGATAGGCCCAGCGTTGAGGATACTGAGGGCCTGTTGAAGTTCATTGCCAACCACGATTACCAGCTGTTGGGCCGGCCGGGGCAGTATGTAAGTTATTCAAACGATGCATATGGCCTTCTTGGTTCTATCATAGAATTGGTATCAGGCAAGAGTTATGAAGACTACCTTCAGGAGAATATCCTTATGCCTCTTGGCATGGCCCATACCACGACCAGAGTTGACAGAATAAAGGAACTGCCTGATGTTACCAGCCTTTATTACAAAGACAAAGACGACAATCTGTGTACGTCTGAGCATTGGCAAGAGGCTCCTTCGTTTACTGCTTGTGGTTTTATCAAGTCCACCGTACGGGATCTCTTGTCCTACTTGAACTTATATCTCAACAACGGCACTGTAGGGGCCAATTGTATTGCCTCACCTTGCTCGATTTCCAGGATGGTTACGCCATATTACCTCTATAATCCCGATGTATGGTACGGTTATGGCTTCAACATAAGGCCGGATTACCAGGGAGTGACTTTAATTCAGCATAGTGGGTCCCTTCGAGGCGTTGCATCTAACATTGGATATGTCCCTGAAAAAGACTTTGGTGTAGTGGTTCTCTGCAATCTAAGCGGATTCCCTGCAAGTAAGGTGTGGTTAGGGGCGGTCAATCTCCTTCTGGGGCTGCCTGTTGATAATTTGACAATAAAGAAAGAAGTTTGCCCGCAACCTGTATCAAGGCTCTTGAAATTCGCCGGCACGTACCGCTCAGGAGAGGGAGCCATTATTAAAGTTCAGCTTTCCGAGGATAAGTTAGAAGCTGAAATCGACTCTAAGGCTTACCCAGTAGAGACAACAGGCTGGGATACTGCAGTTATTACCGTTAGGGGAATAGAGAGCCATGTCCGGTTTCTGTTTAACCCCGCTGGAGATGTATGGGCGTTGAGGTATGGATCCAGAATTATACTTAAGGCAGATGATTGAGGCTAGATAGGTGCTGAGGCCCGAACACGTGATCGCAGGTTCGAATCAGCGCTTTTGGAGGGGGCAGCCATGAAAAAGGTAAGGGTTGTTACAGATAGTGCATCAGGTCTTCCCAGGACCGTACAAGATGAATATCAGATATCAGTGGTCCCTATTCCCATTCAAGTGGGGGATGAGTCCTATAAGGAAGGCGATAGTATTTCCTTAGAGGAGTTCTACCGACGTCTTGATGGTTCTGTAATGCCCAAGACCTCCAGTCCATCACCGGGCGACTTCATCAAAGTATATAGGAATCTTAGCGAAATTTCAGACGATATTATCTCGATTCATGTTACTGCTAAGGGGAGCGGTACATGCCAGTCTGCAAAAGTTGCAGCAGATGCTGTGGCAGGCCAAACCCGGGTGCATGTATATGATTCGAATACGGTTTCAATGGGCGTTGGTTTTCTTGCAATTGAGGCTGCCAGAGCGGCTCTGGAAGGTTTGAATTTGGGCCAAATTACCGAACGGCTTGATTCTTTGAAGACGAGGATAAAAGCTTTTGTGGCTATACCCACACTAAAATACCTCCAGAAGAGCGGCAGGTTGAGCCAGGGGCAGGCAATATTCGGTTCCATCCTTTCCATAAAACCGGTGATTGAGGTTAAGGACGGCCTGCTCAAGGTTGTGGATAAAGCAAGGAGTTACCCTAGGGCACTGGAAAGGGTAGCTGAACTTGCCTCAAACGCAGTTTCCAACATTCCTGCCCGTGTCGCTGTTATGCACGCTAATAGCTACGAAGAGGCTCTCAAGTTTGCAGAATCCCTAAAGCGCCGGGTCAACATTGAGCAGCTCACCATAGGGGATGTCGGAGCGTCTTTGGCATTGCACGGCGGCCCTGGGATGATTGGGGTTGTGCTTTTGGCCCTAAGGTAATTAATGGACGGGTACCCAGCTCCCTGCTAAAGGGCATTTGAAAAGTGATATTTGAAAGGTAATAGATATAGATGAATAGGCCCTGGATGATTGGGAAAGGGCTTATTTTTCCATAAGTTCAGACAGCTTATCCGGATCAATTCTGAAGTGGGCCAGAATTCCCCCTGGCCAGTATACCAGGGCGTTATCTTCGCCGGGATGGGTGGAGCCGTGGTGGAGTACTTTTGGAATCCCGTTGCGGAACCTTTTGTCTGATACGATTCCTATGTGATCGTACCTTTGACCTAGTATGACTATGTCACCGGGTTGCCATTCTTTCAGGTTTTCGGCATCCCATGGTATGACTTCGCCGGTAAGGGTAATTGCGTGGCGCTTAAAGAATACATACAGGTTTGGGACACGGCGAAAGTCGATGTTTGGGTCAGGCATATTCCCGACCCTTGGATACTCGTTGACTGCAGAAGCAATATCTGTGTCTACCATGGCTTTTAGGTCAAAACCTGCGTGCTTGAATGCGCGCCAAACAAGGTCAGTGCAGACGCCTTCGTTTTCAGGAGGGTAACCGTCTGCATAGTAAGCGCTTTTGTAGAATGGCCTCTGTTCGACCTGGGTTCTGGCGCCTTCTACAAGGTCTATAGAGTCATCCTTGCCGTTTCCGTCTTGATCGTGGCTAAGCGGAACCGCCTCGATTTCGAGAGAGGGCCTCAGTAATGTGGATATCCATTGGATCAGGCCCGGTTCACCGTGCTGCCATCCCTCCCAGTAGAGGAGTGCGCCAGCCGCAAGTATTATTACAAGAACCAGAGTGATTCGTCCTATTCGGCCGAAAGGCCTTATCTTGATTGGATCAACCGGTACTGGGTTGACCGGAACATTTCGATTTATCCTTCTTGGCATCTGGCACTCCTGTTCAACGCTTTCCATCGGCGAACTGCTGATAAGGTATGGGTTCAGGGCTTAGGCGAATGCAATACGGTGACACGCAACAGCGGTATGCCAGTATCTTTACGCCGGCTTGAGCGGCTTCATCTAGGGCCTGGGCAAAGCCAGGATCCATTTCCCTGTTAGCCGATACACTTGTTATGTCTTCCCTTTGGGCAATGAAAACCACACATGTATCCAAACCCATTGATGAGATTTCTTTTAACTCGCGGAGGTGGCGTGCGCCCCTTTCTGTGGGCGCATCAGGAAATAGGCCTGTACCGTCTATGCACAAGGTAACTGATTTGACTTCTACCAGAAGAGGGCGCTTACCCGGGCCTTCCAGCATGAAATCAAACCTGCTCTTAGGAGTATTCCTGGCTTTCCGGGTATTCGCGGACTTCAAATTGTCATCTTTGGCCGGGCCGTCATTACCCGTGCTTGTGCCTGTTTTGACTCCACTTTGGCCTTCACTTTCCCTTGCCGTATTTCCGCCTTCTGTGTCGTTCTGCCAGTTTGGTGTGCCCAGACGGCTGTCCAGGCGGTTGCTTACTTGATCCAGAGCAACCTCTCTATGGACCGAAGTATATTCGCTGAACTCGCCGAGTGCTCCTTCTGTTGCGGCCTGCTCAAAAAGGCGGTTAGGATACCTTGTGTCGACGCACACCCAAATATCGTCAAAGCCGGCAAGGACCAGGTCATATTGGGTCTTTCGCTTGATTGAGCTGAGTTGGGCATTTATGTTTCTGACCATGACCCGATTTTCGGGGAACAGCAATTCTTCCAGCCTGCCGGGATCAGGCACATGGGCTTGTATTGTTTGCCCGGCTAAGTCCACTACTGCAAGAAATCTGTTAGGACGGGAAATAAGCCTGCCTTCTGCAAGATTGCCCAGTGGAATGGAAACGCCCTGGGTTTGGGGCATAGAACATGCCGTACTCTTGCCGCCGGAAAAGCTGTTGTGCGAATTCTTCCCCAGCCTGCACGTATTTTGGTTGGATATCTGATTGTTTGTGCCCATATCACTAGTGTGACATTTAAGCGTAGTGTGTTCAAGTATCTTACTGCCGGGTTATCCGGCATAGGCATATAGGTGAGCGATTTTCATAAGTGCCGGGTTATCCGGCGGAAAAAAGAAGTGTGTGTTGGAGGGGCGGTATTTCCCGGAAAAGTGCGCGGGCTATCCGGCACCAAAAGTTCTTCCTTTCAGCAATTCAGGGTATAATCGAGCGGGATGCACAGAGAAATTCAGAGGCAAGAAGGAATAGGGATTTGCATGGGGCTGACGATAACATGAAAAACGCCGGCTGTACCCTGGCCCAACAAGAAGATGTGGTTAATCTGCGCCTGAATCTCATAGGCTTTGGTAATGTAGGCAGGGAACTTGCACGAATCTTGCTGCATAAGGGCCAGGAGTTTTGCGTTTCCCACAGGGCCGGCTTCAAAGTTACGGCTATTGCAACCGGCAGGCACGGGTGTATCGTGAACCACAACGGCCTAGACCTGGCAAGGGTACTTGATATTTTGGAGTCCGGTGAGCGATTGGACACTCTGGGCCCCCATGAGGGGCAAGATACCAGTCTGCAAACTGCATTGGACATTATAAGAGATGCTCCAGGCGACATAATGGTGGAATTGACCCCGCTGAACCCTCACACAGGCCAACCTGCCATAAGCCACATAGAGGCAGCTTTGAGTGCCGGAAAGCACGTTGTTTCAGCCAACAAGGGCCCTATTGCATATGCATACTCAGAACTTGCATGTCTTGCAGCCCAGCGCGGCCTCAAGTTTCTTTTTGAATCAACTGTTATGGATGGCACCCCCATCTTCAATATGTCCAAGTACTGCCTTAGGGGCACACCTATCCTTGGATTCAAAGGAATCTTGAACAGCACTACTAACTTTATCCTTGGAGAGATGGAAAAGGGCAGCGATTTCCATGATTCGGTTGCTAAGGCTCAGGAAATGGGGTTTGCCGAGGCGGATCCGTCTATGGACCTTGAGGGATGGGATGCGGCTGTCAAGGTTGCTGTATTGAGCAATGTGCTTATGGGGATGCAGATTACCCCCAGGGATGTTGATAGAACAGGAATAACCGGTGTGACAAAAGCCCAAGTACAAGAGGCTTTGAAACAGGGCAAGCGGATTAAGTTGGTGGCTGAGGCAGGTTCCGTACTTGATTCCGGCAATCATAGTCCTAAGGCTTCTTCTCCCGGCGATCGTGAAAAGACGTTTTATGCCAGGGTTATGCCTGTAAACGTTGATGCTGCAAGCGTGTTTGGGCAGATAGACGGTACAACATCTTGTGTGTCGATTCGAACAGGGCTCATGGGAGACATAACCTTGATTGAGCATGCCCCTGAGTTGGCCCAGACTGCCTACGGAGTCCTAAATGACCTGCTTGAGATAGCCGCTTGCGTGCAAGGGGGACACTCTGCCCGGTAAGGGGCATTATGACAGCCTCTCTTGTAAACCTAATTTTATACTGGTATTTGCCGTTTTCTCGTTGGGCGTTCGATATCGTCCCTCTACTGCAGTTTTTCAGATATAATTAACAAATAGGGCCTTGTACTTTTTTCGTAAAAGATATAACCGGTTCTGGAATTTTCCTGAAGCATAGAGTGGGTTTCCGGCAGCCGGCATTATAACACTAATGAGGGATTGAAAATTGAGCTTTACAGACAACGCCAAAGCCAAGATCTCAAATGGAATGGAAAGTAGCTTATCTGCCCCTTTGAAGGTTAGAACCGGCCTATCTGCCTTGTATTTCCTTACTTACCTTGGGCTTGGAGTATACTGGACTTACGGGAACATATATTTCCGCGAATCCGGAGTATCAGTTGCAGAGATCGGAATCCTCAATGCCCTTTACTATGGCGTTGCTATTTTCGGACACCCCTTCTTCGGATATGTGTATGACAAGTCGTCACATAAACACATCACTATAGGAGCAATTGCAGTACTGGCTGGGGCAACCGGCTTTTTGGTCCCTGCCCAGACAGGAGCCTTTGGCCGCGCTGCTGTATATTCCATGTTTGCCCTGTTTTCAACAACACTTATGCCTCTTATGGACGCAGGCACACTAATGTGGTGCAGTCAGAACAGGGTTCCTTTTCAATCAATAAGATTGTGGGGGACCTTCGGCTACCTGTTCTCATCTATTATAGGCGGTAGCATACTTGAAAGTGTTGACCTGGTATGGTCTTACTACATCCCTGTAATCGTCCTTTTTGTCATGTTTGTCTTGGTAATGTCATTCAACAAGATGCGCTGGCTTCCGTATAACAATGTATCAGGTTCTGTGTCTACTACCCTGACCCTACAAGACGTGAAAGCCGTTGTCACCAGCAAGCCTTTTGTGCAGTTGCTGCTGATTTCTTTCTTTTTTCGAATTGCCTTCACTGGGCCTCTAAGCCTTTTTACTGTGTACCTGGACCACCGGGGTTTTAGTGCAAGCCAGATTGGCTATGTCATGATTATTGGCGGATTGAGCGAAGCCATAGTCTTACTCGGGAAGAAAGGGTTCTTTGACTATTTTTCAGGAGATTCGCTGCTGTCAATGGCCATAGTTCTCTCAGGGGTCAGGTGGTTCTTGACGATTGCTATCAAGAGTTACCCTTGGTTTTTGGCTCTTCAGTTGATCCAGGGTACTAACTTCATCCTCTTTTACCTGGTAGCAGTTGAAAAGACTAACCAGTTGTTTCCTCCTGAACTTTCAGGTGTAGGCCAAACTGTCTTTGGCTCAGTGTTCTATGGCCTAGGACCGGTTATAGGTTCTCTGTTAGCAGGGGCAATGGTTGAGAGTATGGGATATGATAGGTCTTTCTTGATTTTTGCTGCAATGTGTCTGATTGTAGGTTTGTTCCAGATGCTGTTGTCAAGAAAAGATAAAGTATCAGGTAATGTGATTCACGATAAGGAATCGTCTGTTTCAGTGTAGAATCAACTCAGTGCCGTTTATGCGTTACCGGCCGGTTTCCTGCCGGAGAGATTGGGTTAGGGATATCACAGGCTAAGAAAACACGAAAGGGCGAATGGCCTTGAAGGGTACGTTGATAAACACCGTAGCAATACTTGCAGGAACTCTAATAGGCTTGTTGGTCGGCAACAGGTATCCTGAAAAGATGAAACAGACTGTTATGAGCGGATTGGGCCTTGTGACAAGCATTATTGGGATCAAGATGGCCCTTCAGTCCGAAAATATTCTCTTCCCGCTGGCAGGGATTGCACTTGGTGGAATCACTGGAGAACTGCTTGATCTGGACCTTTGGATTAACCGGCTTGGAGATTCACTGGAGAAAATGTTCACCAAGGCCGGCCGTGGTAGCAGCGGCAATTCAGCGTCAGCGCCAACCCAGGGGTCATTTGCCAGAGGGTTTGTTGCAGCCACGTTGCTGTTTTGCATTGGGCCAATGGCCATTATCGGCGGTATACAGGATGGCCTTACAGGGGATTTCAGCACTCTCGCTGCCAAAGCCACTATTGACGGGTTTACCTCGATTGCATTTGCTTCTTCTTTAGGGCCTGGAGTTGCTTTTTCAGCACTGCCTGTGTTCATCTATCAGGGAGCCATTTCCCTGGGAGCAGGATTCTTTAACCGGATTTTGAGCGCAGAGATGATATTGGAAATGACTTCTGCAGGCGGCTTGCTGCTGTTTGCTATAGGCCTTGGACTTCTGGAAGTTAAGAAAATCAGGGTAGCCAACCTTCTACCTGCCATATTCCTGACCCCGGCTATATGTTACATAGCTGCTTTGATTGGCATGTAGGCCGATTCCTGTTGACAGATTTCGCGCCACGGTGATAGACTGCCTTGAATCCATTGAATTCCTCATATTACTTTGAAAGGAAGTGTTTTTCATGGCAAGGGCACATATCTCAGCAACCAATAGAATTCAGGTGGCTGAAAGATAGGAAACCACCGTTAAATGAAAAGACCTGTTTAGGCCTTCAGTTTTTGCTTCACCTCCTATGCTCTGCTTCAGCCCCTCTGGTTCTTTTGGATTGCCATACTTAGCTTCGTGCAGGTAAGCATATCCCGATAGGAACATCCAAGGAGGGAAGACTCCAGTATGTCTTCTACAAGAGAATCTGTTATTTCCATTGTGAATCTAAAGAGGCATTTCAAGGTCAGAATCGAAGGCGATACTTTCAGCGAAAGATTCAGCAGTTTCTTTCATCCATCATATAGAACAGTTAAGGCGCTGGATGGTATAGGTTTCAGCGTCTACAGGGGCGAATCTATTGGATACATCGGGCTTAACGGGGCAGGCAAATCTACTACCATAAAACTGCTTTGCGGGGTTTTGGTCCCTACAGCAGGGGAAATCCGGGTGTTTGGCAGGGAACCTCACCGGAACCGGACTTTGAACGCCGGGCGAATCGGGTTAATGATGGGCCAGAGAACCCAGCTTTTGTGGGACCTGCCGGTAAAGGAGAGTTTTCTGCTTCTGGGAAAGATCTACGCGCTAAATCCTGCTGAGTTCAAATCAAACTTGGAAATGCTTGTTGAAGCGCTTGATATTGCCGGGTTATGGGATACTCCCGCAAGGGTGCTGTCTTTGGGCCAGAGAATGCGGTGTGACCTTGCTTTAACTTTCATCCATAATCCTGAGATTGTCTTTCTCGATGAACCAACAATAGGGCTTGATGTCTTTGCCAGAGACAGGATACGGCAATTCCTCAACATCATGAGGAGCCGCGGCACCACTGTGTTTTTGGCCAGTCACGATCTTGACGACTTGGACGCCGTTACAGACAGGGTGATTTTACTTCATAAGGGGCAGATAGTGTTTGACGGGCCTAAGGAGCAGCTGGAAGCAAGCCTGAATGACAGGATTATGCCCGGGCCCGTTCAAGATACGGCTGTGGGGCCTACACAGAAGATGACTCTTGAAGAGATGGTCAAGCAATTCTACGGAAGCGGTGGCTTGTCATGAAATACCTGTCCTACATGCGAATTGAGTTTCTAAAGAACTTCCAGTATAGAACAAACTACTGGGCGACCATTGCCAACAGCATTATTGCCATCTTGATTCAACAGGCCCTTTGGACAGCTGTCTACAGGGCAAGCCCAGGGTCTTCCCCTGCCGGAGGTCAGATTGCCGGCATAGGCCTGAGCACCATGCTAACCTATGCATTGGTTGGCAGGGTTGTCTCAGGGTTTCTCACTATACGCGAAGGTGCAAACTTTGGCCCAAGAGTACGGACAGGGGCCATTATCCACGATTTAGTCAAGCCTGTAGACCTTCATGTCCAGAGCTTCTTTCAAAATCTGGGGAGCGCCTTGTTCCGTCTGCTTGCAGTGGGCGGCCCGCTGTTCGCTATCATGGTGTTCCTAGGCTGGATTGAGGTTCCTCCTTGGAAAACCGTGGCGTTGTTTGCATTGTCTCTGTTTGCAGGACACGTTACGTTATTTGCCACGGTATTTGCCAGTAACCTGGCCAGTTTCCGTACAAAGACAGGGGTTGGCATAGACCATGTCTATACAATAGTGCTGCTTTTGTCAGGGGATCTTGTACCTGTTGACTTTTTCCCCACATGGCTTCAGGCAGTTTCCCGGTTCCTTCCTTTTCGGAGTGTCCATTATGTTCCTGTGGCTATCTGGAGCGGGATTATTGCACCAGGGCAAGTTATGGAGTCTTTTGTGGTTCAGGTGTTTTGGACAGCAAGTATGATTTTAATCTCAAGAATCGTTTGGGCACGATCCATCAAGCATCTAACAATCCAGGGAGGTTGAAGGTATGAAATCTGTGTTCCGGCACGTTGGTGCTTACTTTTGGTATCTAAGGGCAAATTGGCTGAGCCTCATGGCTTATCCTGTGCCGTTTGTTGTTGTCAACCTTGCCGGGCTTCTGTACTCCCTTGTTTCAGCAGCAGCTGTATGGATCATTTTCTCAAAAGTCAGAGCAATAGGAGGTTGGAGTTTTCCTCAAGTGCTCTTGATTTATGGGTTTAGCATACTGTCGAGGTCGCTATTTCACTTGTTTTGTGTCAACATTGTGACTTTGAGCGGAATGATCAGAAATGGCGACATAGACAGAATTCTGGTTCGGCCGCTAAATCCTCTGTTCCAGGTCATAGCTGATTACCTTGACAATGACGATTACGGAGAATTTGGCGCCGGTTGTTACTTGATCTGGGTTTCTCTTGGAATGCTTGGTATGAGGACTGTATCTAATGTGGCCTGGGCTGTTATTGCTGCAATATCCGGCGGCATTATTTATACCTCAGTGCATCTCATCGCCAACACCATGTCGTTTTTCACCATTGAAAACCGTGCCATAACAGTGCTTGCCTGGGTGCTAGACGGTTTTACCAGGTATCCCCTGGATATATACGGACGTGGCATTAGATCCTTACTTACATGGGTAATACCATTTGGCTTTGTCAGTTTCTATCCGGCGCAGGCAATCTTGCAGGCCAGCCGGCCTCTGGCCCTGGCAGGGAAGTTGACACCTGCAGTAGCGTTATTGTTTTCCAGTGTTGCCTACGGTATCTGGAAATGGGGCCTGAACAACTACCAGGGTGTAGGGAACTGAACGCCGGTTTGTGTTGTTTCGGGTGGAATGAGGCCGGCCAGGCAATGATCGTGGTTTGGAACTAAATCCAAGCTACGCAGGGCTTATGATGTGGTGGCACTGGGTTTCCTTGAAGATTGTGCTATAATGCACTATTATAAATGGGTAAGGCAATGTTAGGTTAGGTTGGGTTTGATACCCTTGTGTTAGGTGCCTGCGTTCTCCTGTAAGTCTGGCAGTGGCACAGCATTATCGGAAGGAGGGATTGATGCCGTAGCCGTGAGAATTCCATTTAAGGGTCACATTCTGTTTGATGGCAGAAGTGTTAGCCTTGAGTAGCCCGGACAACAAAAGGAGTAATCAACGCACTAAATTTGAACTACCAGTACGAATACTAGGAGGAAAAACACACATGAAGTCACGCAGCAAGGTTACAGCAGTTCTCATTGCTATTGCCCTGTTTGCTACCGGAACCTTTTTGACAGGTTGCAAAAAAGGTGAGCAGACAGACATCGTCGTAATAGGAGGCGGCGGTGCAGGCCTATCTGCAGCAGTTACCGCAGCCGAAAATGGTGCCAAAGTTGTTCTGGTTGAGAAAATGCCCATGCTCGGAGGCAACACTCTTAGAGCCCAAACCGGTTTCAACGCAGCCGGAACCAAATACCAGGCTGACGCCGGCATAACTGACTCGCCAGATATCCACTACCAAGACACAATGAAGGGCGGAAAAGACAAGAACGATCCCGCTTTGGTAAAGACCCTAACCGAAAATGCAAAGGACTCACTGGAATGGCTCAATGGTTTGGGAGCAAGCTTGACCAAGATGCAGCTTCTTGGTGGAGCCACCAACGCCAGAACCCACGCTCCAACTGAAGGCGGTTACGCAGGCCCGGTCATGATTGAGGTCATGGAGAAGGCTGCCAGGGAAAAGGGAGTACAGATTCTGCTGGAGACCAGAGCCACTGAGATTCTTGTTGACAAAGATGGAAAGGTTACTGGAGTAAAGGCAACAGACAAAGACGGAAAAGAAATCGAGTTGAACTCAAAGGCAGTAGTTATTGCTACCGGAGGATTCGGAGCCAATAACGAGATGGTTGCCAAGTATAATCCCAAATTGGCCGGGTTTGACACCACTAACCACAAGGGTGCAACCGGTGACGGAATTGTCATGGCAGAAGCCATTGGCGCTGCACTGAGAGACATGGAATATATTCAGATTCACCCCACAGTAGTTCCGGGAAAGGGAGTTCTTATTGCTGAAGGCATGCGTGGCCAGGGAGCTATCCTTGTTAATAGCCAGGGTGAGCGGTTTGTGCAGGAACTCAAAACCAGGGACCTGGTATCTGAAGCTACCCTTGAGCAGGAAGGCAAGTACGCTTTCGTATTGTTCGACCAGGCTATTCGTGATACTGCTCAGTTGGTCGAAGCACCTGAACAGCAGAGCTCACTGGTTTCAGGCGATACACTGGAAGAACTTGCTGAGAAGATTGGCGTTCCCGCAGAGGCCCTTGTTGAGACCGTTACAAAGTACAATACTTATGTTGAAGCAGGCGAGGATCCGGATTTCGGCCGCGTAAAGATGCCTGCCAAGATCGAAGTAGGCCCCTTCTGGGCTGTTAAGGTCACTCCTGCAATCCACCATACCATGGCCGGCGTTGCAATCAACAGCAAGGCTCAGGTGCTGGATACAGACGGAAATGCTATTCCTGGCCTTTATGCAGCAGGTGAGGTTACCGGTGGAGTCCACGGTGCCAACAGGCTTGGCGGAAATGCCCTTTGCGATATTATCGTATTTGGCCGGATAGCAGGTAAAGAATCGGCTTCCTTTGCAACAGCAAAGTAAACCGAAATCAAATCATTTAGAGAATGCATGAGGTGTGCAGGGAAGATACTGCGCGCCAAGTTTGTGTGATTCTATGTAATAGAGAGCCGGAGAAGTCCGGCTCTTTTGTTTCTCTTGTTGTTATGGCTGATTGCCCTAGTTTCTAGCATAGTGCAAATTCAAGTCCGGCTCTATCTATTGTTGTTATGGGCCAAGGTTGAGTGTTGCCTGCACTGTAAAGGCCACGCCTTATAAAGGCCTCCCAGTTTCGCCTTTTGCAGCATTGCTTTGGGCAACGCTTGTACTTGCGGCGCGCGGATTAGTGAGGGGGTTAGTCCTTTGCCAGCCGAATCACTACCTCGTTAGGCAGACACACGATTATCTGACCTGGATTGGATATCCACCCTGTGTTCATGCAAATATGGTTTTCACACGGCGAGCTTAGGACATGTACTTTCCCTTGCTTGATTTCCACTGTCGTGGTTCCTAATACTCCTTCAACCGAAATGGTCCCGTCTGGAATCTCATCAAAGGGCTTGCTAATTACATTTTGGCCTTTTGCCTGTATTATCAGCATAACAGGGCCCTCTCGGAACAGGCCTGCCGAGTAGACAAGGCTTCCTATGATCGCTACAGCCAGAATTGCTGAGAGTATGATAATCAGGCGTACCTTTTTGCCGCGTTCCTTGCTGCTGCCGGGACTTCCGCTGTCGCAACCAAGGGCTTGCCTGGACTTTTTGCTTGCTGCATGGCTCATTGCTTAATTCATTGCTCCTTCTTGTATTTTCCAACGCCTTCTTTGTACCTTGCATTGTCTGCACTGCTTGGACATACTTTGGCTCAATGTAAGTATAGGGCTTTGGCCATGGCAAGTAAATGCCATGAGGATTGATGGCGCCTAGCTTCTTTTTCACCTGCAAAAACCCACAAATAGTGTATTCATGCTGTCGAGAACATTCCCAAGCAATATGTCCTTAGGGGAAACCATTTCAAAAAAGGAAATTGCCACCACTTGGAGAACATTGAATTAGACTGTATGGATTTGGCTGGGTATGGGCTTGTCCGCAATCAAGAAGAGGGTGAGATCTGGTGCAGAAGAATGATGGTGGCCGGCCAGTGGACACTGAACTTTGCCAGGAGGACTTGGTGCAAAAGTGCCCCAATTCTCTTGTAGATGGCACTGGAGTCGATAACGCAGTCTTGGATGAGGCAGCCATCAATGTGCCTGCTAATGCAGACAGCCGTTGGCTCCTGGGGCCAATTGATGCAGGTAAGGCGCTTTTCTTTGGCAATGTCATAGGGGCTTTGGCCAGGGGGATTCTCAGGGTCCCAGAAGGATATGGGGCTATAATCAACATATGTTTCTTAATTTGGCCTGTATATGCGGTTTGGAAAAAGAGACTGTCTTACAAAGACGTGTTTCACACAAACTTCGTCTGGAATCCTGATTTTGGGTTTCTGGCGGTTTTGGCCGTAGGGATTTCATGTGCTGAACTGCTCATAATCGAGGGAATTGACTTGTTATTCAAGGGAAGGCTTGCGGACTGGGCAGGCTTATTTCCGTCTGCTCAGATGCCAGACTCGCTAATTCAGACGATCCTGATAGTTGCAGTTGCCGTTCCCATAATTGAGGAATTGCTCTTCAGAGGCTTTCTGTTAACGGCGTTTTCCCAGTGGGGCCATGGGTGGGCAGTGGTTTTCCCAGCCTTGGTGTTTGCCCTTCTCCATCACCCTGCCGGAATGCTTGGAGCATTTGCCGCCGCTTCGGTGTCAGCCATTTCAGTGATTCATTACAAGTCGATAGTTCCTGCTATTGTAATTCATGCAAGCGGAAATCTGTTTTTAGTTCTTTTAGAGGCTTTTCACGGATGGGTCCAGCCTCCGCTGGTTGAGCTGTTCTGTATTGGAATCAGGGTTGGGTTTGTGCTTGCCGTGTTTTTGCTCCGGCACCGGCTGGCATGGATTTGGTATGAGTTCCGCCGTTATTGGTCAGAGTTTGTAAAGAGGCCCCAGTTCAAGTCTAGACTTAAGTCCCTGATGAAACACTGGTCGTGGATTTTGGTCATTATTCTCCTTGCAGTCACTGTAGTCACTGTTGTCCTTATTTCCATTTTCGGAGAGCTTGGCTGAAATGAATGTCAGGATCGAACTCGAACTGCGGATCACAGTTACTGCATATGCCGCATAATCGAGCCACTCAATTACAATGCCTGGCGCAATTGCAGGGCCCCGCGCAGTTACAAGGCCGGGCTCAATTGCCTACTTCGGGTTTTGTATTAAATTGATAGATGCTGAGTTGAAGGCTTGATTACCTCATTGCAGGTGCTTCTTGAGAAAAGCTTCAGCCTTCTTTGCCACCTGCTTTCTTGTGTTATGTCTTTGCTTGGCCACAAACTCGATTATGTCTTTCTTGCTGCAGGATATCTCGAAGTACTTATCAAAGCAGTCGATTGCGTTTCCAAACATGATGTTTTTGCATTCCGGAGAAGGTTTCCCCTTGTAGAGATAAGTATTGTCAGCTATGCCAAGCAGCCGTTTTGTTAAGTCGCCTTCGTAGTCAGGATTTTTCACTACAAACTTCCACACATTCTTTACAGCGCTTGCGGCAGTTATCATCGAGTCAGAGTCTATGAGGTCCAGGTATTTTTGGCAAACAGCCTCGAACTTGCGGTCACTGTCTACGTCTATGAGATTTGACAATGTAGTTATTGCTCCCCATTTGACGAAGCTATTCTGGCTGTCAATTAGATTGGCCACATCATCAAAGTATGGATATGCAAGTGAAGGTTGCTTTTCACTTAACATCCGAATTACCTTTTCACAATAGAACTTCACGGCTCCTTTATCGGTCCTGATAATTTCGAATAACAGGCCGAGGATTTCGGGATTTGCCGTGATTTCATCAAGGAAATCGGCCACCTCAGGTTTTTGCCTGAGTCTTTCCTTCATGTGGTTCAGATTGTATTTATTTGGGTCATGGTGATCGTTCATTTGCTGATCCTATCGCCTCCGCCTCGAGCCATGCCGGTCAAGGAGTAAACGTTATCGTTCATTTGTTCCTATCTGGTTACCTTACCTGTAAAAACAGATGTAAGCCACATCGCCTGCTGCTTCAACGTCGAACGATTTCCCCGGCGCAACTATGAAAGTCTCACCTTTGCTATAGGCCCGGAATTCAGTCTCGCCAGGCAGCTTAGCGTTGAGAATTCCTTCGATTACAGTCATATGCTCCTCAGATGACGTAGAGAAAGTGTACTTGCCGGGCTTCATCACTCCAACTGTGGCCGGCCCTTCGTTGGTATCCAGCGAAAGGCTTTGTACCTTACCGTCGAAATAGACACTGTGTTTCATGGACGGCGCCTCCTTGTTGTTACTTACCAGATCATTACTGCAGTCGTTTCAATTTATCCTTCCTTGTCTTCCCTTTACCGGTGCCTAGAAGGTAGAAACTGAGAAGCCCAGCCAGAGCAGGCAGCCAGTAGGTGATTAACCTGTAGAGCAGGGAGGCAGCGCCCGATGAAGCAGAATCAACTCCCAGGTTAGTGAACACTGTCCACAGGGAAACCATATATACTCCTATGCCGTTTGGAATGAAGGTGAGAAGCGACATCACGGTTCCGGTGGTAAAACCCCAGGTAAGCGAGGCTATGGCGATACTGTTTCCAATTGCTCTGAACAGACAGTAAAGAATCAGAATATCGGTGACTGTGATTGCGGTGGCGGAACCGACGATCAGCCCGAGGAGTTTGGGATTCTTCGGGAGTTCCCTGGTTTTCAGTGTAAATTCAGCTACTGCAGCGAGAGTCTTTTCTTCATCCAGGGGCCGGTGGTTTGCCAGCGGCAGAAGCAAGTTTGCCGTCTGGACTGCTTTGCGGCTTATGTAGGCAGCAGCTGATGGGAACATAATGAGGGCTACGAAGCCTGCCAGGGCAACGGATACAAGGCCAGTCATGACTACCAGAGACGTCCTGGTAATGCTGTACAATGTGGCACCGGGCGCAAGATATTCGATATAGGGAAGGCGGATCAGTGAGTACAAGACAAAAGCTGAGAATGCCCCGTAGTCGAACACATAGTACAGGGCGTTCGCTGCAGAACTGGTCCAGGCTGGCAGCCCTTCCTTTTTGGCTGCCCCTACGAAAGTGATGAACGATGCCACGTTTCCTAGAGGCATAGTGTGTTCAAAGAAGGTGCTGAACAGAGAAATCAAGTATACCCTGACAAGAGGCACTTTGTAGCCCAGCATGCGGTACAGTGCCTGATACAGCACTGCTTCCCAGAATATGATCGTTAGTTCCAGGAAAACTGCTGCACCTATCCATACCTTACCGGCTTTCTGCAAGAGGCCCAGTACTGTCGATAGGTTATGGTGTCCGCCGGTTGCGCGGAACCAAAATACCAGGAAGAGAATTCCTGTTATTGTCCCCAAGAGTGGCAGCAACCCAGTTATCTTCCTTTTTACCGGCCGCTGCCAAGGGGAAGGTGGCCTACCGCGGCTGTCTCTGCTGCTTTGGCGGCGTTTGCTGTCCTTGTTGCCCTCACCGTGGCAATTTCCGTGTTCACTGCTTTCTCCGTTTTCTCCGCTTTCATGCGGGACGTTATCGATATTCATGAAGCCTATTTTCACATCCGTTTTTGGGTTTTCCGGCTGTACTCAGGATTTCCAGTCACCTCAGGTTGAATGACAGCTGAAACAGGGATGTTTTGGCTGAGGGGGCGGAAGCATGGATGCTGCCTGAGACGGCGGCTCGAACTTGGCTATTCGGCACGTCGGGCTGTGAGGTCCTATGGATGCTGCGCGGCCCAGGAGGCAGGAGCGAGGTAGTGAGGTCCTATGGATGCTGCCTGGCTGGTGGGCAGGAGCGAGGTACCCTGAGTTAGGTTGATCTGACTCTGGCGTACCGGTGCGAAAACGGAGGGGTTTCATGTAGAATCGGTGCGGAATCGGACGGGTTTGGATGAAAAGTGGTGCGAAATCGGAGGGGTGCTGAGTTAGGTTAACCTGAATCTGGCGTACCGGTGCGAAAACGGATGAGTTTAATGTAAAACCGGTGCGGAACCGGACGAGTTTGGGTGAAAAGGGGTGTGAAACCGGAGGGGGTCGGGCGGAAACTGGATAGGATTCGAGTTAGGGAAATCTGAATCTGGCGGACCGGTGCGAAAGCGGAGGGGTTTGGCGCAAAACCGGTGCGGAACCGGACGAGTCGGGATGAAAAGTGGTGCGGAACCGGATTGGTTCTCAGTTAGGGTGATTTGAACCGGGCAGACTGGTGCGAAAATGGAGCGGTTCGAGGTACAATCGGTGCTTAATCGGACCGCTTCTGAGTCGATATAGGAAATTCCGACAATTGCAGAGATGGATTTCTACAAGTTAGTGAGTTTGCGTTCGCCGATTGACAGATATTGACACTTAAGGGCGGGCATGGTAATATCTTGCTCGGAACCACTGAATATGGGTGGATAGCCTGCAAAGGCGACACAATACTGAGGAAAGAGGGGTCCGGGGGTAAGTTGAGGCTTGTTGAATCGATCCTGTTGGCTGTGCATACAGCCAGGGAATTGTCTCCTACAAACAAACATGTTGCAGCTGTCATGAACCTGCATCGCCCAGAGACTTTCTCAGAACTGGCAAAACTGTGCTATATGTCGATAACTGCCACAAGGCGTGCGTGTGAGACTTTGAAGGAACACGGTTGGCTAATAGTAGATGATTCCTCATATCAACACAGGCTAATCGTAACTTGGCCGGAGTACGTGCAAGTAGAGCTGGCAAGAGCATTCGAAGAAGAATATTCGTTGTCTCCTAACAGGGGCGAGTTTCTAGGCAAACTGTACCTTGAACTGCTCATACCTGACCGTAACTATGTTGATAACGCAAGGCCGCCCTTCATTATCAACCCGCAGACAGACAAACCGTTGGAATATGATCGCTTATTCATAAAGAAGCTGGTGGCTTTTGAGCATAATGGGCTGCAGCACTTTGGGCCCACAGAGATGTTCCCAGATGTCGATCAGTTTAAGGACTTGAGAACCAGAGATCTTGTTAAGATGTCGCTCAGCCAGGAAAATGGAATTACGCTGGTCATTTTTACGTATCAGGACCTAAGTTTGGCGAAAATGGCAGAGAAAATTCCTCCCCAACTATCCAAGAATCCAGTAGACACAAATGGGCTCTTTATAAAGACTCTGGAGAGATATGCACGGGCTTACAGGAACAACGTTAGCCGGGTCGAAAACAAGAATCGCAAGCAGGCCCAACAGGGCAAATAGGACATTGATATAGCAGTGGCAAGTACAGACGTCTTTTTTCGGCACATAGGAGCTATTTCGCATACACATAGAACAGAAATAACACATGAAATGCACAACACATACAGGCCGCACAGGCTGGACAGAACGCATAGGTGCATAGGTTGGACAGGACACACAAACCAGGAAAACACAAAAACCACGCAAGACACACAGAACTCTCAAAACACATAACGCCACTGAAAGATGCGATAACAGCACCGGCAAAAAGGATAGATCCTTGAGTGTCGAGAACAAATGTACACAAATACATTCTGGATATAAAGGTTCAGACATGTAATTTTCCAATGGGTTCAAATAGGAGCTAAATAATCGAGTAATATTAGTGTAGTCCCAATTCGTTGTCCGTCGTATCAACGGTCCTCGTTATGCACGTTGTGTGCGTCATGCACGTCATCTACGTTGACGTAAGTCGGGCAATGCAGGACAACCTGGAGGTGAAGGTGCTGACAGTATCAAGTAGGTTACCTGGGTCAGGTGAGTATATAGATCAGATCTTCTGTAAGTCAAGCCAGGCCATGGAAGAATTGCCTGACAGTTCGGTGGCCCTTACTGTAACGTCGCCGCCTTATTGGAACGCCATTGATTATGATCGCCATGTCCAGAATCCTGGCCAAAACTACAGAACTCGGAGCTATTCGGTTGGATACCACGATTACCGGGACTACTTGGGCTGGCTCCGGCAAATTTCCGATGAAATCTTGCGTGTCACAAAGCCAGGCGGTTTTATGGCCATGGTAATCGGGACTGTGCTTCTTGATCGCAAGCACTACCCGGTGCCCTTTGACGTAATATCCATGCTAACTGGAGGGCAAGAGGCATGCCACGAGGCATGCTGCCAACACTCGCTGCACGGACGTGAACGTGCCAGGAATGCTAAGTCTGGTGCAGGGGCTCATGCCAAGTCTAGCGTCTGGGTTAATGCTGAGTCTCAAGCCGGACCACATGCCAAGTCTAGCGTACGGGTTAATGCTGAGTTTCAAGCCAAATCACATAGCCAGTCTAGTGCCGGGCCTAACTGGGAGTTTCACCAGGATATCATCTGGCACAAGGTCACCGGTGGTGTTAAAAGGGCAGGGGTTTTCATCCAAAAACCATATCCGGGATATTATTACCCTAACATTATGACAGAATATATTCTCATTTTCAGAAAACCGGGCCCTCAAATCTATACGGGCAAGGCCCAGGTTAATAGGGAGGAAGCACGAGTAGAGGTGCAGCGGCTTTTCACCAACGAAATTGCAAACTCAGTCTGGCACATAGCCCCTGTGCCGCCGCGGTATCTGGAGCATCCGTGCCCTTTTCCTGAAGAAATACCGTACAGGCTGATTCAACTTTACTCGTATCCCCAGGACCTTGTACTTGACCCTTTTTGCGGCTCAGGGCAGACATTAAAAGTCGCCGGCCACCTGGGGCGCCATTATTGTGGATACGATATAAACCGGGAGTATGTTGAACTTGCCAGGAAAAGGATTAGTGAACCGTTGGCAGTCCGGCACGAGCAGCTTATTGCAGTGTTTGAGAAGATTCCCATCGACGAGCCACCGCCTAAGGAACCAGTGAAAGGTACCAAGGGTCGACGGCCAGGCACTTAATCTAGTTCCTAAGTACCGGATACTCTGGCCGTGGCGCGATAGCCCCGGCCAGAGTGAGAAATTACCGAATCTAGCTCTTAGTTACCGGTATGGGGACCAGCCGATAACCGTCAGGAACCTTTCACATTTGCGGTGAAGGCGAAACGGTTTGCAGACCTATTTGAGCCTGGCTAGTTTTTCAATGAGCGACTTCAACAACTGGGGCACCACTTCCAGCGAATAATCCAGTTCTAGTCTTTCAATAAACTTGTGGGCATCCTTGCCTGCAGGGCCAAGATTCACCACCGGGATATCAAGTTTCAACAGATCGTCTAGGGGAATATCGTAGACATGTCCCCATCCGGGAGTATTGAGGGCAAGAGGCAGTAATTCCTCTCGCTTGCCCTGGAAACCGACGTAACTCAGGTCGCTGATTGACGCGAAATGTTCTGAGATTGCCAGGGTTTCATCGAACCGGTCACGGGCTTCGTCAATGACCTGGTTAACGGCTTCAAGGAGCCCTATCTCCCTATCTGACTGGCGCTTATTAGCCCTGTGCGGGTAATATGGCGGCAAGAACCCTATGACTATCATTGGGCGCTTATCGGGATACAGCCTCAGCAGCTCTCCTACTATGTACAGGGATTTATCCCTCTCGTCAGCATCGTCTGGAATGTTATTTATGAACGTTTCAACGTGTTCGGCCAGGTTTCCATCGAAGCTTGCGGCCACCTCCTGGAACAATTCGTGCCAGGTTATTACCTTAGGATCCCAGGGAATAGGTACAGGCGTTTCTGCTATTTCCGAGAACTCGTTTGCGCTGTCGACAACATGATCAATAGCAGTTTCAAATGCCTTTAACGCTATTTCATTCATTTTCTCAAGTATTTCGGCTGGAGTGCTTGTGACTGTCAGGTGGTTAAAGTAAATTGCGGCTCTGGCAGGCAAAGTCACAGAGTAAAGTTCCCTCAGATCCCGTTGTTTGAGGGCTGCAGGCGGCGGATACACTTCGCCCCTCCACGATTCGGCCCAATCAGGATTACCTTCCAAGAGCATGTTGACGGCCGAACTCATAAGGTTGGCATTTAGCCCTGCATAGTATTGGCCTACGTGGGATTCCCGCCCTACACAGTAAAACATCGGCATGATTTTCCCGATAGTTCCGATGTCTACATACCGGTTCTTGTCTCCCGGGTATTTCGGGATGATGCCTTCGCTGTTGACACATGCGACAAAGTCCATACCAGCATCTTGCAGGTTGGCAAGGTACGTAATGGCTGCCCTCATCCCGGCAGAGTTGTTCTCCTCGTCGCCTACTGCAAGAAATGCAATATTTACGGGCAAATCCTTGGGATTGCGGGAGTACTCAGCCAGCAGTGCCATTTCTATAGCCAGCCCGCATTTCATGTCCATTACGCCTCTGCCGAACAGGTACCTGCCAGATTGCAGGTCCCTGGCGGCTTCTTCCGGAAGATCTAACTCGGCCACGCGCTTTGTATATTCTTCCGGGTGAAAAGCAAGGCCGGAAAGCGCCCTTGATTCACTGGTATCTACTACGTCAAGGTGGCCTGTAAGGATTATGGTGCGTTTAGTTTCGGGCTCGGCCTTTACTATGGCAAATACCGCTTTGCGGCCAAATGGATCGTTAGGAATCGGAATGAACTCCAAATTGCTCTTATTAATCTTGAAGTAAGGTAGTTCAGCCAGCTTGTCATGAATAAGTTGGGCTAGTTCAGTTTCGCCGGGGCCTGGCGAGACACTTGGAATCCTCACCAGATCAATCAATAGGCTGTATATCGAGTCTCGAGAAGTATTCACGGTGACGCCTCCTCTTTTTGTAGTATGAGCGGCCGCAGTATGCATTAGGTAAAGAGTCATGGTTTCTATGGTTGGTTGGCAAATACGGTTTCGCCCAAGACTCTTGAATCTCCTTCTTTTTTATGCATCGATGCATAGATCTGACAACGATGCATGGCATAGATGGGATGCAGTTATTTTTGGTGCAACCCTACATGAGGCAGACGAACTTGGATAGGGGCACAGACGAACATATACTAGGCGCAATCGTGTATGGGGCGCAGGCGAACACACATTAGGCGGGCCATCGTGTATGGGGCGCAGGCGAACACACATTAGGCGGGCCATCGTGCATGGAGCACAGACGAACATACACGAGGCGGCGAACATGCATAGGTACAAGCGAACATGCATAGAACAAGTTAACATAATCGCATGGTTTCGCATAAATTATCGAACGAGATGAGAAAGTGATCATCGGTTGCTTGGCCATTTTGGGGAGGTAGGAGGAAATTCAATGAAACCTAAGCCTTGGAGTGGGAAACACATGTGGATATGGATGTTGAATCAGACGGCCCCCCCGGACCAAATCTTACGGAGGTCAGAAAATATGGGGCTTTCAGGCCTCTTAGTAAAAGCCTGGGATGGAGGATCATCCGGGCTATTTCTTGAGCAATTGCTGCAGATCGTTAAGCCTGCTCATGATGCCGGCCTTTTTGTTGGTGCATGGGGCTACAGTTACGGCAATAACATTGCCGGTGAGGTAAAGGCAATGGAGAAGGCATTTCAAGCAGGAGCCGATTGGCTCGCTATCGATGCCGAAGACGAGTACGAGACACGTGAAGGAAAGAACAAGGCTCTCAAGTTGGGAATCGAAGTCACCCGCACCTTCGGTCCCGAGGCCGCCCTTGGGTATACAACATTTGCGCTTCCACAGTATCATGAAACTTTCCCTTATCAGGAGTTCTCATCCTTTTGCTCTGTATGTCTGCCCCAAGTCTATTGGGGCCTAGTAGGAATGACACCAGAAGAAGCCCTTGCCATGTCACTCAGGGGGCTTGAAGAGTTCAAACTGCCAGTTGCCCCAGTAGGGCAAAGTTACGGAGAAGTTACCTCAGATGAAATAATCCGGTTCTCCCAGCTTGCCATGGCAAATGGCTTGGAAGGAATAAGCTACTACAATTGGCAGCATGCTACTGAGGCTCAACTGAATGCTGTCGGTAGAGGAGCCTATGGAAAAGATAACTTTGGGATTAGCAGAGGCCCGGCCTCGAAAGACGGAACTTTGGAGGGGCAACGGCACAGTAGGGGAGTATGGAAAAATATATCTTTGCCCTGGCGAGGAATACGGGATCGGTTCAAGAAAGACCCTCCCTGCCCTTGCAGCTGAAACCCGGGGAAACACGGTGAAACACGGGGACGGTTCTAGCGTTTCACCTAGTTGGAACTGAAATTCAGTGAAACGTCGGGACGGTTCTAGCGTTTCACAAAGATTGAAACGCTAACCTTGGCCAATAGGCGCTTAGTCCCGGCAGAGGACGCAGTCTTTCCCATGGGGTTTGAAAGGCTAACCAGGTCAGCAAGTGCTTGCTGGCCGGTGTCAAGGTTGTGATTATCTCGACACGTACTAGGATTCTTTCGGGCGTCCGTGAATGGTCAGTGTATTTTGGCATAGTGGCTCGAATTTTTCCCCATGTAGGCCGAGAACTTGACTTTTGGAGGCGGCAAGCCGCCAGAATACCCGATTCTGATCTGGCCCAACAAGCCGCCGCCAGTATAGAGAAAAAAAGTTTTCACTGCATGGGCGGTTCTGTTTTTGCCTTGCTGAACCCATCCAAAACTAAGGCCCTGGTCAAGGCGATTGTGGCCATACAGACTATCAGCGACTACCTGGATAATCTTTGCGACAGAGTGGAACTTGACAGGGGCGGTGCCTTTGCCACAGACAATGCCGCCCGGAATTTCTCTGCCTTCATGAGGCTTCACGAGGCAATGCTATGTGCAGTGGATCCCTTGCGCCCAACTTGTGATTATTACAGCCTGTATCCTATGGGAAATGACGGAGGGTATCTTGACGCCCTGGTCAGTTCATCAAGAGAAGTCATCAGTTCCATTGATGATTACCGGTACGTAAAGCCACTGGTTGTGATGTTTGCCGGCATGTATTCACAACTCCAGTCTATTAAGCACCTGCCTCATCATGTCCGCGATAAGTGGATGGAGGCGTGGTTCTTTCAGTACTCAGGGTGCTCAGGAACCGGAATCAGTGAGCCTGTGGGCCTTCCCCTTCAAGAAGCGTTCTGCCCTTGGCCTGAACCTGGTCCGTACTCATGGGCCGATTTTGGCCAGGATACTAACACAGCATCGGGACAACCTGAACATTTGAGGCGTATCTACCTTCCCGGCCAACTGGGCAACAAGATTCGAAAACTGAAGTGGTGGGAATTTGGGGCCGCTACAGGCTCTACCCTGGGGATTTTCAGCCTCATTGCATATTCGTCACTTGGGATCTTTGGGGCATCAGGCCCGGAAGGGGTTATACCCGCCCGTGGCCGCCTTATTCACCCTCCACAAGCCGCCACCTTGGATTGCAGACGGGCAAAGCATTCAGCGTCATCTATTGCTGATCCAACACAGGCCCACTCTCTGGCACTTACCATCGCGGAGGCTTATTTCCCGGCTATTTGTGGCCTCCATATTCTCCTAGATTACTTCATCGATCAGGACGAAGACAAGAAGTTCGGAGACCTCAATTTTGTCAGCTACTACAAATCAGCAAAGACAGCAGCCGAGGCTCTGAAGCGGTTCATCAACCAGGCTCTTGAGGAAGCAAGCAATCTTCCTGAACCGTGGTTTCACAAAGCCGTGGTAAAAGGACTTCTGGCTATGTACCTTTCAGACAGCAAAATCAGTGCATGTGGGCTTTCGTCTTCAGCAATGGAATTTACCAGGTGCGGAGGCGGGAATACTGAGATTCTGCAGGCAGTTTGCAGGCTTGTAAGAAAGACTTTGGGATTTTGAGCCTGGCTTGTTTGGCTCGTGAAATGTTTGATTAACTCAAAGCGAGGCGTCGCTATTGGACAACTGGACAGGTAGAATTGACAAAGTGATCTGGAGTTCCCTTAAGCAAATGGCAGAGCAGCCTTTGCCCGAAATCTCCATGGGTGTGGGCGATCAAGGCTTAGAATGGGTAGGTACACACGGCGGAGCTTCAAGCAGGGTTTCAGGCAGAGCTTCGAGCAGGGTTTCAGGCAGAGCTTCGAGCGGACTGTCAGGCGGAGCTTCGGGCGGCGCTATGGAAGAGATCTCTGGCACCCTGGGTGTTGAAGACCTTGCGGAAAAGGTGGTTGAGACGGACGGGGCCATTGAAGGCCTGGTGTCAGCTCAACTCCCGGTTCACGGCACGACAGGCCAAGGAGATATCTCCGATAGGCAGGCGCCATATTTGAACATGGTACAGGAAAAACTTGGCCAGACCTTAAGGTATTCAGGCCCTTTGGAACCTATTCTTGCTCATCTTATGTCAACCACAGGCAAACTTCTCAGGCCAAGACTTGTAATCTCTAGTGCCTCTGCTTTTGCTGACCTAGATACAGCCAACGAGTCTCGATACAGCCTCTACGTCAGCCCAAGCCATGACAGGCTGATTTCAATGATTACAGATATTGCTGCCGCTTTTGAAATGGTCCACATTGCGTCTTTGGTTCATGACGACATTATTGACGGATCATCTGAAAGGCGGGGCCTGCCTGTTATCCACGACATTTGGGGAATTCACTCAGCCATTCTAACAGGCGATTACCTCTTCTCAAGAGCCAACAATACTGCCCTCCTTTATGCCCACATTGGAATCGCCGGGCTGCTAAATGACGCTGTTGAGTTAATGTGCAGGGGGGAAGTCGCTCAAGATAACAGGCTCTACGATTCTACCGTCACACCCTCTGATTATTTCTACCAAATTGGCAGGAAAACTGCTGCACTTATTGCCGCCGCGTGCAAGGCCGGAGCTATGGCAGCCGGGGCGCCTCCTGATACTCAGAGCCAGCTCTGGCAGTTTGGAATCAGGCTCGGAACTGCCTTTCAAATTGTAGATGATATCTTGGACCTCGTTTCCGACGAGGAGGCCCTTGGAAAGCCAGTGTTCAATGATCTCAAGCGCGGCACCATGACACTCCCCCTGATATATGCAATGGAGACAGAGATACGGTCAGACATAATTGACTGCTTTGGCAACAGGACAGTCCCAACGAGCAACATACCTACGATTCGCGAGAAACTGGTTTCTGCCGGTTGTATCGAGAAAGCAGCCGGAGCAGCAACTACCCTGCTCGAATCAGCCAGGCAAAACCTCCTTGCGCTGCCTCCTTCATTGGGGCGGGATCAACTTTGGCAGATGTCGGTGCAGCTCGGAGAAAAAGCGGTTTCAGCCACCACCTGAAACGCCGTGAAACACGGGGACGGTTCTAGCGTTCCACGACACACTGCGCGCGTGAAACACGGGGACGGTTCTAGCGTTCCATTTCGGACCCACTGACACACGGCATACTGATATATGGCACACTACATGCCATGCTCTAACATATGGCGCTTCGATATAGGCATCCTGACATAAGCTCCACCTTGATACATGGCCGGCTAACACCGCGTTCTGAGAAACGGAAATACTAAGACAGCCGCAAAATTGCACTTTCCAGCCGCGGCAAAAATCTCGCTACAACACCAGATGCAGCTCAAGCTTTCGGCAAATGGCAGGTATCCCAGTCCCCAGGTCGAATATGAATTTTGAGTCCCTAAATATTTCTGCTCCGGTGAAACGAACCGGCCGAAAAGGCTTTCATGGTGCGCCGTATGGAGTACCTGAACAAACGGGACTCACAAATATTGAAGTCAACTGAGTAATCCTGGGGGGATAGCTATGGACCTTTCACAAGCAAAGTTCGACCATTACTACTGCTACTCCGAGATGGAAAACTTCCTGAAATCCCTGGCCGAAGAGTATCCAGGCATTGCAAGACTGGAATCAGCAGGCAAAAGCGGTGAAGGCCGCGATATTTGGGTTATGATCCTTTCTGACAGGAGCAGCGGGGAGCCGGACAAAAAACCTGCTATCTATATAGACGGAAATTTCCACGCAGGCGAAGTAACCGGTTCGATGATAAATTTATACGCCATCAAGCATATACTTGACAACTACGGCAAAGAAGGCCGCATTACGAGACTCCTTCAAAGGTATACTTTGTACGTAATACCCAGAGTGTCGCCTGACGGTGCCGAGGTGTACCTTAAAACGCCTGAAACACTGAGGTCAGTTCCCAGGCCATATCCTTTCCCGAACCCTGATGAGCAGGAAGGTCTGTACCCGGCTGACATTGACGGTGATGGGCACATTCTCATGATGCGGGTGAAGGACGATACAGGTGAATGGAAGGTGTCTCCCAAAGATCCCCGGGCAATGGTGCGGCGGGCGCCTGATGAGGACGAGGGCACATTTTACAGGGTCTACACAGAAGGGTTCCTGCGGGAACACCAAGGAGGTGGAATCAAGGGCGCTCCCCCAAAATGGGGCCTTGATTTCAACCGTAACTTTCCTTTTGGATGGGTCCCTGAAGTGCAGCAATCGGGTGCAGGCGAGTTTCCCTTATCCGAATCTGAGACCAGGGCTGTTGCAGAGTTTATTGTAAACCATCCTAATATTTCCCTTGCCCTTACATATCACACTACAGGCGGGGTAATCTTGCGGGTCCCCGGTGCCCATTCTCACACAAAGAGCCCGCGCCAGGACATTCAGGCTATGATAGCCATAGGCGAAATGGGCGCCGAGGAAACAGGATACCCGTGTGTTCCCTGCTACGAGGAATTTTACGGCGGCGGAGATGACTTTAGCAAAGGAGCATTTGACGACTGGTTGTTTGATCACCGCGGCATTTTGGCATACACCGTTGAAACCTGGAACCTGGCACAGCGGGCAGGGATACACCAGTTTCCGCGCAAGGAGAAGTCGCCTAAGGAACAAGAGGAAGATTACTTGAAGATGCTTTCCTGGAATGACCGGGAATTGGCCGGCAAGGGGTTTGAGAACTGGCGGCCGTTTAACCATCCTCAACTGGGCGAGGTTGAGATCGGCGGGTGGTACTCTAAATATGTGGTGCAAAACGCCCCTCCTATGTTCCTCGAGGCCGAGTGCTACAAGAACTCTATGTTTATATTGAGGGCAGCTGCGGCTCTTCCAAGGCTTGACATTGGCAATGTTGAGTACCGGCCTCTGAGAGATGGAGTGTATGAAGTCAGTGCTTTGGTGAAGAACATAGGTTTCTTGCCGACTTTCGGGAGTTACCGGTCGAAGCAGTTGGAGAACGTGCCGCTCCTTGTCGCGGGATTGAGCAGTGTGGGCGAGGAGGCCGGCGAGGTGACTGGGAGGGTGGAAGAAGCAGAAGAAGTCTCCGCTAACGGGCACGGTTTAGACGAAGCGGCCGAGTTAGCGGGAAATGACCTCTGTGATGAAACAGATGCTGAGGTGTCGGGAAATGTTTCCCGCGATGCAAATGCGATTGGTGTCGTCGAAGTAGTCGGTAAGGCCAAGAAGGAAATTGGCCACCTGGACGGAAGATCCGGTTCAACGTCGGCTTTTTCGCTGTGGTCGTCACGATCTACCGGGGCAAGTAGGGTCACCAAGGTTAGCTGGGTAGTAAAGGCGAAGCAGGGGTCTGAGATTGCTATCACGGTCAAGGGTCAGCGAGCCGGGTGTGTCACGGAAGTGGTTAAACTGGAGCAGTAAGGGTCTTGAAATACCACATGGAAACGGCGTAGTAAGGTGAACTTCGCGGAGTGAACAAGTCAGCCTGATGCGCCGTTTTCCAGGATTGCAGACTTGAAGGTTTCCGGATTGCTGATTGGCTTGTCTGCAGAGCCATTCTGGCGGTTTTAGGGGCTTCCGGGTTGCTGACTGGTTCGACCTGCATGGCCATTTTGGTAGATTCACGGATTTTGAGCAATTGGATGGCCTGTAACAAACGGCCACGGCCGCATTGACTTATTTTGGTGCATACCATATAATGCGAACAACAAAGACTAGAGTAGGCGTACTGGAACAGCGTTTTTGCAGTAGCGTTTTAGACAGAGAACGCATAAGATCCATTCCAGTATTTTGAAGTACCTAGATAATATTATCGGTACAGGCTGTGAAGGGAAGCAGTAGGAATTTAACCAGGTAAAGAGAGCCGGGAGAAGGTGCGAGCCCGGTACCGTGAGAAATTCCGAACTCGTCCTGGAGCTTGTGTTGCGAACGGCACTCAGCCGAGTAGCAGCACACGAACGGCACGCGTTAAGTGCTTAGAGTGCGGCCCAGCAATAATGCGACTGGTTCGCAGAGACTGCCGAAACGTCGGCGCCTTACAGGCAAGATTCAAACTCTGCGAAGAAATGCATGTGCCAGGCCGAACCAGGGTGGTACCACGAATTGAGCGAAACTGAGCCCTCGTCCCTAGGATGAGGGCTTTGTGTTTGTCAGAGACTTATGTTTAGAGACTTACGCTTAGGGACTTATGCTAAGGGACTTACGCTTAGCGACTTACGCTTAGGAGCCCTATAGACACTAATCACAAACTGGGGGTAACTAGAATGGTAGGCGACAGCCGAAACCAGGATGTCAAAAATAACGAAAATAGCGAAACTTACAACGCCCAGGAAATCGAATCAAAATGGCAGGGAATCTGGCGTGATAATGACACATACGTAGTCAGCGAAAACCACAAAAAGCCCAAGTTCTACTGCCTGGAGATGTTCCCGTATCCGTCAGGGGCAATTCACATGGGCCATGTTCGTAACTATACCATCGGCGACGTGATTTCCCGGTACAAGCGGGCAAACGGATTCAACGTCCTGCACCCTATGGGCTGGGACGCATTTGGCATGCCTGCTGAAAACGCTGCCATTGAACGGGGAACACCGCCAGACAAGTGGACGTGGAGCAACATTGCCCACATGCGGGATCAGATAAAGCGGCTTGGATTCACCTACGACTGGTCTCGGGAGGTTTGCACGGCTTTTCCTGAGTACTACAAATGGACTCAGTGGCTGTTCCTGCTGCTCTACAAGCGCGGCCTGGCGTACAAGAAAACCGCCCCGGCCAACTGGTGCCCCCAGTGCCATACCGTTTTGGCTAATGAGCAGGTAGAACAGGGCAAGTGCTGGCGTTGCGACTCATTGGTCGAGAAACGCCGTATGGACCAGTGGTTTTTCAAAATAACCGACTACGCCGAAAGGCTCCTGGCTGACATTGAGAAACTCGACGGCTGGCCTGAGCACGTAAAAATTATGCAGGCCAACTGGATCGGCAAGAGTGAAGGTGCCGAAATTGATTTTATAGGGCCGCAAGACGAAAAGATTCCAGTGTTCACTACCCGTCAGGACACGATTTACGGTGTCACATACATGGTCTTGGCCCCTGAACACCCGCTTGTTGACAAATTCATACAGGGAACAGAACATGAAGCACCGGTAAGGGCATTCATAGACAAGGTTACCAGGATGTCTGAGATTGACCGTACTGCCGAAACCCTGGAAAAAGAAGGAGTGTTCACAGGCGTCTATGCCACAAATCCGGTTTCAGGCGACAAGATACCGGTTTGGATAGGCAACTATGTGATTTACGAATACGGAACAGGGGCAGTAATGGGAGTTCCGGGGCACGACGAAAGAGACTTCAACTTCGCCAAGAAATACAGGCTGCCAATCAAGATAGTCATTCAGAACCAGGATAAAAGCCTGCAGCTAGACGATGCGGAAACAGCGTATGTTGATGACGGAATCATGGTTGATTCAGGCCCCTTTACAGGCCTTTTCGGTGAAGAAGGAAGGAAGGAAGTCACTAAGTACCTAGAGGCCAATCAAGCAGGACGTAAGAGAGTCACCTATAGGATGCGAGACTGGCTCATTTCCAGGCAAAGGTACTGGGGAGCACCTATCCCGATTATCTACTGCCCGAAATGCGGGGCCGTGCCTGTTCCTGACCAGGATCTTCCTGTACATTTGCCTTTAGGCTTGAAGGTAACGTCTGAAGGTCCGTCACCTCTGGCCAGGCATGAATCATTCATTAATACGAATTGCCCTGTATGCGGCGGGCCTGCCAAGCGTGAAACAGACACAATTGATACTTTCGTGTGTTCATCCTGGTACTTCTTCCGCTTTGCCAGCCCTCATGAGACAGAGGTAGCCTTCTCCAAGCAGGGAGTCGATTACTGGAATCCGGTTGACAGGTACATTGGCGGCGTAGAGCATGCTGTCATGCACCTCCTGTACTCACGGTTCATAACCAAGGTTTTGTACGACGCCGGGCTGGTCCCTGCCGATGAGCCCTTTAAGAACCTCTTGACCCAGGGCATGGTTGTCCTTGACGGTGCCAAAATGTCAAAGTCCAAGGGAAACGTTGTATCACCTGATGACATAGTCTCCAAATATGGTGCAGACGTGGCACGTGTATTCATGATGTTCGCTGCCCCGCCTGAAAGGGATCTGGAATGGTCTGACCGCGGAGTGGAAGGGGCGCAAAGGTTTTTGCGCAGGGTATGGAAGCAAGTTGCCGAGAGTGACTCTCATGAGAGTCCCCTTGACGTTTCAACAGGTGATTCCAAAGACGCTAGCCAGGCCCAGGGGATTTCTACTGAAGGGTTACGCAGGATCACCCACCAGAGTATAAAGAAAGTAACCGAGGATTTTAACCGATTGGCTTTGAACACAGCCGTGTCTCAGCTGATGGAACTGTCCAATTACATTGGCCGGTACGCAAGGCTTCCTGTTGAAGATCAGAACCAAGAGGCATTAAAGGAAGCCAAACTGACACTGGTCAAATTGCTCGATCCGTTTGCTCCTCATATGGCCCACGAATTGTGGGAGCGCCTCGGCCAGGATGGAATGGTTGAAGACGCAGGTTGGCCTGAGTTTGATCCGGACCTGATCAAAGAGGACGTTGTGACAATTGTTGTTCAGGTTAACGGGAAGGTCCGGGACAGGATCGTTGTTCCTGCAGGCAGCAGCGATGAAGAGGTAACAGCAAAAGCCCTCTCAGCTGAGAAAATCACCAAGATGTTAGGAGAAGGCGAAGAGGCCCGCAAGGCAGTGCGAAAAGTCATTGTAATCAAAGATAAACTCGTAAACATAGTCGCCGCCCTTTGAAACACGGTGGAACACGGGGACGGTTCGCGCGTTCCACAAGTTGGAACAAGGGGACGGTTCGCGCGTTCCACAAGTTGCCCATTATAGAGGCCGGTTAGGGATTTGCGGAAGGCCATGTGTGAGACCAATGGTAACACTGCAACTCGATCCCTATTGGCAAATTGTGGTACTCGTGGTAGCATATAGCCATGAACCGGCGGCCAGATATTATTATCTACGCAATTTCATTTCTGCTGCTTATAGGTGCTGCCAGCTTGTGGTGGCAAGGAGTATTCCCTTCGTCAAGCAGGGAACTGGTTCTTCTGCCCGATGTACAATCCTCGGCCAGGCATAGTGAGGATGGAGGCGGAAGCAGCCATTACGGTACTTCCGGTGCACTTGGAGCCGAAGGTGGTCACGGTATGCCGGGTGATTATGGCCGTCTTTCCAATTCCGGTAACGGCGATTCACCTGAGCAGGACAATGCCAGGGAGATTTTTGTCCATGTAACCGGAGCCGTAAAATCTCCAGGAGTATATAGGCTCAGAGAGGGTCAGAGGATATATGAAGCCCTGAAACTCGCTGAGCCCCTTGATGGCGCCGACGTTGATTTTTTGAACCTTGCCGGGCTTTTGTACGATCAAGACAAAATCTATGTTCCCAAGAAGGGCGAGTTCGACGGGTCCGGAGGGCCCGGCCAGGGAACAGGTTCTCCTCCAGGGGCAGGCTACGGGTCTGCCGGCTGGGGCAGTTCAGGCTCTTCAGGCCAGGGAAGTTATGGCTCAGGATCAGGCTCAAGTTCCGGGTCAAGCCCCGGTTCCGGGTCAGGCTCATTGCCTGGAGGGAGTTCGGGATCAGGCACAGGTTCAAATACCTCTCGTTTTCCATTAAACATAAACACGGCCTCTGCCAGAGAACTTGAAGCACTTCCCGGAATCGGCCCGGCCAAGGCCGAGGCTATAGTCGCATTTCGGACACAGCGAGGGCCTTTTGCCAAGAAGGAAGATATCAAGAAAGTCTCGGGCATTGGCGAAGTGACTTACTCCAAAATAGAAAACCTCATAACACTCAGGTAGGTTCCTCAAAATGAAAGGGGAATCCAGAGAACGTCCCCCATCCTACGAACAGATAGATCACTGCAAGCATAAAAGGCGAATCAGGCCTTATAGGCCTCCACCCCACGCTCAGGTAGATCCTTTCAGGTATGAAAAGGGGAATTTAAGAAGCCCCGATCCTCCGAATTATGACGTGAAATGAATGGTGACTCAAGAAAACGTTGACAATTACTATTGTCAATCCATATAATAGTGTTCGGTTAGCACTCACGCATCGAGAGTGCTAACAAGGAACAATCATCAGTTAATACCACAAGGGGGGTTCATCTTGATCCTTAAGCCACTTTCAGATCGCGTGGTTTTAAAACCCGTTAAAGCAGAGGAAAAGACAAAGGGCGGGATCGTTCTTCCTGATACCGCCAAAGACAAGCCGCAAGAAGGGGAAATCGTCGCGGTTGGCCCTGGCAGAATTCTTGACAACGGCACAAAACTGGTGCCGGAAGTTAAGGTTGGAGACCGGGTCATCTATTCAAAATACAGCGGCTCTGAAATCAAGGTAGACGGCGAAGAATACCTGATAGTTCGCGAGAGCGATATTCTCGCAGTCAAGGCCAAGGAGTGAACGTACGCTACTTATCTCTACGCAGTTAACTGATTGGCTTAAGCAAATTTCTAAGGAGGGAACCTATAAGTGCCTGCAAAGATAATCAAGTATGATGTCGAGGCTCGCAAAGCCCTTTTGGCAGGAGTAGACGCTGTGGCAAACGCAGTGAAAATCACTCTTGGGCCCAAAGGCCGGAACGTAGTCCTTGACCGCAAGTTTGGTTCACCTGTTATCACCAAAGACGGTGTAACAGTAGCCAAGGAAATCGAATTGGAAGATCCTTTTGAGAACATGGGAGCTCAGCTCTGCCGTGAAGTTGCCGCCAAGACCAATGACGTAGCCGGCGACGGAACCACTACCGCCACAGTCCTTGCCCAGTCAATTGTAAGAGAAGGACTCAAGAACGTTGCTGCAGGTGCCAACCCTGTGTTTGTAAAACGTGGCATCGATAAGGCTGTTGCCCGGGTAGTTGCGGAAATGAAGACCCTTTCAACCCCGGTTGAAGGAAAGCAGGACATTGCACATATCGCCGCCATTTCCGGTAATGATCCTGAAGTCGGAGAGATAATTGCCGATGCCATGGACAAAGTCGGAAAAGACGGAGTCATCACTGTTGAAGAGTCAAAGGGTACTGCAACGACTGTCGAAGTTGTGGAAGGTATGGAATTCGACAGAGGGTACGTTTCAGGCTACTTTGTAACCAACACCGATGCTATGGAAGCCGTACTTGAGAATCCATACATTCTCATTTACGAAAAGAAGATCTCTGCCGTTGCTGATATCCTTCCCCTTCTCGAGAAGGTTGCCAGATCCGGCAGGCCTCTCCTGATTATCTCTGAGGATCTCGAAGGCGAAGCCCTGGCCACTTTGGTGGTCAATAAGATCCGCGGAACCCTGTCAATCTGTGCTGTTAAGGCTCCTGGATTCGGCGACAGGAGAAAGGCTATGCTCGGCGACATCGCTGCACTTACCGGCGGACAGTTCCTGTCTGAGGATATTGGAGTTAAGCTTGAGAATGTCGACCTCGACATGCTCGGCGAAGCTGCAACAGTGCGCGTTGGCAAAGAGAAGACCACTATCGTTGAGGGTAAGGGCAGCAGGGAAGATATTGAGGCCCGTATCAACCAGATCAGGCGTGAACTGGAAGAGACCGACTCTGATTATGACCGCGAGAAGCTTCAGGAAAGGCTCGCAAAGCTCGCAGGCGGCGTAGCTGTTATCAAAGTGGGAGCCGCTTCCGAGACTGAGCTCAAAGAGAAGAAGCATCGTTTCGAGGATGCCCTTGCTGCTACCAGAGCCGCTGTTGAAGAAGGCATGGTACCAGGCGGCGGAGTTACTTATGTAAACGTCCTTAATGTCCTTGATGAAGTTCAGGTAGAGGGCGACGAAAAAGTGGGCGTAAACATCGTTCGGAGAGCCCTGGAAGAACCCCTCCGGCAGATTGCCCAGAACGCCGGACTTGAAGGCTCGATTATTGTCGAGAAAGTAAAGACCAGCGATAGGAAGGGCTGGGGCCTGAACGCAGTAACCGAGGAGTTTGTGGAAGTAGCCAAGAGCGGAATTGTGGATCCTCTTAAGGTTGCCCGCTCTGCCCTTGAGAACGCTGCATCAGTAGCGTCAATGCTCCTTACCACTGAGGCTGTTATAGCTGAAAAGCCTGAGAAGGAAAAGACACCTCCTTATCCGCCACAGCCAGACTTTGACTATTAATAAGCGTGAGGACGATCACCGGCAGGCCCGTTGATCGACCCCGTGAGCCCAAAAACACCCGGGTGAGTCTCCCCGGGTGTTTTTTTCGGACTGGGGGAGTTGGCCGCCGAAATCGAAGAAGTCGCGCCTTCACCGGGGAGTGCGTCTTCTGTGACCACAAGCAGCCTAGCGAACCTGGCAGGCAGTCGACAAAGAAAGAACTGAGCTGCAAGTTGATTCCAGAGAAACGGGAGAAACAGGAGAGCCCGGAGAAACAGGCAAATAAGAGAACGAACAACAGAAGAACTTGGGAACAAACTGAACATGGCTATCGTCATAATGTTGTTGAGAAACTGTTGGAGGAATTGCTATCATTTGGTCATATTAGATTACTATGTACCAAGCCGCTCTAGTGTGGGTGTAGATGTGGGAGAGGAGACGATTTTATGCAGCGGATTCCTGAGAAATGGAGAAAATGGGCCACTGTTTCAGTAATAGTAATTGCCGTTATCGGGCTGGGTTACTGGGGAGTCAGTTCCCTTCTAGGTGGCGACAAGAAAGGCAAACTGGTAATGGTCACCAAGCCTGTCACCATGGGAGATCTTGAGGTTACGGTGAGAGGATGGGGAATGCTCCAGGCAAGTGAGGAACAGGACGCCATATCGGGAGCAGATGGGGTAATCAAGGAAATATTCTTTGAGTCAGGGCAGCAGGTTACAAAAGGGCAGATATTGGCTACTGTTGATGCAGGCTCCCTTGAAGTTCAAATCAAGCGCAAAGAGATTGAGCTTGATCTTCTCCGCTTGAACCTGGCAAAAGCTTTCGGAGTGTCGCCTGACAAAGTTGCAGACGTAGATCCTGAAACGGCACTTGTGGTACGAAGCCCGATCTCAGGCCAGATAACAGGGCTGTCTGTTCAGCCAGGAAGCAGTGCACCGGGAACCATATGCCAGGTGGTCGATAACTCTAAACTTAAGATTCAGCTTCTGCTGCCAAAACCACTGTTTGATAAGGTGAAAGTGGGCCAGAAGACTTCGTTTATGCCTGACCGGTTCGATGGAATAGATCCTGGAGTGGTTACTGCAGCTGATCCTACCCCTATTGCCGGGCAATCAGCATACTACTACGAAGTATGGGTCGAGATGAAGAACCCTGGCTTGCTAAGAACCGGAGACAGAGGGTTGCTGGCAATCCATACCCCAACAGGCGATGTTCAGGAAAAGGCTGAAATAACGGCTTATGGATCCGAAGAGGCCGTATCTACACCTTTTACAGGCAAAGTAAAGGCAGTGTTTGTCAAAGATGGAGCCACTGTTAAAGCAGGGGATCCGATTCTGCAGTTTGAACCGGGTGAGGCTCTCTTGCGGGCAATGGAAGAGCAGCTTGGGTTCAGAAAAGCGGTTTTGGAACTGGAAGAACTCAGGGCACAGCTTGGGAACGTGGAGATTGTGAGCCCTCTTGACGGGGTAGCCATGTACAGGAACATAACCCCAGGCCAAACCGTGGGCCGGGGCACCATCATAACCAGAGTGTCCAATTTTACTGAAATGAACCTGATGTTAAGAATAGATGAAATTGATGTGCCCAAGATTGCCGAGGGGCAGACGGCAGACATAGAGATCTGGGGGCCCCAGGGCAGACAGACTGTACAGGGTATCGTTTCCAAAGTGGGAGTATCCGGCAATATGCAAGACGGTATGTCGTCTTTCAATATTACTGTAGGCGTGACCAACCCTGGATTCCTAATGCCGGGTATGGGGGCCTCGGCCCAGATTTTCGTTTCAAAGAAAGACGGCGTTCTTCTTTGCCCGGTTGAGGCAGTTTACAAGGAAGAGGACAAGTGGTTTGTTGATATTAAGGATGGCAATTCACGGAAACCTATTGAGATTGAAATTGGTGTTATGAACGATATGTATGCAGAAATTCTGAGCGGATTGACTGAAGGCCAGGAAGTGGTTGTAGCTATGAGCAAAGACCCGGAAAAAGATGGGGGAGGCGGCATCCGTCCTTATCCGTATGGCTATTAGGAGGTTAAGGGGAAAGGGTTGCTATAGGAGGGAATGTCGTGAAACTTTCTGACCTTTTCAGTGTGTCCATACGTGGGCTTACGACCAATAAGATGAGATCCGCTCTCACAATGCTAGGTGTAATTATAGGTGTCGCGTCTGTTATTGCCCTGGTTTCAGTCGGTTTGGGAGCCCGTAAAGATGTAGTTGAGAATTTCGAGAGCATTGGCACCAACATCCTGAAACTTTATATGAACCGGTGGGACGCAAGGCTCACTGTTGACCAGGTGCATGATTTGAAGAAAAGGGTTCCCGATTTGGAAATGGCCCTGCCTCAGGTGCATTGGGGAGCTCGCGTAACATATGAAGGAAAAGAGCGATATGCCCCTGCTCAGGGAGTAACAGAGATATTTCCTAAGATACGAAATCATGATCTGTACTCAGGAAGATTCTTTACTGCTGTGGAGGTAGAGATTGCAAGGCCGGTGGTAGTTATCGGATGGCAGGTTATGCAAGACCTGTTTGCAGGACGGGATCCTGTAGGTAAGTACATTTTCCTTGAACAGGAACCGTTTGAGATCATCGGTGTCCTTGAGGAAAAAGGCGAGAACCTTGGTGAGGGCGTCGATCAGATGATGTTTGTGCCCCTGACTGTCGCCCAGAGAAGGCGAGGTACAGACAAGATCGATATGGTTCTGCTCAAAGCCAGGAATCAGGATACTGTCGAAGCAGTCCAGCTTACAGTCGAGCGGATTTTTCAAGCCAGGTATGGCGATGATGCAGTCTATGTATGGACCCAGCAGTCTATGCTTGACCAGCTTAAGGAATCTACAAAGACCATGACCTTGATGTTAGGCGCCATTGCAGGCGTATCGCTGCTTGTTGGCGGAATTGGGGTTATGAACATAATGCTTGTGGCAGTTACTGAGCGTACAAGGGAAATAGGTTTACGAAAAGCCCTTGGTGCAACCCGGTCTCAGATACTGCTTCAGTTCCTGACTGAATCGGCCCTGCTTTGTTCATTGGGGGGCCTTGCAGGGGTATTTCTGGGAATTGGAAGTTCGAAGCTGGTTGCCAAACTTGGCCCAAAGACAGCAGTGTCTCCTGTATCAATAGTAGTTGCTTTTGCCTTTGCGGTCCTTGTAGGATTTGTCTTTGGCGTATACCCGGCAAGCAGAGCCGGCAAGTTGGAGCCGGTTGAGGCCCTGAGGAGCGAATGAGGATAGCCCGTAGAGTTTTGGATTAGTTAGGGTGGTAGGCTTGGTTAGTAGAGGGTACCGGAACTGCTTCCTGTTGGGCCAGTTCACTGAGGGTGGTACGCTTGGTTGTGAGGGTGGAATGCCCGGCTCACGCTAGGCCTGGCATAGTTTGTCTAGGGTAGCGACGGTTCGCCCTAGGCCTGGGATGTCAGAGACAAGGATTAATGTAGGAAAGATTAATATAATCTGGAAAGGAAATCAAGGCGGTGCCGTAGAAGATCGAACTATGGCACCGCCTTATGATTATCGTGGATTTGCAGAGAATCAACACAGCCGGGAAAACGGTTTTCAGCCGCCGCCAGGTTTGCCGGGGATGCTCAAGAGCCACAAAAGGCCCCTGCTGTGGCCCTGTATAGGGTTCCTAATGGGAACTACTTATCCAATTCCGATTAGATTTCCCAAATACCTCACGGTTGTTCTGTGGATAGCCTTGTTGTGCAGCTGCGCAGCAGCAATTGTAAATACTCGCCGAAGATTGCTGAAAGCCGGAGCAGCAGGTTCTAAACGTGTCGGGAGAGTTCCGGCGGTTTACAAGATGTCAGCAGCAGGCAGTGCAGGCGGCTGTGCATCAGGTTCGGCAGCAGGCGTTATTTTACTGGTTGCCGTAGGTTTCATGCTTGGCGCTATGCGGGCTGATGCATGGCAACGGAAGATCCTATCTGCAGAGCACCTGGCCAATGCTGCATGGTCTCGAACTCTTGGCGGGGTACAGGCCGAAAATCCCCTTGTTATAGTTGAGGTTATGAGTAACCCGAAAACAGGTGAAAGGCGAACAGAGTTCTCAGGCAAGATCCACAGGCTAATAGACGCGACTTCAGGAGAGACTTCGTCCCTGATGCTGTCAGACTGGAAAGGCCTTCTTGTTAACGTGAGCATCTTTCAGGGGCAATCCTCAGCTTCCATTAGGCGTCGAGATATCCTAGTTGTGTCAGGCAAGTTTAGTGTTCCACAGTCTGCCAAGAACCCCGGAGAGTTTGATTACAGAAGGTACTTAATGAGCAAGGGTATCTTTGCTGAGTTGAAAGGTACCGTCAAAGGCCGGGTTCATGGGAACAGCCAGGTTATCCAACCGGGGTTGGATCAAGGACCGACAGGCGGGTTGGATAAGCCGGGCCAGGCAGTTAGGCTAGACGGGCTAGGCCAACCATGGCATATGAGCCGGCCGCCATGGCCTGATGTTTGCAGAGAGTTCTTCCAGCGTATTTCTCTGTACATTGAAACGAGAATCGATGAGGCCCTTGTTGGAGAAGAGCAAGGAATTCTGAAGGCGCTTTTTCTTGGAGATAGGGGTGAAATCTCCTCACAGGATTCAGCAGGATTCCGCCTTTCAGGCCTATACCGGTTCATAGCTATTGCCGGGTTCCACGTAGAGATGGCCTCCAGAGCAGTGGAACGCCTGTCTAGGAAGATAACCAAGAACGTCAATGCATCCAGAATCTTAGGTGTGCTTGCGGCCTGGTTTTGGGCAGGCCTATCTGGGTGGTCAACCGGGCCCCTGAGGGCTTTTCTCTGTGTCGTGCTAAGGCACTTTGCTTTCTGGACCCGGTGGAAATACGAAACTTTGGCCGCCTGCGCCGTTTGTGGTATTGTAATTGGGTTTCGTATCCCGTATCCGCTTCTGGATACATCCTTTCAATTGAGCTTTGCAGGAATGGTTTCTGCATGGGTTACCCGTGAGTACGTTTCTGTGTTTGGATCAAGGTTAAGGCTGGGAATGGTAAGGCGGTCGCTGCTTCAATCTCTCCTTATGGCAGCATTGCTGCTTCCTCTGCTGGCCTGTCATTTTCAAGACGTATCTATAGCAGGTTTCTTCTTAGGAGGGCTGTGGGCAGTCCTTGCAGTGGCAGGGATGCTTTCATTCGTGCCGGTACTTTGTTTTCCTTGGTTCGCAGGTAAGGCCCTGGGATGGTTGTCTTTCTTCGTACTCCACGGGATGAGGTATTTGAGTAACTCCGTCGCAAGGCTTCCGGCTGTATCTTTCGCCTTTCCTGCTCCCGGGCTTATCGAAACCCTATCTTACTACGGGATAGTACTTCTGCTGCTTGAGGCTGTCAGGCAGGGACCCGGCCGCAGACCGGCAAAGCGCCTTGCCTTGCCGGCTTTGTCGCTGATTCTATTCCTTTCGGTGTTCATGCGTTACTATCTTCCCTGGCCTCAGGTGGTTTTCCTAAGTGTAGGCCAGGGAGACTGCGTAATTGTCCGAACAGGGCTGACTGTAATTATTGTAGACACAGGTACCTATGATGCCGCCAGCCGGGTATTGGCACCTTACTTGAAACGGCAAGGTATTAGGCGGATCGATTTATGTATAGTCTCTCACCTGCATTCGGACCATGCTGGGGGATTGGAAGTGCTTTGCAGCGGCTTTGATGTGAAAGAGATCATGACCTGCCCCGGAAGCAAAGAGGCCGTTGCCGAAATGATAGCAGCATCTGCCCACACGAAGATTACTGAGGCAGGAGCAGGTGAGGTATACCGTATCGGGAACGCAATAATCGAGGTGGTTCATCCTGCGAAGGGGGCAGGGACAGGAGCAGGAACAGGTGCAGGGATACATACGGGTGCAGGAAGAGGTATGGGTGTAGGTACAGGTGCAGTCACGGGAACAGGTGCAGGCGGGAAGTCCACTGGCAGTCAAGGCGAAGCAGGTACTGCCCTTGCCGGTATTGCAACAAGCTCCGGGCAAGGTGGCGACGGTTACTCCAATGAGGATTCCCTTGTCTTTACTTTGCAGGCCCAGGGGTTTCCGGCGTACCTGGAATTTTGGGGTGATGCGCCCGGTAAGGTTGTGATGGATCTGATTGAAGCCCCAGAGACAGGGCAAGGTATCGGCCAGGCCGACCAGGAGAAATGGTCGAAATGGCCGGCAGAGGCCTTCCAGGGCCTTTCGAGAGCGGTTGTCCCAATTGTGAAAGTACCTCATCACGGAAGCCCCGATTCTCTGGTGTTTGGGTTCTATGGCAGGCTGTCGAACGGGTTAGGGGCAATATCCGGGTCAGGGGCAGGTTCCGGGCCAGGGGCAGGTTCCGGGCCAGAGGCAGGATCTGGGATAGGGGCATCATCTGGAGCAGCACAACCTGCCGGCTCATCTGGAGTAGCCATAATATCCGTAGGTCCCAATTCATATGGCCATCCTTCCCAGGATGTCATAGAATCGGCAGAGCAAAATGGGTTTCAAGTGTTGAGGACTGACCTTGACGGTGCGGTAATGGTACGCATTTACCGTACCAGGATTCAGGTTAAGCCCTTTTTGCGGTGGTAGGAATGTGAGTAAGTCTGGTAGAATTGTATATGCTACATAACGTTTTCCTGTATTCAGGCACTATTTATGCAGGGCAATCTATTTCGGAGTGGATAATCAATGTACATAACCTGGGACAAGCACAAAGCCTTAATTGCAGTAGGAGTAGTACTAGCAGCCATCTTGCTGGCATCCTGCGCCAGAGAGGAAGTAGTCAGCCAGAACGTATGGGCATTCGGCGTTCCTTTAGGCGGGCTTCCTAAGCAAGAGGCCATAAATGTAATTGAAGAGAAGGTATCTGAGATTCAGCAGGGCCCACTGTTGTTCAAAGCAGGTGATATGACCTGCGAAGTACTTCCTGAGGACTTGAGAGTAGTGCCTGATACCGGCCAGATAGCAAAGCAACTTGAAGATTACATAGATTCTCGTTCAAAGCTAGTGCCTTCATCTCTTTTCAGAAAAGGGCCCAAGACAGTCATGGCGGGGCCTTCCAATATGATATCGACTGACCTGAATGACATAGCTGAAAAGATTGCAAAGAACCTGTCTAATGAGGCTTTGCCTGAGCGGTATGGGTTCTCCGGTTATGATCTTGTGATTCTGCCTGCTGAGAAAGGCCAGGTAGTTACCTCTCAAGCGGTCCTAGAGGCCCTTGAGCATCTTGAAGGAACCACAGTGGAGGTTCCGTTCCAAGAAATTGCTCCGGCCAATTCAGAAGAATTGGAGCCTCTGAGCCTTGTTGCGTTTCATGAAACGAACTATAAATTAGACGAGGCCGACAGGAACGTAAACCTTGCCCTTGCTGCTAAAGCCGTTCACGGAAGGGTCCTTCTGCCCGGAGAGACCTACAGTTTCAACAAAGAGGCGGGGGAGAGGTCGGTACAGCGAGGCTACCGGTATGCAAACGTGGTTGTAGGAAACCGTCTTGTTCCAGATGTAGGCGGCGGCATATGCCAGATTACTACTACTCTTTTCAACGCTGCTGCCGAAAGCGGCCTAGAGTTTCCTGAAATCCACGCCCATGGTATCCCGGTTGATTATGCCGACCCAGGGTGTGATGCAGCAGTCGCGTGGAACTATCTGGACCTAAAGGTTAGGAACACTCTCGACACTCCTGTAGTTTTCGGAGCCTGGGTCGAAGATGGCACAGTCACAGTACGGGTATTTGGGAAACCCAATGACAGCACATACGAGCTGGCCCCAGTAGTATTAGAGGAGTACCCTGAAGAAGGAATGAACCCCGGGCTTTTGGTTGAGACATACCGTGTGGAAACACGCAACGGCGAAGTGGTAAGAAGGCAGCTTCTGGTCAGGTCCTATTACCAACCTAGTTATCCCAGGTAAGCCCAGAGAACTGCTAGATATCTTGCTGCTAGGCAAACGAGCATTACTAATGGGAGTGAATTTCGACGTTACCGGTTGAGGCTGAGAAGGAAATCAAATCAGGTAAAACCGCCCCTGTATACTTGATATATGGGGAAGAGGCATATTGGCATGACAGGCTCATAAGCCTCCTGGCCAATGCCTTTCCTGACGGAACAGAGTACGTGTCAGGCGATGAGGCTACATGGGCTGATATGCGTGAGGTTCTTGTCCAGCCTTCCTTTTTTGGCCCGCGGCTTTGGGTTGTCAGAGGAGCCAAGGCACTTTTCGACCAGAAGCCAGACAGGTGGATTGATAATATTGCACCTGGGAATTGCCTGGTACTTTCTTCTGTTACGAAAGAAAACCCTGCTCCAAAGGCATTTACCCAAGCACTTGGCAAACTGGGAGGCAAATCAGTCCAGGCATCTCAGCCGTCGTTTCGGGATGCATCCTCTTGGGTCCGGGCTAGGCTAAAGGAAGACGGTTACAACATAACCAGGGATGCCTTAGAGAATCTGATTCTCATTGTAGGCAGGAGCATAGAGCGTTTAGAGAAGGAAGTTGAGAAGCTTGAACTATACGCTCAGCCCTCGCGCAATATTGCTATCTCCCATGTGCTGGACTGCGTTTCGCCTGATCCTCAGATGAACACCTTTGCTTTTACTGATGCAATCGCAACAAGAAATATAGGGCAGGCCTTCTTAGAACTCGAGGATTTGCGGGCAAGAGGGGTCAACCCGGTTTTCATGATTGCTGTGCTCGGGTCCCACTTCGGACTTATGTGGAGGGCAAAAGATGCATCGCAAAAAGGAACGGGCCAGGATTCATTAGGGCGTGCCCTTGGAGTTCATCCGTATGCAGCGAGAAAGGCCTTAGATCAATCGAGAAACTGGACGTTTCCGCAATTAGAGAAAGCGATTCGCTTGCTATGCAGTGTTGACGAGTCCCTGAAATCAGGCAACACAGACCCGGTCTCAGCAATGGACTATATTCTCATAAACCTCTTGGGTTAGTTCTCTCTATGAGGGCTTAAAGGCCGCAAAAGAGGCCAGGCCTGAGTTTTGACCCTGGGCAGAGCTTGAGTCTGGACCCTAGATACTGCCACAGTTTGAACCCAGGCAGGCCCCCTCTTCGATTCTAGAGCATCGCAGACAATCGGGACTTGTACCGTGCTCCAGTGTTGGGTTTAAGTATGCCCTTTGAAACGGCTCTATCGATTTGGGCCTGGGCTGCCTTGAAACTTGCCTGCTTCAGGTCTTCGTCTTCAGTCGCAGCCGCTTCCCTAAACTTGCGGATATAGGTTCTAACCCGGGATTTAATAACTCTATTCCTCTGGCGACGTCGTTCGGATCGTCGTATGTCTTTTATGCTGGACTTGATATTAGCCAAAAACGGCACCTCCACCAAAACTTCTCGTGACATCATAGAATCTTATCATCAATAAGCCTGGACGACAAGATGCCACGGCAAACCGGGGCCAATAAGGATAGTGGCCTGTTGCACAGGCCACTATGATACGTTCTCGATTCAAACATTTAGCTAATGGCCTGCCGCATAGGCCATTTCCTGCTATCAAAGGCCTTTCAGGCTCTGGACGTATTCATCCACCAGTTTGATAAGCCCCGTCATACCCGCAGTAGCGCTGCTTCCGTCTCCGCCATGAACCTTGCGGGCTTCTTTAATGGCGATTTCCATATCTGTGGCAAGCTGCAAAGCAATCTCGTGGGGCGTTTTCGTGCCGGTATCAGGGGTAATCTTTGCAAGGCCGTCCTTGACTGCTGTGATATCCTGTTCCATAGTTGCCAGGTTGACCTGGGTTTCCTGGCCAAGATAGTATGAATCCCAAAAGCCTACTAAAGATGCCATGGCATTATCAATAGTCGCAAACGCTTGCCCAAGCTCTTCCACTATAGACTTGGCTCCTGTTATCGAAAAATCATTGGCGCTAATATCCATGGTAGCCACATACAGATTGTCATCTTTGGCAACAAGTCCTGACAGTTTGGGAAGAGCGTTTTCAGACAATTTGGTGGCAGCCTCTTTTGAACTTGTCACCCCGCAGTACACCTTGTGCAGCGGATCAGGGCTCATAACTCCTGCAGGGACTCCTTGCTGAATGGCTTGGGCTGCTGTCTTGTCTGCATTCTCACGGCTTGAGAAAGCACCTAACTGTACTCTATACAAGGTCATAGGTTTAGTACTAATCTGGGCCGTAATGACTGAACTGTCTCCCGGAGGCTTGGTTTGGTCGCCTGAGACAGGCTCTCCGGAAGGTTGACGTTGAAGCAGGGAAGACAAAACGAATTTTCCTATTAGGTAACCTGAACCCACAAAGACAATGGCAAGTATGAGGAATGTGACAATGCCGGATACAGCTCGATTTTTTGATATGCGGGTTCGCCTCATGGGTCTACACCCCCCTCACTTATTTGCCGAATTCGGGTTTGCGTTCTGCCAGCGGGATTCCGCCGGTTGATTCGAAGACAAATACCGGCGGTGCTTTTTCTTCTTTCTGACGGGGAACCAGGAAAAACACAGACGGTGTAGTCATGGCCAGTGTCACTATTTGATCCGGTTCAGGCTCTTGGAATTCCAAAGATATTTCAATTCTTCCAGCAGACCTTTTGATTCCCCGAACATGGATCCGGTAACCGCCTGTCGGGCGCAGTCCCTGGTGCACTCCTACAAGATAGAACTTGCTGAAGTCCAGAGTCGAAACCACCTCAGGAGCAGAGTGAATCTCGTAAGTTTTGAGAAAAGATTCCTTGTCTCCGAACACAAAAAAACCCTGCTCGGTGGCTATCTTAGGCAGATAACCGAAATCCGGACTCACCGGGAGAAACCGTATCTTGTTGACCATATCTGATATCTTGTTCCCCAGGCTAGAAAGCACAAAGACCTCCTCCATATGCAAAGTTTTGCTCTATCAATTGTTATTCTCCGCCGTACGGCGAAATACCAAACTTGTTCCGGATGTATGTCCTCACCGGGCCAACAAGGTACAACGAGCCGCAGCAAAGCACTACGTCCCTAGACGAAACCCTTGTGAGGGCTAGTTCCATAGCCTTGCCGCAATCAGCTTCCACAGAGACTTTCTCTGTATGTTTTGCTACCTCACTGGCCAGCAATTTTGGGTCAAGCGCCCTTGGCGTCTGAGGCCTGGTCACTATCATTTCATCGCATAAAGGAGCAATTAGTGAGGTTGATTCTTTGTAGCACTTGTCGCTGAGAATACCATAGACACACACGATTTTTCTGTCAGAGAGTTCCTTTATGAACTCAGCAAGCACCCTTGCCCCCTGAGGGTTATGTGCGCCGTCAAGGATTATAACAGGATCTTTGTGCATTACCTCAAGCCGCCCGGGCCATACTGCCTTGGCGATACCGGTTCTGATAGCCTGTTCATCCAGGGCTATGGAATCCAGCACCGAACTGCTTGAACTGTGGGGCTGGTTCGCACATTGCATCCGTGGAACGTGGGGACGGTTCGCGTGTTCCTTCCGTGAGCCGCAGGTACGGATGGCGGGTTTCACCTGAGCTACCTTAAGTGCGGCAACTGCCAGGGCTGCGTTTAGCTGCTGATGTTTACCTAAAAGAGGCAGGTGTAGATTCCTGTATTCAAATCCAGGCCCCGAAATACTGACTACCTGGACGTCAAGGATAGCCAAATCTCTTTGGGTACCTGATGTGTCAAGTTGTCTCCGGGGTGCTTCTTTCCATGTGACGCCGGCGACAGGCAGGCCATCTACTAATGTAGAGTTACAGCCATTGTCCGGGCAGCCGGTGCCGGGCAATTTGCCAGTCAACTGTGGCGCATTTCCTACAACGGTTAGGCTAGAGCCACACTCTGATGCGCGCCTTCTAATCACATCAAGGGCTTCCTCCTCAACCGCCCCTGTGACTACCGGTACTCCAGGTTTTATGATCCCGGCCTTCTCAAAGGCAATCTCCGATAGCCGGTTGCCCAGTCTGTCCATGTGGTCGAAGTCGATAGTCGTAATAACCGAGACCACTGGCGTGACCACATTGGTTGCATCAAAACGGCCGCCCATTCCTACTTCAAGTGCTACGTAATCGCAGTCTTCCTGTGCGAAATATAGGAATGCCAGAGCAGTGTTAATCTCGAATTCAGTAGGATGTTCAAATCCTTCCTTTATCAACTGCTCTACGGCATGACGAACCTGGCCGACAAGGCCCACAATCTTGTCTTTCGGGATCTTCCTGCCGTTTAGCATGATTCGTTCGCGATAGTCCTCCAGGTAGGGAGAAATGTACATTCCCGTCCTGAATCCGGCTTCTTTCAAAATAGACGCCGCAATAGACGTTACTGAACCCTTTCCGTTAGTTCCGGCAACATGAATGAACTTGGTGTTGTTCTGCGGGTTACCCAGGAGCTCGAGCAAGCTGGAAATGCGCTCGAGGCCCAGCTTGGATCCAAAACGCATGCTGGAATGAATCCACCTAAGGGCATCCTGGTAGGCGGTATCAATATCATTGTCTGTGATGCCGCCAATATGAGTGCCTGTATTGTCATGGTTCTGGCCTGCCTGAGCAATGCCAGCTTCTTGTCCGCGTCTACCTGCTTGTTTCTTATTCTGGCTGAGATCCTGACTCATATATTTCCCCGCTTCCGTTGCTGACGTCAGTTAGAGTTAGTTCTTTGCCTGGCTGAGCATCTCCAGGCGTTTTTTCAACGTCTCAAGTTTCTCATTGTTCTCCTGTTGTCTTTTTCGCTGTTTTTCAACAATATCCTCTGGTGCCTTGGCGAGAAATTCTTGATTGGACAACCGTTTTTCCGTCCTATCCAGGTCTTCCTTCAGTTCGCCTACGGCCTTTTCCAATCTTGCCATTTCCTTATCTATGTCGATCACACCTGCCAGAGGTAGAAACACCTCAGCCCCTCGAGCCACTGACGCAAGGGCATGTCTTGGACGTTCCTTTGAGTTCTTCTTATCCTGAATATCCAGTGGATCCGTCCAGGCGAGCCTCTTAATATACGGAGATAGGTTTTCCCACAGTCCCGGTTCATCAACCAGCATAATGGCCTTTTCCTTTTTGCCGGTCGGGATGTTGACCTCAGCCCGCATGTTTCGGATGCTCTTTATCACTTCTATTAAGTTTTCTACCTGTTCCTCAGCAGATTGATCAAGGCTAAAGGTACCGGGTACTGGGTAATTGGCTACTATCAGGTTGTTTTCCCGGCAGATATTTGCACGGCAAGTATTTGCCTGGCAAGCACTTGCCTGGCAGATGTCATCAGACTTGGGATCCCCGCTATTGTACGTGCTGTTGCTACCTGCATCGAGCGAACCTGTGTTTTCAGGCAGGTACGACCAGAGTTCCTCTGTGATGAACGGCGCAAATGGGTGGAGAAGTGCCAGTGAGTTCTTGAGCACTTGATAGAGCACCAATCTGGTTTCGTCTGCTGTCGCAGGGTTGGCCAGATCCTCCTTTGAAAACTCAATATACCAGTCACAGAACTGGTTCCAGATGAAGTTGATTATTATATCTACCGCTTCGCCTGGTTCATACCGGCTCATTGCATCTTCCACCGCTTCTATTGTTTGCTCCAGCCGAGACAGGATCCACCGGGATGTGAGCAGAGATGCCTGTGAGTATATTTGTGAAGATGCTGTACCAGACGGCTGCCACCCTTCAAGGTTAGCCAGGCAGTATCTGGCTGCATTCCACAGCTTGTTGCAGAAGTTCCTGGCACCTTCAACCTTCTCATCAAAGAAGCGCATATCGCTTCCCATAGCCACGCCGCTGATGAGAGATATTCTCAGTGCATCTGCCCCGTATTTGTCGATAACTTCCAGTGGGTCCACACCGTTGCCCAGGCTCTTGGACATTTTTCTTCCAAGGGCATCTCGTACCAGGCCGTGAATCAGCACGTGGTGGAAGGGCGCCTGTTCCATGAACTCAAGCGACGAGAAGATCATCCTTGCAACCCAGAAGAAAATGATGTCGTACCCTGTGATAAGGATGTCAGTAGGGAAGAAGTATTCCAGGTCAGCTGTATTTTCCGGCCAACCCATAGTGGAGAACGGCCAGAGGGCTGATGAGAACCAGGTATCCAGCACATCCTCGTCTTGATGGACCTTGCCGCCGCACTTGGGGCACTTGTCAGGAGCTGAAGTCGCCACGATGGCCTCATTGCAGTCGTCGCAGTACCATGCGGGAATCCTGTGGCCCCACCAAAGCTGTCTGGAAATACACCAGTCTCTGATATTCTCCATCCAGTGCTCGTATATCTTTCTGAACCTTTCAGGCACAAAAGTCACCTGTCCGTCTCTGACTGCCTCAAGTGCCGGCTTGGCCAGGGGCTCCATTTTCACAAACCACTGCTCGGATATGAGGGGCTCAACAGCCGAATGGCATCTGTGGCAGTGGCCTACCGAATGCTTGAGGGGCTCGGTTTTGATCAAATACCCCTGGGTCTCAAGGTCCTCCAGCACTTGCTTGCGGCATTGGTACCTGTCTATGCCCTGATACTTTCCGGCGTCCTTTGTCATCTTTCCTTCTATGTCGATGACCGAGATGAACTCCAGGTTATGCTTCAATCCCATGTCAAAGTCGTTAGGGTCGTGGGCTGGGGTTACCTTGACGGCCCCGGTTCCGAACTCAGGGTCTACGTGTTCATCGGCGATTATGGGTATAATGCGGCCTACCAGTGGCAGCACTGCGTACTGGCCTACCAGGCGGCCGTACCTGGGATCACCGGGGTTCACTGCTATACCTGTGTCACCCAGCATTGTCTCAGGCCTTGTAGTGGCGACTGTTATGAAGTCTGAGTACTCAGATGCAACCCGCCCTGTGTGATCGCAGTCCTGTGAATCACAGCCCGGGTTCAAGAGCGGATATCTGATGTAATACAGGTGGCCGTCTGTATCTTCATGTTCTACTTCGATGTCTGAGATTACTGTGCGGCAGCCAGGGCAAAAGTTTACCATGTACTTCCCGCGGTATATGAGCCCTTTCTCATATAACCTCAGGAAGACTTCGTTTACTGCCCTGGAGCAGCCCTCATCCATTGTAAAACGTTCCCTTGACCAGTCGCATGATGCACCCATCTTCTTGAGCTGGTCAGTTATGATGTGGCCGTACTTCTCTTTCCATTCCCATGCACGCTCCAGAAACTTCTCTCTGCCAAGTTCCCACCGGGACGTGCCTTCTGCAGCCAACATTTCTTCAATCTTGGCGTGGGTGGCAATTGAAGCGTGGTCGCTTCCAGGCAGCCACAAGGTTTCATTGCCCAGCATCCGGTTATACCTGACAAAAATATCTTGCAAGGTAGTATCCAGTGCATGGCCCATATGCAGGGCACCTGTAATGTTGGGCGGAGGAATTACAATAGAAAACTTGGGTTTTCCAGGACGGACGTGAGCCTGGAACAGCCCTTGGTCCATCCAATACGAATACCATTTCTGCTCGAAACTTTTCGGTTCATAAGCCTTGGCAAGGCTCTTTCGAAGGGCCATATCAGGTTCATGTGCCTGGTTAGATGTATGGCCCTGTTCTCCCTTGCTGTTTGTGTCGTTTGCCAATTTGTGCTCACCTCTTGAAATTGTGAAAATGGTGTGCCTTTGGCACATTTAGGCCCGTTGTGTGACCTGGTTACTTCAGGCCATTATTCCAGGCATACACTACGGGACATGGTACGGCCGGAAGTTGGCCCTCGCCGTTACTTCAGGCCATTGTTCCAGCATACACCCTTTGGTGTGCCGTTGGATCTGCTGGCCGTTTGTCCCAGGCACACACTCTTGGTATGGCTCTGGTTCAACTGGCTGTGCTTGCTGTGCTGGCTGTTTGCCTCAGGCGTACACCTTCGCCGGATAGAACAAATATTATGGCCCCTCCGGCACAAGGACGAAGGGGCCTAATTCGCGGTACCACCTTGTTTCCTGAACGCTCCGGCTTCCCTGGTTATGCAGGTTGCGCGTATCGTCTTTGCCGCACAGGCTGCAATGTTACAGGAATTCCAGAGGACAGGCTCTCTTGGTTATAACGGGCCGTCCGTTCAATCGTTTCCGATTGAATTCTCAGGAGCGACATTCAGCAGGGGTCTTTCCGCAGGGTTCTCAGCCGCCGGCCCTGCTCTCTGTAGGAGGTACTCTGCTTACTACTCTCCGTCACAGAATTTTGATATTGGTTTCATTAATTATAGTCTATGTAGCGAATATTATACTAATTTTGGGTGGGAAATGGAAGAGCACGGACAATGCAATGTTACCGGACAGTGTAAACAGCGTCTGGCGGCAAAGGAATCCGCAAACTGGGCTTACCATTCGGCCAAGGTCGTTCAACCAGCAGCACATTCTTCTGGAATCCGCAAGCTGGGTTTACAATTCAGCCAAGGTCGTCCAACCAGCAGTACATTCTTCTGGAACCCGTAAGCCCGACTTGCAATTCAGCCAGGAGCGTCCAACCTGTAGCACATTCCCCCAGGAATCCGGAAGCTGGGCTTACCATTCAGCCAAAGTGTTCAATTGGCAACACATTCACCGTGGGACCCGCAAGCCAGGTATACAGGCCAGTTAAAGTGTCCAATCGGCAATACATTTCCAAGGAAGATGTAACCCTGGGTTGTACACGAGCCGAATACGTCACCACGTAACAATGTGGAGGTCGGATGGAAACTGGATGAAGGAATGATGAAGGAATGATGCAGGAATGGTGAAGGAATGATGCAGGAATGATGAAGGAATGATGCAGGAATGGTGAAGGAATGATGCAGGAATGATGCAGGAATGGTGCAGGAATGATGCAGGAATGATGCAGGAAGGAAACCGCTGCATGCGGTTTCCTATCCTTATAGCTGTGTGCTCCTTGCATAGAGCAGGCCCTGGCTCAATATCATTCTTCTGAGCCTAAGTCACGTGAGCTCAAGTCAAGCAGACACTAAAGCACGTGCCTTAAGTCACGTGCAACCAAGTCAGCCTGGCCTAAGGCCTGTGAGCCCAAGTTGTGGAGTGATGGAATATGCGAAGGCGGCTGCCTATTGTGATTTACCGGCGGAAACGCATAGCGAACCTGAAGAACGCGTCAAGAAAACTAGCCATATATCTATCTGTCCTGACTCTCCTCGCCGTCCTCACTCTATATTTGCTAGACTATTTCCCGCTTGGAAACTGGAAGTCCCACCAGTCGGCTCTGGTTTCTGCAGTTAAGATGTATGTTGCATCAAAGGTTTCGCCTGAGAAGCACGAAGCAACACTTGCTGCCCAGGCCATTTTAGAGCAGAGAACCAAACTCCTACTGGGCGGAGACGCAGAGGAAATCAAGGAAAATTACGATTTATCCAGCACAACCGGTGAATGGGCTTATGAAAAGGCCAAGCACCGTGCCACCTACTTGCGAAAATGGGCGTTGGCAAGAGGGGTCCGCATTGTTGAAGCAACAAATACCTTTGAGATTGACTCAGTTTCTGAAGAAAGCGACGGTTCTTTCTGGATTGAACTGACTGAGCACACTGTATACGCGTATGAATACAGCCCTGCCGACCTGTTTCAACCTGCGTGGATTTATGGGATGGATGGGCAGGCGCCTGAATCCATCCTGACCGTCAGTTCTGCCTCTTCGACCGGTATTAGGCTTGCCGGCTGGGGGAAGAGCCATGGGACTCCCGGATGCGGAGAAATCCACGAGTTTGGATCAAGAACAGTCCATGTTATCGAAATTGCCTTATCAGATGGCAGATGGAAGATACGAAAGGACTGGTATATGGATCCTCTGGGAGATGACGTAAGCGAACCTGCTCAGCCAGTATCGATGTCACTGAATCATGGAATCCATGGCAGGGTGGGAATGGAGATATGGGAAGATAGCCTCTCAATGAGCCCAGTTACCTACCGGCCAATTACAGCAGCTGCTCAGGACTACGGGATCCTGGAGGCACTGAACTCTCTCAAAGTCTCAGGCAGAGCGGCTTTTGACAGGGACAAGGCTTTAGACTATGCAGTCAAGCATTCAGGGGTCCGTGCACTGCCCGACGGCGGTAGGTACAATTCAAAATATAGGGTATATACATTTATTGGCGGAGATTGCGCAAACTTTGCATCTCAGGTGCTTCATGCCGGAGGTATCCCCCAAGGCCAGGGATGGCATTACACAAAGGAGGGAAGCACTGCCTGGGTTCAAAGTGAGAGCCTGGTGTGGCATCTGCTGTCCAGCGGCAGGGGGTACCGAATCTTTAGAGGCAAGTTCGGCGAGGCGGTATCGGCCAGTCAGAGCCTGCAGGGTGAGGCATCTCCGGAATTATCCCCGGTTGACCGGTTGGAACTAGGTGACATAATTGCATACGAGATCAAAGGCGAGATTCATCACGTTGCGGTAGTAGTAGGCAAAGATCCACGAGGGTATGTTACAATAGCCAGCCACACTGCTGACAGGCTGTATTTTCCGTGGGACCTTGGCTGGAGCGAAAACACAGTGTTCTGGTTCATTAAGATATCGTACTAGTGCTTAAGCCACAGAAGGTCTTTAAGTTAACGAAAGTGTTCGGCGAATGATTATGAAGTACTCTAACAGGTGATGTACCCGAAAGTCATGTGCGAAAACAGCTGAGGTCTCAAAGAAGTGACGCATCCAGGTAAAATAAAATGGTGGCCCCAACGGGGATCGAACCCGTGTCGCCGCCTTGAAAGGGCGGTGTCTTAACCACTTGACCATGGGGCCACTTTGAATGGTGCGCCCGGGGTGCATCGAACACCCGACCAATCGGTTATGAGCCGACCGCTCTGCCACTGAGCTACGGGCGCATATGATGGCTCCTCGAGCAGGACTCGAACCTGCAACCCTCCGGTTAACAGCCGGATGCTCTGCCATTGAGCTATCGAGGAGCAGCAATACATACTATACACACCCGTTAAATTGGTGTCAAGTACGCTCACTATACATTTTCCATGCGATTGCTTTTATGGATATTGCCACTCAAGTTCAAGCCACAATAGCACCCATGAATAACTTTCCTTTTCCAAGGTTACCATATTTCTTGCGTCTAGCGGTCACGTCTTTTTACGGAGGTGAAAAAGGTTGGACAATAGAGATAGAGGCGGAAATACCTGGATAGGCGTTATTATCAGATTTGTTGTATCTGCCATTGTTCTTCTTGTCCTTGGAATGGTTTTACCCGGATTTTCAGTATTCGGGTTTACCAACGCCCTTATTGCAGCAATTGTGATTGCAGCAATCGGTTGGGCAGTTGAAGCCGTTCTGGGAGAGAGAATATCGCCGCAGTCCAGAGGCATCGTAGGGTTTATTGTAGCAGCTGTTGTCATTTATGTTGCTCAGTACCTGGTTCCGGGTATGAGGGTCTCGATTCTAGGCTCGCTGCTTGCCTCGTTGGTAATCGGTATCATAGACGCATTCGTTCCTACTGTGATAAGGTAGGATTTATCGATAATACTTCATATACTCGATAACTAGGTCGTAGGTATTCCGGGCAATCCCATTTTGCAATAGGAGTGGGGCTGCCCGGTTTTATTTTTGCTGCTGCCCTACCCGGCGCTTCCGCCTGTGTAACCGGAATTATTGACGGATTTCTGTCATATCCAAGGATAGGAGGGGCGGAGAGGCTTGTGCCGTTGAAGCGGAATTGAGGGGTGAGGCGCTTGAGGTCCAAGAAGACCATGAGAATTCGAGCAGTTCTTTCACAGGCGTTATTCATAATCTTCCTTATTATGTTTTGCCTGTCATTTCAGCAAGATATGTCTTTGCCGGCGTTTACAGGTGACGGTTCGGGCACAGTCACCCCGGGAGATGGGTCGATTCTAACACCTTCAATATTTGATCTGCTTTGGCGGCGGCAGGGCTTCTCAAAGATTCTGCTTAAAGCAGGTATCCCCATGATCGAATATGTAGAAGAATTCAGGAAGGATACCAACATTCCCAGTATTCCCCTTCAGATTATAGGGTGGTTCATGGGTTTCACGCCGCGGGGCGTTCACGATCTGGTCGCCACCAATCTTCCCAGGTTTACCGATGATCCGGTAATGCTGGTGGCAGACGGTGGCACCTGGGACCCTGAAAAGGACTGGGGGCTAAGTTCAGTACTGCTGTCTCTTCCTCCTGGCGAGAAAGTAACGCCTGCCACGATTATCACCCGGTCCATGCCTGTTGTGGCCGTATATCACACCCACGCAACTGAATCGTACCTGCCTGAACTCAATAAGAAGAAGGCTGCCGACGCATTTACCAGCGATACGTCGAAATCAGTAGTGAAGGTAGGGGAGATGCTAGCAAAGGAGTTGGAACAGAAGTACAGGTTGCCTGTACTGCACTCAAAGACTGTTCATGATGAAGATTCAAGGCTGGGAGCCTATTACAGGTCTGAGTCAACAGTTGTGGCCATACGGGAAAAGTATCCTGACTGCAAAGTGATGATAGACGTTCACCGGGACAGCCAGCCTAGGAGCTTGACGGCGGTTACTATAGGCGGAAAGGCATATGCAAGGATGCTCCTGGTAGTTGGAACAGAGAACGCTAACTGGGTTTCAAACTACAATTTCTCACGGCAGATTATTGCGAAACTGGAAGAACGGTATCCAGGGATTACCCGGGGGATTCTGTATGCATCTGCAGTTTACAACCAGAAGTATTCGCCTCTTGCAATTCTGGTCGAGGTAGGCGGTATCGACAATACTTTAGCCGAGTGCAAGAACAGCATGGATGCTCTTGCATGGGCATTGGCTTCGGTAGTGTTGGGAGGAGGGCAGTAAGCTGCACCTTACAGCCCTCAAACGTCACCCCAAAACCTCATAAGGCCTTGGTTTATCGCCTGCATGGCCATGTTATGCAAGGCCCATGCATACCTAGCACTCTTGTCGCCCGACCCCCTATTGCATGGGAGTGAAGCAGCAGTATCCGATTTCATCACAACGGCGTTTGATATTTTCCCACGCAGAAGCGTCCTTGATGGCTTCGACAGCCGATGGGTATAGTATGGCGTTTTCTTTGAAGATGTGGTCTCTCAGGTTGAAAACTATGAACGACGAGAGTCCCTGCAGCTTTGCGTTGAAGTCATCAAAGTTCATTTCCCGTACACTCCTGGCAAGTTCCAGCAGAGCCTTCTTTCGGGGCCTCAGGTCGTCGTGTTCGAGCCTCATAATACGTGTTGGCCCGGTGATCCCCAGGTTCTCCATTGCAGGAAACAGCGCATCTTCTTCTCTTTGGTGATGCTTGTCGGTTTCTACCAGGTGGTAAGCTGCTTGGGTAAGTGCCTGGAGATGCTCCCCTTCCTTAGCATCTCCGGACCATGATGTCTTCTTCGAGAAGTCGTCTGCCACTTGGCTTACTGTGTCGAGGAACCCCAGAATCAGGTCGTGGTCAGTGATCAGGGTGTGCAAAGGGTGTCCCTGGCCCAAAGACTCTTTTAGATTCTGAACTTGAAGGTCGAGGACTGCCAGGTGGACTTTGCAGAGGTCCCGCAGTTCGTCAGGTGAAACACCTTGCTCCAGCAAGCGCTGTTCTGCCAGAGAGAGTTCGACTTCGCTAATGCCTTCTAAGAAATGTCTAGCCTCGGCAAGGTCCATCTCTCCGCGGTTGATACGCAGAAGCTCCTGAGCCAGCATATCGATTCTTGAGTCTGCCTGTGGGTTTATGGGATTGAAAACGGTCATTTTGTACCCCTCCCGGAATGTTCAAATTGAGATTTGGTGAGAAATCCAATGCTTTGAATGAAACCTTGTTACCCTGCTGCCCGTGTTGTCTCGCGCCTATAACTTAGTTACTAACTTATATTTAATTCAAAGACATAGGTCGTGTCAATAGTTTTTTGAAATATCGAAAGGTTTTGTTACTCGGATGCAAGCTCGGCAATAGTAGTGCTCTTCATTATGTTTCTCAGGCTTTCTTGTGCCTTTTGCCATACAGGAAACAGGGGGCAGGTAGATTTTCGTTGGCACGAAGATTCTTCACTGAGGCATGCTTTGACAAAAAAGTTATCGCCGGTTGCGTCGACTACATCTTGAATTGTAATGGACGCTGGGTCTACTGCCAGCTTTACACCGCCTCCGGCACCGCGGACAGAGTCGACCCAACCTCTTTTGGTCAATATGGCCATGAGCTGAGGAACATACTTGGGCGGTATGTTCTGCCGCTCAGCGATTTCCCTTGAAAGAATGTAATTCTCCTGAGAGCCTGCGGCGTGTTTGGCAAGGTCTATTAGAATCTGTAACAGGTATTCAATCTTATTTGTATACATGGTTTTCACCTCGCTGGCACATGGATTATGACTTGTTTAGTCATATCTTTGTGCATCTCGATTGCTCGGCCTGGGTTCAACATTTTCCCTTGTACGGCGCATCTGACCTAATATCAAACCCTGCACAAGGCCTATTCTAATTTATACCTTAGCCGCAAAGCAATGTTTTGACTCATTGGAATTGATTATACATCATCTTGGGAGAATTGTGTCGGAGGGAGGCCGGTATTTGGATGATGACGCTTGAAGCAGCAAGTTGATGGCACAGTGGTTCCGATACCGCGGTGCACAACATAAAAAGCGATAATGCAGACCGAGTAGGGGCCACAATGGCACGGAATACACTGCGTAGCAATTGCATGCGAATAGCGCTGAATCGGCACTCGAACAAATGTTAGCGACACTCTGTGACGGTTAACGATGATATCATTAATAATGATGCAAGTTCTATCGATTGCAGGTACAGAAGAAGGATTTGCCAAAGCAATGTAGAATTGATTTTATGTTGTCGTTTGCGCAGAGAAACGGTCAAAACCAGGAATTATATGTTGCCAACGTTGTCCGCTATGCGGCTTGTGGCTACTCAGCACAGCATTACAGCACTATATGCAGCTATCTTATCTACTACTTGTAGTATTCCCAATAAAAGCTGTGGTTTGACTGTTATTGCACAAAGATAGGCATCTCAGAAATAGAGGTTAGATAACTAAACGTCTGATCCTGGAAGGTGAGATTCTGACCGGGAAAGGTTTGTGCGCTCAGCTTCGATAGTCCCGAATACGGGATGGCATTTGATTCTCAAAATGCGGGGGCATTGAGGAGTAAGGAGAACGTGGTCACCTGTGCCTTACTCGGAGCCAGTGGTGAAACCGGCCGCGAAAAGCGAGCCGGTTTTTATTTTGGGATTGTTGCGTTGGAAACGTGTATAGGAAACGGGTTAAGGAAACGGTTGGGCGTAATGGCAACTTTATGACGGTCCCTTTCTCTTGCAGTTGTTACCGGAAATCACCCGGTTTAGGTGGTGGCTCAGTCCACCAAACCACCGGCTTACTGGGCTGTTTGTCCAATCCCTCAGTGTGCCGGCCCCAACTGCAAAGAGAACGGCAAAGCATCGTTATGGGTGAGGCACCGATATAGGGACAACAAATATCAGATAGTCTCAGTCAGTGCCAGGACAGGGAACAAGATTGTCTTCAGGAGGGATTGATAAGTGAGTAATAAGCGTAGCGGGCGGCTCATTGCTGTTTTACTGGCAATGTGCATGATTTTGGGCTCAGGACCTATGGTAATACTAGCTCAGGCTGGTACCGATATTGAAGGGCATTGGGCAGAACAGGTTATTGGCAGGTGGGTAGATAGGAAGATTGTTGACGGATATCCTGATGGAACGTTTAGGCCAAATGCTCCAATTAAGCGGGCCGAATTTGCGGCTTTGTTCAATAGAACCTTCGGGTACGCCACACTTTCTTCGGTCAACTTTGCTGATGTTGTTGGCAATGAGTGGTTTGCCGATGATATCTCAAAGGCCGTAGGAGCCGGTTATATGGATGGGTATCCTGAAGGGCTGTTCAAGCCCAACGCCAACATATCCAGGCAGGAAGCCGCCATGGTTCTGGCGAGGATTAACGGGCTCGAGGAAACTGACGAAACCTTTGACTTCACTGATGTCGACAGCATCCCGGCTTGGAGCCGGTGGGCAGTTGTTGCCGTCGCAAGAGCGGGCCTAATGACCGGGTATCCTGACGGTAGTTTCAGCCCGGCGGCCAATTTCACGCGTGCAGAAACTGTAACCGTTTTGGACAGGCTTGTGGCTGAAGTCTTCGCAGAAGAAGGCACATACGGGAATGCCGAAGAGCAGACGGTTATTGAGGGCAATGTGGTTGTGCTGGCTGAAAACGTTGAACTCTGCAATTACCATATCACCGGCGACTTGCTCATTGCAGAGAGTGTCGGCGAAGGCACCGTGACTCTTGACAGAGTAATTGTTGACGGTGAGCTCTCTGTAAAAGGCGGGGGCA